>JBEGNZ010000003.1:0-132796 GCA_041182245.1 Pseudomonadota bacterium | reverse complement strand
CCAGCTTCATGGTGATGCCCGGCGTCGGCAGGCCAATACCCACCTTGTCGGTCAGGAAGTGGATCACCGAAAAGGCCGAGACCGTCTCGGTCATGCCGTAGCCGCTGGTCATCATGATCCGGTGGCCGGTCTCAGCCACGGCAAGGGCTTGCAGGCGGTCATAGACGGTCTGGGCCAAGCCCGCGCCGCCATAGAGCATCAGGCGCATCTTCTTGAAGAAGGTGGCGCGTAGGACCGGGTCGGCCTCAAGCGCGTCGACCAGCATGGTGTAGCCGAGCGGCACATTGTTGAAATAGCTGACCGAAATCTCTCGCAGATTGCGGATCGAGGTCTCGAACAGGCCCGGCGCTGGCTTGCCATCGTCGATATAGAGCGTGCCGCCCTCCAGCAGGGTCGCGCGCATGACAAAGGCCCCGGCCGCATGGTGCCACGGCAACCAATCGAGCATCACCTCATGCCAGCCCGCCGCCTCACCGATGGTTTGCAGACACTGGGCCGTGTTGGCCGCGAGATTATCGAAGGTGATCGGCACCACCTTAGGCAGCCCCGTTGAGCCCGAGGTCAGCATCAGGGCGGCGCGGTCTTGCGGCTGCAGGCGCGCTATCGAGGCGGCAACCTGATCTGTAACAGCTGTCGCGAGCAGATCGGCATAGGCTGTCGCCGGACGCTTCAACAGGTCTGGCGTGGTGGTCACCACTAGCGCATCGCCAAAATCAAGGCTGTCGAGCGCCTTGGCGGCCATGGCCGTATCTTCGGCAAAGACGACACCCGGATAGGTCTTGGCGATCACATGGGCCAAGCGGCCATAGTCGCCGCCCATGGTCGCATAGGTCGTACTGACCGGGCAGACCGGCAGGCCAGCGGCTTGGGCGGCAAAGCTCATGATCGTGAAGGCTGGACTATTGCCCGCCAAGATTAGAACGGGCGCACCCGGTTTGGCGTGGTCGAGAAGCCACTGCGTCGCCGCATCCATATGCTGCTTCAACTCGGCAAAGGTCAGATAGGCCCACTCGCCATCCGCGCCCCGCTGGGCCATCGCCCGCCGATCCGCCGACTGGGCGGCCCGCTGGGCATAGGCCAGTGGGATATTGGCCTGATAGGGCTTCAGCGGGATGTTCGAGGCGATGAGGATACTGCCATCGGCCCGCCGATCAACCTTCAGGTCGACCGGCAACATCTTGGCTTCGCGAAAGGGCGCGGCGTTAACCTCTTGCGTCATGGCTAGAGGCCAACCACGAGGCTCACCGTGGTGGTGGTCGAACCGCCAATATTCAGGGTCTGGACCGTCTTGGCCCCCTCGACCTGACATTCGCCAGCCTTGCCGGTCACCTGCTTGAAGGCATCCAGTGCCATGCGCACGCCGGTCGCGCCGACAGGGTGACCCACGCCAATTAGACCGCCCGATGGATTGATTGGGAGACGACCGCCCATATCGATAGAGCCATCCTCAATAGCCTTCCAAGACTCGCCCGGAGCCGTCAGACCCAGATGCTCAATGGCCATATATTCCGTGGTGGTGAAGCAATCATGGGTCTCGACCGCATGGATTTGAGAGATGTCGGCAACGCCAGCGCGGCTGCGGGCATCGTCAATGGCGCGCTTTACCTGTGGGAACACATAGGGCTGGCCTTCGCTCGCCCGGATCTTGCGCTCATAGCTGATCGGACCAGAACGGTGGCCCCAACCCTTGATCTGCGGCAGGCTTTCCAGAGGGATACCCCGGTCCGCTGCATATTGCGCCGCACGCTTTTCGGAGGCCAAGAACACAACGGCCGAGCCGTCCGTGACTTGCCCGCAGTCATTCTTGCGGATCATACCTTCGACGACGGGGTTGGCCTCGTCATCCTGGGTGAAGCTCTTGTCGTTAAAGGCCCATTGGCGGGTCTGAGCGTTCGGATTGCGCCGACCATTGGCAAAGTTAATCTCCGCGATCCGAGCCAGATGCTCATATTTCAGACCCCAGCGGCGGTCATATTCTTCGCCAAGATCGGAGAAGGCGCGCGGCCAGAGGAAGGCGGCATCCTGCAGTTCATGACCGGTCCATGCAGCTGCACCAAGGTTCTGAGCAGCCTTTTGACCAGGAACATTGCGCATCATCTCCAAGCCGACGACGCAGCTTAGATCATAGTGGCCCGCTTCAATCTCAGCCGCTGCAGCGAGAATGGCGACACTGCCAGAAGCGCAGGCGGCTTCGTGGCGCGCCGTTGGCATACCGTCAAAATCAGGGTGAACCAGACCAAAGAACCCACCGAGCAGACCCTGACCCGCAAACAGTTCGCCAACAAAGTTGCCGACATGGCCACTGTCGATGTCTTTCGGTTCAAGATCGACCGCTGCGAGGCCCTCGCCGACAACCTCAGCAAAGGCATCGGCAAAATCCATACCCTTCCGCGCCCAATTGTCCGAAAAGTCGCTCTGCCATCCGCCCAGAATATAAACCATGGTTTCCTCGCTGAACTGTCGTTCTGTTGGTCAGTACCATTACACAAGTTTTAGGGCTGCGCCACGTCTCAGCCTCGAAATCAATCCAAAACCGGCCTAGGGTCAGCCGCTAAAAAGGCACCAAAGGCGGTCACCGCGTCACTGAAGTTCTGACGGGTGCCATCGGCCAAGGCGGCATGGACGGCACCGGCCACAGTGGGCGCTGTTCCAAGGTTTACCGGCGCGGCCTCGACCGCATAGGCGGCCGCAAGATGGCCTCCCCCCGCGATCAGGGTTTGGCCGGTGACGTCACAGTCCTGTCCCGCCAGCCAGACGACTAAGGGTGCGACGGCATCGGGCGACATGCGCCTTTGTTGCTCAAGCGACAGGTCCTGACCGGTCATGGCGGTGGCGGCATAGGGCGCTATGGCATTGACCAGAATGTTCTTCGCCCTGCCCTCAATGGCCAAGCTGCGCGCCAGTGTGATCAGGGCCGCTTTCGAAGCGCCGTAGGAGGCTAGGCCATCCCCGCCATGGAGCCCTGCCGATGAGGCGCTGACAATGACCCGTCCTGCGGCCGACGCCGACAGGATCGGCCAAGCCGCCTCAATCACCGACAAGGTGCCATAGAAATTGATGTCCATCAGCGCGCGAAAGGCCTGCGGGGTCTCGCGGTGAAATCTTGTCGGTGCGGCAATACCGGCATTGGCGACCACCGCGTCTAGCCGGCCAAAATGCTCCAGAGCCAAGGCCACCATCGCCGCACCTGCATCGGGAGCCTCTGCGGCTTCAAGGCTCGCGACCGCTTGGCCGCCCGATGATAGAATCTCATCGACGACGGTGGCGGCGCTGGAGGGCTGAGACCGGTCGGTCCAGCGATTATTGACCACCACGGCCACGCCCTTGGCTGCCAAGGCCAGAGCATAGGCCCGGCCAAGGCCCTTGCCTGCACCGGTAACAATAGCGACCCGGTCTGGCCTGGTCACAGGTCCACCCCCTGATGGGGCGTACTGATCGGACGGGTCAGGACGCCGGAGGGGGCATCGCAAATCAGCGGGATGGTATTGATCACCGCGCCAGCTAACCCCAACTGCTCGGCCGAGGTCGCGGTCTGATCGCCCTCAGGCTTTTCCAGATCGATGGTCAGGCTGACATTGGGCGTGCCGGTCAGATGGATGCGCCACAGGGGGGGATCCGCCCGGTCCAGATGACCGTACTCCATGTACCAAGCGATGCCCATATTCAGAACCGACTGATCTTGAACATAGGCCCTCCAGCGCAGGTCAATATGACTGACTGTGCCCTTCGCTATGGGCCCCGCTCCGACATGAAGGTCCTCGGTTGCCCCGCGCAGGACGTGATCGGTCTCGATCCGCTGGATGGTCAAACCCAGGCTATTGGCCATTGAGGCCAGAACCTCGCTATACATGCCGTTCAGAGAGGTCGCGACCGACCAATCCGGATCGTTCGGATTGATGCTGGCCGGGTCAGAGCCAAAACCGAGGATGCCGAACGCATAGTCAGGGCTGCGGATCTGTCGGCAATCGACGCTCTCAAGGACCTCGATCGCTTGAAGCTTTGAGCAGACCGCCGTGGCTGCCACAGCGATCTGCTCGGCGGCAAAGCCAGGATTGAGCCCCGCCGCCATCAGGGACGACCCGCCCTTCGCGCAGGCCGCTTCAAGGGCGGCCAAGCGTTCACCGCCCCAATAGTGCGGGCGGCTATAGCCATTGATGCTTATGACATTCTTACCGGACTCAAGCAGCCGGATCAGGTCGGCATCGTGCGCACCATAGGGCGGAGCGAGCCGCGCGCAGTGGATGACCACATCGGCGTCCAGCGCCAGAATCTCCTCGACATCCTGCGTCGCCAACACACCGGTCAAGGGCCTGCGGGCAATGTCACCGGCGTCACGGCCAACCTTATTGTCGCCATAGACGAACAGTCCGACCAGTTCCATCTGTGGATGGTCGAGCACCGCCCGCAAGCAGGACTTGCCCATGGCCCCGGTGGCCCACTGGATCACACGCCGTTTCATCGCCTATTCCCTAAGGTCTTTGCCCGCCATCCGACGGTTTCGACGCGAGTCTAACGGCTTTAGTATCGTTATGAAAGTGAAAGAGCAGGTTCAGTGGTGGGTTCTATCACGCCCACAGGCTCGATGATCTCAAAGGTCACATCGTGCGCATCGACCGGCACGCCGCAGCAGGAGCATGTCACTGCTGGCTCAAGCTCATGGCCATCAGCCTTGTGGCGTAACAACAGGGGCGGGCCTTCGGGCGAGCAATAGTACCGGTCGCCCCACAGCATCAGCATCAGGAGGACCGGGTAATAGTCGATCCCCTTGGCCGTTAGCCGATATTCAAACCGGCGAACCCCAGAGCCATATTCGTGGGCTTGGATCACACCCTTCTCAACCAACCAGGTCAGCCGCTCGGACAGGATGTTAGTGGCCATAGCCGTATCTCGGTGGATCTCGTCAAACCGGCGCAGACCGGTAAAGATTGAGCGCAGCGCCAGGCTCGCCCAGCGATCGCCGGTGATCTGAGCCACCTCGATCATCAGCCCTGCTGACCCCAGACGCTCAGCAACCGACTGCCGCTGCTGGCGACGACGGCTATAGTGGGCGGACATCCAGCCAACACCGGGACCCTCGGTCCAGTCGACATCGCGCGCATTGATCTCGTCGCCGCATTTCAAACAGGTCGGGACCGGCTCAAATAGATGTCCACAGCGCTTATGGCGCAGATTGACGGTCAA
Organism: Pseudomonadota bacterium; assembly: GCA_041182245.1. GTDB lineage: Bacteria > Pseudomonadota > Alphaproteobacteria > Caulobacterales > Caulobacteraceae > CAISGS01. Next base: position 127,615 of record JBEGNZ010000003.1, on the reverse strand, counting down.
CTTGCCATCCAGAGACGTCCAGCGCCGTTCCCACCTTAGCATCATCAGGGCGGGCCAGTAGAGGTCCCTGCCCTTTTGGGTCATGCGATAGTCCGACCGGGGCGGAGACTGGCTATAGAGTACCTTTTCTAGAAGACCCGCCGTGACCAATCGCTTGAGACGGTCGCTCAGCAAGGTCGGCAATAGGCCTGTCCGAGACCGAAACTCATCGAACCGGCGCGCACCAATCCAACTGGCTTCAAGGATCAAGAGAACCGACGAATCACCCACGACCTCGAGCGCGCGCCAGATTGAGCAGGTCCGAGTCATTTTGGCGGGCGGCATGGCCACAGGCTAAGGGTCCAACTCTAAGTGAACAGTGATCGTTCTAGAATCCGAGAACGCACCGACGGATGCAAGTAAATTTGCAGACTCTGGTGCTCAAAGGGCAATTCTACGTTCAAATCCATCAGCCTTAAGATCCCGCGACCCCCGCCAATTCGCGTCGCAGGACCTTTCCAAGCGGATTTCGCGGTAGGGCTTCGATGATGCGCAGCTTCTCAGGCAGCTTGTAGGTTGCGATATCGGCGGCGCGAAGATGGTCGCAAATCTCTTCTAGCGTAAGGGTCTGACCCTCTCGCAAAGCAACGACGGCGCAGACACGCTCGCCCAATCGCTCATCGGCATAGGCGGCGCAGCAGGCCTCTCGGACCTTGGGATGGCTCTCAATCAAAACATCCAGCTCGGCGGGCGAGATGTTCAGGCCACCACGGATGATGATCTCCTTGCTGCGACCCACAAACTGATAGAATCGGCCGTCAGCCTCCGGCGCGATGGTGAAGAGGTCTCCGGTCTTGAAATAGCCCTCGGCATCAAAGGCCGCACGGCTTAGGGCCTCCGCGCGCCAATAGCCGTCAAAGGTCATGGCCCCGTCGATGCGAAGCTCGCCCTCAATCCCCGGCTCGACAATTTCGGTCTCGGTCGCGAGATCAACCAGACGCGTGCGGATCTTGGCTGGAAAAACGGCTGGCCAATCAACGCCTGTCGCACCAAAGCGTGGGAAGTAACGGGCTCGCTGCTCCGGGTCCGGAATGGCCTCGCCGGTCGAGAACAGGGACGCACCCTCGTTCGAGCCGAACACATTCATGACTGTGACGCCGTAACGGTCCTGCCAGCCCTTGACCATCCATGGGGCCAAGGGTGCCGAGCCGGAACCTAGACAGCGCAGGCGGTTCAAATCAGTCGAGCTAAGCAGCGCTTCATTTTGCAAGAGCATATTCAGAACCGCTGGCGGAGCGACGGTGTAGGCGATCTCCTCATCCTGCATCTGGCGCAGGAAGATGGGCAGGTCGAAAGGATGGTGCTGTACCAGTCGGCCCTGACAGACGAGCCAGGTCATCACCATGCCCCCGATGGCCGCGATATTGATCAGGGGGAACGGGTTGAGGATGCTGTCACCTGCCCGTAGCCCAGCAGCCTCGACTAGGGCGTCGCCATTGACGACCCAGTGATCATGATGGCGAGGAACGCCCTTAGGACTGGCTTCGGTGCCTGAGGTCCAGCAGATGGTCAGGGCCTCACTGGCCTCGAGGTCCTCGGGGGAAATAAAGGGCTCGCTGGGAGCCTTGGCCGCCAGATCGTCAAGCGCATGGGCACCCGTCGGCGCGGTCTGGCCCAGACAGACCACAGATGCGCTACCCGCCACGACGTCGAGGGCCATCTGTCCGTGATCGACCCCATGAAATTGGGTAACGGTCACATAAAGCTTAGGCTCAATGGTCGGCAGAATCTGGCGCAGTTCATGGGTGCGATAGGCCATCGCAATCGGGCTCAAGATCGCCCCCATCCGAGCGCAGGCGAGAAAGGCCAACACGCCCTCAACGAGGTTTGGCAGTTGCATCGCCACGACGTCACCGCGCGCAACGCCGAGGCTCGCGAAGATATGGGCCAGTTGCGACACCCGCGCATCCGCTTGCGCGTAGGTCAGGCGTTGGGGTTCAGTGCCGACCAAGACCGAGCGATTGGGCGCATCGACCAAGGCTTCAGCCTCAGGCCGCGCGGCCACAGCCCTATCGAAAAGGCTACCGACCGTCTCGCCACGCCACCATCCGCGACGGCGGTAGTCGGCAACACGCTCTGGAGAACTGGGATGCACGCTCTGGCTCCGATTACTAGCGATGTTGAGAGGGCAGATCGCACCTTCGCCCACCAGCTTACAGCGTGACTATTCTATTGCAAGTCAATCGCCACATCGCGTTGCCTCTGCATTTGATGCCGATCAAGGTTCGGCTTGATCCAGACGCCTAATCTGGTCGCCCGGCCAGCCCGTTGGCCATTTCAGGAGTAGAGGCGATGAAGGTCAAAGATGTCATGCATAAGGGGGCTGCGTCGGTTGCTCCCGAAGCCACCATCCGGGAATGCGCTCAACAGATGAAGACCTTAGACATCGGGGCCTTGCCGGTGAAGTCCAATGGGGCAATTTTGGGCATCATCACGGACCGGGATATTGCCGTGCGCGGAGTTGCGGCGGGGGTCGATTTGGCCAAGGTCGCGGCCAAATCACTGATGACCAAACAGACCTTCACCTGTTCCGCCGACGACGATCTGGATGACGCGATTAAGGTCATGAAGATGAAGAAGGTTCGCCGCCTTCCCGTCGCCAACAACAAGGGTGAATTGGTCGGCATGCTCAGTTTGGGCGACCTATGTGCCGCCGCAACCGACGAAACCCTGCACAGCGTCGTCAAGGCGGTCGCGGCCCACCACGCCTAGCCCTATCACCCAAGGCGCATCACGCCCTTGAGGCGTCTTGGGGTCGTGGCACTTCAGCAAGCGGTAAGAAAGTGAGTTACATGAACATCGAACCCCAATTGGCTTTTAAGAATATCGAACCCTCCGATGTGGTCCGCGCCATTGTGGATAAGAATGTCCGAAAGCTGCAAAAACACCACCGCGCCCTATCCTCCTGCCGCGTGGTCTTTGAGCGTCCCCAGCATCGTCACAAGACCGGTGACCACTACCGGGTCAGTGTGGATCTGAAGATGACTGGGGGCATTGAGGTGGCCGTGACACGCAATCCCCCTCTGGATAAGGACAGAGACAGTGCCTTTGTCGCTCTGCGCGAGGCTTTCGATATTGCCGACAGACAACTCACCGAAGCGAACCGCCGCCAGCAAAATCATGGTCATGAACGCAAGGGGCTTACCCACGAGGCTGAACTGGCGGCCTTGTCGCGAATGTCTCCTGAAGATCTGACCTAAAATCAGACCCTCGAAATGGCAAGGACTCAGCGTTGGCGGATGACCCATTCGCCTTCGCGGTTCAAACAGGCGGTGCCTTCCACATCGTGGCGGGTGCCGTCTGAGAACACGACCCGATCGCTAAAGCCTCGGCAGGTACGGCCTGTCTGGTCAATGTAAGATGCTGATCCGGGTGTAAACTCGCCGTAGGCCCCGCTGTTGGGATTGCGCCAATGGGAGGCACGGCCGTTAGGATTGTCCCACAGACCTGACCGGGCGGCCTCATCATGGTAGCGTCGGTCCTCCTGATCCATGGACCGTCCAATTTCCGAGCCGAGATAGGCCCCGAGGGCAAGGCCAAGGCCCGTCGAGAGGGTCCGACCATCGCCATGTCCAAACTGGTTGCCGACCAACCCGCCCAAGGCACCGCCAATCAGCATACCAGAAAGCTGGCGATCCCCCATCGAACTGGTTTCACAGCCCGCCAAGGCCGTCGATAGGGACATCACAACGACACCAATCTTGATCTTACATTGAATAGAGTGGGCTAAGCTCATAGCGCTATCTCCGATTATGGCCGCTTCAGTTGAGGTCCTATGCGGGCGATGATGTCAGCGGCGGTGAAGATCCGAGGATTGTCCGTGGGAAGCGGTGCCCGAAGCAGGATGATCTCGGCAGAGACCTCGTAACGCTCATCCGTATGGACCGTTAGGCTCTGGTCCCAGAAGGGCGGGTCAAGCCATGGGTCCCAGCTGCGCCAACCGAATGACGGCTGGTAATAGCGCCAGTAGGGACGCCAGTACCGATAGGCGGAACCATACCAAGGTTGGTAAAATGGGTCAGGCTCGATGTAGGTTTCCGTTCGATGTTCCACATCGCGCTCGACAATGCTGAAGCCCTGATAGCCTTCAGCCAAGGTCAATTCAGCGGAGCGATAGAGCAAGTAACCCTCTACCGTATCCCGTGACGTTAGATCATTGCCCGAAAAGGTTACGCGATAGCGATCAGGCGCGAGCCGGGTTTCACTATAACCGCCGAAAACAGCCTGACGGGCGGTCTTGGGCTGATAGGGCGTCGCCGATGAGCAAGCCGACAGGGTCAGTGACAAAGCGGCCAAGGCCGCAGTGCAAAAGCTTACCGAAAGTGGACCCGTTTTCGCGTTCATTCAGGCCATCTCCCTCGTGCTTGGCGGCGAAGACCGACCAGGCACGGGACGGAGACTATGGCGATCCAAGCGCCACAACATTGACCGCGGTCAATGCTCAACTATTTGCCGGATGAGCCCATTATCTGCAGAACGATATGTTCGGTTGCCCGAGAGACCAAAGTGGTCTCATCTGGACGCCGAAATGGAGACGAAACCATATGAAACACGCCCTAATTGGTCTGATGTTTTGCGCTTTATGGATTGGAACCCCTGCCATGGCCACGGAACAACCGAGCTATACGGCATCGCAGCAAAGCGGTCCGATTGAGGTGCGCCAATATGGGTCAATGGTTGCCGCAGAGGTCTCCGTCGCCGGTGATCGCGAAACCGCCTCTAGCGCAGGCTTCCGGGCTCTGGCCGGTTACATCTTCGGTGGCAATAGCGGTAAAAAGTCGATCGCGATGACCGCGCCCGTGGTTCAGGCACCCCGCCAAGATCAGGCCAAGGGCCAATCCATTGCCATGACCGCTCCGGTCATGCAGTCCGGCGATGGCAAGGAATGGACCGTGCGCTTCATCATGCCCAAGGCCATGACCATGCAGAACCTTCCGACCCCCAATAATCCTCAGGTCAAGTTGGTGCCGCTCAAGCCTGCCAGTTTTGCCGCCATCCGTTTCTCGGGCATGGCCAGAGAGGCTGATATCCAGCGCCATACCAAGCTGTTGCAGGACTATATGACTGCCCGCAGTCTGAAAGCGGCCGGTCCAGCCTCCCTCGCCCGCTATGATCCGCCATGGACGCCCCCCATGATGCGTCGCAATGAGATCATGATCCCGATCGCAAACCCCTAGTCCCTCATCAAAATCGCTCGAACGGTCTCGCCCTGACGCAACGCCTGTGCTTCAATTGCGCTAACTAAGAAAAACGATAAGGGCGGGGCCCATGAGTGCCATTACAGCCGAAGACCTTTCGGTCTTTGTCGAACAGTTAAAACGCCTTCTGGCCGACCGCAGTAGCGAGGCTGAGGTCAGACGCCTTTCGGAAACGCCAGAGGGCTATGATCCAGCCGTCTGGAAGGCCCTAGCCGATCTGGGCGTGACCGGACTGATCATTGATGAGGACCATGGTGGTTTTGGCGGTGATGCCGTCGCGCTGGAACTGGTCATGGAAGAGGTTGGGGCCGCCCTGCTCTGCTCGCCGCTTCTGTCGTCGGCCATCTTGGCCCCAGCCCTGCTTCAGGCCCTTGATGACGATGCAGCCAAGGCGCGTCTGCTACCGGATCTGGCCAGCGGCGCGAAGATCGCCACAGTCGCCATCACCGGCCCCTCGGCGGGCTGGATCCAAGCCCATGTGGCCGTTGATGCAACGGCCATCGGCACCGACTGGAGCCTGACCGGCAAGGCCGCCTTCGTCACCCACGCCCATATTGCGGATGTGCTGCTGGTGGTCGCCAATGCCCCCGATGGCGTGGCCGTTTTCGAGGTCGATCCGACGGCGGCGGGCGTCAGCCTGACCAACCTGCCGACCTTCGACCATACGCTTCGGATGTCAGACATCGATTTTGACAAGGTCTCAGCCCGCCGTTTGGCCTGCAATGGGTCTGCGTGGCAGGCGGTCGAGGCCATGCTCGATCTGGCCCTCATTGCTCTGGCTGGAGAGCAGGCCGGTGGCTCGCGCCGCGTCCTAGAGATGACCGTCGACTACACCAAGAACCGCTATCAGTTTGGCCGCGCCATCGGCAGTTTCCAAGCCATCAAGCATATGGCCGCGGACCTTCTGATGGACTCTGAATCCTGCACCTCAGCGGCGCGCCACGCGGCCCAGTGCTTGGCTAGCGGATCGGATGAGGCCCCCGCGGCCATCAGCCTTGCCGCCTTTGCCTGCGCCGACGCCTTTAGTACCATCACAGCCACTAGCATCCAGATGCATGGCGGCATTGCTTTCACTTGGGCACATCCGGCCCATCTCTATCTTCGCCGCGCCAGAGCCGATGCCCACCTGTTCGGGTCCTCGGACTTCTATCGCGAACGCTATGTCCAGCAGTTGGGAGGCTAAGGCCATGACCACGCAAACCCTCACAGACGCGGCCTTGAAGGCCGAGGTCACCGCTTGGCTAGCCGACCATTGGAAACCCAAGGCCGGGGATCAGGGGGCAGGCTTCGGCCTTCACCCCCATCGCGATTTCATGGCCAAGGTCGTGGAGGCCCGCTGGGCCGTTCCGACCTGGCCCAAGGACTGGTATGGCCGCGAAATGTCGCCGGCGCAGGCCAAGATCATCGAGAAGGCCTTTGCCGCCGTTGGTGCTCCCGGTGCCGGGCAGGACCGGTCCAACCTCTGGGCCAATACGGCCATGGCCCACGCCACCCCAGCCTTCAAACGGACCATCGTCCCCGCCCTGCTCAAGGGTGAGGTCGGCATGTGCCTGCTCTATAGCGAACCGGGCGCGGGTTCCGACCTTGCCGCCATCCGCACCCGCGCCGACCACAAGGGCGATCACTATGTGGTCAATGGCCAGAAGGTCTGGACCTCCGGCGCGGCGGTAGCCGACTATGGGATGCTCGTCGCCCGTACCGATTGGGATGTGCCCAAGCACAAGGGCATCAGCTTCTTCTTCCTGCCGATGAAACAGCCAGGCATCGAGGTGCGGCCTTTGCGTCAGATCACCAATGAGGCCCATTTCAACGAGGTCTTCATCACCGACGCCATCGTGCCTGCGGACAATATGCTGGGCCCGCTCAATAATGGCTGGGGCGTATTGCAAACCGCGCTAGCCTATGAGCGCTCGGTCATGGGCGACGCCGCCCGGGGCCCGCGCAGTGGTCAAGACAATCCCAAGGGCGACAGCGCCTTGGTCGAACTGGCCCGCGAGGCTGGCAGACTGAACGATCCGGTCATCCGCCAAGAGGTCGCGCAGGTCACGGCCTATAAGGTGCTGAACCGGCTCAACAATGCTCGGGCAAAGGCCGAATTGGCGCAAGGTAACTCTTCGCCGATCATGTCGCTGGGCAAGCTGGCCATGTCTCGTATCCTGCATGAGGAGGCGCGGTTGCGCTCCAAACTTCTGGGGGCTGGAAGCCTGCTCGAAGGGCCGGACCATCCCCGCGCCGAGGATGCCAACTTCCTCAGCCTCAATGCCTATTTCACCTCCATCGGCGGCGGCACCGATCAGATCCAACGCAACATTATCGGCGAACGGGTCCTTGGTCTGCCAAAAGAACCCGAGGTGGATAGAGATATGGCTTTCCGCGATGTGCGAAGCGGCTAAAGTCGGTCGGGTTAGGGCGCACCATAAGCGCCCAGCCTTCTGACCTACGGGTCAGACAAGAGGAAACATTTAGGAGACGATGAGATGGCCTGGAATTTCGGCGACATACTCGACACGATTGAACCGGTTCTAGACCCTCAGAGCATGGCCTTCATCCATGGCGACCGCCGGGTCACATGGGGAGAGGCGACAAGGCTGTCGAACAATCTGGCCCGCGCCCTGATCAGCCGCGGCGCGCAGCCTCGGGACAAGATCGCGCTCTATATGCGCAACCGTCCGGAATATATCATCACCCTGTCGGCCGCGTTCAAATCGCGCATGACCCACGTCAATATCAACTACCGCTATACGCCCGACGAGGTCTGGTACATTTTCGACAATTCCGACGCCCAGACCGTGGTCTATGCCTCTGAGTTTAGGGACAATATCGCTCAGATCCGCCCGCGCCTGCCCAATGTCAAAAACTGGATCGAGATCAGCATGGACGGGCAACTGGCTCCCTTTGCGGAGGCCTTCGAGGTCCTGTCGGCAGAGGGCGACGGCTCGGCGCTCAAGATTGAACGGTCGGGCGAAGATCAGCTCTTCATCTATACTGGCGGCACCACCGGCATGCCTAAGGGCGTGATGTGGAACCATCATGATATGCGCGAAATCACGCTGCAAAATGAGCGCAAGCTGGGTCCCGTGCCCGAGACCTATGACGAACTGCGCGAGAAGATGAGGACGACACCACCGGTCAGCCGCCTCTTGCCCGCACCGCCCTTGATGCATGGCACCGGCCTCTTGACCGCCATGGGGGCCCATTTGAACGGCGGCTGCGTCATCACCCTGACCGGCGAGAGCTTCGATGCGGACGAGATGTTGCAGGCCATTCACGATCATCAGCCGACCGGTCTGGTTCTGGTCGGCGACAGTTTTGGCCGCCCGCTGCTCAATGCCTTGGATGCTAATGTCGGCAAGTTCAATGTCTCCAGCGTCGTCGGCATGGTCTCATCCGGCGTGATGTGGAGCCAAGAAATTAAGCGCGGCCTGCTCAACCACATGCCCAATGCCGTGCTCAATGACGGCTTCTCATCGTCCGAAGCCCTCGGTATGGGCAGTTCGATTATGACCAAGGATGGCGAGGTTCCCACCGCCAAGTTCGTCCTCGGCGACCGCTGCCGCGTGTTCGACGAAAACGACCAACCGGTCCTCCCGGGCTCTGGCGTTCGCGGCCTGGTAGCCTTGGGCCCACCCAACCCAGTCGGCTATTACAAGGACGAAGAAAAGACCGCACGGACCTTTAGAGTCATCGATGGCGTCCGCTACTCCATCCCTGGCGACTGGTGCGAGGTTGAGGCCGATGGCTCCCTGACCCTCTTGGGCCGGGGCAGCGCCTGCATAAACACCGCCGGTGAAAAGGTGTTCCCCGAAGAGGTCGAGGAAGTGCTCAAGCGCCACCCCGCCATCGACGATGCGCTGGTCATTGGCCTGCCCGACGAAAAATGGGGTCAGTCGGTCACGGCTGTTGTGGAGATGGTCGAAGGCGAGACACTGGATGCCGCCGATGTCCGCGCCTTCGTGCGAAAATCCCTCGCAGGCTACAAGACGCCCAAGCTGATCGTCGTCACCGACCGGCCCATGCGCGCCAGCAATGGCAAGGCCGACTATCCAGCCGCCAAGGCCTGTGCCGAACAAGCCCTGGCGGGCTAACACTAACGGCGCTGAACTTTTTGATACTGAATTGTAAATCGTCTTGACGAAAGGCGATGGGCTCCTCAAGGATCGAGCACTGTTCGCACGCTGTTCGATCCAAGGAACTTAAGGGCCTATGAAATTCTATAGAGTGCTCGTCATCGCGTATGCGGCGAGTCTTCTCGCGACGGCGGCGTGGGCGACGATCACGCCAAAGGCCTGCGCGGACGTGAAGGCCTATAATCGCGCGCAAGACGGGATCAGTCTGGTGGTCCTCGAAGACGGGGTCGTGGTTTGCGAGGACTATGCGGACGGCAACGCCAGCACCGCCCATGATCTCCATTCCGGCTCGAAGAGTTTTCTGGGCGTCTTGGCGGCTGCTGCGGTTCAGGACGGGCTTTTGACCTTAGATGAAAAGGTCTCGGACACCATCCCAGAATGGAAGACCGATCCGCTCAAGGCACCGACAACCCTTCGGCAATTGCTCAGCCTAACCAGCGGCCTGCCCAGCACGATTGGACAGGTGCCGACCTTTGCCAATGCCATCACCATGCCCTTCAACGCAGCGCCGGGCCAGACCTTCCAATATGGTCCAGCCCCGTTCCAAGTCTTCGGCGAAGTTCTGCGCCGAAAGCTGATCGCCCATGGCCAGTCCGGTGATCCCCTGATCTACCTGCGCAGGCGTATCCTTGATCCAATCGGCGTCAACTATGTGGCTTGGGACTATGGCAAGGACCAGATGCCCCTCCTGCCCCGCAGCGCCAAACTCACCGCGCGGGAGTGGGCTCGGTTTGGCGAATTTGTCCGGACCGTTGGCCAGGTGGGCGGGAAGATGATCGTCGACCCCGTCGCCTTTTCTGAGCTGTTTCAAGGGAGCGCCGTCAACCCAGCCTATGGATTAACCTGGTGGCTCCCCAAGCCCAGCCCGAGCAAGGATGTGGTGACGGCCTTGAGTGATATGGGCAAACATGCCGATCAATTGCCGACCGATCTGGTGGCGGGCATCGGGGCAGGACAACAGATGCTCTATGTCATCCCGTCGCTGAAGCTGACCATTGTTCGGCAAGCCAGGCTGGACGTGATGCGCCTGCTTCGCCAATCCAAAACAGGTCCGAGCCCTAAGGACTATTCGGACTATAAGTTCCTGTCCCTACTCATCACAAAGCCTATCGCCCCATGACCCTCTCACGTCGCCTTGTGCTGGGAACCATAGCCAGCACCCTCGCCCTTCCGGCCCTAGCCCGCACACCCCTGCCGGTCGTGCGACGCCTGATCGCCTATGGGAATGGTCGAGACGCTCAACCGATCGAGTTGGAGGTCTTACTTCGCGGTCGGGGTCCCTTGGTGGTGTTGATTGCCTCCTTGGGCCGTGGCGCGAGTGATTTTGATGACTTGGCTGAGCGGATCGCCCGGGCGGGTTTTCAGGCCGCCGCCATCAATCCCCGCGGCGTCGAACGCAGCCGAGGTCCGGCGGCTAAGACCATGGATGACTATGCCATGGACGTGTCCAAGACCATTGAGGCGCTTCATCCTGGGCCGGGCGGTGTGGTGCTAATCGGCCATGCCTTTGGCAATCGGGTCGCCCGGGCAACGGCCGCCGCCTATCCAGACCGGGTATCAGGCCTGATCCTGCTGGCATCTGGAGGCCAAGTGCCAATCGCGCCGAACATTAACAAGGCTCTACTGGATGTATTCGACGTCAACCTGACACCCCAAGACCATATGACGGCGGTCAAGACCGCCTTTTTCGCCCCCGGCAATGATCCAGACATATGGCGAGAGGGTTGGTACCCCGCTGTGGCCATGGAACAGCGAAAGGTCCTCGCCAACACTCCCGCCGATCGGTGGACCGGCGCAGGCTCAGCAAAGATGTTGATCATACAGGCCGCCGATGACGCTATTGCGCCGCCCGCTAATGCCGAGGCGCTTCGAAGCGCCCATCCCGACCGGGTAACCGTCGCCACCATCCGCCAGGCGGGTCACGCTATGTTGCCCGAACAGCCCGACGAGATCGCTCGGATCGTAATCGAAAGGCTGAAACGCGGCGCTTAGCTCGCCGTAAACTTCGCACGGTGCTTGCCAACCGCGCTGGCATAATAGGCCTTCAGCTTGACCATATCGGCGTCGATATCCCCGGTGGGGTAGAAGAGGTCTGCGACATGGATGGTGCGCGTGCCGTAGTCGAGGATGGTGATGACGATGGGCACGTTGGCCGACTTGGCAATGTGATAGAAGCCCGTCTTCCAAGCCGCTGTCAGACTGCGGGTGCCTTCGGGCGGAACCAGAAGCATCATCTCGGAGGAGTCGGCAAAGGCTTGGCTCATCGACTGCACCAGATCATGACTGGCTGAACGGTCGATGGGCACACAGCCCAGCGCCTTAACAATGCCGCCAAAGGGACCGGTGGTCAGGCTCTTCTTACCCATCCAACGCACCTTGCTGCGGTAATAGCCCACCGCCGCCAGCATATAGATACCGTCCCAGTTGGAGGTATGGGGCGCAGCCAACAGGACAGCCTTCTTTGCTGTGGGCCAATCGCCCCTCATCTTCCAGCCTGAAAGCCAGAGGAACAGGTGGCAAATCCAGTGGACCAGCTGGGCCAAAATGCCACGATAGGGCGCAGGCCTCGCGGTCGTCTGTTCCTGTCCCATGAATCCTCCCTGATCTCTACCCCGCGACATACAGAGCTATGCGGGGTAGGACCAGAGATTTGCGATCAGTATTTTAGTTACGGCCCGGCATGGTGACCTTGCTGGAGACTGGCGCTCCGCCTGCGAAGGGCAAATCAACCCGCATACCGTCGAAGCCAACCGCCCAGGTGGAAGGGTCACGAACGGCAGAAACTCCATCAAAAAATAGCTTTTCGAGCACCGGCATCGGCAGGTTCGGAGCCAAGTGGCTAAAGATCAACAGCTTCACTCCGGCCTCATTGGCGGCCTTGGCTCCATCGACGGGATCAATGTGATAGTCTTGCACATCCGCCATCAGCTTGGACTGACGGGCATTTCCGGCGGCCTTAGAGCCCTCTTCAATGGCCTTGGTCATCCGCATGGACAGGGCTTCGGCGATCAACACATCCGCCCCTTTGGACATCTGAGCAATCATCGGGGTCGGGGCAGTATCGCCGGTTAGGACCACGGAACGACCACCCGCATCAAACCGATAGCCGACCGCGGGACTGATCGGGTCGTGATCAACCTTGAAGGCTGTGATCTTGACGTCGGCATTTTGGAGAATGACCTTGGTTCCATCGGCGTCGAGCGCAAAGGTCGAGGCCTTCAGGTTTGCCGCGGCAGGGGGCATGATGTCAGCACCATGGTGGGCGGTGCGATAGGTATCATCGAGGCTATAGGCCTGATTAAAGCCCGCCACGACCGTTTCGATGCCCTCTGGACCATGGACCGGTAATGGGACTGTGCGGCCACCGGCCCAGCTGTTGAAGCGGACCTCGCCAAGGTCACCAATATGGTCAGAGTGATAGTGAGTGATCAAGATGCTCGAGATCTGATTCATCGGAAAGCCCATCAGCATTAGGACGTTGGCTGATCCAGGGCCAACATCAACCAGATAGACCTTACCCTTGACGATCACGGCCGTGCAGGACTTGGCGCGGTTTGCATCTGGAAACGGCGCAGAGGTGCCGCACAGAACAACCCGCATGGCCTGATCATCGAACAGATCCGTCTTGGCCAGCGGGGCCTTCATCCGGGCCGCAACCTGACCCCTATAGGCATTTTCAATCATTCCGACGGGCTGAGCTGTGGCGATGGTCGCCGTGATCATTGCCGCCGCGCCCGCTAGGGCTCCAAGCCAAACCCGCATCCTTGTCTCTCCCAAGATTCAAATATATTGGCGTTATTAATGCCATATTGAAATGCGGAGTTCAACCGAACTCGCCGCGCGCACGTAGTCGTGACCCATTGGCGATGGAAATCAGACATAAATCATCGCCCAAGATCGGATCTATGCGCAACGTTCTGGCTCGCGCCTGCTCGCAGGATCATTTGTCGGCATAGTCTGAATAGGGACAAGGCCATGCGCCCCTCGGTTACGCTCATAGTGGCATCCATCGCCAGTCTTTTGGTCGCCGATCTGGCAACGGCGCAGCCCCGTCCAGACCGGGACGCTCAGCGCTATGTCCCGCAAGCGCAATTACCGCACCATGAACCCCATTACTATTATAATGGACGTTGGATCGATCAGGACGAGTGGCAACGCAGGGACAACGAACGCCAGCGTTGGGCACACAACCATCAACGTCGCAGAGCGCATCACGCAAGTGACGACACTTCATCCCTCGTCGCTGGGATAATTGGATTTGCTTTAGGAGCGGCGATTGTGGGTTCGCACCAGGATGCCCTAAAGGCGCGCAAGGCGGATAGATCGCTGATGGACAGCTGCGCTCGGCGTTTTCGCAGTTATGACCGGCAAAGCCGCACCTATCTGGGTTATGATGGCTTGAGACATTACTGCGTACGCTGAGGTGTTGGACTGATTGCGGAGACGCATGTTGGGTTGAACTTGACAAGCCCCCGTTGATCGGTGCTCTCCTGCCTTCATTCTAAAGCTTTCGACAAGCAGGCCTGCGGGCAGAGAGACGGCCCTGATGCGTGCGAGCGCTCCGATCACGCGCGATCTTCTGCTCATTGGCGGCGGTCACGCCCACGCTATCATACTCAAGATGTGGGGTATGATGCCCCTTCCCGGTGTGCGGCTCACCCTGGTCAATCCAGACCCAACCGCGCCCTATACCGGCATGTTGCCGGGCTTTGTCGCCGGGCATTATGAACAGGACGAGGTCGAGATCGATCTGGTCAAACTGGCCCGACTTGCCGGAGCACGGCTCATCCTTGGCCACGTCGAGGGACTGGACCTCAAGGCAGGGCGAGCCAAGATCGCAGGCCGTCCCGACATTGCGTTCGACATCGCCTCCTTGGATATCGGCATTGCTTCTGGACAGCCTCTAACGGTCGAAGGCGAGACCGCCCTTTGGCCCGCCAAGCCCATGTCACGCTTTGCGAAGGCTTGGGGCGCGCATATCGAGGGGGTCAGGGCGGGAATCCGTCCAGCGACCGCCGCGGTCATCGGAGGCGGTGTGGGCGGGGTCGAACTGGCCATGGCCATGCACCATCGCCTCACGCGCCTGTCGCCCAGCGCACAGGTCACTGTGATTGAGGCCGCCGACCAGATCCTTCCCCTCGCCCCGCCGAGCCTGCGCCGCACCTTGGTGCGGAAACTTAAAGCCCTGAATATCGATCTGTGTACCGGCGCGAAGGTGGATCGGGTCGAGGAACACTGCGCCCATCTGGCCAATGGTCAAACCGTCGAAGCCTCGTTCTTCGCCTCGGTGGCCGGAGCCCTGCCCGCCCCTTGGCTGGAACAGACGGGCCTGAGCCTGAAGGGCGGCTTTGTCCGGATTGACCAGACCTTGCGCAGCATCAGCCACGACACCCTCTTCGCAGTCGGGGACTGCGCCCATATGGATGCTAGTCCGCGCCCAAAGGCCGGAGTCTTTGCGGTAAGACAGGCTCCGATCCTTTTTGCGAACCTGCAAGCGGCCCTGTCCGGAGGCCCATTACGCTCTTTTCAACCCCAAAGAGACTATCTGAAACTGGTCAGCCTCGGCGCTAAGGCGGCGGTTGCAGAAAAATGGGGCGTGAGCCTTAGCCTGCCGGGCCTTTGGGCATGGAAGCATCAGATCGACCAGCGGTTCTTAGATCGCCTCAGCCCCCCTTCAATACAGCTGGAGCGCCCGGCCTCGTCAGGCCCCGTAGCACTAGGAGTAATGGCGCTTGAACAGGCCCAGCCCCTTTGCGGCGGATGTGGATCCAAGGTCGGACCGGATGTCCTGAACGCTGCTCTTTGTGACCTAGAGGCTCCTCGCCGCGCCGATATCGTGCGGGGACGCGGCGATGACGCGGCGGTCCTGTCGGTCGGGACGCAGCAGCAGGTCATCAGTTGCGACCACTTCCGCGCCTTCACGCTGGACCCCTATGTCTTAGCGCAGATTACGGCCAACCATGCCCTGGGCGACATCTGGGCCATGGGCGCAGAGCCGCAAGCGGCCTTGGCCAGCCTGATCCTTCCCGCCATGTCTGAAGCCAAGCAGACCGAGACCGTGCGCGAGATCATGGCAGGCCTTCAGTCCGCCCTCTCTGCTGCGGGAGCCGATATGGTCGGCGGTCATACCAGCCTTGGCGCGGAGTTGACGGTGGGCCTGACGCTCACCGGCCTGATGAACGGACGCACCGCTACCGGGCTTGGCGGCGCTAAGGTCGGCGACCGTCTGATTCTGACCAAGCCTATCGGTGTCGGCACCATTATGGCGGCCGAGATGCGGGGCCTAGCCAAGGGCGCGTGGGTTGCAGCGGCCCTTCGCCAGATGATCCAGTCCAGCGGTCCGGCGAGCCAGATCTTGCGCGTCCAAGCCCATGCCATGACCGACGTCACTGGCTTTGGTCTTGCGGGACATCTTCACGCGATGTTGGAACAGTCGAACCTGTCGGGGCAGATCAGCCTTGAGGCCGTGCCTTGGTGCGATGGGGCGATCCCGTTGGCCAAGAACGGGGTCCATAGCTCGATCTATCCGCAGACCTCTGCTTTGGCGGACCGACTGTCTGTCGATGAGGTCTTGCGCTCTGATCCGCGCTTCGCCCTCCTGTTCGATCCCCAGACCGCTGGCGGCATACTCGCAGCCGTGCCCGCCGATCAGGCGGATGGATTAATGTCGCAAATGGCCGCGCTGGGTCAATCGGCTTGGATCATCGGCAGCCTATCGGCAACCACGGACGGCCATCGCCTGAGCGTTATAGCCTAAGCATCAGGGCTGCGATCTGGTTGGCGGCGGCCTCTTGGCCCTCATCCTCCAGATTGGGCGGGATGATGGTCCCTAGGCAGGGGCGGGTATCTTGGCGGCTGGACCGCCCATAGGCTGGATCATAATGGACCTCCATCAGGGCCTCGGCGAGACTGTCAAAGGCCTGATCGGCAACCATCTGTTTCCAGTCAGCGAGGCGCTGGCGACCATAGAGCGGTGGCAAACGGTCTATGGCCTCATAGAGCGCGGTTTGATCCTCTGAAATGTCGCGATAGGCCCGCACCAGATAGGCGACCCGGTCGGCGGGGGAGGCCTCAATGACAATGCGCGGCGCGGTTTGCATGGCCTTCCACAGGATCGGCGGCACCATCCGGTCGCCGATCTTGCTGGATTCCGCCTCAATCAATACCGGGCGACTGGGATCGAGCGTCGCCATGGCTTGAAGCAGGCGGCCTTCAAACATCTTCTGGCTGGGCTGACCGTCCCGCGACATGGCCCCGAACACGGAACCGCGATGGGCAGCCAGCCCTTCAAGGTCCAGCACCTGCACCCCGCGCGCGGCCATGCGCCCTAGGATTTCGGTCTTGGCCGAGCCGGTATTGCCATCAAGCAATATGACCTTCAGCGACGGTTCTGCATCATAAAGGCTCTCACTGACAAAACGCCGCCAGGTCCTGTAGCCCCCGGTGACCAGAACAGCGCGCCAACCGACCTGACGAAGGACCGTGGCCATCGCGTTGGACCTTTGCCCGCCGCGCCAGCAATAGACCAGCGGCTGATAGCCCCCCGGTCGGTCGGCGAGTGTGGTTTCGAGATGATGGGCAATGTTGCGGGCCACATAGGCCGCACCGATCCGCCGGGCCAAGAAGCGTGATTTTTGGACATAGAGCGTGCCAATCTCAACCCGTTCAGCATTGCTCAGCACCGGTAGATTGATCGCCCATGGCATATGGTCCTCGGCAAATTCCCCAGGACTGCGCACATCGATGATGTCGTCAAAGGCCGTCAGCGCGGCAAGGTCGATCTGGTCCAGCGTATCAGCCATCCCCTTTCCTACCCTCGCACGATAGGCTTGGACAGTCTGTTAAGGCTTGCCGACCGAGCCGGAGCCTGAGATTTTCCTTAACGCGTCCCCGTCCCTTGGGCATGATCAGACATCGAGTCCTCAACCCAACGGCTGCGCAAGGAACCCCAACATGACTGAGATCAACCGTCGCGACCTAGGCCTTGGCCTTTTGGGTACGGTTGCGGCCTCCAGTGTGCTGACAAGCTCATCCATTGCCACCCCTGTCGGAATCTCTGACCCGTTCGCCCTCGTCGATCCGGAGCTTTTGGCAACAGCTAAGGCCCTGCCCCAGAACACCATCAGTAAAGCGACCTTGCCGATGATGCGGGCTCGGCCTGGCATGCCGCCCAAGCCCGCCCCTGCGCCCCAGCCCGTGATCAAGACCATTCCCGGCCCCAAGGGCGCGCCGGATGTCTCGGTCATGATCATTGATGGCACAGACGGCCAGAAGGGTTGCCCCGCCTATCTGCACATGCACGGCGGAGGGTTCGTCGGCGGACGGGTCGATGGCGGCCCGGGCGCGTTGCAAGACATTGCCGCCACCTGCGGGGCCTTGGTTGTGTCGGTTGACTATCGCCTCGCGCCTGAGACCCCCTTCCCCGGTGCCCTCGAAGACAATTACGCGGCCCTAAGATGGATGAACCTCAATGCGGCAAGCCTTGGCATTGATCCGAAGCGGATTGCCATCGGAGGCGAAAGCGCAGGGGGTGGCCATGCGGCTATGCTCGCCATCGCGACCCGAGATCGCGGTGAATATGCCCTCGCCTTCCAACTGCTGATCTATCCGATGCTCGACGACCGAACCGGCTCGACCAAGCCCGCACCTGACCATATTGGTTATTTCCTTTGGAATTCTGGCTCCAATCGGTTCGGCTGGGAGTCCTTGCTCGGCATGGCTCCGGGCAGTGCCAATCCACCGGCAGGTTCCGTTCCTGCGCGGGTCAAGGACCTGTCAGGCCTGCCGCCCACCTTTATCAGTGTCGGAGCGCTGGATCTGTTCGTCGATGAAGATGTGGACTATGCCCGCCGCCTAATCGCGGCTGGCGTTCCGACCGAGCTATTGGTCGTTCCCGGGGCCTATCACGGCTTTAACGGCTTGGTGCCCAAGGCGTCGGTCAGTGTGCGGTTCAACGCCCAAGCGCTCAATGCCCTCAAGCGCGGATGGGGACTGTCCTAGCCGCAACCAGAACAGCCCCTAAGGTCAGACTAGAGCGGTTCGCGGCAGAACCGCGCCAGATCATTGGCCGTGTCTCGGCTAATGTCCGGGCAGCAGATGGCGAAGATCTCGACGCCGTGGGTCGTGCCCATGACCTGTCGGCAGCGGGCATTGACGCCATTTTGCATCAGCAGACGGTAGAAGTTGATGCCCTCATCGCGCAGAGGATCGCACTCATTGACGCTGATCACAGTAGGCGGCAGGCCCTTGACGTCCTCAGCCTTAGCAAAGGCGGGCCAAGCCAAAGGATTGCGCTGATTAAAGGCCTCAATGCCATAGGCCATCGCCCCGCGGTTATTGTGCAGTTCGAGGAAGATGCCGTTATTTTCCGTTGAGGACGGATTTTGCGGCAAAGGCCACTCGCCGGCAATGTAGGGGCAGAGCGCATAGAGCCCCTTGATCAGGCCAATATCGCCGTCCTGCTTGAGCTTCAGGCCCGTAGCAAGGGTCAGGTTGCCGCCGCCGCTTTCCCCAGCGACAACGATGCGGTCAGGATCGATATTGAGCTTGGCGCTGTTCTCCTTGACCCATTTTAGGCCCGACACACAGTCATTCAGACCGGCTGGGAAGGGATCGACTTCTGGCGCAGACGAGGCGCGCAGGCAGTTGCGGAAATCGACCATGGCGACGGCCACGCCGCGCGCCGCAATGATCCGGCCCCACGCCTTATAGAGCCCATCATAGCAGGACATGACCATCATGCCGCCGCCATGGATATAATAGACGCAAGGCAGGGTCTCGTCCGTATCGGGACGGATATATTGGATATTGACCCAGTTGCCATCGGGCGCGGACTGGAAGCGCTCGGTGCGGATAACCAGCCCAGCCGATGGGGCGACAAGCTCATTATCGACCATATCGAACATGGCCTTGAGACCCGCCGCAGCGGCCAAGCCCTCTTCGCTCGCCTCATAGGCCAGCATTTCCGCCCGGTCCTTGGCATTGCCCGTGGGGGCGAGGTCGCCCGTCTGGCCAAAGATGGCCTTGATCCGGGGGTCGATGCGGGGATCATTGTTGAGCTTTGACGTCATGGTCGTATCCTAAGAGATTAAACGCTGAAGAAGGGCTTTAGCGCGCGGTAGCAGGCACCGTGGCAGGAACAGTCTGGCCGAGCAATCCCGCCTGAGCCCCGTTCCACGGGATGGATTTTTGGGTCCGCACTGTGTCGATGGCACGATGAAGTTCTAACCGGCCCGGCAACAGATTGACCGACGGCACCGAGGTCTGATCAAAAGCCATATAACGGCGATCCTTGTCGAGATAGGGCTTCCATTCGGGAAGGCCTGCACCATTAGGATTGCCGGTCTTGGCAAAATTGACCCAGTAGCTACTCATCTGGTCGGCCAGCGCGATGTCCGCCGATTTGATCTGATCCAGGTTGCGCAACTGCTTGTCGGGTCTGTTGAACGCATAAGCGATTTCAGCGGCATGGAAGGCTCCAAGCCGACGCTGGTTGGTCCCAAAATCGACCCAGTGAAGGGCCTCACCGGCGGGCGGCAGGTGCGAGAAGTGATAGAGCCAGGCCGGGGACTTCACCGCCGCCATCTGGTTGGCCCAGTGCTCCATGCGCCAGCCAAATTCGGAATCGCGATAGGCATCGAACACGGCGTCGGTCAGGTTGGTTGCGGGATATTGCTTCAGATAGGCTGGGGCCAGATCGCCGTAGCGCGCCTTGACCTGAGCCACATAGGTCGCAGCATCCTTGGGCGTTGGGGCCACCACCCCAAAGTCGGAAAGCCCGGAACCCTCATCTGAGTTCGAGCCGACCATCACAGGCACGGCTCGCTGCTCGCCGCGCAGATAGGTTTCACGCACGGGGCGTTTGAGCACATAGCCATCGACCACAAGGAACTGGCCAAAGCTGGGCGCACCGGGTGTCGTCATGCTGGCGAGCAACAGTGCATCACCGCTGAGGGCCCGAAGACCGGTTAAACCGCCGGGAGTGACCTTATCGCCAAAGGCCTTGCCCGTGGCTTCGCCCGACTCCATTCCATTCACGGCGGTCTTCAGGTCCGGCATCGAATAGAAATAGGCCCCGCTTTCGCCGATAGCCTTGTGAAACAGGCCCTCCGACAGGGGAGTCGCCAGTTGCAGGCTAACCGCCCAGCTACCAGCAGACTCGCCAAAGATCGTGACATTGTTAGGATCGCCGCCAAAGGCCGCAATATTGGCCTTGACCCACTTCAGGGCGGCAACCTGATCGGTGACGCCATAGTTTCCCGAGGCCCCTTGGCCATTTTCCGCCGACAGTTCGGGGTGGGCAAAGAAGCCGAAAATACCGAGGCGATAGTTGATGCTGACCACCACCACGCCCTTCTTGGCCAATTCCGTGCCGTCATAGTTTGGCGAAGAGCCTGCCCCGCCAACAAAGCCGCCGCCGTGGATCCAGACCATGACAGGGGCGGACGCACGCTTGATCTCACCGCCCTTGGCAGGGGTCCAGACGTTGGCATAGAGGCAGTCTTCGCTGGTCACATCACCCGGCTCGAAATAGAGCACGGGCTGGGTCTTACCGGGACCGAAGGTCAGGGTCTCGGGCATGGTCATCTGCATACAGGCAGGGCCCGCAGCCTTGGCGCTGCGAAGACCGAACCAAGCCGGTGCAGGCTCGGCATGTTTCCAGCGACGCATGCCGACGGGTGGTACAGCATAGGGAATGCCCTTAAAGACGGCGATCCCGTCCTCAAGCCCGACCTCACCCAGCAGTTGGCCCTGAGGGGTGGTCAGCCTCATATCGGCGGCCGAGGCCAGAGCGCCGCCTGCCAGAGACAAAAGCATCGTAAACCCAAGGGCTTGGGCCTTGCGTAACATCGACATGGTAACCACTCCCCTGCCCCAGTCGCGCCTTCACGCTGTGGTTTGGATCAGACTATGAGAAGATTTTGGCAATTGATAGAGGTCGGCGCGATCAGGCCCGAAGACCCAATCGCGCCTCAAGCCTCTTAGTGCTTCCAACCCAAACGCACACCGACCGTGCGCGGACGCAAGGTGCCGTAACGGTTCAGTGAGTAGTTGGCCGCATCGATAAAGATAGGCGACTGGTTGTTGCCGAGGTTCTCAGCATAGAGCACGGCCTTCAGATTACCCTTGGCCCAACCAAGGCTGACATTGACGTTCTGATAGGCTGGGATCTTGGCAAAGGCTGCGTTCGGAATTTTCGCACCCGCCGTATTGGGGAAGGTGTTCACATACTCCCCGACATGCTGAGCGTCGATGCGAGCATAGAGATCTGAGCCATCGGCTAGGGTCCAACCATATTTGGCATAGGCCCCAGCCTTAAATTCTGGTGAAGCCAGCTTGGCCCCGACGACGGCACCCGAGATCAGAGACTCTGTCGGGGTCAATTCCGTCACCTCTGCGCTCTGGATTGTGGCGTTGAAGCCACCTTCGAGATGCTCATTGATCAGGGCATCAACTTCAGCCTCTAGACCGATCGAGCGGGCCTTACCGACGGTGCCGACATAGGGCGTTGCATCCGACGAGCGGACGAGCGGCACCTGCATCGGACCCCAATCAATATAGTAGGCCGCAAGCGTGGTGCGCAGACGTCCATCGAGCCAGATATTCTTGGCACCCAACTCATAGTTCCAAAGCGAGTCCGCCTCGGCCATGACCGGAATGATGGCCGGATCGTTCGGATTGATGACGCTCTTGCCGCCATTGCCAGCAGAAGGACCATTAGGGTGGCTACGGCGGAAGCCTTGCGAGGCTAGGCCATAGTAGGTCTGATCAGTGCTAGGCTGCCATTCCAGCCCGAACTTGCCGATCAGCTTGCTCTTTTTGCCGGTCGAGTTGGTCCGGGCAACCGATGGCACCTTGACGATGTTCGATCCACCATAGCCAAAGATCGAGGTGAAGATCGCGGGGATCAAGGTCGGAGTGGTAAAGCCAATGCCCTTGTCCTCATCGACAAATTCATATTTTGAGGCCCGAGCACCCGTGGTGAAGGTTAAGGTATCGGTGAAGTGATAGCTGACTTCACCATAGAGCGCGGCTTCGAAGTTCTTTTTGTTGCGCAGGTCCATGCTGGTGTCAGCATTGGGGGTAAGAATGGGCGAAAGACCCGTGATCTTCAATGCGGCCAGGAAGGATTGAGGCACGTTGAAGCTATCGGCATAATCGCTCTTCTGATCCAGATAGAAGCCGCCGACGACCCAGTCGAGCTTGCCACCCTTCTTGGAGACAAGGCGGATGTCTTCAACGAACGAGTCCGTATCGATCTTTTCTTGGAAGTAAAACGGCATGACCGCGGTCAAGACTGCGTCGAGATCGAGGTTCCAACCGGTCTTAGACTTGGCAAATACCGTTGCCGAGGTCAGGTCCGCAAAGCCCAGATCATACTCGATCGTGGCATTGTAGCTGTCGAGATCAACATCCACCGCGAAGGGGAAATCGCGCTTGGCGATGTTGCGGCCTTGGGTCGGGTCATAGAGCGAGGAGTCGCCCACCTTATTGTGATCGCTGGTGACCATGAAGGTGGCGTTCAGCTTATCGTTGGGCTGCCAACGCAAGGAGCCACGAACGCCCCAGTCATCAGCGGTGTTGCTGTTCTTGCGCCCGTTCGGGCCGGCATAGTTGACCCAGCCATCTTCATCGCGCTTATAGCCGACAAGGCGTACGGCCAATTGGTCTTGGATCAGAGGCACATTGACCATGCCGCCCAGACGCAGGCGATTGGAGTCGCCCTTGGTCTTGCCCGCTTCAAGGTCGAGCGAGGCGTGATAGCCGCTGGGGTCAGCCTTATTGGTCACGTACCGGATCGCGCCCGCCAAGGAGCCGGAGCCGAACAGGGTGCCTTGAGGTCCGCGCAGAACCTCAACGCGTCCGATATCGTAGGGGCGCATGTCTGGGGTCAGGACCGAGAAGGAGGTCAGGGGCAGGTCATCCAAATAGATGGCCACCAGCTTTTGCTCGCCGCTGCTGCTGGTCCCGTTCGAGGTTTGAATGCCGCGCACAACGAACTTGTTGAAGTTTGAGCCGCCGGTGGCGATCACGCCAGGGATGGTGCGGGTCAGATCTTCATAGTTCTCGATGCCCTTGGCTTCGAGATCCTTGCCGCTGACGGCGGTGATGCTCTGTGGGATGTCTTGAACCGACTCGGCCCGCTTTGTGGCGGTCACGATCACTTCTTCGATCACATTGGACCGGGTGTCTTGAGCTTGAACCTGATTGGTCCCGATGATGCTCATGACCAAGGCAGAAGCCCCAGCCAGCAGGCCTGTTCTCGTTGTACGCGTCATATCTTTCTCCCCGTTATCGACGGAACGCGAGACCGTAATGACCCCGCTGGCCGTCAGTTCACCGGTGAGAGACGTGCCCCGAAGCATGATCTTCAGAGCCTCGGATATCGAGCGTCGTCCCCTGACGGGATGTATCCCCCCCGTGCGGGCCAATTCATAAGGAAATAGAAGCGGCACCCCACACTGCTCAGCCAAGGCCCCGAGGGCTGGACCGAGCGTGGTCTGGGTGATCCGAAGGTTGCAGACTGGACCTGCGACCTGGGCCTGAGCCCCGCCAGCACTTGCAAGGACAGAGCCAGCCAACAGGCAAGCGGCGACCCCTACGCGCAAATGGCGATCCTTCTTCCCTAATCTTTGGCGCGACGATGGACGCAACGATACTGCCTAGTCACCGGCCTTAGGGGATAGGACCGATGGGACAGAGGAATCCTCTAGTGCCCCCTGCCCTATGTGATGTTTTTTTTACTCGGAGAGCAATTGTTGGTTTTCTAAAGCGAGGCCAACAGGCGAACATGCTTGTCGTCGATCCGCTCAACACGCACGCCAAAGCTGGATTCTAGCGCCTCCAACATCGGGTCAACCTCGCCGACCTTAAAATAGCCCCCGACCTTGAGGTTGTTGAGCGTGGGGTCAGCAATCTCGATCTGGACATCGGTATAACGGCTCACATCGGCCACAACATTGGGCAGGGTCTCGCCATTAAAGACCAGCATCCCTTGGCGCCAAGCCAATTTTCGGGTGACTTCTGGTGCCGCAAGATCGAGGTGCTCAACCAGTTGGGTCTGATCCATCACCGCCAGTTCAGTGGCCCCATGGGTCGCTGAGACCATGGTCAGAGGCTTACGAGGTATAGAGGCGACACGGTCCAGCGACGCGATACTCGTCGGATGGGTAAAGGCAGCCAGCTCAACCTTGCCCTTCGTCACCGTGACCTCAACCCGATCTCCGGTCAGTCGAACGACAAAGGCGGTGCCAACAGCCCGAACCACACCCTCTTGGGCGTAGACCGAAAAGGGCCGCTGCTTATTTGGGGCCACCTCGAAATAGGCTTCGCCTCGGATCAGGCGCAGGTCTCGCGCCTTGGCAGAATAGCGCACCTCGACCTGACTGTTGGTATTGAGTTGGATGCTCGAACCGTCTTCGAGATTGATCGTCCTCTGCCCGCCCACGGCCGTATCATAGACCTGCGTCTGGGGCAGATGCTGTAGGACAGAGACCGCACCGAGGCCCGCGACAACCAAACTGGCCGCGACAAGCCCGGCAACCCACCAGGGCGGCGGCGGCGTCGGACGCTTGGGGCTGGCAACAATCCGATCTTGGACCGCCGGCGTCAGCTTGGCCAGAATGTCAAATTCAGACCATAGGCATTGAAGCCGGTCGGCCGCCTGCTGATGGTAAGGGCTGAGGGCCTTCCACGCGGCGAAGTCTGCAAGATCGGACTCTGAAGGGGCATCACGATCCAGACGGGCGATCCAATCGGCGGCCTGCGTCTCGATGGAGGCAAGATCCACCAGCCGGATAATATTGTTCGGGTCAGACATCTGCGCTTGACCCTCCTTGGGATCTATAAAGCTGAGGCTGGGTCGGTACCGCAGCCGAGCCGCTGCCGACCTCATATCCACGTAGCTTTAGATACTCACTGCATTTGAGCAAACCCGTCGCCAGATGTTTTTCAACCGTGCTGACCGAAAGGCCTAATCTTTGTGCAACATCCTTCTGCGACAGGCCCTGAACCTTGCGCAGCAAAAACACCCGACGGCACTGCGGCGGCAAGGCGGATATCGCTTCAGCAAAGATTGCCATTTTCTGTCGACCTTCGACCACGTCCTCACCTGAGACCTGGTCACCGCTACCTAGGACCGATGGGTCAGGATAATCCTCTATATAGCTCGTCGTTCTATGGGACAGACGCTCGCGCTCATTCAGGGCAAGGTTCTTGGCAATGCGATAGAGAAAGGCTCTGGGGCTTAGGACATCGCGCTCTGCCTCAGCGGCAAAGGCACGCAAAAAGGTCTCTTGCGCCAGATCATCGACGTCCTGAGCCCGAGGAAAAAACCGCGACAGGAATCGCTTGATCCCCCGCTCATTTTCCAAAAAGGTTCTTAACATCAGTGACATGACGAGATTTTATGATCCCTCGATGGCGGACTTTGATGCTCGCCGACGCTAGGGTTCAATTGGTAGGCTGAAGGCTAGGATCTGTAAATGGCGAGGGTGGAGGTGGGAAGACAAGGCCCTCACCCAACCCTCTCCCTCAGGCAGAGGGCTAAGAAAGGATAAGCCCTCGCCCGCTTGGGGGAGAGGGTTGGGTGAGGGGGTTCGGTCCACGGGCCTCTCAACCGAATGCTTCACCTTCACGGCGAAGCCGGGGTAGGCGGACCTCTGCCTACCCAAACACCCTTAAGGAGGCCAATCCAGAGCTGTCAGGGTTCGCCACCGGATGGCGGCGCTGATCGGACGGAGACGATCCGTAATTTTCTTTAAATTGCCGCGAAAAGTGCGCGCAGTCGGCAAAGCCCGCCGCATGGGCAATCTCGGTCACCGACCGGTCGGTATGTTCAATCAGCCAATGGGCATAGCGCAGACGAAGGCGGCGATAGGCCGAGGCCGGGCTCATGCCCAAGGTCGTATGGCACAGGCGCTCAAACTGGCGAGTCGATAAGCCAAGCTGCCCAGCCACCTGTGCGATGGGTAGGGGACCGGCGAGGTTCTGTTCCATCAACAGCAGGGCCCGCTGCACACGCGGGTCCGAGACCCGCTCGGACATGGGCGGATGGGGCTGGGCGTCGGCACCGGCGCGAGGGCGGTCAAAGAGGAGGACCTGACTGGCCTTTTGGGCTACCGACCAGCCAATATGGCGCTCGATCAGATAGCTGGCCAGATCGGCGGTTCCGGCCCCGCCCGCGCAGGTGATCCTATCTCCGTCCGCGACGAACAGGCGGTCAGCGACCACGGCCTGATCGGGGAACTCATCGCGGAAATCTTGATAATGGTACCAGTTGACGCAGGCCGTGCGCCCCTTCATCAGGCCCGCGCGGCACAGGATGAAGCTGCCGGTGCACATGCCGATCAGCTTGACGCCGGCATCAGCGACCTTGTG
Source organism: Pseudomonadota bacterium (assembly GCA_041182245.1). Taxonomy (GTDB): domain Bacteria; phylum Pseudomonadota; class Alphaproteobacteria; order Caulobacterales; family Caulobacteraceae; genus CAISGS01. The sequence continues at coordinate 100,872 of JBEGNZ010000003.1, read as the reverse complement.
CAGATAACGCTCGGTCGCTTCATTGATTTGGGTACCGCCGTGCAATACCCCGCCCACGACCACGACATAGTCGAGCTCGCGCGGATCCAGAAAGTTGCTGGTCGGCGAGGTCATGACCCCGCAGCTGGCGCGCAAGGGGTCCGGACGGCTGGCCATGATCGACCATTGGGCCCGAACCGGACGGCTGCGATCGCCGTCATCCGCCGCCAATCTCAAATGATCGACGAACAGGGCAAAGGCCGAAAGCGTGAAATTATTGGCCAATATGATCCCGATCCGCAGCGGCGGGCGCTGCGGGGACTTTGAGTCCGTCATCTTGCTGGGATCTTGCGCCATTTAGTCAGTGACCGGCACGACCGCCGAAGCGCTTAAAAACTGACGCAGATAGGCACCGAATGAGCGCCAAACCTCCAGATGGAAGGTTTCCGGTCCGGTCCGCCACAGGACAATCTCTGCCTTGGACAGGACCGTGCGGGTGCACATGCCGACGGGGAAAGCCGCCTGATCCAGATCGAGCGGACAGCCGACCGACAGGACCGCTTCGGCATCAGGACCACTGACCAGGATCCCGACCTGACGATCGGACACGTCGACGAGTGAGTGGGGATGATCGCCCATGGCCGCCTCAAGCCGAGCGCCAAGACCAGCCTCCACCGCGGACAGCAGCAGCCACTCATCTGGACCAAGCCACAGGGCATGGGTGTCGTTCAGGCTCGCAGACCGGCAAGCCTCTCGTGGCAGGGCAAAGCCAAGCGCAGTCTCAGCCGCCGACAGGGCATCAAGGCGACCGCGCAGGACATGGCGTGCCATGGACGGAGCATTGGACATCAGATCAGCCATTCACCCGCGCTCCTTCTGGATCATAAAAGACCGGCGAGGTCACCGTCACCGCGATGTCCCCTTCGGGCATCGGCACATAGAGGGTCTCGCCCATCCGCGCCCGGCCACCGCTGACCATGGCCAGAGCAATGGAACGGCCCATCACGGCGCTATGGTAGGAAGAGGTCACATGGCCCATCAGCTTCATTGGCGGCTTTTGCCCGCGCGTGACGATGATTTGAGCCCCCTCGTCCAACACCACCGCCGGGTCTTGGGTCAAAATACCGACCAACTGCTTGCGCGCCGGATCAGCCATTGCAGGCCGAGCGAGCGAGCGCTTGCCGACATAGTCTGGCTTGGCCTTGCCCACCGCCCAGGTCAGGCCGACATCATCCGGCGTCGCTGTGCCGTCTGTCTCTTGTCCAACAATGATGAAGCCCTTTTCGGCCCGCAGCACGTGCATGGTCTCAGTGCCATAGGGGGTCAGGCCGTGAGGTTGACCAGCGGCCCAGATCGCTTCCCAGACCTTGCGGCCCTGCTCGGCGGGTATATTGATTTCAAAGCCCAGTTCGCCGGAGAAGCTGACGCGGAACAGTCTTGTCGGCACGCCGCAGATCTTGCCTTCGACAAGGCTCATATGGGACAGGGCCTCTGGCGACAGGTCGATGCCCTCGACCAGGCCTTCAAGGATGGTGCGGGCCTTGGGGCCTTGCAGCGCGATGACCGCCCACTGCTCCGTGGTCGAGGTCAGCCAGACATTCAACTCTGGCCATTCGGTCTGGAGATAGTCCTCCATCATGCCCAGAACCCGCGCCGCGCCGCCGGTCGTGGTCGTGACATGGAAGCGGTCATGGGCAATGCGCCCAACCACGCCGTCATCGGCGACAAAGCCGTCTTCGCGGCACAGAATGCCATAGCGGCACTTGCCCACGCCCAGCTTGGTCCAGGCATTGATGTACATTCGGTTCATGAACTCGGCCGCATCGGGGCCGACCACCTCGATCTTGCCGAGGGTCGAGGCATCGAAAATGCCGCAGTCCTTTCGCACCGACAGACATTCGCGTCGGACCGCCGCCTCCATATCCTCGCGCCCTTGCGGGAAGAAGCGCGCGCGTTTCCACAGGGACACGTCCTCGAAGACAGCCCCCTGCTCGACCGCCCAATCATGGATCGGCGTCGTGCGGATCGGATCGAACAGGTCGCCCCGCGCCATGCCTGCCAGCACGCCGAAGGTCACGGGCGTGTAGGGCATTCTAAAGGTCGTCAGGCCGATCTGGGGGATGGGCCGGTGCAGGGCGTCAGAGATCACGCCCAGGGCGTTCAGGTTCGAGGTCTTGCCCTGATCGGTCGCCATGCCGGTCGTGGTATAGCGCTTAATATGCTCGATGGACTGGAAGCCCTCGCGCACGGCCAGTTTCAGGTCCTTAGTGGTGACGTCGTTTTGCCAGTCGATAAAGGCCTTGGCACCCACGCCACGATCATGGGGCAGGGCACCAACCACACCCTTGGGATCGCCTTCAACCGCTTCGACGCTAAAGGTCTGCGTCACGGGATGACGGGCCGCATCGGCCCCCGCCGCAAAACCATCGGCCAAGGCCTGAGCCAGCCCGAACTTGCCACGGCAAGCGCCAGCCGACCGTTCCGCCTCTGCCGATTGACCCGGCAGATAGGTTTCGAGGGTCTCGTCCCACACCACCTTGCCCCGGGATTGCGAGAACAGGTGGACGCTGGGCGTAAAGCCGCCGGACATCAGCACGGCGTCGCAGGTCAGGGTTTCGGTCGATCCGACCTTACCCGCACCCGTGATCGGAGCAATATAGGCCCCCTTGACGCGCAATTCGCCGATTGTGCCGGTGATGGCATGGCCTTCCTTGACCTTTAGGCCAGCGGCCTTAGCCGCCTCGACCAGAGGGCCGACGGGATGGGGCCGCGCATCGACTATGGCCGCGATTTCGACGCCCGCCTTATGCAGATCTAAGGCCGCGCGATAGGCCTCGTCATGGCCCGTGGCGACAACCACCCGCTTGCCGGGTTTGACGCCATAGCGGTTCAGATAGATGCGAGCCGCATCAGCCAAGAGCACGCCGGGGCGGTCATTGTCTGGGAAGACCAGAGGCCGCTCGATGGCACCGGTGGCCAGCACCACTTCACGGGCCCGGACCTGCCACAGACGCTCACGCGGGGCACCGGCAGCCGGATGGGCCTGATGCTCGCTCAGACGCTCGGTGATGCCGATCATATTGTGCGCGAAATAGCCAAAGGCGTTGGCGCGGCGGATCATCGTGACCTTGGGATTGGCCGCCAAGGTCGCCAGCGTCTCATCCAGCCAAACCTGCGCGGGCTTGCCGTCGATTGAGGCATCCGTCGCGGCGAGAAGAGAGCCGCCGAACTGCGCCTGCTCGTCGACCAGCATTACCCGGCCACCGCTCTTCGATGCTGCGAGGGCGGCGGCGAGACCGGCAGGACCGGCCCCAATGACCAGCACTTCGCAGTGCGCGAAGCGGTTCAGATAGCGGTCGGGGTCCGCCTCAGTCGGGGCGCTGCCGAGGCCAGCGGCGGCACGGATGGCGGGCTCATAGAGATGGTCCCACGCCTTACGCGGCCACATGAACGTCTTGTAGTAGAAGCCCGCTGGAATGAAGGGCGACAGAAGGCTGGTCACCGCGCCCATGTCAAAGTTCAGGCTCGGCCAGCGGTTCTGGCTCTGGGCCACGAGGCCGTCATAGAGTTCGACCTGCGTCGCACGCAGATTGGGAGTGAAACGGGCCTTGTCCCGGCGCACCGAGACCAGCGCATTGGGTTCTTCCGAGCCTGCGCCCAAGACCCCACGCGGGCGGTGATATTTGAACGAGCGGCCCATCAGGTGCACGCCGTTGGCCAGCAGGGCAGAGGCTAGCGTATCGCCCTCTACGCCCTGAAAGGTGCGGCCATCAAAGGTAAAGCTCAGGCCCTTGCGACGGTCGATCTGACCGCCTGCTTCTGTGCGGAACGGCGCGCTCATGCGGCAGGTCCCTTCAGATCAGGACGGGCTTCCCCGGTCTTGTAGGTCACAACAAACTGGTCCGTGGTGGTGTCGCGCAAGGCATTGAAGAACCGGGCGCAGCCATGCAGGTGACGCCAACGCTCGGCATGCAGGCCCTTTGGGTTGGCGCGCATATAGAGATATTCGGTCCATTCCTCGGCATTCAGAGCTTCGGGCTGGGTGGGGCGAGCAATATGGGCTTCGCCGCCATGGACGAATTCCAGCTCTGGCCGGGGGCCGCAGTGGGGACAGGTGATCAGGAGCATCTGGACCTCAGTGGGCTACGGCGGCAGCGGCGGCTTCGTCGATCAGATGACCGTCCCGGAACCGCTCGATGGTGAAGGGGGCATTGATCGGGTGCGGCTCGTCCTTGGCGATGGTCCAGGCCAGGGTGTGGGCCGCGCCGGGCGTAGCCTTGAATCCGCCGGTTCCCCAACCGCAATTGACATAGAGACCCTGCACCGGGGTCTTGGCGACGATGGGCGAGCGATCCGGCGTCACATCGACAATGCCGCCCCAATTGCGCAGCATCCTCATACGGCGGAAGGCGGGGAACAGCTCGCAAATGGCCTCCAGCGTATGCTGCGAAATGTGCAGACCGCCGCGCTGGGTATAGGAAGTGTAGATGTCGGTGCCTGCGCCGATGACCAGCTCGCCCTTGTCGGACTGGCTGATATAGGCGTGGATGGTGTTGCTCATGACCACGCAGGGGAAGACCGGCTTGATCGGCTCGGACACCAGGGCCTGCAGAGGATAACTTTCCAGCGGCAGGCGCACGCCCGCCATGCCCAGAACCACGCTGGTGTGGCCCGCTGCCGAGACGCCAATCTTGGGCGTACGGATCAGGCCCTTGGTGGTCTCGACCGCCTCGACCGCGCCTGCGGCATTGCGCCGAATGCCGGTCACTTCGCAGTTCTCGATGATGTCGACGCCCAGATCGTCGGCTGCGCGGGCATAGCCCCAGGCCACAGCATCGTGCCGCGCCGTGCCGCCGCGCCTTTGCAGGGCCGCCCCCAGCACCGGATAACGCATATTGTCAGAGATGTTCAGCGGCGGGCAGTAGGCCTTGGCCTCTTCGGGCGAGAGCCACTCATTATCGACACCGTTGGCCCGGTTGGCATGGACATGGCGCTTGAAGACCTGAACATCATGCACCGTATGGGCCAGCATCATGACCCCGCGCTGCGAGAACATGACATTGTAGTTCAGCTCTTGCGACAGGCCTTCCCACAGCTTGACCGAATGGTCATAGAGACCCGCACTCTCATCAAACAGATAGTTGGACCGGATGATGGTGGTGTTACGGCCCGTATTGCCGCCGCCCAGCCAACCCTTTTCGAGCACCGCAATATTGCGCATGCCATGCTGCTTGGCGAGGTAATAGGCCGCGCCGAGTCCATGACCGCCGCCGCCGATGATGACCGCATCATAGGCCGCTTTGGGCTCTGGCGAGCGCCACTGGGGCTTCCACCCGGCCTGGCCATTTAGGCCTTGCTTGAAGAGCTCGAAGGCTGAAAACTTCTGCATGGACTCCGCCCGTCAATTGAGGCTGCGACCATGGGCTCTGACCGTCAAAAGGGCCATCATCAAGGCGGCGGCGCACTTGAATAATAACGACACGGCTGTCGCATTTAATCAAGGAAACAGGCAAGGCGTCGCCATGCTGCAGGATGTCGCCTTTCTTATTTCCGCGCGTCGCTTATAGAAAAGTGATTGCATCCGGCGCTGGGCTAAGGTCCCGCGCTCCAATTCCAGCATCCAAAGGCGCGAATCCATGTCTGAGGCCAACAAACCCGCCTCCCTCGCCCAGTTGGTCGCCCGCCGTAAGGCTGGCCACAGTCTGGAAGCGGACCTCTATACCCGTCCCGATATATTCGAGACCGATATGGACCTGATCTTTGGCCGTCACTGGATCTATGTTGGTGTTGAGCCGGATGTGCCGGAGCCCGGCGATGTGTTTGTCGTGGATATTGGCAAGACCTCGGTCCTGATCGTGCGCGACGACGATATGCAGATCCGCGCCTTCCACAATGTCTGCCGTCACCGCGGCGCGCGTCTCGTCGATGGACCTCATGAGCAGGTGGGCAATCTGGTTTGCCGCTATCATGCCTGGACCTATTCGCTCGAAGGCGACCTGGTCTTTGCCGACCATATGGGTGAAGATTTCGACAAGAGCTGCCGGGGCTTAAAGCCCGTTCACCTGCGCTCGGTCGCGGGTCTTCTGTTCATCTGCCTCGCCGATGAGGCCCCCGCCGATATTGAGGACATGGCCGCTGCCATGACCCCCTATCTGGTCCAGCACGACATCCCCAATACCAAGATCGCCCATTCTGTTGACCTGATCGAGCACGGCAACTGGAAGGTGACGATGGAGAATAACCGCGAGTGCTACCACTGCGGGGCCAACCATCCTGAACTGACCATTCCTCTATTCGCCTATGGCTTCGGCTTCTCTCCTAAGACTTTGGATGAAGACGAACTGGAGCAGGCCAAGCGTTATGAGGATCTGGTCAAGGAGGCCCATAATCGTTGGGAAGCCTCGGGGCTGCCGTCGCGCGAGATCGAGCATCTGGCCGACCGGGTAACGGGGTTCCGTACCGAGCGCCTGCCCATCGACCAGTCCGGTCAGAGCCAGACCATGGACACCAAGGTCGCCTGCAAGAAGCTGCTCGGCAACATCACCGATCCTGCCCTAGGCGGCCTGTCCTTCTGGACCCAGCCCAACAGCTGGCACCATTTCATGAGCGACCATATTGTCACCTTCTCGGTGATCCCGGTCAGCCCAACCGAGACGATGCTGCGCACCCGCTGGCTGGTCCATAAGGATGCGGTCGAGGGCGTCGATTATGACAAGACCACCCTGACCGAGGTCTGGATCGCAACGAACAAGCAAGATGCCCATCTGGTTGAGGTGACCCAATCGGGTTTGGTGAGCCCGGCCTATGAGCCCGGTCCCTACTCGCCCTATACCGAGGGCTTGGTCGAAAAGTTCTGTCAGTGGTACATGGGCCGCCTATCGGCCCATCTTGAGACCCTTGCATGACCCTGACTGCCAGCGCGCCTGCGCCGCTTTGGAATTCTGACGAGGACGAGACGCTCGTCTGCTGCGCCGTGCGGGCTGAGACCCACGACGTTAAGACCTTCATCTTCCAAGCCACCGAGCCGCGGCGTTTTGCCTATCAGCCCGGTCAGTTCATGACCTTTTCGCTGACCATCGGCGGCGAAGAGATAAACCGCTGCTACACCCTGTCCTCGTCCCCCACGCGGCCAGATCGGGTCTCGATCACGGTCAAGCGCATTGGCGACGGTCCTGTCTCGTCATGGCTGCACGCGAACCTCGTCCCCGGCGTTGCGATCAAGGCCTTAGGGCCGATGGGTGACTTTTTCTGTGCAGCAGAGGCGGGCCGCAAATATCTGTTCCTGTCCGCCGGTAGCGGCATCACCCCCTTGATGTCCATGACCCGCAGCCATCATGATCTGGGAAGCGGTGCCGACATCGCCTTCGTCCACAGCGCCCGCTCGCCCGCCGACCTGATCTTTCGCGAGGAATTGGACCTGATGGCCAAGACCGCACCGGGCTTGACGGTCACGGCGATCTGCGAGGCTGATAGCGACGCTGAGGTCTGGTCCGGTCCTCGTGGGCGCATCGATCTGACCAAGCTCGAAGCCATCGTCCCCGATTTTCGCGAGCGCGAGGTCTATATCTGCGGCCCGGCCCCCTACATGGCAGCCGTCAAGACAATGCTAGAGGCCAGCGGCTTTGACATGGCCCGCTACCACTCTGAAAGTTTCGACTTTGCCGAACTGAGCGCCGATCAGCCTGAGCCAGAGGCCGCGACCTCCAGCCAAGGCTTCAAGGTCGAGTTCAAGCTCTCGCGCCGGACCATCGAGGTCGCGCCCGACCGCTTCATCCTCGCTGCCGCCAAGGCCGAGGGCATGCGCCTGCCCTCCTCCTGCACCAAGGGGATGTGCGGCACCTGCAAGTGCAAGCTGGTCTCTGGAACGGTCGACATGACCCCCGCAGGCGGCATCCGCCAGCGCGAGATCGACCAGGGCATGATCCTGATCTGCTGCTCCAAACCCACCAGCGATCTGGTTCTGGAACGCTAGGGCCTTAAAGACCCCCTACCCCGGCTTCACCGGTACTTCCCCCAGAGGGGGAAGATTTGCGCATCGATGATCTTCCCCCTCTGGGGGAAGTGGCGCGCAGCGCCGAAGGGGGTCTTGTTTCTTTTTTCCGTTTTCCCCGCGAAGGCGGGGACCCAGACCCTTTCACTCAAGCCGAAAACGGCCCACCGCGCCAAAGCAAACTAGGGGATCATCAATTTAGTTCCGCGTCAGTCCCCTGGGTTGCTTCGCTGCGCTCGCAATGACGCGCAGCGCCGAAGGGGGCCTTGTTTTCTACCCCTAATCCTGTGTCGCGCAGCCCGCGTGAACCTCACAGGCCAGCTTCACCAGACCCAGCGCTGCCGCAGCCCCCGTCCCTGCGCCTTGCGATAGACCCAGATCCAAAAGCGGGACCTTGCCGATTTTTTCGAGCAACAGCCGATGGCCAGGTTCGGCGCTGACATGGCCAGCCATACAGTGGTCGAGGGCCGTCGGGTCCATGGCGTGCAAAACCGCTGCCGCCGCACCGACACCATAGCCATCGAGCAAGACCGGCACCTTTTGTACGCGCGCCGCAAGGATCGCCCCAGCAACCGCCGCAATTTCTCGCCCACCCACTTGGCGAAGGATTTCAAGCGGGCTGTCCGCCCCCTCGGCCTTGGCGCGGGCGACAATGGCCTCCACGGTCTGAATCTTCAGAGCCAAGGCGTCATCATCAATGCCGCCGCCCCGTCCGGTCCAGTCTTGCGCCTCGCCGCCATAGAGCGCGTGGGCGATGGCAGCGGCGGCGGTGCTGTTACCCGCCCCAACCTCGCCTAAGATCAGTAGGTCCGGCTGTTTGGCCAGAGCCTCCATACCAAAGGCCATGGTCGCAGCACATTCCCGCGCGCTCATCGCCGCCTTCTCAACCGTGTCCGCGACGGGTCGATCAACGGCCAGATCAAAGACCTCTAGGCCTGCACCATGGAACGACGCCATCTGGCTGATGGGGGCACCGCCAGCGGCGATCATTTCAAGCGATTGGCGATTAAAGGACGGACGAAAGGCTGAAACGCCCCGCGCGGCCACCCCGTGGGCTCCGGCATAGAGCGCGATCACAGGCCGCATGACCGCGGGCGGCGTTACCCCGCGCCATGCAGCAAGCCAGTCAATAATCTCTTCCAACCGGCCCAGACTACCCACTGGTTTCACCAACCGCCCCTCTCGCTCGGCCGCTCTGTCGCGGGCGTCAAGGTTGGGGCCGGGCAGGTCGGCCATCAGGGCGGCGATGTCATCAAAAGGGCTGGTGCTCATCCCTTGCCCATAGCCTCCCGCCGTCGCTCTGCCTAGGGGGCCGACGACCTGATTATAGTCTAAACGGGCTCAGGTCGGTTCACATCCGTCGTCTTTGCTTACGCTTCACCCTGATCGGCGGAGGCGGAGCCTTTGAATTGCGTAGTCCTGCGCCATTCAAAGGCACAAAGCCAAGACAACATTCGGCAGGCTTGATTTTGATCTGGGAGATATCCAATTCTTGTAGATTGGCAATACCCATCAAAACCGCAATAATACAGAAGGACATTGAAAATATTTTCATCTCGACCACCTCATTAAAAAGCATGAATGTGAGCGTGATATTCGAATGATAATTATTATAACAAATATTTATCGTTGTATATTTGTTTATTTTATATTTTTACAGAAGTCATGATTAAAATCATCACTGTTGATATTGAAAGTTGCGCCTCATAAAGTGGGGCATGACTGAAAACCCTCTCAAACTCGATGCCTACGCGCTCAACGCGTTTTTGCGCCGGGCCTTCCCCCTGACGACTGATGCAGCCATTGCCGAGGTCATTGAAGTCGAGCCGGGTCGGGCACGGCTCGTCTTGCCCTATAACGAGCGAACCTTACGGCCCGGCGGCGTCATCTCTGGACCCACCATGATGAGTGTGGCCGACACCGCGGTCTATGCCATGGTCTTAGCCCATATTGGTGAGCAACCGATGGCCGTCACCACCTCTCTGACCATGCACTTCCTGCGCCCCGCCAAGCCAGGTCCTCTGACGGCGGATGTGCGCTTGCTCAAGCTCGGACGCAGGATCGCCACCGCCGAAGTGCACCTTCATACTGAAGGGCCTGACAAGCCCTGCGCCAGTGCCATGGTCGCCTACGCCCTACCTGCCTAATTAGATGGGGGAGGCTTGATCGGATACGGCTTGATCGACGAGGCCAAATGGGCAAGATCATGCTCATGAACAAGCCGCCCCGCCCCATCACCACGCCCTGCGTCAAGGTCTGCATTGTCGACGGCAGCAGCGGCCTATGCCTTGGCTGCTTTCGCACCCTATCGGAGATCGGCGGATGGGGGCGCTTAGAAGAAGAGACTCGCACCGCCATCATGGCCGACCTTCCCTCTCGCAAGTCCAAGATCAGCCCAGAAAAGCTCGGCCTCGCTTAGGGCTGCCTGATCTGCATGGGTGCCAGAATAAGAGCCCCCTACCCCGGCTTCGCCGGTACTTCCCCCAGAGAGGGAAGATCTAGAACCACAAATCTCCCCCTATGGGGGAAGTGGCCCCGAGGGCCGTAGGGGGACTTGTTTGCCCGTTCCCCCTCACCCAACCCTCTCCCCCAAGGGGGCGAGGGCTTATATGGTCTTTCTTAGGCCTCTGCCTGTGGGAGAGGATTGGTTGAAGGCCTTGTTTGCTCCACCCCCTTCAACGCCGCCAACATCACCTCAATACCGGCACCAGCCTTAGACCCTTCAACCGTCAGAATACGCCGCCAACTGCGCGCGCCCATACGGCCGTGGAACAGTCCGAGCATGTGGCGGGTCATATGGGCCAGCGGCACGCCGGTCTCTAACTGGGCTGAGACATAGGGCAGATAGGCCCGAACCGCGTCGGCCGCATCGAGATCGGCGACATCCTCGCCAAAAATGCGGCGATCGACCTGACCCAGTTGTCCGGCATCATGATAGGCCGCGCGACCCATCATCACCCCGTCGACATGATCCAGATGACTGAGCGCCTCATCCAGCGTGGCAATGCCGCCATTGATGATAATGGTCAGGTCAGGCCGCTCGGCCTTAAGGCGCCAGACCAAGGGATAGTCTAGAGGAGGTATATCCCGGTTTTCCTTCGGCGACAGGCCCTTGAGCCAGGCCTTGCGCGCATGGACGATGAAGGTCTTGACCCCCACCGCTGCACAGCCCTCGACCATGGCAAACAGGGCATCACTCGGCTCCTGCTCATCAACTCCGATGCGGCACTTGACCGTCACCGGCACCTTCACAGCCTCGGCCATCGCCGCCATACAGTCAGCCACCAACTGCGGCTCGCGCATCAGGCAGGCCCCGAACCGCCCACTCTGGACCCGGTCCGAGGGACAGCCGACATTGAGATTGATCTCGTCATAGCCCCAGTCCGCCGCAATCTTGGCTGCTGCCGCCAGATCCGCAGGGTCTGAGCCGCCAAGCTGGAGCGCCACCGGATGCTCAACCGCCTCATAGCCCAGCAACCGCTCTAGATCGCCGTGCAGCACCGCGCCCGTGGTCACCATCTCGCTATAGAGCAGTACGCGCCGCGATAGGGTCCGGTGCAGGACGCGGCAATGCCGGTCTGTCCAGTCCATCATCGGCGCAACCGACAGGCGGTGCGAGGGATAGGGGGCGCTGTTCAAGGGGCAAGGTCCGTCCGGGAACGCCAACCGCCCCCTCTGTGGCGGGCCTTGTACACGAAAAGGCGGGGCCAGATCACGGGAAAAGGACCTCGGCACCACAGACCTATTCGGCCTGTTTTCCTATTCTTCCCAGATTTTATATTGGGTCGATGTTTTACCGGATAATTCATCGAACTGATGCCAGACGGATTCTGGGCGATCTATCTTACAGAGATCAGGTGCCAGCTCAATAAGACTTCGAGGTTCGGTAAATATGGCCTTTGGCCACCCTCCTCTAAATTTTGATGCAAGAACAGGCCACAATAACGACACATAGGAAGGACCTGATTCATCCAAAAGATCAAATGAAGTACACAACAAGCCGATAAGGTGCCCATGCTTATCAAATACTGGTCCACCGCTCATTCCGCCCCACGATGGACAGTCTACCTCTAGCACAGGCCACGGCAACATCGCGCTGTCTCTTCCAAGCGGAAATCTGTTGGTTATCACACCGGCTGAAACAACCAAGCCGGCGTCAATTTGAGGACCCAAAGACGCATTAGATTCAGGAACCAAAGTTTTTGCTCTGAAACCCAATATTTGTATGCGTTCGCCTATTTTGGGGAGCCGAGTTGAGATCGCCGCCTGCCTAAAGGTCTTGTCCGCCGGAATTGAAGAATTTAACTCCAAACCGAGTATAGCAATATCACAATGCGGTAGAATTGTCAGCTCTTTAACCGCCCACATGTTAACAGAATTATTACATATTCCCATTAAGAAAGAATATTTAATACCATTAATTAGTTTATCCCGATGCGGTTCAATAACATGCCTTGCTGTCAAAGCAATTCCCGGAGCAACCAGCACCGCGGATCCGTCAACATCGTGCTCTAATTTATTTGCAAAATGAAAAGTAAGAACCGTTCCTTTCGCTGTATGCAATGGTCGATATACCGTGATATCGTTTTCCAATGGTTCAATTAAAATCGTTTCTATCTGAAAACTATCTCCAACTTGAGGATTTGCAGCGGGATCAATTGTAAAATTGCCTTCATAAATTGGTTTTTTTATTTCATCTACCATTTGAAGAAGCCCTCATTGCGATGATTGATTTTCGTTTTCAAATAATCTGACCGGAGGACGCCCAAAAACCCGATCACGCAACGCCCAAATTCTGTTTATCATAACTTCATATATTAACAATTCTAGATAGATTAAATCCAAGTGGAAATTTCAAGTTCCCCCGCCTCCTGAGCCGCGGCCTCCTCGCGCATCAGGCCCCGGACCCATTGCATGAGGGGATCAGAACCGCGTGCGGCGGACCAGACCATGGTCTGTTCATAGGCCCGGTTCCCAAAGGGCGGTTCACGCAGGACCAGATCAAAGGTCTGGCGATAGCGTTCAGCAACAGAGCGAGACAGGGTCATGACCATGTCTGTGCCCGCTATGGCCGCGAGCGCACCCATAAAATGCGGTGTGGTCAGGGCGATGCGGCGCTCAACGCCAGAGCCCGCGAGGACGGCGTCAATCTCGCTGGCACCATCATCAAGGATCGAGACAAGGATATGCTCACAACGTCCATAGTCCTCAATGGTAAAGGGCGTTTGCGACAGGGGATGGCCCCGCCGCATAACCAGAGCCAGAGCATCCTTGCGAAGGAACTCACTGGCCGCGCCGGCGCGCAGAGGCTGATGGGCGACGGAAAAGACCATATCCACCTCGCCGCGCTGTACCCTTTCTGCCACGTCAGGGGTAAAGCCCTTAAACACCAGATCAATGCCGGGGGCCTCGCGGCGAATGCGAGCCAGAACTGGCGGGATCAGGGTCACCGCATGACTATCGGTCCCGACAACCGTCACCGTCCGCCGCGCCTTGGCCGGATCAAACGGGACATCGACCAACAGGGCCTTGATCTCGTTGAGCAGCAGACTCAAGCGCGGGGCTAGGGCCTCCGCCCGCGCGGTTAGGACCAGTCCCCCTGCCCCTCGCACCAGCAGGGGATCGCCGAACAGATGGCGTAAGCGCATCAGGGCCCTGCTCATAGCCGGTTGGCTCAGCCCCACCTCATCGGCCGCCTTGGTGACATGGCGATGGCGCAGCAAGGCACCCAGCGCCGTTAGCAGGTTCAGATCGACTGATTTTAAATTCACTTCGTGCATAGTTATTAGACAAACCATGCATTTTACAAATGTTCAATGCCCCGCCATCCTGATGCCATAACCTCAAAGGAGCCGGTGATGAGCGAGACCATTGTGATTTTCGGTTTGGGCCCCGTTGGACGCTCGATCATGGAGCAGTTGACGGCAGCAGGCAGGGCCGTGACCGTGGCCCAGCGCTCGCGTCCTGCCGACCTTCCCCCCTTGGCGAACTTTGTGGCCTGCGACGCCACCAATGCCGAGGCTGTCAAGCGCGCCACAGCGAGCGCGAGCGCGGTGATCTGCGCCATCGGCCTGCCCTATGTCAGCGCCGGATGGGTGCGTGACTGGCCCAAGATCATGACCAACCTTCTGGCGGGCTGTGAAGCATCAGGCGCACGGTTCGTGATGGTCGATAATCTTTATATGTACGGTCCTCAGACCCGGCCCCTGACCGAGGACATGCCGCTCACCGATCATGGCCACAAGCCTAAGGTCCGGGCAGATATCACCCGTCTGTGGCAAGAGGCTCACCATCAAGGCCGCGTGCGATGCGTCGCCGTACGGGCCTCGGATTTCTATGGTCCGGGCGTCGGCCAATCCATCTTGGGAGATACGGGGCTTGGGGCCCTCGCCAAGGGTAAGCCCGCCATGCTGCTTGGGTCCGCCGATCTGCCCCATGACATGGCCTATGTGCCCGATGTGGCGCGGGCAACCATCACCCTGCTCTACGCGCCTGAAGATGCCTATGGTCAGGCTTGGCATGTGCCCTGCGCACCCACCCTGACCTTCCGCCAAATCCTCCAGATCGGTGCCGATGGGCTGGGTGTACCCCTGAAACTGAGCGTTATGCCGCCAATCCTGTTCGGGCTGCTCAGCCTCTTCGTCCCCTTCCTGCGCGAGTTTAAGGAGATGCGGTTTCAGACCGACCGGCCCTACCACGTCGATAGCAGCCGCTTTGCCAAACGGTTCTGGAGCGACGCTACACCGTTCGAAACTGGCGTAGGACTAACCATAAATTTCTTCAAAAATTAAAGCACTTGAGGGGCTGATCTCTTGCGTTGAATGAAAACCAATACCACCGCCAAAACCGCAAACCCGCCGCCTGTGATGAAGGTGGCGGGTGCGCCGTAGGACTGCCAGACCAGACCGGCGATCAGGCTCGCCACCAACATCGCCACCCCTGACAACAGGTTGAATAGACCAAAGGCGGACCCGCGCAGGTCAGCGGGGGCATGGTCGGCCACAAGCTTGCTCAGCAACCCCTGCGTCAGAGCCATATGGACACCCCATAGGCCTATGCCGATGAAGGTTGCTCCGAGCCCTTGCCCCAGACCCATTACCAGATCCGCCGCGATCAGCGCTGCCAGACCCGCCAACAACAGCCCCTCGGGCCTCATGCGATCTGACAGGGCTCCGGCCGGATAGGCCCCCATCGCATAGACAATATTCATCGCCACCAACACCAGCGGTGTGAGGAGTAGCGGCAGACCGTCAGCATGGGCCTTCAGCACCAAGAACCCCTCACTGAACCGCGCGAGGGTAAAGACCACGCCGAGCAGGGCCACACCCCAATAGGCCGAACTGAACCGTCCAATGTCGGAGAGGCGAATGGGCGGGGCCTTCGCCACCCTTGCAGCCTGATCGTTCGAGGCCTTTCCGCGATCCTCTACCCCGAACAGAACGCAAGCTACCGCTAAAGCGCCGGGTATGACCGCCACCCAAAAGACTGCCCTCATATTGCCGGCAAACACCGCCATCAAACCGAGTGCCAAGAGCGGACCGGTAAAGGCCCCTGCCGTATCCATGGCCTGACGAAGACCAAAGGCACGGCCTCGGACCTCGGGCGGAGTCACATCGGCGATCAGGGCATCGCGCGGTGCGCCCCGAATTCCCTTGCCCACCCGATCGGCAAAGCGAGCACCGAAGATCAGGCCTGCGCCACCGGCTAGAGCAAAGAGCGGTTTGGTTAGCGCACCAAGACCATAACCCAACAGGATTAGCGGCTTACGACGACCAATTCGATCCGAAATATAACCCGAAAAGACCTTGGTAATGGCCGCAGTCGACTCTGCTACCCCATCAATCAGCCCGACCATAGCCACGCTCAGGCCCAAGGTCGTGACCATAAAGACCGGCAAGAGCCCATGAACGATCTCGGACGAGACATCCATAAAGAAGCTGACCAGCCCCAGCGCGATGACGGTGCGGGGGATGCGGGCGGCGGGCGGCTGCGACGGCTTTAGAGGGTCAGTCACCCCCTACCACGCATCAATGAAGCGCTTGCGACCATGACCACTCTCAGCACGGGGCGGGACCGATTTGACGCCTCGGATGACCCAGCGGCGGGTTTCCATCGGATCGATCACGGCGTCGATCTCGAGGTGCGCGGCCATATTGACGGCCTTGCCGATGGCGTAGGATCGATCGACCCGTTTGCGGAACTCGGCCTCGCGGGCTTCGGGGTCAGCGATGGCCTCAAGCTCTTTCTTGAAACCGAGGCGAACCGCGCCCTCTAAGCCCATGCCGCCAAACTCGCCGGTGGGCCAACTGATATTGAACACCGGAGCATGGAAACTGCCCCCCGTCATGGACTGGGCACCAAGCCCATAGCCCTTGCGCAGCACCACCGCGAAGAAGGGCACTGTGAGGCTGGCGGCAGTGACGAACATACGGCTCACATGGCGCACCTGGGCGGTCTTTTCGACATCTGGCCCGACCATGAAGCCGGGCGTATCGCAGAGCGACAGGATCGGCAGGCCATAGGCCTCGCAAAGCTGCATGAACCGCGCGGCCTTATCGGCGGCATCGGCGTCAATGGCCCCGCCCAGATGGTGCGGATTATTGGCCATCAGACCAAAGGCGCGGCCCTCAATGCGGATCAGACAGGTGACCATGCCCAGACCAAAGGCGGCACGAAGTTCTAGGACGGAACCGCTATCGGCCAAAGTCTCGATGACCTTACGCACCTCATAGGCCCTCAGGCGATTTTCGGGGATGGCTTGGCGCAGCAGCCTTTGATCGGCGCAGGTCCAATCGGCCAAGGGGCCTTGGAAATAGGATAGGTAGCGCTTAGCGACATCCACGGCCTCAGCCTCGTCGGCGACGGCGACATCGACAACCCCGTTCTGGGTCTGAACATCGATGGGGCCGATATCTTCAGGCCGATAGACGCCCAGACCGCCGCCCTCGATCATGGCCGGGCCACCCATGCCGATATTGGAGTCCTGCGTCGCGATGATCACATCGGTACAGCCCAGCAGCGCTGCATTTCCAGCAAAACAGCGCCCCGAGACAATGCCAACCAGAGGGGCCTGACCGCTGAGCTTAGCCATGGACAGGAAGCTGGGTACATCCAGACCCGCCACGCCGATGGAATCGACATCGCCCGGACGCCCGCCGCCGCCCTCGGCAAACAGGACCGTGGGTATTTTCCAGTCCTCTATAATGCCTAAGAGTCGGTCAGTCTTCTTGTGGTTCATATGGCCTTGGGTGCCGGCCAGAACGGTAAAGTCATAGGCTAAGACCGCGGTGCGGGCCTTATCTTCGCTAAAGTGAGCCCCGTTGACCGAGCCAATGCCGGTGATCATGCCGTCGGCGGGGGTATTGCGCACCAGATCATCAAGCGAGCGGCGGCGACGCTGAGCCGCGACGGCCAAGGCACCATATTCGATGAAGCTGCCCTCGTCGCAGAGATCGGCAATATTCTCGCGAACCATACGCTGGTTGCGGCCATGACGGCGCGCCACAGCCTCAGGACGGTTCTCATCCAAGCCGTAGGAATGGCTTTCAATGACGGTGGCAAGGTCGGGGCGGATATGGTCGAGATCAACGACCGTCTCGGCCTCTGTAATCGCTGCGCCAACATCTGCCGGTTCGATGAACATCAGGGCGTCGGCTTCGAACACCGTATCACCCGCCGCTGGGCCGATGGCGCGGATATAGCCACTGCGGTCAGCGAGGATGACATGCTCCATCTTCATGGATTCCAGCACCGCGACCTGCTGACCTTCACGGACCAGATCGCCGACGGCCACATCCGTGCCGACCAGCTTGCCCGACATGGGCGCGCTCAGGGGCAGACTTCCCTCTGGACCCACCACAAGACTGGCGCTGGCGCTGCTCGCTGCAGGCCCATTAGCCGCGAAATATTGCGCCGATGGCGCGCGCGTTTGATCGGCCAATAGGCTTGATGCATGATCTTCGATAAACCCGGTATAGATCTGATTAGATTGCAGTTCTGGCCTTTGAAGTAAGGCTTGAAGAAAGCCGATATTACTGGCCACGCCCTCAAGTCGGAACTGAGCCAGCGCGCGCGATGCTGCGGCGACGGCACGGTCGAAATGGGGACTAGAGCTCGAGACAATGACCTTGGCCAACAGGCTGTCAAAATGGGGACTGGGCCTGAAACCCGCATAGCCGAAACTGTCGACCCGTACCCCCGGCCCGCTGGGCGGCTCGAACAGGCTCAAGGTGCCGCTGGAGGGACGGGCATGACCTTGGCCATCCATGGTCTCCATATTGACCCGAAGTTGGATGGCATAGCCGCGCGGTGCGGGCACGCTGTCAGGCGTCAGGCCCAGATCGGCGAGGCGCTGCCCCCCGGCGACACCCAGTTGCAGGGCGACCAGATCAAGGCCGGTGACGGCCTCGGTCACCGTATGCTCGACCTGCAGGCGCGGATTGGCCTCAATGAAGGCGAAGGCATCCTCGCCATCTGGATCGGCCTGCGCATCCACCAAAAACTCGAACGTGCCCAGACTGCGATAGGCACAGGCCTTAGCCATGCTGAGGGCCGCATCAACCAGCCTTTGACGCAGAGCGGGCGTCAGGCTGGGGCTCGGCGCGACCTCGATCAGCTTTTGATGCTGACGCTGAATGGTACATTCGCGCTCGCCAAGGGCCAGAACCACGTCACCGTCGCCAATGATCTGGATCTCGACATGGCGAGCCCGGCGGATCAGGCGCTCGACATAGAGGCTGCCATCGCCAAAGGCCGCCCTGGCCTCAGAAGCGCAGCGCTCAAAGGCCGCCTCGATCTGATCAGCCTCGGTAATGACCCGCATGCCGCGTCCGCCGCCGCCCGCGAGAGCCTTGATCATCATGGCTCCGCCCGACCCCTGCCCGGCAAAGAAGGCCCTAGCCTCCTCCAGCGACACGGCCCGATTGATCCCGGCCAGCAAGGGCACGCCCAGCCGCGCCGCCAGATCGCGCGCCGAGCCCTTATCGCCAAATAGGGCCAGCATCTCAGGGCTAGGCCCGACAAAGACCAGACCCGCCTCGGCGCAGGCTGCCGCAAAGTTGGCGTTCTCGCTCAAGAACCCATAGCCAGGATGGATACTATCGCAGCCTTGGGCCTTTGCGACGGCAATGATCGCCGCACCGTCCAGATAGGCCCGTGCCCCCACGCCCTTGAGGGGCACGGCGAGGTCAGCCTGCTTGATATGCAAGGAGGTCGCATCATCCTCGGAAAAGACCGCGACGGTGGCCATGCCAAGGTCTGCGGCAGCCCGAAGGACGCGGATAGCGATCTCGCCGCGATTGGCGACGAGCAGGCGGGTGAGCGGGCGCGTTTGTGCTGTGATCTGGGTCATGGACAGATCAGACCTTTAGGATCGCGCCCTGTCTAGACCTTTCCCTAGGTCAATCCTGCGCTAAGAACGCGAGATGGGGTTGGCGAAGGTGTCCTTGAGGATCTGCTCGAGCCACGCCTGATCAACCTCATCAAAGGCGGCGGGCTGATCGGAATCGACATCGAATACCGCGATCAAATGGCCGTCAGCATTAAAGACCGGCACCACAATCTCGCTCTGAGACCGGCCGTCACAGGCAATGTGACCGGGAAAGGCGTGCACATCCTTAACCAGTTGGGTCGTGCCTGTCTGAGCGGCCGTTCCGCAGACACCGCGGCCAAAGGCGATGCGAAGGCAGCCGAGGGTTCCCTGATAGGGTCCAACAACCAACTCATCAGGCTTGGTTGGATCAACGCAATAGAACCCGGTCCAGAAATAGGACTCGAAACTGTTGGCCAGCATGGAGGCGACCGTCGCCATCCGCGCCGTCAGGTTGGCCTCGCCCTCCAGAACCGCCGCAATCTCTTGCGCGACCTCGGCATAGCGGGCGGCACGATCAGCAGATAGAACCTTGTCGTTAAAGGCTTCGGCCATGGCTTATCCCAACAGTCCTGAGGTTTGGAGCAGGGTCCAGACCCCAATCGCGGCGAAAAGGCCCGCCGCTGCCAAGCGCACGACCGCCATGGGGGCAATCTTAGTCGCGGCCTCGCCCAAAAGAACCGCAGGGACATTGGCCAGCATCATGCCCGCCGTCGTACCCGCCGCGACCCAAAAGACCTCGTGATATTTCGCCGCCAAGGCAACCGTCGCAATCTGGGTCTTGTCGCCATTTTCGACGAGGAAAAAGGCGATGGCCGTCGTGGCGAAAATGCCAAACCGGGGCGGCTTGGCGTCCAACTCTTCTGCCTTGTCAGGCACCAAGATCCAAGCGCCCATGACCAAGAACG
The DNA here is from genome assembly GCA_041182245.1 of Pseudomonadota bacterium. GTDB lineage: Bacteria > Pseudomonadota > Alphaproteobacteria > Caulobacterales > Caulobacteraceae > CAISGS01. The sequence continues at coordinate 80,627 of JBEGNZ010000003.1, read as the reverse complement.
ATGCGCCGACCACATAGCCAAACCATTGCGCCGCCAAGATTCCAGAGACGAAATAGCCCAAGGTCGCCGCCAATCCGTGATTGGCAAGGGTGGCAACCAGAATGCCCAAGATGATCGGGATGGGACGCTTGAACCGAGCGGCCAAAAGGATCGCCAGCAGTTGGGTCTTGTCCCCGATCTCGGCCAAGGCCACCACAAAGGTCGAGATCCAAAAGGAATGGTCCATAGGCCAAGCTCCCAAGCTCGAGCGGCCGACCCGCCTCTGCGTCCCTGAATTGCGGTGGGCATAGACTAGGCATTCTTTGGGTTCAAGGTGCATGAGGGGCGCAGATCGACCGTCCTAGGTGGAAAGCCATCGGTCCATCGATTGATGGGGGTATGCGAGCGATCCCAAAGCGCGTTAGGGTTTGAGGATTGTAGGAGCTCTTCATGACCCGCTTGGCCATCATCACCACCGCCCTCACCTCAACCTTGCTCGGCCTCAGCCTCCCATCGAGCGCGGGTGCGGAAACGACCTACCTGACCGCTGCCCATATGGTGGACACAGTCGCAGGACGCGTGGTGGCCAACCCCGCCGTGGTCATTGAGGACGGCAAGATCACTGCGGTTGGTACCAAGAGCAGCCTCGCCGCGCCTAAGGGGGCCAAGCGCATTGATCTTGGAACCAAGACCATTCTGCCGGGTCTGATCGACATGCATGTTCACATCACTTCACGCGCCGACATGCACGGCTATCGCGCCCTTGCCGTCACGCCGGTGACCGAGGCCATCAGCGGTGTGGCCAATGCCGCCATCACCCTTCGCGCAGGCTTCACGACCATTCGCAACGTCGGGGCGGGTGGCTATACAGATGTCGCCTTGGCTGACGCGATTGAGAGCGGTGAGATTCCGGGTCCAAGGATCATCCCCAGCGGCCCGGCCATTGGGGCTACCGGTGGCCATTGCGACGATAATCTGTTGCCCCACACCTATAATATTGTTGGCGAGGCCGTTGCCGACGGACCGGATGCCATCCGCACGATGGTCCGGAAGATCCACAAATATGGAGCCAAATCGATCAAGTTCTGCGCGACCGGCGGGGTCTTTTCCAAGGGCGACACGGTCGGCGGTCAACAATATACGCTTGAAGAAATGACCGCTCTGGTCTCAGAGGCCCACATGCTCGGCCTCAAGGTCGCGGCCCATGCTCACGGCACCAACGGCATTAAAGACGCCATCCGCGCGGGCGCGGACACGATCGAACATGCCAGCCTCGCCGACGAGGAAGCCTTCGCTCTGGCCAAGGCCCGCGGCACAGCCTTCTCTATGGACATCTATAATGATGACTACATCCTCAGCGAAGGCGAAAAGGTCGGTATCTTGCCAGAGTCCCTGGAAAAGGAACGGATGATCGGCCTCAAGCAGCGCCAAACCTTTCAGGCCGCCTTTAAGGCCGGCGTGACGATGGTGTTTGGTTCAGATGCCGGCGTCTATCCCCACGGCGACAATGGCCGTCAATTTGCAAAGATGGTGGAATGGGGCATGACACCGATGCAAGCCCTCCAAGCTGCGACCACCATTGCGGCCAAGACGCTGGGCGACCTTGGGACCGACATAGGCTCGATCTCTGCTGGCAAATCCGCCGATATCATCGCTGTGAACACGGATCCGACCGTCAACATCAAGACGATGGAATCGGTATACTTCGTGATGAAATCTGGCAAAATCTTCTAGCCAATAGACGCGGTCGCGATAAAGAGTCCCAGAAGACGATTGAACGAGGCGATTAAACCCCCGAAGATTGGTTTCTTTAGCGAATTATAAATATGGTTTTTAGGATAAGCGTCCTAGGGTATAGACAAGAGTCTCCGCCGCGTTAGCGTTGATCGACAAGCACCACCGAGTGGATAAATGAACGACCGTACCGTCCGCAATTTGGCTCAACTTGAGAGCAGCGCATCCTCTGCGCGTGTGCTTAACCTGCGCGCCGTGCAGGTTCGATCGGGTCAGACCGAAGACTATACGCGGTTTCCGCTGTTTCAGAATGCCGCCCTAAATCGCGCCATCATCACCAAACACAGGCTGCGGGCGAACGAGATGGACGCCTTTCCCTACCCGCGCAACTCGGCCACCAAAATCATTCTGCCCATAGAGGTCACCGACCTTCGAATGGGGGGGCAATATGCTTTTATCGGCCAGAACAATTTCAAAGAAATTCTGTGCAACACCCTGAATACCCGGATCCAAGATCTAAGGTCAGATCTGGCGGTGCTTCAGTTGCTAGATGAGTCCCCATCCCTCGACCCGTTCCTCATTCGCGAACAACTTGCCCGGCAAGGTATCAAACCGGCCCGGTGCTATTTCGAAATTTCGGACGCGGATACGGCGCGGATGTTCGCCTTCGCCCAGAAAGAAATTGAGGCCTTGGTGCGCATGTCGGTCGGTGAGGATGGCAATGTTGCCTATGCAGGTACATTGGCGCGCAAACTTCTGGCCAACTCTGCAGACAGCGATCTAGACCCATTGCGGCTGACCATGCAGATGGATCGAATGCAGTTCCAAGAGGGTATTTTCTGCTGGAAGGCCTTCATCTATTACAAATGGCAATTGGGAGACATGTTGCCCAAATTGCCCGATATCTTGAACCAGATTGAAAAGGTTCAACCGCGCGGCAATATCGATGACGAGACGCGGGTCTACATCTCAAATGCACGGGTCAATCTGCGCAAAAAAATCATCGCTGCGTCACAAAGCGTAAAAAGTACGATCTCTGTCTATGACCAGTCCTACAGTCGGATGACAAAAGACGGAAAGCCTGCTGACTTCAGAGATTTCCTGATTACCGCGCCAGAACTATTCACACAGCTCGGCGAACGTCTAGGCGCAGTCGATCACGTCGTTAGTTTTTGGCGCTATAAATTTCCCCATGGCCAGCCACCGATCATCACGCCAGATGAACTGACCGACGTATTCATGGATTTTGAGCAGAGCCTAAACTTCCCTGACGTACCGATCGAGAGCAATATTGTCCTAAACAGCTAGGTTGCGGCTAGGCTTTGAAGAACCCGTTTGCGGCAGGCTTGAAGGGCAGATAACCGCGTTCGACCATCCGGCGCATGGCCTCATAGGACTCAGAAAGCTCCTCATAGGCTCCGCGCAGGTTCTTCAACTTCGCCACCTGTTCGGCATTGAGCGGTGAAGGCACTTGGGTTTGTTTAAGGGCTTCCGCCACCCAAGCGGCACGGGCCAATGCCGTTGCAGCCGCGAGACGTTGGAATTTCTCCGCGTCGGCAAAACCAAGTGTGCGTGAGATAACCTCACGATTGGCAGCAAATACCGTATAGTCAATCTGTTCCAGCTGGCCGCGCAGCCGCCGCTGGGCTGCGGGATCAGAGTCAATGTCTGGCTCAAAATGGTCATTTCCAGACCGACGATAGCTAGATGATCTTGACGTAGACATGAAGTTCTTCCCCTCTCCAAGAGGCGATATCACACAGGTGAAATCTCTCACCTTGAGCCTAACAGAAGCTTAATTAGTATCATCAAACCGAATGACAACATCGGCTCAAGGGGAATTATTGGCACCCATATAGTCAATATAATAGCGATTGAGGTGAGTATTTCACAAAGTTCGAACAAAGCAAACGAACCTATCGCCACATTCTGCGTAGTTCCTTTTGATCCTTTATTGGAGCCGACCATGAACGTTCTACCCTATCGTGTTTCTCTGCTTGTTCTATCCATCAGTGGGATGCTGGTCGGCACAGATTCCTATGCCCAAACGGTCTATGTCAGGGCGGGAAAGCTCATCGATCCGGCAACCGAAACCATATCCACTGACCGTCTTGTTCGTATTGATAATGGGCGCATCGTCGCCATCAGCCCCTACGCGCCGCCACCCAAGGGATCGGTGGTGACCGACTGGTCCGCCTATAGTGTCCTGCCGGGCCTGATCGACATGCACACCCATATGGTCGACAACGAACAGTCGAGTAATGTCGCAGAGCCTTTGCTGCATAGCGCGGCGGAGGTTGCGCTGCTGGGCGCGAAACATGCCAAACAGACCCTCCATGCGGGCTTTACAAGCGTGCGCGATGTTGGAACCTTCCGCGCCTTTGGGGACGTCGCTGTGCGCGATGCCATAGATTTAGGCTGGATCGAGGGGCCGCGCATGATGGTGGCAGGAGCCTATCTGACCGTGCCTGGCGGCGGCGGTGAGGTTACGGGATTGGCCCCTGACGTGACGGTTCCTTCAGACATGCGTGTCGGGGTGGTCAGCGGTCCAGCGCAGATGACCGTCAAGGCCCGCTATCTGTTCCAGCACCGGGTCAATTTCCTTAAGCTGATCGCGACAGGGGCTGTACTGGCCGCAGGCACCGAACCGGGTGCCCCAGAACTGACCGAAGATGAGGTCCGCGCCGCCGTTGAAGAGGCGCGCCGCAACAACAGCTATGCCACAGCCCACGCCCACGGCGCGGAAGGGATCAAGATCGCCCTACGCGCCGGTGTGCGCTCGATTGAACATGCCAGTCTGATTGATGATGAGGGTATCGCTCTGGCCAATGCTAAGGGCGCTTGGCTGGTCATGGACATCTATAATGGCGACTATATCAACCAGATCGGTGCCCGCGATAAATGGCCCGAAGAGATCTTGCGCAAGAACCGCGACACCACCGACCTCCAGCGCCAAGGCTTTACCAAGGCTGTGAAGGCGGGGGTGAAGATCGCCTATGGCACCGACGCCGGGGTCTATCCCCACGGCGATAATGGCAAACAGTTCGCCTATATGGTCCGCTATGGCATGAGCCCAATGCAGGCCATTCAATCGGCCACCACCGTCGCCGCCGACCTCATGCAACGCTCAGGCGATGTGGGGTCGGTCACCCCCGGCCACTTTGGCGACCTGATTGCGGTAAAGGGCGACCCCCTTAAAGACATTGCGGTGCTCGAACATGTCGAACACGTGATGAAGGGCGGGGTGGTGGTGCGGTAAGGGCGCGGATGCCCCCCTCACCCCACCCTCTCCCCCAAGGGGGCGAGGGCTTGTCCGTCCTTAGCCCTCTCCCTGTGGGAGAGGGTTGGGTGAGGGCCTTGTTGTCTGCCTTCCGTTTTCCCCGCGAGGAGAGAGGCGGGCCTTCACCCTCTGCCGAAAGGCATGAAGCAAGGGTTCGGTATAGCCACTCGGCTGGGTCAGGCCTTGAAAGATCAGGGCGCGGCCGGCCTGGAAGGCGAGACTGGCCTCGAAATCAGGGGCCATGGGGCGATAGTCCGGGTCGGACTGGTTCTGCTGATCCACCTTCAGCGCCATCCGACGCAGAGCCGCGTCGATGTCCTCGGCCGTGCAGACGCCATGATGCAGCCAGTTGGCCATATGCTGCGACGAGATGCGCAAGGTGGCGCGGTCTTCCATCAGGCCGATATCGTTGAGGTCCGGCACCTTGGAACAGCCAATGCCCTGATCGACCCAGCGGACGACATAGCCCAACAGGCCTTGGGCATTATTGTCCAGCTCACGCTGCACCTCTTCGGGGGTCCAGTTTCGCCCCTCAGCCAGCGGCAGGGTCAGCAAGCGGTCACGGCCCGGTATGGGTTCGGACGTCAAACCGGCTTGAACCGCAAACACATCGACATTGTGATAGTGCATGGCGTGGAGCGTAGCCGCGGTGGGACTGGGCACCCAGGCCGTATTGGCACCGGACTGCGGATGGCCGATCTTTTGGCACATCATATCGGCCATTCGGTCAGGGGCGGCCCACATGCCCTTGCCGATCTGAGCGCGCCCGGAAAGGCCGTGGGCCAGACCGATGCGGACATTGCGATCCTCATAGGCCTTGATCCAAGCACTGGTGCGCATCTCGCCCTTGGGCACCATGGCCCCGGCTTCCATGTCGGTGTGGATCTCGTCGCCGGTCCGATCGAGAAAGCCGGTATTGATGAAGACGATCCGATCCTTCACCGCCTCGATACAGGCTGCGAGATTGGCCGAGGTCCGGCGCTCTTCGTCCATGACCCCGATCTTGATCCTATGGCGCTTTAGACCCAGCAGGTCTTCGACCTCATTAAACAGCCGATTGCTGAAGGCCACCTCTTCGGGACCATGCATCTTGGGTTTGACAATATAGATCGAGCCATGGCGGCTATTGACGAAGCGGCCCGTCCCTTGCCCATCGCGCATGGCGATCAGGCTGGTGACAATGGCGTCCAATATGCCCTCCGGGGCCTCGGAGCCATCGCTGAGGTGAACGGCAGGCGTGGTCATCAGATGGCCGACATTGCGCACCATCAACAGGCTACGCCCCGGCAAGGTCAAGCTCTGCCCCTGCGGCCCGACATAGGATCGGTCAGGATTCAGGGTCCGCGTTAGGACTTTCCCACCCTTATCAAAACGCGCCTCGAGCGTGCCCGATATCAGCCCAAGCCAATTGGCATAGGCCGCCACCTTATCCTGCGCATCCACAGCAGCGATAGAATCTTCCAGATCGACAATGGTGCTGAGCGCCGATTCCAGCACCACATCGGCGAGGCCCGCCGGATCGGTGCGACCTATGGGATGGTTGCGATCTAGGACCAGCTCAATATGCAGGCCGTGATGTTTGAGCAGCACTGCGTCGGGGGCGATGAGGTCCCCCCTCACACCAACAAAGGCCGATGGATCAGCCAAGGCGGGGACCAGCGTGCCGTTCTCAACCCGCCATCCGGTGACATCGGCATGATGACCACTCGCAAGAGGCACCACGCTGTCGAGGAAGGCCTTGACCTCGGCCACCACCCGGTCGCCACGGACCGGATCATAGCCGCCAGAGCGTTCGTCCAGCTGAGCGGGCAAGGCATCGGTGCCATAGAAGGCGTCATAGAGACTGCCCCACCTGGCATTGGCGGCATTGAGCAAGAAGCGCCCATTGAGCACCGGCACGACCAACTGGGGCCCGGCCATGGTCGCCAGTTCTGGGTCAACATCAGTCGTGGTGATCTGAAAGGGCGCGGGCTCTGGGACCAGATAGCCGATGGTGGTGAGAAAGGCCTGATAGGCAACGGGATCGTGCGGCTGGCCCCGATGGGCGCGGTGCCAATCGTCGATCTGGGACTGGAGATGGTCACGCTTGGCCAGCAGGGCGCGATTGATCGGGGTCAGGCGCTCGAACAGGGCCGCAAAGCCCGTCCAAAAGGCCGCCGGTTCCAGACCCGTTTCGGGCAAGGCCAGACGCTCAATAAAGTCGGCCAGTTCGGCGGCGACGCTGAGGCCCGCGCGGTCAATCCTATCGGTCATTCTAGGCTCCTATCGGCGCGATCAGTTCAAGGCCTCAAGACCGGCAGCGGCCAATCCATGCAGGGCACAGGCCTCATCATTGTCCGAATTGTCGCCAGAGATACCCACGGCACCAATAACCACCCCGTCACGCCCCTTGATCAAAAGACCACCGGGCGCGGGAATAATGCTCTGCGGCGCAATCGGGCCAAGGGCGGCGATGAAGCTGGGACGTTCAGCGGCCATTGTGGTGATGGTGCGCGACGAAACCCCCAAGGCCAGGGCCGACGAGGCCTTGCCCATCGCGATCTGAGGCCGCAGCAGGGAACTGCCATCTTGCCGGACCAGCGCGATCAGGTGCCCGCCCCGGTCCAGCACCGCCACCGTCAGGGGCTTGAGGGCCAACGCCCTGCCCTTTTCCAAGGCAGCGGCAATGATCTGTTCGGCCAGCGCCAAGGTCAGGTCGAGCGGTGCGGTCATGGCCAAGTTTCTTTCAGGGATGGGACGCAAAGGGTTCGGGGGCTGGGCCACCCGTTGCCCAGTCTAGCAGTTGGACCGTGTGGAGCACAGGCGTGCCGGTTCGTGCAGCGATCTGGGTCGCGCAGCCAATGTTGCCCGTCGCGATCACATCGGCAGACAGCTTGGCCAGATGGGCCACCTTGCGATCGCCCAACTGATCCGCGATCACGGGCTGAAGGATATTGTAGGTCCCCGCCGAGCCACAGCACAGATGCGCCTCCGCCGGTTGACGGACCTGATAGCCCGCCGCTGCCAGTAGGTCCTGCGGCGCGCGCGTCACCTTCTGACCATGTTGCAGCGAACAGGCCGACTGATAGGCCACGATCAGGTTCGGCGCGTGCGTGACCGGCGGCAGGCCCTTTGCGGCGACAAATTCGCTTATATCCATAGCCAGACTGGAGACCCGCTCGGCCTTGGCGGCATAGGTCGGGTCAGAGCGCAGCATAAAGCCATAGTCCTTGATCATGGTGCCACAGCCCGACGCCGTAACGATAATCGCCTCCAGTCCCGCCCCCTCAATCTCAGCCATCCAAGCCTCGACATTGCGCCGCGCCGAGGCCAGAGCCGCCGCCTCTTGGCCCAGATGATGGACCAGGGCCCCGCAGCAGCCTGCCTTAGGGGCCACCACGACCTCATAGCCCATCCGGCTGATCAGGCTGGCAGCGGCGCGGCCAATTTCAGGGCGAAGGACCGGCTCGGCACAGCCGCCCAGCATCGCCACCCGGCCAAGACGCGCGCGCTCTGCCTCCGCCCCCTTGGTCGGTGAGCCTTTCGCCGGTTTGGTGGGGGCGAGGGCCACCATGGCGCTGACAGATTGGAGCGCCTTAATCGACCGCAGGATCGGCGAGAAAGGCCGCGCCACCGCTGCCAAGCCAAGGGCAAAGCGAAACCGCGTTGGATAGGGCAAGACTGCCGCCAGCACGCGCCGGGTTATCCGATCTAGCAAGGGGCGCTGATAGTTGGCCTCGATATAGGTGCGGGCATGGTCGACCAAGTGTCCATAATGGACCCCCGACGGACAGGTGGTCAGGCACGACATGCAGGACAGGCAGCGATCAATATGTTTGACCACCTCCGCCGTCGGCCTTTGCTGATTTTCCAGCATCTCCTTCATCAGATAGATGCGCCCGCGCGGAGAATCCAGCTCGTCACCGAGCAGCACATAGGTCGGGCAGGTGGCGGTGCAAAAGCCGCAATGGACGCATTTGCGGATGACCTCTTCCGACGCGGCCATGGCCGGATCGCGGCGCTGTTCAGGGGTGAAGTGGGTGCGCATGGGGGCTTAGATGAACCTCTCGGGATCGAGAATGGCCGCAGGATCGAACCCGTCCTTGACGCGCTGGGTCAGGGCCGCAACGCCGGGGGCGAGCGGGTGCTGGGTGGGGATTGATCGGCGAAGGGCCTCTGGCGCACGGATGAGCATGGCGTGACCGCCAAGGGTGCTGGCCACATCGCGTACCCCCTGCCCTCCATCCTTCGACGGCAGCAGCGCCCAGACCAGACCCCCGGCCCAGTCCAAGAGGCAGCGGGCACCATAGGGCTTAAGCTGCTCGATCACCTCAGCCCCCGCCATCGGCGGCACATTGATGCGCCATAGGGTCCCCTCGCCTTGCAAGGCTCGGACATGCTGAACCTGTTCCCACAGAAGGGCGCTGGCCTCAGGCGGTAAGAGATCGCAGGGCGCGGTGGCCCCGAACTGGCTAAGCACCATCTGCACCCGCGCCTTGACCGACGGCTCGAACCCTTCGAGGCGCAGGGCTGTCAGGGCCAGTCCGCCATTGATCTCGGCCGGCAGGTGCGCTGCGGCGGCCACATCGGCTTGTGAGCCAAGGGCCTGACCCATGACCAGACAGGCTTGGCGCTCATCAAGACCAGACAGGACCACGGTCTGGATCGTCTGGGGACGGGGCAAGACCTTCATGGTCACCTCGGTCATCACCGCCAACTGGCCCCACGAATTGGCCAACAGCTTGGGCAGGTCATAGCCGGTGACATTCTTGACCACCTTGGCCCCGCCCATAAAGGCCTCACCGCGCCCGGACACGCCGCGCAGGCCGAGGAAATGGTCACGCACCGCCCCCGCCGTCAGACGCCGCGAGCCCGACACCCCCGCCGCAATCACCCCGCCAAGGGTCGCCGCCGGGGCTAGGCCAAACAGGACCCCATGGTCAAAGGGCTCGAAGGCCAGCATCTGATTGTTCTGGGCCAGCAGGGTCTCGATCTTCGCCAAGGGGGTGCTGGCCCCCGCCGTCAGGACCAGTTCAGGGCCATCATAATCGATGACGGTGTCAAAGCCTTGAATCTGTAAGAGGGTGGTATCGCGACCGGGCCGACCAATGGCCGACTTGGTGCCGCCGCCGCGCACCTCAAGCCGCTGACCACGCGCTGCCGCTTGGCCAACAGCCTCGACCAGCTCATCGGTTCCCTTCGGACGCAAGATCGCTTGGTCGGTCATCCTAGAACCTGGGCAGGTCGGGGAAGGGCACGGCCCCGTGATGGATGTGCATTCGGCCCATCTCGGCGCAGCGGTGCAGGGTCGGAAAGACCTTGCCCGGATTGAGCAAGAGCTGCGGATCGAACGCGCACTTGACCCTCTGTTGATGGGCCAGATCGATCTCGGTGAACATGGTCCCCATCAGGTCGCGCTTTTCCACCCCCACCCCATGCTCGCCCGTCAGCACGCCGCCGACCTCGACACAGAGCCGCAAGATATCGGCGCCAAAATCCTCGGCCCGCTCCAACTCGCCCGGCTGATTGGCATCATAGAGGATCAGGGGGTGCAGATTGCCGTCGCCCGCATGGAACACATTGGCGACCTTGAGCCCATAATGGTCCGACAGGGCCGCCATCCGGCGCAGAACCTCGGGCAAACGCCGTCGAGGGATGGTGCCGTCCATGCAGTAATAGTCCGGCGAGAGACGTCCCACCGCCGGGAACGCCGCCTTGCGCCCCGCCCAGAAGGCCAGCCGCTCGTCCTCGCTGGTCGAGACCCGCGAGGTCACCGCCCCGTTCGCCGTAGCAATCTTGGCCACCTGCTCGACCAGATGGTCACATTCCGCATAAGGCCCATCGAGTTCGACGATCAACAGGGCCTCAACATCGAGCGGATAGCCCACATGGACAAAGGCCTCGGCCGCATGGATGGCCGGGCGGTCCATCATCTCCATCCCCGCCGGAATGATCCCCGCCGCGATCACATCGGCCACGCACTGACCGGCGCGCTCAACCGTCTCAAAGCCGAGCAGGAGGGCGCGCGCTGTCTGCGGCTTGGGCAGGATGCGCACTGTCACTTCGGTGACCACGCCCAGCAGCCCTTCAGAGCCGACGACAATGCCCAGAAGATCAAGGCCCGCCGGGTCAAGATGCTGCCCCCCCAGACGCACCACCTCCCCGTCCATCATCACCATCTCGACGCCGAGCACATTGTTGGTGGTCAGGCCATATTTGAGGCAATGGACCCCGCCGGAATTCTCCGCCACATTGCCGCCGATCGAACAGGCAATCTGGCTGGAGGGGTCAGGCGCATAGTAGAAGCCGCGATCTTCGACTGCGCGGGTGATGGCCAGATTGGTCACCCCCGGCTGAACCACCGCCACGCGGCTGTCATAGTCAATATTCAGAACCTGATTGAACTTGGACAGGCCCAGCAGGACCCCATCCTCGAGCGGCAAGGCCCCGCCCGACAGCGAGGTCCCCGACCCGCGCGGCACCACCTTAACCCCAGCGCCATTACACCAGCGCAAGATCGCCGACACCTGCGCCGTCGTTTCGGGCAGGACCACGACCAGAGGCACCTGACGATAGGCCGTCAACCCATCGGACTCATAGGCCCGCAAAGAGGCCGGATCAGAGATCACCCCCTCGCCCGGCACAATCCCCCGCAAGGCCGCCACAATCTCGCCTCGCCGAGACAGAACCGCCCCATCGGGCACAGGCATCTTCACAAACATTCCCCTAAGCTGGCGCGTCAGGAGACTACCTGCAGAGCCGAAGGGGGCCTAGTTGAAAGTGGGGGGTTGGCGAGAGGGGTAGACTTTTAAAATCGTCGATGACCTATTCTTACCCTAGGGCGATCTGGGGATGAATATCGTTGACATATGTTTACATTCCGCTAGTGTCGGATGGCTCACATGGCTAGGCCTCGGCACCCAAACAAAGAGATCGAGGCTGCGGTTCGGTTCGCGGAAACGCAAGGTTGGCGATGGGTCAAGGGAATGGGCCATTGCTGGGGACGACTCCTATGCGAGCACAGTGATCGGGACGGCTGTCTCCTGTCTGTCTGGAGCACGCCGAAAGTTGCTGAAAACCATGCCGCAGCCATTCGCCGAACGGTCAATCGCTGCCCCCATAGGCCAGAGGAGGACGCTGATGAAAACCCATGAATTTGCGATTATTGCTTCGGGCCTCGACCCAATGGCCGACGACTTCGAAGATGCGTTCTTCGAGGCTGGATGCAGTGATGCGACCCTCTCCTTTCAAAAGGGCGCGATCATCCTAGAGTTCGCGCGCGAGGCAGAGTCCTTTTCGGCGGCTGTCATTTCCGCCTTTGGCGATGTCATGAGCGCCGGGGCCAAGGTTGAACGGTTTGAGCCTGACCCTCTGGTCAACCTGTCCGATATTGCCGCCCGCACGGGCCTTTCGCGCGCTGCCCTGTCTCTCTATGCCAGCGGTGCCAGAGCCGCCAACTTCCCTCCCCCTACTGCCCGGGTCACGTCCGACAGCCCCCTATGGGACTGGTGCCTCGTGTCAGAATGGATGCTCGCCCACCACAAGGTCGATCAACAGGTAGTCACCCGCGCCCGCCTGATCAAGGAAGCCAACAGGATCGCAGAGATCGGCAACATCGAACCCAACCACTTCGCCCAGCAGATGAGGTCCCGCGCTGTCGAGTTGGAGGGCGCTTAGGCTGTACCGCGTCGTGGGGTACAGGCATCGTGATAAACATTTCCGATAGACTGGCGCGTCAGAAGACTACCCGCTGAGCCGAAGGGGGACAGGTTGAAAGCGGGGGTGGGAGGCAAGCACGCCATTTTACCCAATCAAATTGAAATTTTAAAATTTCCCAATATATTTGGATTAAATAGGAGAATAAATAATGAATGCTACCCTGGCGTATATGACCGCAAAGGGTTATGTGCATTCGTCTTTTGTAATTTTGACTTCTGAACACAGGAATGAAAAAAGTGATGCATCATTTTTTCTATCTACGCATTTACTAATTGGATTTGCATTGGAATTATACTTGAAATCTTTTTTGCTCGCAAAAGGTTTTGCAGAGGAAAAAATTAGAAAAGATTTCGGCCACGATTTGGAACATCTCTACTCAAAATCTATCGAAAATGGTCTATCACGAAAATATGATAAAATAATCGTGCCATTTAAATTGGGTCACTCAAATTTTTCTTATCGATATCCAAAAGAGGATACTGATTACCCGTTCATTCCGATTGATGAATTATTTGGCTATTTATCAAAACTTGATTTTGAAATCGATACAACGGCTGGCGCGAGCGTTGAGTATGGCAAGGAACCGAACAATTCTATTTGGGATGTGCCTCCGAACTTTCGAGAATGGGTTTTCAAGTGGCCTTGAAGCTCATAGGGAGGTTAGAGCGGAGGTTAGCTAGTCTGAATTTTTCTATCCAAGACCATTAGGGTTCAGCATTACACGGCGCTGCGCCTTAAAGTGCAACGCTTGCCGATCAGCAGCGACGCCGGTTTCTAGCGCGGTCTCACCCCAATCCTATGCTGAACTTCACCGAATTCTACCCCCACCGACGCCGGTCCAGAGGCTGCCGCTCTGAGCCTGTCCAAGCCCAATTCTAATTATCAGCCGCAAACAGCATGAAACCATCATCGCGGGCACAGCCACCACCACGACCACAGCCATCGCCTAGCCCGTTTCGATCTCGCCTTTGCGGTGGGGGTGGTAGGCCTGGAGGGACTCGAACCCCCAACCAGACCGTTATGAGCGGTCGGCTCTAACCATTGAGCTACAGGCCCCCATTTGCGGGTGCAGGGGCGAGTTAGCACGACATGACGGTGTCATAAAGGCCCGGTTCATGTTCGAGGGACTAGCTTTTTCATATGGACACAGGCGGCGTCGGCCTGTTGGCTGGTCCGGCCCCTTGGAGAGACCCTCATGACCCCTACCCATCCTCGCCCTTTCGCGCAGCCCTTGCGGGTGGCTAGCCTTGGCCTGCTGCTGGCCAGCCTGTCCATTGGCGCGGCGAGCGCCCAGACCCTGCCCAGCCCCAACCCCCTGCTGCATCTCAGTGCCTATGGAGAGGTCAAGGCCGCGCCGGATCGGGCGGCGATCAGTGTCGGGGTCCAGACCCTCGCCCCGACGGCGGCGCAGGCCATGGCCCAGAACCGCGAACGGATGACCAAGGTCATGGCCATGTTGATGAAACAGGGTCTGGCGGCGCGCGACATTCAAACCTCGTCCATCGATCTGAATGCGCAATATAGCTACAACCAAAACGAACCACCCAAGCTCACCGGCTATCAGGCCTCGAACGCGGTGACGATCATGGTCAATGACCTGCCGCGCCTTGGGCCGGTGCTGGATGCCGTGGTTGAGGCTGGGGTCAATCAGGTCAATGGTATCAGCTTTGGCCTCAAGAACGCCCAGGGGCTGGAGGATGCCGCGCGACTGGCCGCCGTCAAGGCTCTGAAGGCCAAGGCCGATCTCTATGCCAGCGCGACGGGTCACCGCTCTGTGCGGCTGGTCAGCCTGTCCGAGGGCGGAGGCAGTCCAGAGCCGCGCCCCATAGCCCTGATGGCCATGGCCAAGATGAGCGCTGATGGCGGCTCTACCCCTGTGTCGGGCGGAGAATTGACCGTGCGGATCGATGTGACCGGGGACTATGCGCTCGTCCCCTAGCGCTTAGGTCTGCGGCCAGAGCCCGGCCTTGGCGAAGGCGGATTTGAGACGGATCTGCAGTTCGCGGCCGGGCAAGGCGTTCTGGCCCTCCATCGAGACGGCAAAGACCAGATCCCGGTCTGGGCTATAGAGCCGCCCGACCCACCAGCCGACGCTGCGCGATCCGTCGGCCGTGCTGGAACAGGTACCGGTCTTACCGCTCATCACCGACGATCCGCGGGTCTCGTCGACCATGATCTTGCTGACCGCGAGGACGCTGGCGGCCTTGACCGGCAACTGGCTGCTATAGAGGCGGTGAAGGAAATCGGCCTGTTCGCGCGTGGAGATGGTCAGGCCGCCACCAACCTCTGGGCCGAGCCAGAACTGATCCACCGGGCCTACCGGATCTCCGGAACCATAGTCCATGGCCTTGAGCCGCTTGGCATAGGTGTCCGAGCCGATCTGGCGCGCCACCCGCTGGAACCATGGCACCATCGAGCGCTTAAAGGCCATACCCAGATTGGCGTCCGTTTCCCAGGACTTGACGGCCAACGGCTTGCCATCCCACTTGATCACCTCGTCCGGCCTGATGAGGCCCTGATCTAGCCCAATCAGACTATTGGCGATTTTGAAGGTCGAACAGGGCGGCAGGGGCCTCATACAGGTGGTATTTGACCCATAGAAATAGACCTCGCGGCCCGTACCCATGTCGGTGATGGTCAAGCAGGTGCCCTGCCCGCCGAAATCGGCATCGACCGCCCGGTTCAGGGCGTCAGTATTGATCTCTGCCCCTTTGGTTCCACCAGGCAGAACGGCCTTTTGCGCCGGTGAACAGGCGCTGATCCCGACGACCACGCCAACCATCAGGCTAAGCGTAGCGCGGTGCAGGGAACGAGAGATCACAGGACCATCCTATTAAAGCCGCGGCAGAGGACGAGGCGAACCCTATGCCTATCACATATTGGGCCGGATGTTTTGATCAGGCGCAACCGCCGCCGCAAATCGGCCGCATGACCGATCTGCAGCTTTGGCTGCTGTAGGTTATTTTCCTGTCCAGTTCGGCGCGCGCTTTTGGGCAAAGGCCATCGGGCCTTCGACAAAGTCCGCTGACTTGAAGAGCGCAGAGACCGCTGGATATTTGCCTTGGCCACTGATGGCCTCTTCCAGCGTCTGTTCCAGACCCATCTGGATGGCCTGCTTGGAGGCGCGGATGGACATGGGGCTGCATTCGCAGATCATCTGGGCCCAGCGATTAGCGACGGCCATGAGCTGGTCATGAGGGGCGACCTCATTGACGAAGCCAAGGGCTGCGCCCTCTTCGGCCGAGACCCGGCGTGCGGTCAAGATCATGCCCATGGCCCGCTTGAGGCCGATCTGGCGCGGCAGGCGGTGCAGACCACCGGCCAAGGCCGCTAAGCCCACCTTCGGCTCTGGCAAGGCAAAGACCGCCTTGTCCGAGGCAATGATCAAATCGCAGGCCAGAGCAATTTCAAAGCCCCCGCCCATGGCCACACCATTGACCGCTGCGATCAGCGGCTTGGTCAAGTCAAAGCGCGAGGTCAGGCCTGCAAAGCCGCTGGGGGGTGACCCCATCTTGCCGCCCGTCGCCTGATGTTTCAGGTCGTTGCCAGCGGAAAAAGCGCGGTCGCCTGCGCCCGTGACAATGCCAACCCACTGATCAGGGTCAGCGGAAAAGTCGTTGAACACCTCATGCAACTCGAAATGGGCTTCGGAATGGAGGGCGTTCATCACGTCGGGACGGTTCAGGATAATGGTCGTGATCGGGCCGTTACGCTCGACCTTCACATGTTGATAGGCCATGGATCGTTTCCTCTTATAGCTATGGCTAAGGATATGACGGTTGCGGCGCCAGCGGTCAAACCGCCTTTAGGTCACGCCTATAGCGCTTCCAATTTTCGACATAGTGCAGTGCCGAGCCAGTGAGCATCTGGATCTGGCCCTCACTAACCTCGCGGACGACCTTACCCGGTGCGCCCATGACCATCGAATTGTCGGGGATTTCCTTGCCCTCCGTGATCAGGCAATTGGCACCGATCAGGCAGTTGCGCCCGATCTTGGCCCCATTGAGAATGATCGAGCCAATCCCGATCAGGCTATTGTCCCCGACGCTGCAGCCATGAAGCATGACCATGTGGCCGACCGTGACGTTCTTGCCGATGGTCAGGGGCGCGCCATTGTCGGTGTGCAGAACACTACCATCTTGAATATTGCTGTTCTCGCCGATCTCGATGGGGTCATTGTCCCCGCGCAAAGTCGCGCCGAACCAGATGCTGGCATTTTTGCGCAGAACGACATTGCCGATCACCACCGCATTGGGCGCGATCCAATAGTCGCCTTCGGGCGGCAGAACCGGGGCCTTACCGCTCAAACTATAGACTGTCATTCCAACTCCCCGGGTTTCTTATAAAGTTCATGGTTAACCGCTCTGAAAGGCGCGTAGCATCATATTAGTCGTGTGATTCGAGATGGCCATAGCCCTTCGACCGTCACAAGATCAGCCCGCCTCGCCGAGACGGGTTTGGATTGGAAACAGCGGAGTATCGCGTGTTTCGAACAGGATTCAGACGGCCCCACGGGCTGTCCCGTTCAAGATCGCAAGAAGGGCCCTGTGGCCCTGCCCCCAGCCTTGTCGCTGTATCCCATCCTCATCAGACCAAAGGGCGGTCCATCGTGGACGCGCCCTTTTTTATTGCGCTTTTTTCAGTCCAATTGCGGAGGCTTCCATGACTAAAAGAGCCCTGAAGCGTATGGTACGCGAAGGTGCGTTTGATGCCGGACAGTTTGAAGACCCAAAGGTTCGCCGCTTGCCGGTTGAGCGAGGTTGGTCTCCGATCGGCACCTACGCTGCCGGACCTGACCGAGATTCGGACCGGGAACAGGGCTACATCAAGACGATCAAACCCAAATCTGCGGGACAAAAACAGTTGATGGATGCCATCGACGCCAAGGCCATGGTGCTGGCCCTCGGCCCCGCGGGTACGGGCAAGACCTATCTGGCCATTGCCAAGGCCGTTGAGGCGCTAGAGGCAGGGACCGTGGGCCGCATTGTCCTGTCGCGTCCAGCGGTGGATGCGGGCGAGTCCATCGGGTTCTTGCCCGGCGACATGGAAGACAAGCTGGCCCCCTACTTGAGGCCCCTGTTCGATGCGCTGGCCGATCGCCTATCAATGAAGCGGGTTCGGGCCCTGATGGCCGATGGGGCGATTGAGATCGCGCCGCTGGGCTTCATGCGCGGGCGTACGCTGAACAATGCCTTTGTCGTCATGGATGAGGCTCAGAACTGTACCTATGCCCAACTGAAGATGTTGCTGACCCGTCTGGGCTGGCATTCGACCATGGTGGTGACGGGCGACCCGCACCAGTCAGACCTGCTTCCGGGAGTATCTGGTCTGGCCGAGGTCGCCAACCGGTTCGAAGCGCTGGACAATGTTGCGGTCGTTCGGCTTGCCGATGTCGATATTGTCCGCCACCCGTTGGTGGCTGAGATGCTAGGCGTTCTGTAGGAAACACCCGACCCAATAGGCTGGCGGAGGGTCACAGCCCTCCGCCATTGTCTTTTAACCGTTCAGATCTTCGGCCAAGATGGCCATCTCGAACATGTAGGAGCCGTCTTCGTCCTCATCTTCGAACACCACGCCAATAAATTCATCCCCAACATAGACCTCGGCAGAGTCCTTTTGCTTGGGGCGAGCCTTCAGGTTCACCGTGGCATTGGCAAAGGTAGTCTTCAGGTGGGCCTCGATACGGGCCATAGCTTTGGCGTCCATCATAGGACCTCCTGCGGTTAGAAACGGTGTTTGATATTGAGCGGACCCTAGCGTCATCCACGCCCAGAGCAAGCCCCAAGCCTGGGCTAAATGACGTAGTCGTACAAAGCCTCAGCAAGGGTGTGGTCCATGGTCCGCGCGGGCTGGTCATCGCATGGGCAGTTGACCACACGGGCCGGAACACCTGCCGCCGTGCAATGGGCTGGCACGGGCTTGAGCACCACCGAGCCAGACGCGACCTTGGCATAGTCACCAACATGGATATTGCCGAGCACCTTGGCCCCAGCGCCCAGAAGCACGCCCCGGCCGATCTTTGGGTGACGATCCCCCTGCTCAGCACCCGTGCCGCCCAGCGTTACGCCATGCAGCATGGAGACCTCATCGCCGACCACAGCCGTCTCGCCGATCACGATCCCAGTGCCATGATCGATGAACACGCCTGATCCAATTACGGCGCTTGGATGGATATCGACCTGGAACAACTCCGAACAGCGGCTCTGTAAATAGAAAGCCAAGGTGTCGCGACCCTGCCCATAGAGCCAATGGGCCACACGGTAGGTTTGCAGAGCTTGGAACCCTTTGAAGAACAGGAACGGCTGGACATAGCCCTTACAGGCTGGATCCCGCTCGAACACGGCGCGCAGGTCTGCTTCAGCACTGGTGACGAGGTTCGGATCCGCCGCAAAGGCTTCCTCGACAATTTCCCGCATGCTCATGGCTCGCAGCTCTTCGTCACTAAGCTTGCGCGCCAGTTGATAGGAAAGGGCCGAGGCCAGATTACCGTGATTCAACACTACCGCATTGAGCATCGACCCGAGTGTTGGCTCGGTCTTGGCAAGGTGCGCGGCCTCATTGCGCAAAGTCGCCCACACGGACGGGACAGTCTGCGCTGACACGACTTCCAGACGTTTTGGCATCGATCCGGCTCCTCAATCCCATTCCAACGGGCAGTTTAGCTTAGCATAAGTTCTGCCAAGTCGCGCCTGATCTCGCCATTGACAGCCATATGGTGCGCGCGAAGCAGCATGGCGAGGGTTATCAAATCACGCATATGACCGGCCAGGGCCACCGAGAGCGCCTCTTTGAAGGGTACACGGGCCATGGCAAAGAGCTCGGTATCGTCTGGTGCAACCGGCACATGCGATAGGTCAAGCGCTAAAAAGCCAAGGCCGCGTTCATCCGTGACGGAGTTCGAGACATCAAACTCAAGCACTTGATGCCACTCACGCGCCTCCAGTCCCACCTCTTCGCGCAGTTCGCGCTGAGCAGAGACGAGAGGGTCAATCGCCTTGGCACCGCCGCCCTCAGGTATCTCCCAAGAATAGGTCCCCAGCACGAAACGATGTTGGCCCACCAATGTCACTGTTCCGTCAGAATGGAGTGGTAAGATGCCGAGGGCGAGATTCTTCATCCCGACCAATCCATAGAGCGCCTTAGCCCCGGTTGGTGCAACCGCGTCAAACTCGTCGAGGGTGATCCACGGATTTTCATAGACCGGTCGATGGGTCAGCCTTTGCCAAGCCGGTCCCTTGGGGGTCATCCATTTGGGTTTATCCACCATGAACTCGGCCCCTCGTCATTTGGCCCATTGCCGTTAGAGCTTTGGGTTTATAGCTAGTCCAACCCGCGCCAAAGCAGAGAAAGTCACCGATCATGTCCTTGAACCTGCCACAGGCCCCTGAATTTGGCGTAGCCCTGCCGCTGGGCGAACGAAATGACGCGGTCTTGGCCTTCTTGGCCTTACGTCGCTCGGCCTCTGCCTCAGCCCTGATGGCTCCCGGACCCGATGCTGCGACAGTGAATGATCTGCTGCGCGTCGCCGCAAGGGTCAGCGACCATGGCAAGCTCTTTCCGTGGCGGTTCATCGTTCTAGAAGGTGCCGCCAAGGCCCGCTTTGCCGAGCGGCTCGCCGCCGTCGCGACGGAGCGCCCCGATGCGGAAAAGGCTATCAGCGCCCTGGTCAAGCTGACCACCCCGCCGCTCGCGGTCGCCGTGGTGTCGCACATTCGTGGCGAAAAGATTCCGGAATGGGAACAGATCCTATCGGCAGGCGCGGTCTGCTCGACCCTCGTCAATGCCGCCTCTGCTGCAGGTTTTGGGGCCAACTGGATCACAGACTGGTACGCCTATGATCCCAAGGCCTGCGCGTTACTAGGCCTTGCACCAGGCGAGCGAGTGGCAGGCTTTGTCTATATCGGCACCGCCAAGGACGCTCCGCTCGAGCGGGTACGTCCAGACATCGCGACACTCACCACTGTCTGGGACGGTTAGGCACCAGACGCGGCTGACGGCTGGCTCTGAGGGGTCTTGACGGTCAGCGCCGAGGTTTCCGTTACCCCAGACCGGTCAACTTCGAACGGCGAGATCTGACGGGGCGGTACGACCTTCGGAGGCGTGGTACCAGCTTCAGACCCTGCGTCAAGGCCGACAACCTTCTGAACCGCCGCGTCGATCTGAGCGGCCTGCGGCAAGAGGCTGGCATAGACCGCCTGATTGGCCGCGTCCAAGGCCGGGGCGGCGAGGCCAGGTCCATCGATCGGCAAGGCTGGAACATAGGCACCGCTGCCAAAGCGATAGAAGATGTGCAGGCCGACCTGAGCCACGCGCAGCAGTTTTGCGCCCCACTCGGGCGACACTGACGTGGTGTGGAAGTGGGTGGCCTTACCGACCTGCGACACGGTTGCGCCGTCAAGGGCTCGTGAAGCCACGCGCTCGGCACGGTGCCAAGCGGCTCGGTCCATCGGCAAACGCATGGAACCATCGCAAGCAAAACTGAACTGACAGCCGCCGCGATGATCCGCGCGCTGGAACACGACGCCGCAGATGGTCTTGGGGAAGGCCGGATGGCGGACACGGTTGAGCACAACCTGTGCCACGGCCGCTTGGCCGGATGGGGTTTCCCCACGCGCCTCGTAATAGACCGCCTGAGTCAGACAATCCAAATCCCGCGCGCCAGTCAGGGCGTTGAACCGACCACCACGAAGAGGCGGCAGGCTAATACGGGTCGTGTCACTATAGCTGGCGCGCATCAACAGATCGCGCGCATCAATGCGACCTTGCGACCGGTTGTCCGTGGTCGAACGGCGCTCAAGACGCAGTGCGAACAGAGCCGCTTGGCGCTCTTGGTCAATCGTGGTCGGGACGAAATTTGGGTCATGACGGCGTGCAAGATGCAAAGCTGCGGCGTCGGCCGTACCCGCTTGCTCCGTCAATACTGTGTCTGAAAAGCCCGACGATGCGGCATCAGCAAGGCGTTCGATCTTGGCATGGCTTGAAGCCGTTTGTGCCAGCCCACCTGCAAGGTAAAGGCCACCGAGCGCCAGTCCGAATGCCGATCCCATCGATGCAGCGGCGACCAGCGCGCGCAGATCAGCGCGAGCGTCAGTTACAAGGGTCAAAACTGTCTTATCCTGTACGGCGAGGGCCAGTGCGCCCCCCTGTAGTCGATAGCAAAGCCCGATCTCTCGAAGGCCTTGATACCGGTGGCTAAGCCCTCTTGAGGGCCCAACCGCAATCCGTCTTACAACCGCTATATGTCAGTCCTGAGGTGCCCCCGCAACCGCTTCGGTCAATGACAGGGGCGAGGCAATGCGCTCCTCAAACCGGCCATTTCATATTTTTTCAACCCAATCAGTGACTTATAAGATAGTTTTTACACGCGTAAATCGTGGAAATAAATTGGGGACAACGTCCTTATCCACAAGGAATTTGGCCTTTTGCTCGCGAATCAGGGAGCGAATCGAGAATCGGATGAGGGAATTTGGATTCGTACTGAGCCTAGCCCGGAATGTAAGGGCAATCACGCGGTGAAGAAAACAGGTAAGGCCCTCACCCAACCCTCTCCCACAGGGAGAGGGCTAAGAACGATGAGATAAGCCCTCGCCACCTTGGGGGAGAGGGTTGGGTGAGGGGGATACATCCACCCACCCCTCATTCATCCTAACTATCCAAGAAGCTCCGCAGCTTGCGCGACCGGCTGGGGTGCTTGAGCTTGCGCAGGGCCTTGGCTTCAATCTGGCGGATACGTTCGCGGGTGACGCTGAACTGTTGACCGACCTCTTCGAGGGTGTGGTCGGTGTTCATGCCGATGCCAAAACGCATACGCAGGACCCGCTCTTCACGCGGGGTGAGAGAGGCCAGAACCCGTGTGGTGGTTTCGCGCAGATTACTCTGGATCGCCGCATCGATGGGCAGGACCGCGTTCTTGTCTTCGATGAAGTCACCGAGGTGGCTATCTTCCTCGTCCCCGATGGGGGTTTCGAGAGAGATGGGCTCCTTGGCAATCTTCAGGACCTTGCGCACCTTTTCCAACGGCATGGCTAGCTTTTCAGCCAACTCTTCCGGCGTCGGCTCGCGGCCAATCTCGTGCAGCATCTGGCGGCTGGTACGGACGATCTTATTGATCGTCTCGATCATATGGACCGGGATACGGATGGTGCGGGCCTGGTCGGCAATCGAGCGGGTGATGGCCTGACGTATCCACCAGGTCGCATAGGTCGAGAACTTATAGCCTCGGCGATATTCGAACTTATCGACCGCCTTCATCAGGCCGATATTGCCTTCTTGAATGAGGTCGAGGAACTGCAGGCCGCGGTTGGTATATTTCTTGGCGATGGAGATGACGAGACGCAGGTTGGCCTCGACCATTTCCTTCTTAGCCTGACGGGCCTCGCGCTCGCCCTTTTGAACGGTCTGGACGATGCGGCGATAGTCGTCGATCGGCACACCGGTTTCAGTGGCCAGCACAGCGATCTCTTGGCGGATGTCGCTGATCTGACCCGCGTCGTTCTCGGCGAACTTGGTCCAGCGCACGCCCAGCTCACGGACCTTCTCATGCCAGTTCGGGTCTAGCTCGGTGCCGTAATAGGCCTTCAGGAATTCAGGGCGAGAAATGCCGTAGGAATCGGCCAGACGCAGCAGACGCCCCTCTAAGGCGATCAGACGCCGGTTGATGGCGTAGAGCTGATCGACCAGGGCCTCGATACGGTTATTGTTTAGCTTCAAAGTCTTGAGGTGCTGAATGATCACCGCCGAGCGGGCCTCATAGCCCTTGCGGTCGGCATCCGGCAGGTCTTCACCGCGCAGGCGGCTCATGACTAGCTTTTCTTGCAGCTTGCGGAAGGCTTCGAACTCGCTGGCGATGGCGTCGAGGACGACCATCACCCCTTCGCGCAGTTCGCCTTCCATGGCCGAGACGGTGGGGCCTGCCCCATCATCGAAATCATCTTCGTCGCCATCACCGTCAACGTCGCCCATCGAGGGCTCGGCTTGAGGGCCGGCTTCAAGGGCTGCAGCCGCTGCCTCCTCGGCCACGACCGCCGCAGCCGCGCCCATCACGCCGCCATAGGTCTGCTCAAGGTCGATGACTTCACGCAGCAGGATACGGCCGGTGCCCAGTTCTTCGCGCCAAACCATGATGGCCTCGAAGGTCAGGGCGCTTTCGCAAAGCCCCCGGATCATGGTGTCGCGACCGGCTTCAATCCGCTTGGCGATGGCAATTTCGCCTTCACGCGACAGAAGCTCAACCGAGCCCATTTCGCGAAGGTACATGCGCACGGGGTCGTCGGTGCGGTCGAAGGCGTCAGGCTTCGTGGTCTCGATGACGGCGGCTTCTTCGCGCACCACCACTTCGCCGCCCTCGGCATCCTCTTCGGCCTCAACCACGTTGACGCCCATTTCGCTGAGCATAGCGAGGGTGTCTTCGATCTGTTCGGAGGTGACTTCCTCGGATGGGAGGACCTTGTTCAGCTCGTCCATGGTTACATAACCACGGGTCTTGGCCTGCTTGATGAAGCGCTTTACGCCCGCATCGGTGAGGTCAAGCAAGGGACCGTCGGAATTGGATTCGGTTTCTTGCGTCTCAGCCGTATTGCTCATGTGCATCTCCGGTCCTGACGGCGCGCAGCACGCGTCAGAAAAATGGCTAAGGGCGGCCCGTCAAGGCCCCTGCGCTCAGGGATCGACGTCCGTCCAAAAGGTTCCTGTCTTGATCGCGCGACGAAGACCGTCCCGTTCCAGCTTCAACCGCATAAATTCAGCCGCGTCGGAAACGTTAGCGTCATCACCCGAACCCAGTCCGGATTTTGCCGCCAATAGGGCACGTTCCAGCGCAGCCATTCGGATGAGACCATCGAAGGCGTGCGACCATTGGGACCTAGCATCTGCGAGCGAAGCATCCTGGTTCAGGAAAGGGGCACCTGCATTGAGGGCCGCCTTATCGATCTCGCTCAGCAAAATACTGAATCCTACAGACGCCAGATGGCGTGTGAGGGCCTCTGTGTCAAGAACGTCACTGTCCAGACGCAGACGAATGATTTCTTTAGCCAAGTCGTCCAGTGCTTGATCTCCAAAGCCATGGACCTGCAAAACCTCCAGAACCGGGTCAAGCCAGTCGGGATGAAGCAGAGCGCCTTGGGCCACAGCGGCAACCAAAGGATCGAGGGACGCCGACAAACGCCGCGCCGCCGCGCGCCCTTCTTGGGTATTGATCAGGGGCGGAACATAGGGTCCTGAGCCTGGCTTTCTCGGCACAAAGGGCGCGCGTGCAGGCCGAGTTTGGCCATAGCCCCCCTGCCCTGATGCGCCTTGAGCCGGCGCATTCAGCCCATCAACCCGGCGTAAAAGATCATTCCGATATTCTTGCGACAGATCCTTGTCTTGAATGGTCGCAGCTGCCGCTCTGAGCCGTGCCTTCAGCCCCGCCCGCCGCTCTGGCGTATCCAGCGGCTCAGCATCGCGTTGCAGGGCGAACAGGGCCTCAACGAACGGAACGGTCTGGGACAGTTGCGCCTTGAGCGCCGCAGCCCCCTGCTCGCGCAGCACATCATCCGGGTCCTTGCCGCCGGTGACCATGGCAAAGCGCAAGGATCGACCGGCCTTGAGCAGCGGCAAGGCCCGCTCGATAGAACGCGCGGCCGCCCGTTGGCCCGCCCCATCACCATCAAAACACAGGGTCGGTTCGGGATGGAGCCGCCAAAGCCGCTCCATCTGCTGTTCGGTTAGGGCCGTGCCCATCGGTGCTACGGCCGCGATGCCTGCGCGCTGACAGGCAATGACGTCCATATAGCCTTCGACCACCACCAGCCCGACATCGACCGGCCCGCCGGTTGAGGCCGCTCCGACTGCGCCCGTGGATAGAAGCTTGCGCGCCTCGAACAGCCCATAGAGCAGGTCGCCCTTATGAAAGATGTCCGTCTCAGGCCCATTGAGATATTTGGCCCGTGCCTGGGGATCGAGCGCCCGCCCACCAAACGACACGACCTTGCCCCTCGGATCGGTGATCGGGAACATGATCCGGTCACGGAATCGGTCATAGGGCGCGCCGCCATCTTCGGGCGCGATCAAGAGACCGGCCTCGACCAGTTCGCGCGGCTGTGCCCCTTTGGCGACGAGATAGTCCTTTAGGGCCGTGCGTCCGGCAGGGGCATAACCAATCCCAAAGCGCTTGCGGTCGGCCTCAGGCAGGCCACGCCGGTCCAGATAGGCGCGCGCCTCGGATCCGACCGGACGACGCAGCTCGGCCTCATACCAAGCCGCCGCTAGAACCAGCCAATCGGTCAGGGACTGTTGCTGCTTTTCGCGCTGGATGGCTTGAGGGTCCTGCGCGGGCAAGGGCACTCCGGCCTCAGCGGCCAAGCGCTCGACCGCCTCCATAAAGCTCAAGCGCTCCGTTTCCTGAAGGAAGCTGATCAGATCGCCATGTTTTCCACTCGAAAAACAGTGGTAGAAGCCCTTGTCATCATTAACGAAAAAGGACGGGGACTTTTCCTTGGTGAAGGGAGACAGTCCCGCATATTCACGCCCCTGCCGCCGCAGCTTCACCGTTTTTCCGATCACATCGGACAGGCGAAGGCGGGACTTGATCTCATCGAGGAAGCGGTCATCAAAGCGCACGGTAGGACTATAGCGCCGCTTGGCCGGGGCTGCACCCCCCCTCGGCCATTAGACGCTCAACCATCGCGACCCAATCGGGCGCTTCTGAAATCGAGGCCAGTTGCACATAGCGCGGATGATCCACTGGCGGGTCCGCCACCTCATGGGCCCAGGTCATGACATAAGGAATATAGGCCGCCCAAGCGCCCGCCGCGATTGGGGGCAAGATGTCGGACTTGACCGAATTGCCGATCATCACGGCCCGGTCCGGACCGGGGCCATGACGCGAGAAAATGGCGCTGTAGGAGGCCGCTGTCTTTTCAGAGACCACCTCGACCCCATGGAACAGGTCGCCTAGGCCTGATCTCGCCAGCTTATTTTCCTGATCGAACAGATCGCCCTTGGTGATCAAGACCAGCCGCCAGCGGGCCGCTAGCGCCGTCAAGGCCGCCTCGACGCCCGGCAAGGGCTCGACCGGATGGGACAGCATTTCTCGGCCCGCCGCCAAGACCTCCCGCGTCACCGCCGCCGGAATGTCCCCGCCGGTCAGTTCCAGCGCCGTCTCGAGCATCGACAGGGTAAAACCCTTAATCCCATAGCCATAGAACTGAAGGTTCTTGCGCTCCATCGCTGCCAACCGTTCCAGCAGATGGTCTTGATCGGCCCATGGCTTGAGCAGCTCCGCAAACCGCGCCTGGGTCAGCCGAAACACCGTCTCATTGTGCCAAAGCGTATCGTCAGCATCGATACCGACTGTGGTGATGGTCATTGGGAAGCCTTCTGCCTATTTCCAGTCTTATAGAAGAGTCGATTGATCCCGTCATGGCTTGACCCGAGGCCGCCTCACCCCTAGTAACGCCTCCGTTTGTCCGGCGGGGCGCTTTCCTGCCGATTCCATGACATAGTGCCCGTCAGGACGACCGTTTGGCCGCCCATTGCCGTGCCCAGTCGCAACCGGAGGCGCTTGTTACATGACCGCAAAGCTGATGTCTGGCGCAACGGGCGTTTTGGTTCTGGCAGACGGAACCGTTCTTCAAGGGATCGGGGTCGGGGCCGTCGGGGACGCTCTGGGCGAGGTCTGCTTTAATACGGCCATGACCGGCTATCAGGAAATCCTCACCGATCCGTCCTACATGGCCCAGATCGTGGCCTTCACCTTCCCCCATATCGGCAATGTCGGCGTCAATGGCGAAGACCTTGAAGAGTTCGGCCAAGGCGCGGTGACTGCGGCCCGCGGCGCGATCTTCCGGGATGTTCCAACCCCGCCTGCCAACTGGCGCGCCGAGGGTGACCTGGCCGGATGGATGGCCAAGCGCGGTGTGGTCGGTCTGGCCGGGGTCGATAGCCGCGCCTTGACCCGCGTCATCCGCGATAAGGGCATGCCGCACGGCGTCATCGCCCACAGCCCTGAGGGTCAGTTCGATCTTGAAGCTCTGGTCGCCAAGGCTAAGGCTTGGAGCGGCATTGTCGGTCTGGATCTGGCCAAGGATGCAAGCTGCCGTCAGCCCTTTACCTTCGACGAGGGCCTTTGGACCTGGCCAGAGGGCTATGCCAAGGCGGGTCAGCCGAAATATCAGGTCGTGGTCATCGACTATGGCGTTAAGCGCAACATTCTGCGCGCCCTGACCAGCATCGGGGCCCACGTGACGGTCGTGCCGGCTGACACCAGTGCCGCCGACATTCTGGCGCGCAATCCTGACGGCATCATGCTGTCCAACGGTCCCGGCGATCCGGCAGCGACGGGCACCTATAGCGTGCCTGAAATCCAAGCCTTGGTCGCCAGCGGCACACCCGTCTTCGGCATCTGTCTTGGCCATCAGATGCTGGCCCTCGCCCTTGGGGCCAAGACCGCCAAGATGGATCAGGGTCACCACGGGGCCAATCACCCAGTCAAGGACCTGACGACCGGCAAGGTCGAGATCGTGTCGATGAACCACGGCTTCACCGTGGACCGCGACAGCCTGCCCTCGGGCGTCGAAGAGACCCATGTCTCGCTGTTCGACGGCACCAATGCCGGGATCGCCCTATCTGGAAAGCCGGTCTTCAGCGTCCAGCACCACCCTGAAGCCTCCCCCGGACCGACAGATTCGCTCTACATCTTCAAGCGCTTCGCCGATCTGATGGACGCGAAGGCTTAGCCCTCGCATCCCCAAAACAAGGCCCTCACCCAACCCTCTCCCGCAGGGAGAGGGCTTGATGATGTTTAGCCCTCGCCCCCTCGGGGGAGAGGGTTGGGTGAGGGGGCGGACGGGCCGCACGATCTGTAGATCTGGTCACAGACTGGACACCCGAGAGACATCGAGGTTCAAAACAAGTAAGGCCCTCACCCAACCCTCTCCCACAGGGAGAGGGCTTCCAACTCCTTAGCCCTCGCCCCCTCGGGGGAGAGGGTTGGGTGAGGGGGCGGACGGGCCGCACGATCTGTAGAGTTGATCACAGACCGCCCCGATGTCGGCCAAGACCTCATGGTTCCAAAAGCGCATCACGCGCCAACCCAACTGCGCCAAATACTCTGAACGGCGTTCATCATAGGCAGTCGCATCTGAATGTTGCCCTCCATCCAACTCGATTACCAAAAAGGCTTCGACGCAGGCAAAGTCAGCAATGTGCCGCCCGATAGCCACCTGACGACGCCACTTCCAGCCGCCCAGTGGCCGGTTACGCAACCTGCCCCACAAGAGCCCTTCCACACGGGTGGCCTCTGCTCGTAGCCTTATGCCGCGCTCAGTCAGGACGGTATTGCGCATCGGCACTCCAAAACAAGGCCCTCACCCAACCCTCTCCCACAGGGAGAGGGCTTCCATCTCCTTAGCCCTCTCACCCTCGGGGGAGAGGGTTGGGTGAGGGGGCGGACGGGCCGCACGATCTGTCGATCTGATCACAGACTGGACACCCGAGAGAGAGATCGAGGTTCAAAACAAGTAAGGCCCTCACCCAACCCTCTCCCACAGGGAGAGGGCTATAGAAAGAAATCTACTTTATAATGTTAGCTTTAAAACACACCCTTAACCCGCCGTCGCGGCATCAATTTCACGCAAAGGCCGTGAGCGCCCTTGCCCCCTGCCCCGCGGCCCTCTAAACGAGGCCCTTAACCTACATGTTTATCGATTCCGGGCCGCACCCCTGTGCGCAGGCCCCGAACGCGCTTGGAAGATGTGATGCCGAAACGTACGGACCTGAAGACCATTCTCATTATCGGCGCTGGCCCGATCGTCATCGGCCAGGCCTGTGAGTTCGACTATTCAGGGGTTCAGGCCTGCAAGGCCCTGCGCGCCGAGGGCTATCGGATCGTGCTGGTCAATTCCAATCCCGCCACGATCATGACCGATCCCGACGTGGCCGACGCGACCTATATTGAGCCAATCACCGCGCAGATCGTGGCCAAGATCATCGAAAAGGAGCGGCCTGACGCGCTTTTGCCCACTATGGGCGGCCAGACGGCGCTGAACTGCGCTCTGGCGCTCGAAGCGGACGGCACCTTGGCCAAGTTTGGCGTTGAAATGATTGGCGCCAATGCTGCGGTCATCGACAAGGCTGAAGACCGCCAAAAGTTCCGCGACGCCATGGACAAGCTGGGCCTCGAAAGCCCCCGCAGCCGGGCCGCCCACACGATGGATGAGGCGCTGGAGGCTCAGCCCTTTGTCGGCCTGCCCGCCATCATCCGCCCCTCCTTTACCCTTGCCGGCACCGGCGGCGGCATTGCCTACAATATGGAAGAGTTCCGCGAGATCGTGGAGCGCGGCCTCGACATGTCCCCGACCAGCGAAGTGCTGATCGAAGAGAGCGTTCTGGGCTGGAAAGAATATGAGATGGAGGTCGTCCGAGATAAGGCCGACAACTGCATCATCGTTTGCTCGATCGAGAATATCGATCCGATGGGCGTCCATACGGGAGACTCCATCACGGTCGCCCCGGCCCTGACCCTGACGGACAAGGAATATCAATGGATGCGCGCGGCCTCGATCGCCGTGCTGCGCGAGATCGGTGTCGAGACCGGCGGCTCAAACGTGCAGTTCGCGGTCAATCCCAAGGACGGCCGCATGGTCGTCATCGAGATGAACCCCCGCGTTTCGCGCTCCTCGGCCCTGGCCTCCAAGGCGACCGGCTTTCCCATTGCCAAGGTCGCGGCCCGCCTGGCCGTGGGTTATACCCTTGATGAACTGATGAACGACATCACCGGCGCGACCCCGGCCTCGTTCGAGCCGACCATCGACTATGTGGTCACCAAGATCCCGCGCTTTGCTTTCGAGAAATATCCCGGCGCGGAGCCCTATCTGACCACCTCCATGAAATCCGTGGGCGAGGTCATGGCCATTGGCCGCACCTTCGCTGAAAGTGCCCAGAAGGCCCTGCGCGGCCTCGAAACCGGCCTGACTGGCTTTAACGAGATCGAGATTGAGGGGGCGGGTGATCCAGAAACCGGAAAGGCCGCCATCGTTCGCGCGCTGGGCCAGCCGACCCCGGACCGTCTGCGCGTCATTGCCCAAGCCTTTCGCCATGGCCTGAGCGTCGAAGAGATCAACGGGGCCTGTTCCTACGAGCCCTGGTTCCTTCGCCAGATCGAGACCATCATCGCGACCGAGGCCGAGATCCGCCGCCAAGGCCTGCCGACCGATGCCGATGCCATGCGCAAGATCAAGGCCATGGGCTTTTCGGATGCGCGTCTGGCCGAACTGACCAAGGGTACGGAAAAGACTGTCCGCTCGGCCCGTCAAGCGCTGGGCGTGCGCCCGGTCTATAAGCGCATCGACACCTGCGCGGCGGAGTTCTTCGCCAAGACCCCCTACATGTATTCGACCTATGAAAGCGGTGCTTTGGGTCAGGTACCGGACTGCGAGTCCGAGCCCTCCAACCGTCGCAAGGCCGTGATCCTCGGCGGCGGTCCCAACCGGATCGGCCAAGGCATCGAGTTTGACTATTGCTGCTGTCATGCCGCCTTCGCCCTCGACCAGATCGGCGTGGAGTCGATCATGGTCAACTGCAACCCCGAGACCGTGTCGACCGATTATGACACCTCCGACCGCCTCTATTTCGAGCCCCTGACGGCCGAAGATGTGTTGGAACTGTTGGATGTCGAGCGCTCCAACGGCACCTTGATCGGCGTGATCGTCCAGTTCGGTGGTCAGACGCCCCTCAAGCTGGCTCAAGCCCTCGAAGATGCGGGCATCCCCATCCTCGGCACCTCGCCTGACGCCATCGACTTGGCCGAAGACCGCGAACGCTTCCAGCAATTGCTGCACAAGATCGGTATTGCTCAGCCGATCAACGCCATCGCCCGCTCGGTCGAAGAGGCCTTTGCCGGGGCCCATTCGGTTGGCTATCCCATCGTCATCCGCCCCTCCTACGTGCTCGGTGGCCGGGCCATGGAGATCATCCGCGATGATGAGCAACTGACCCGCTATGTCCGCGACGCCGTTAAGGTGTCCGGCGACAGTCCCGTTCTGATCGACCAATATCTGTCGCGCGCCACTGAGGTGGACGTGGACGCCATTGCCGATGACGAGACCGTGTTCGTTGCTGGGGTCATGGAACATATTGAAGAGGCCGGGGTCCATTCGGGCGATAGTGCCTGCTCCTTGCCGCCCTATTCCCTCCGCCCCGCCATTATTGACGAGTTGAAGCGTCAGACCGAGGCCATGGCCAAGGCCCTGAATGTGCGCGGTCTGATGAATGTGCAGTTCGCCATCGAAGAGCCCCAATCCGACGCTCCGCGCATCTTTGTGCTGGAGGTCAATCCCCGCGCCTCGCGCACTGTACCCTTCGTGGCCAAGACCATCGGTGAGCCGCTGGCCGGGATCGCGGCCAAGGTGATGGCGGGCGTCAGCCTGGCCAGCTTTGGCCTGACCGAAAAGGTCTATGAGCATGTGGCCGTCAAGGAGGCGGTCTTCCCCTTCGCCCGCTTCCCCGGCGTCGACACGCTGCTTGGCCCAGAAATGCGCTCGACCGGTGAAGTTATGGGGCTGGACTGGCGCCGCGAGGGCGAGACCTTCGCCCCAGCCTTTGCCCGCGCCTTTGCCAAGAGCCAGCTCGGCGGCGGGGTCGTCCTGCCGGAAGCTGGAACAGCCTTCGTCTCGGTCAAGGAAGGCGACAAGCCCTTCGTGCTCGATGCCGTTAAGCTGCTGGTCGGCAAGGGCTTTAAAATCATCGCGACGGCCGGTACTGCCGACTATCTGCGCGAGCAGGGCATTGAAGCTACGGCGGTGAAAAAGGTGCTCGAAGGACGTCCCAACATTGTCGACGCCATGAAGAACGGCGACGTGCAGCTGGTGTTCAACACCACCGAGGGCAAGCAATCCATTCAGGACAGCTTCTCGATCCGCCGCTCGGCCCTGATGATGAAGATCCCCTACTATACCACCACCGCCGGAGCCCTCGCCGCCGCCCAAGCCATCGCCTTGGCCACGCCGGAGGGTCTGGAAGTCCGCGCCCTGCAGTCCTACTGACCTCGATTTGTGAACCAGAGCGCCATGACCGACGACACAGCCTACCAGATTATCGCCAGGGGCCCGCGCCTGATCGCCGAGGCCGCCGCCCGCGCGGTGGACGAGGACACGCTGCTGGAAAGCACCACCTATTCGATCCTTGAAGAGGACGAGGACCATGATGTCTGGCGCATCGATGCCTTCCCGACCACTGAGGAAGAGTCTGCGCAATATCAAGCGGTTCTGGGTGGTTTTGAGGGACTGATCGTCACCTGCGAGAAACTGGCTGATGCCGACTGGCTAGCCATGGCCCTGTCTGGCCTGCCGCCTGTGCGGGCTGGCCGGTTCTTCATTCATGGCGTCCATGACCGAGGCCGCGCGCCGGTCAACAGCGTCAACCTACGCATCGAGGCGGGAGCCGCCTTTGGCACGGGCCACCATGGCACCACGGTCGGCTGTCTTCTGGCCTATGACCAGCTTTTGAAATCCAAGCGCTTTGGCCGCGTGCTCGATGTTGGCGCAGGCACCGGCGTTCTGGCCATCGCTGCGGCCCGTACCGGTACCGCTAAGGCCGTCGGCACCGATATTGACCGCGTCTCGGTCCGCATCTCGAAAGAGAACGCCAAGGTCAACCAGACCAATGCCCGCTTCGTCCACGCCTTTGGCCTTAGTCACCGTGCCGTGCGCGAACATGCCCCCTATGATCTGGTCTTTGCCAACATCTTGGCCCGGCCTCTGGTGTTCCTCGCCCAAGACATCAAGGGCGCTTTGAAGCCCGGCGGCATTGCGATCCTATCCGGCCTCCTACGCAGCCAGGAACGCCTCGTGCGCGCGGCCTACCTGTCGCGTGGGTTTAAGTTGGAACGTCGCATCCATAGAGACGCTTGGGCCGCGCTGGTTCTGCGCCGGGGGTAAAGGACCATCCTCGTCCTTCGACAGGCTCAGGATGAGGATGAATGGGATAGATCAGGCCTCACACCCTTCCTCATGCTGAGCCTGTCGAAGCACGAGGAAGACGCAAGGCCCTAAATTCTGCCTTCCCCGCGAAGGCGGGGACCCAGACCCTTTCACTCAGACGGACAGCGGCCCGCTGGATGACCGCCAGCGCAGGGAACACGATGCAGAGGACGGTGGATACCCCCCCTCTCCCAACCCTCTCCCCCTCAAGGGGGGAAAGGGCCTTGTTCTTTCACCGCGTCATTGCGAGCGAAGCGAAGCAACCCAGGGGACTGACACGAACCTCAAGTGATATCCCCCTGGGTTGCTTCGGCGCGATGCGCCTCGCAATGACGCGCGGTTCGATTTTCACCGTCCCCCCGATTGCACCCTGACGGCGAAAGTCATACCCTCGCGCCATGCGCCAGTCCTTTGAAGAATCCACCGATCCGTCCTTCGGTTCCAAGCACCTCCCCCTGATCCGGCAGGCCATGGCCGCCCAAGGTCTGGACGGGCTATTGCTGCCTCACGAGGACGAGCATCAGAACGAATATCTGCCTGCGGCCAATGACCGGCTGGCTTGGGCGACGGGCTTTACCGGCTCGGCCGGTGCCGCCGTGATCCTCAAGGACAAGGCCGCCGTCTTTGTCGATGGCCGCTACACCATCCAGGTGCGCGATCAGGTCGATCGGTCCCTATTTGAGATCCGCGATCTGGTTGAGGGCGGCGTGCCTGCCTATCTGACCGAGGCGGCTAAGGCTGGCCAGGTGATCGGCTATGATCCGCGCCTACACAGCCCCGAGACCTTGGAGCGCCTCCAAGCCGCCGCTGCGGCCGTTGGAGCGACCCTCAAGCCCGTCGCCGCCAATCCGCTCGATCAGGCTTGGAGCGACCGTCCGGCCCAGCCCTGCGCGCCTGTGGTGCCGCATCCTCTGGCCTATGCTGGTGAAGACTCCAAGGCCAAGCGGGCCCGCATCGGTTCGGCTCTGGGTGAGGCCGATGTTGCCGTCCTGACGGCTCCGGCCTCCATGGCATGGCTCTTTAACATTCGCGGCGGCGACGTGATCCGCTCGCCCCTGCCGCTCGCCCAAGCCATCTTGAACCGCGATGGCACTGCCCAACTCTTCCTCGACCCAGCCAAGGTCACTGAGGACCTGCCTGCATGGCTGGGTAATGAGGTTGCGCTTCAACCATCCGAAGCCCTGCCTGCCGCCCTGGATGGGCTGAAGGGCAAGACGGTTCTGATCGATCCGGCCCAGTCCTCGGCCTGGTATTTCGAGCGTCTGGCCAGTGCTGGAGCCAAGATCGTCCGAGCCATGGACCCCTGCGCCCTGCCCCGCGCCTGCAAGAACGATGTCGAGATCGAAGGTAGCCGCAAGGCCCATGCCCGCGATGGCGCGGCCCTGACCCGCTTCCTCTACTGGTTGGCCACGGAGGGTCAGGTCTCCCCACCCGATGAGCTGGAGGCGGTCACCAAGTTGGAGGGCCTGCGCGAAGCCACCGGCATGCTCAAGGACCTGTCCTTCGACACCATTGCCGGGGCAGGGTCGAACGGGGCCATCTGTCACTATCACCCCTCCGCGCGCCTTAATCAGCGCGCCAAGTTCGGCTCCTTGCTGCTGGTCGATTCCGGCGGGCAATATCTGGACGGCACCACCGATGTGACCCGCACGATCGCGATTGGTGAGCCCACCGCCGAAATGGCTGAACGTTTTACGCTGGTCTTGAAGGGCCATCTGGCCTTGGGCCGCGTGCGCTTCCCGGTTGGCACGACGGGCTCCGCCCTAGATGTTCTGGCGCGCCTTCCGCTTTGGATGGCAGGTCTGGACTATGATCATGGAACAGGCCACGGGGTCGGCAGCTATCTGGGCGTCCATGAGGGCCCGCACCGGATCTCCAAGATGCCGAACACTATTGCGCTACAGCCGGGCATGGTCGTGTCGAACGAGCCTGGCTTCTATAAGGATGGCGAATATGGCATCCGCATCGAGAACCTTCAGGTGGTCACCCCCGCGAGCCCCATAGCGGGTGGCGAACGGTCCATGCTCGGCTTTGAGCAACTGACCCTTGCGCCTATCGACCGGCGCCTGATGGTCAAGGCTCTGCTGACCCCCGAAGAGATCGCTCAGATCGATGCCTATCACGCCCGCGTGGTCGAGGTGATCGCACCGCAGCTCGAAGCGCCCATTGCTGATTGGCTGAAAGCCGTCTGCGCGCCCCTTTAGGAGCGCGCTGGCCCGCCTATTTCAGGCGTTTCCAGGTCTGGGTCTGGCAGATCATGGCCGCGACGCAGCCCTTGACCTGCAGCGTGTCATGCGCGGCGAGCTTGACGCTAGCCTTGTAGGTGCCGCCGTCATTGGGATTATAGATCGTGCCGCCGGTCCACTCATTGGGGCCGCCCGAAAAGCCCTTCATGATCACAAGGCCATTGAGAGGCCGGTTGCGAAGAGCCGCGTCCTTGTTCTTGGCATCGGTTTCGACCTCACCCGGTCCCGAATTTCCACCCACGATCTTGCCGCAGATGGATTTACCACAGGGGTTAATCTCGATCCGTCCGCCGCGTTCTGAGGTGCGCCACACACCAGTGACATCCGAAGCGCTTGCTACGCCCGCCAAGGCAAGGCTGGCGGTCAGGGCGGTAAGAGCGATCTTGATCATGGGGTCCATCTCCTGTTGGAAAAGTAATTTCTAGTATAGGTAAGATGAACGGTAAATGACCAGTTCTCTTGTGCAGGGTATGGGTTCCTCGTCCTTCGGCAGGCGTAAGGTTGGGATGAATGAGGGGGATTGGACCCATCCCCCTCACCCAACCCTCTCCCCCAAGGGGGCGAGGGCTTATCCGTTCTTCTTAGCCCTCTCCCTGTGGGAGAGGGTTGGGTGAGGGCCTTACTTTTTCTCCAGAAAAAGAACCCCCTACCCCGGCTTCGCCGGTACTTCCCCCAGAAGGGGAAGATTAAAAACTCCTACCCCACAAACCCCGCCGCGCGATTAAGCCGGTCATTGATCGCCTCACCCAGGCCTTCCTGCGGGATCGGGGCAACGGCGATGGCGGTGGGTTTCAACCGGTCTGCCGCGCGCAGAAAGGCGAACAGATTGGCAGCGGCTTCGGCCAAGTCGCTGGATGGGCTGAGATTAAACTCCCCCGTGCCCATTGAACCAAATCCTAAAAACACCTCGCCCGGCAAAGCCTCGATCACATTCAATCGCACCGGCGCATCGGGGGCATAGTGCAGAGCCAAGCGCCCCGGCGAGCGATGGGCATCCACCGTGTCTTGATCGTCACTCAGAGGGCCAATGATCGCCTCGATCTGGGCGCGGGTAACGGCACCGGGCCGTAAGAGCCGCGCCTTCCCGCCGAACACAGCGACCACCGTGGACTCCAGCCCAACCCTGCAGGCCCCGCCGTCCAAGGCAGCGGCCACCGCAAAGCCGGTCTCTTCTAACGCATCGGCAAGGTTGG
Organism: Pseudomonadota bacterium; assembly: GCA_041182245.1. GTDB lineage: Bacteria > Pseudomonadota > Alphaproteobacteria > Caulobacterales > Caulobacteraceae > CAISGS01. The sequence continues at coordinate 43,540 of JBEGNZ010000003.1, read as the reverse complement.
TGGGGCTGGGTCGGCCTGATCGATTGGCCGAGGGGGCGACCACCGGCTTGCCAAAGGCGCGCAAGACCGCGCGGGCCCGATCATGCCCCGGCACACGCACCGCAACCGTATCTAACCCTGCCCGGGCCAGATCACAGACCAACTCTGGCGCGCGGACCTGTGCAACAAGGGTCAAGGGTCCTGGCCAAAAGGCGCAGGCCAGCTTCAGCGCGCGCTCGTCGAGCACGGCGATGGCTCGCGCGGCCTCGAGGTCTGCAACATGGGCGATCAAGGGATTGAAACTGGGCCGACCCTTGGCCTGATAGATCGCCGCCACGGCCAAGGGATTGCTGGCGTCTGCGGCCAATCCATAGACCGTTTCGGTAGGCAAGAGGACTAAGGCACCGTCGCTGAGGGCCTGGGCGGTAACCTCTACCGTCGTCGTGATCACGGCACCTTCTTGGCCGTCAGGGCGATGCGAACCGTCACCCGGGCCGGAATGGCTTCCTCGGTCTTCCACTGGCCTTGCCCCACGCCAAAGACCAGCCGATTGACGATGATGGCGCTGGTCATCTTGGCCGTATCACCGCTGATGACCAAGGTGAAGGGCAAGACGATGGGCTTGGACACTCCCTTGAGGGTCAGATCGCCAGCCGCCTGATATTTTCCACCGCCCAAGGCCGTGAAGCCTTTGGTAACAAAGGTCGCGCGGGGGAACTTGTCGGCATTGAACCAATCGGCGGTGGGCAAGGACTCATCGCGGGTCTGCTCATTGGTGAAGGCCGAGGTCATATCGATGGAGACCACCGCCTTAGAGCCCTTCAAATCCTTAGGGTCAAAGCTGATTTGGGTGTCATAGCGCTTGAAGGTGCCGGTAAAGCCCTCACCATTCATGGCCGCCTCAAATCCCACGCGCGAGGCCGCCTTATCGACCGTCCAGCGGGTGGCCGACAGGGCTGCGCCAGCCGACAGACTGGTCAGAGACAGGACGGCGATAGCGGTTAGGGCCGAATGTTTAGACATGGATCAGGCCTTCTTCAAAAACGGCACCATCCGCGACAGGACGCTGTCTCGGTCGATGAACTGGTGTTTCAACGCCGCGCCGACATGGAGCACGGTCAGGACATAGATCACCTTGCCCATCGCTTCATGCACCTTTTCGAACAGCTCTTCCAAATTATGAGCCTGCTCCTGTGCCAGACCATGAACGAAGGGCAGATAGGGCAGGTCTATGGTCCCATAGAGCAGGGTCGGGATATTTTTGGGCGAGGCCGAAACCACCAACCAACCGGTCAAGGGCAGGCCAAGCATGACGACATAGAAGCCGACATGCACCGCCTTGGACAGGACCTTTTCCCAGGGCTTGAGGCTCGCCAAAGGGGCGGGAGCGGGATTGATTAAGCGCCAACCGAGACGGGCGAGGCTGAGGACCAAGACCGTTATGCCCAAGGACTTATGCAACTGGAACAGTTGGAACTTGGCCAATCCCTTGGCATCGTCAAACTGCCAAGCCACGGCGATTGTACTGATCAGGACCAAGGCGATCAGCCAATGGAGCACAATGGCTACCGTGGTGTAACGGTCTTGAGGCCTATCGGTCATTTGAATATCCCGTCAATATTGGAAGGTCCTGCCCAACAGAGCCTAGAGCACCCAAGCAAGCCTCTGGTCCATATGGCGCTAAGCCGCGCCTTCCCCCGACCCCTTGCTCATCAACGGCAAGGGACCGGATGGAAAACAATCCTATTTCTTCGTGAATTCAATCTCAATAATCAGATCGACCATGTCGCTGATCACCGGCACATAGGTACCAAAGCCGAAATCGGTCCGCTTAATCGAACCGGTCGCGGAAAAACCTGTGCGCGTTTCGGTCATCATGCCTGAGCCCACACCGTTCCAAGTCACATCCAGTGTCACGGGCTTGGTCACGCCAAGAAAGGTCAGGTCGCCGGTCATCTTGCCTGTGTTGGCACCGGTCAAGACCAGAGCGGTTGAAGCGAAGCTGATGGTTGGGAACTTAGCGGTGTTCAGCCAAGTTGGCCCCTTGAGCTTCTCATCGAAGCTGGGACTACCGGTATCAACCGATGCGGGATCAATCGTGGCCGTCACCTTGGCCGCCGTCGGGTTGGCGGGGTCAAAGGTGAAGCGCGCATCCATCTTGGTGAAGCGCATGGCATAGTTCGAAAAGCCCATATGGCCGACCTTAGCCACGAGGCTGGCGTGGGTTATATCAATGCCATAGGTCCCTGCGGGCATGTCCGCCACGGCCTTGGACGACACACCCGGCGCGGCCATAACGGTCGGCGCGGTAATCAGGGTCAGGGCCGCTGCGGCGACGAGGATTGAGCGAAACATGGTATCTCCTAATTGCAATATGGTCAGTTGCAGTTAGCGCCATCTAGTCATGATAGGGTGGAGGCGCAAGGGTCCGGATCAAGAAACTGCACCATCATAGCGACTTGGCATAGACTGGCCATCATCTTAAAGAGAGACATAGCGCCCCTTGCCGAAACGGCTTGCCCAACGAGTGTCAAATGACCTATCGCGCCCCCCTTCGTGACCTCAGCTTTGCCCTGACCGATGTGGTCAATATTGGTCAGGTGAACCAAGGCGGTGCCTTTGCCGATTTCGACGCCGACCTGATGGCGGCGGTTCTGGAAGCGGCAGGCGATCTTGCCACCGGCGTCTTGGCTCCGCTCAACCGGATCGGTGACAAGCACGGCGCGGTCTATGCTAATGGCAAGGTTACCGCCGCCCCCGGATTTGCCGAGGCCTATAAGGCCTTTGCCGAAGGCGGTTGGAACAGTCTGGCCGCCGATCCGAACTATGGTGGTCAAGGCCTGCCCAAGGCGCTGGAACTGGCGGTCTTTGAGACCATCCACGCCGCCAATATGGCCTTTGGCCTTTGCCCGATGCTGACCCAAGGCGCAATCGAGGCCCTGCACGCTCACGGCTCAGACCGGCAAAAGGCGCTCTATCTGCCGCGTATGATTAGCGGTGAGTGGACCGGTACCATGAACCTGACTGAGCCACAGTCTGGCTCAGACCTTGGCACCCTGACCACCCGCGCAGAGCCAGATGGCGAAGGGCGTTACAGGCTCTATGGCCAGAAGATCTACATCACCTGGGGCGACCATGATGTGGCCGACAATATCGTCCATCTGGTGCTGGCCCGACTGCCCGGTGCGCCCGAGGGCGTGAAGGGCATATCCCTGTTCCTTGCCCCCAAATATCTGACCGCCGAAGACGGAAGCCTCGGCGCGGCAAACGATGTGAGGCCCGGCGGTATCGAGCATAAGCTCGGCATTCACGGCTCCCCCACCTGCATCATGCTATTCGAGGGAGCCAAGGCAGAGCTGGTCGGGCAAGAGGGTCAGGGCCTAGCCCACATGTTCACCATGATGAATGCCGCGCGCCTTAATGTCGGCATGCAGGGCGTCGGAATTGCCGAACGGGCCTATCAGGGGGCTCTGGCCTATGCGGTCGAGCGTAAGCAGGGCCGCTCAGCCTGGACGGTCGAACATCCCGCTCGCATCTTTGACCATCCCGATGTGCGGCGCATGCTGATGCTGATGAAGGCCCGCATCGAGGCCGCCCGCGCCATCTGCCTCGCCACCGGCATCGCTGCCGATGTGGCCCAGTTGGACATAGACCCGGCCTTGCGCGAGGCCGCGCGTCTGCGCGAAGAACTGTTCGTTCCCGTGGCCAAGGCTTGGTCCACCGATGTGGGTGTCGAGGTCGCCTCGATGGGCGTCCAGATTCATGGCGGCATGGGCTTTGTTGAAGAGACCGGCGCGGCCCAGCACTATCGCGACGCTCGCATTGCGCCGATCTATGAAGGCACCAACGGCATCCAAGCCATAGACCTGATGGGCCGCAAGCTGGCCATGGGCAATGGCGAGGCGGTTCGGCAACTGATCAACGACATCTGGCCGACCGCCTCGGCGCTCAAGAGCCACGATAATGCTTGGCTGCATACGGTCGGCACGCGGCTGGAGAACGGGATCGCCGCTGTGCAGGCCGCCACCGGCTGGCTGATCGAGCGACGCGGCCACGCCCAACCCGACGCCCTGGCGGGGGCTGCGGCCTATCTTAAGCTGGTGGGAGATGTGATGGGCGGTTGGATGCTCGGCAAGGGCGCTCTGGCGGCGGCGCGTCATCTGGCGGCCGGCGAAGGCGACACGGCCTATTGGCGGACCAAGATCGGACTCGCCCGCATCTATAGCGAACATATCCTCGCCCAAGCCCCCGGCCTGACCGCCGCCGTGACCCAAGGCTCCGCCGACCTGTTCAACATCACCGCCGAAAGTATGGGCGCGTAAGGACAACAGAAATCAGTAAGGCTTTTGTGGTTTAAAGGTGGGGTTACAGAAGGATCGATGCCCTGACCCTCGCCATCTTGCAAGCCCGCATGAGCTCGACCCGCCTTCCGGGCAAGGTGATGGCGGACCTTGTCGGTCAGCCGATGATTCTGCGCCAGATCGAGCGGCTCAAACGCGCCAAGCGGTTGGATCAGATCGTGGTGGCCACCTCGACCGACGCCAGCGATGATGTCTTGGCCGAGCGGCTGAGGGCCGAAGGGATCGGGGTCTATCGCGGTTCGTTGGAGGATGTTCTGGACCGCTTCATCGGGGCGCTAGACCAGTTCGGTCCTGACGAAACGGTTGTGCGCTTGACCGCCGACTGCCCCCTCGCAGACCCGGGCCTGATCGATGAGACGATTGATCTGTTCGAGGTCTCGGGCGCGGACTTCACCTCCAACGTCCCAACACGCCGCAGCTATCCCAAGGGTCTGGATATCGAAGTAGTACGGGCAGATGTTCTGCGCCTCGCTGCTCAAGAGGCCACAGACCCCTATCACCGCGAGCATGTCACCGCCTTTATCGCCCAACAGCCCGAACGCTTCACCATCACCGGCCTTGAGCAGCAAGCTTCCGAGGGCGAGGTTCGCTGGACCGTCGACCGGCCCGACGACCTAGACTTTGTCCGCGCGGTCTATGTGGCGCTCTATCCGCGCAAGCCTGATTTCACCTCGAACAATGTCCGCGTCTTTGTCCAGTCCCGGCCAGACCTCTGGGCCTTGGGCGGCGATCGGCGATATTGAGGCCCTCATGCCTGAAGTCACCTTACGCGACCTGACCGAAGATGACCGCGAGCGGATGCACCTCTGGCGCAATAGCCCGGAGGTCTCGGTCTTTATGTATACGGATCACCTGATCAGCCGCGTCGAGCATGACCGCTGGTTCGATGGTCTGGCGGGCGATCCGCGCCGCCGCTACTGGATAATCGAGGTCAATGGCGTTCCCGCTGGCGTCGCCAATCTGGCCGATATTGATCCGCGCAATGGCCGCTGCAGTCTAGGTCACTATCTGGCCGAACCCGCTGCCCGAGGCAAAGGGGTCGGAGCCTATGTCGAATATTGGCTGATCGAGCAGGTCTTCGGCCCGCTCGGCCTGAACAAGTTTTGGACCGAAGTGCTCCTATCCAATGAGCCTGCATGGCGGCTCCATCTCGGCTTCGGCTTCCAACGCGAGGCGCTGTACCGCCAGCACGTGATGAAGAATGGGCAATTTCACGATGTCATAGGCCTTGGGCTTCTTGCTGAGGACTGGCCTGCCCTGCGCCCCGCCATGAAGGCTCGCCTTGAGGCCAAGGGCTATCAGATTGATTGAGCTTCGGGCCATCTCGACAGGGCGGTCAAAGCCTCTAGGCTAAGGCTCAAGCAAGAGTCGGGGCGGAACAACAATGGGTGACGAGAAAAAGCCAGTGGCACGCCGGATCGGGTCGATCATCGGCGGCTCTGTCGGCAATCTGGTCGAGTGGTTTGACTGGTACGTCTATGCCTCCTTCTCGCTCTATTTCGCCAAGGCCTTTTTTCCCAAGGGCGATCAGACCGCGCAGTTGCTCAGCGCCGCCGCCGTCTTTGCCGTAGGCTTTCTGATGCGTCCGGTTGGGGCCTGGATGATGGGGGCCTATGCCGACCGGGTCGGACGCAAGGCGGCCTTAACCCTGTCAATGGTCATGATGTGTGGCGGCTCAATGGTCATCGCCCTGACCCCCGGATACAGCACCATAGGTATGGTCGCACCTATCATCCTCGTTCTGGCCCGCATGTTCCAAGGCCTCAGCGTCGGCGGCGAATATGGCGCCAGCGCCACCTACATGTCCGAGATGGCCAGTTCAAAGAACCGAGGCTTTTGGACCAGTTGGCAATATGTGACCCTGATCATGGGCCAGTTGCTCGCCCTGGGCACCTTGATGGTGCTGCAAGCGACTATGCCAGAAAGCGAGCTCGAAAGCTGGGGCTGGCGTATTCCCTTCTTTATGGGCGGTGCCCTGGCCGTCGTGGCCTTCTATCTGCGCAGCAGCATCGATGAGACGCCCGCCTTTGAACAACTCAAGGCCAAGGCTGCTGATGACAATCTTACGCCCAAGGGCGGTACGATCAGCGCCCTGTTGGCCCATCCTCGTGAGGCCTTGATGGTCGTGGGCATGACCATGGGTGGCTCCTTGGCCTTCTATGCCTTCACCACCTATATGCAGAAATATCTGCACAATACGTCGGGCTTTAGCAAGGAATCGGCCACCAGCATCAGTGCCCTAAGCCTTGTACTGTTCATGGTCCTGCAGCCCGTCGCGGGCTGGATGTCCGACAGGGTCGGGCGCAAGCCTATGCTGATCACCTTTGGCGTGCTGGGCAGCCTCTGTACCGTTCCGATTTTCAACGCCTTGAGCCAGACCCGCGACGAGATGACCGCCCTGCTCCTCGTCTGTGCCGCCCTAGCCATCATCTCCAGCTACACCTCGATCAGCGCCGTGGTGAAGGCCGAGCTATTTCCCGCCCATGTGCGAACCCTGGGGGTCGCCCTACCCTATGCCCTCGCCAACTCGATCTTTGGCGGTACAGCAGAATATGTCGCCCTGTGGCTCAAGCAAGGCGGCCATGAATCGTGGTTCTATGTCTATGTCAGTGGCTGTATCGCCCTGTCGCTGCTGGTCTTCCTGACCATGCCCGACACGCGCGATAAGAGCCGAATCAATGAGGACTAGGCGCTGACGCCCACACCGATGGGACAGGTCACACCGGTGCCGGAAATACCGCAATAGCCGTTCGGATTCTTGGCCAGATATTGCTGGTGATAGTCCTCGGCATAGAAAAATTCCGGCGCGGGCAAGATCTCGGTCGTGATCCGGCCAAGCCCTCGGGCGGTGAGTGCCGCCTGATAGGCCGCGCAACTCGCCTCAGCGATCTGAGCCTGAGCCTCGTTTACGGGATAGATACCCGAGCGATACTGGGTACCGATATCATTGCCTTGACGCATCCCTTGCGTCGGATCGTGATTTTCCCAGAAGGTCTTGAGCAGCGCCTCATAGGAAATCACAGCGGGATCGAACACCACCTTGACCACCTCTGTATGGCCCGTGCGGCCACTGCAGACCTCCTCATAGGTCGGATTAGGGGTGACGCCTGCGCCATAGCCCACCGCCGTCAGCGCCACGCCTGGAAGCTTCCAGAACACCCGCTCAACGCCCCAAAAACAGCCCATGGCCAGATAGGCCACTTCCAGCCCCTCGCCATAGGGGCCCTTTAGCGGCAAACCCGTAAGCAGATGGGTCCGCGCCGTCGGAATGGCCATGGCCCGGCCCGGCAAGGCGGTTTCAGCGGTCGGTAGGTCGAGGGATTTCTTGGCAAACAGCATGGCGCGCTCCATCAGCAGGTCCCCTCAATATAGGCCGCAAACGGTTAAATGTCAGGCCGTGCGAAAAAACACACTCTACCCGTTGTCCTAAGCGCTTAGGTCTGTATATTCCGCGCCTTCCTGACCGGGACCAACCCCCGGCTCAGATCAGCCCTATCCACCGCCAAGGTCGCAAGATTTCGGCCAAACGGATAGGACCTGTGGTGATGGTGCGGTGGCCGAGTGGTTGAAGGCGCACGCTTGGAAAGCGTGTTTAGGTGAAAGCTTAACGTGGGTTCGAATCCCACCCGCACCGCCAGCGCCGAGCACCAAGTCTGCTTAGGCCGTTACCAGAGCCTCTTCGCGGCAAAACCATCGAACAGCGCCTCGTTCGATACCAGCATCAAATCTTCAGCCAGCGCTTGGGCGATCAGCAACCGGTCGAACGGGTCTTTGTGGGGGATGTTCATTTCTCCGGCGAGACGGGCGTGGTGAACGCTGATCGCCAGTGTATCGAAGCCCTGTTCGGCCACGATGGCCTCGAAGTTCTGGGCCAAAAACGCCGCGCCAGGCAGCTTGCCGATACGAAATTTGGTAGCGACCTCCATAGCCGAGGCGGCGCTAACGGCGACAGAATTGGCCTCGTCTTCTATGGCGTCACGGGCGCGGAGGCTTAGCGCATCGTCGCCCGCTAGCCACCATATTAGCGCATGGGTATCGAGCAGTAGCCTCAATCGAGGTTCCACCCGGCTAACTCATCCTCGGGCAACGGCTCATCGAAGCGTCCATCCATGGCGATCTTGCCCTTGAGCGCCCCGAACTGCCGACGTCCACGCGGATCAACCGGCACCAAACGCACCACGGGCACACTGCCGCGCGCGATCACGACCTCGCCACCCGCGAGCGCATCGGCGATCAGGCGGGAAAGGTTCGTCTTGGCATCGTGAACTGAGAACTGGGCCACGGGCATCTCCTTAGCTAACCGTATAGCTAAGCCCGATATGCGGGGCAAGTGTGATGTCAGGCCAGTTTGAATAATCAATATTGGCATCGCTAGGGCTGTAAGGCCTTCACCACGGCTCATTGAAGACAAGTTCGCACAAGACTGTACGCACCGCCAACCTCCATCTGAGCCAAATCCCCCCTTTGCGCCCATCACCAAGGGCAATATAGTAAGGCATCAAACTAAATGGGGGCCGTTGTGTTACGGAGAAATGTGTTGAAGCTCATCGGTGGCGGGGTCGTGGTGGCCGCTGGATCGGTGGGGGGCTTCGTCGCGCTGAGTGGTCCGTCCGAGGCGGCGCGCCAGCCTTGGAGAAAGGCGGGACAGTATAGCGACTTTCGGCGCAGGGCCCTGTCCTATGCCCTGCTTGCGCCCAATCCTCATAACCGTCAGCCTTGGCTGGTGAGGCTTGAGGGCGAGGACGCTCTGACGCTCTATTGTGACCTTGCCCGGCGCCTACCGGCAACCGATCCCTTCGATCGCCAAATCACCATTGGATGCGGTGCGTTCCTCGAGTTGCTGGCGATGGCTGCGGCTCAAGAGGGCTATCAGACGACCATCTCGCCCTTCCCTGAAGGCGAGGACATGAAGGGCTTGGACAGGCGACCGGTCGCTCATCTGGTGTTCAAGAAGAACGGTGCCACGCCCGATCCTCTCTTTGCCCACATCCTGGCGCGTCGATCCAACAAGGAGGTTTACGAACCAAAAGATGTTCCGACCGAAGCGCTCGCCGCTATCGCCGAGGCTGGCCGCGCTTTCGACGTCTCGGCCTCGACCACTGGCAATAATGACTTGGCAAGAAAGCTACGGGATCTGACCTGGCGCGCCCATCTGAAAGAGGTGACGACCCCGGTCACGAACCAGGAATCGGTTGATCTGATGCGGATTGGTGCCGCTGAGGTCACCGCCAATCCCGACGGTATCGAACTGGAAGGCCCATTTTTTGAAGCTTTGCGTCTGCTCGGGGTGGCCAATCGCGAAGCCTTGGCAGACCCAAAATCATCCATGTTCCGCGAGGGCCTGTCCATGTATCAGAACATAGCCATGTCGGCGCGAAGCTTTGGCTGGCTGATCAATGACAACCGATCCCGTACCGATCAGGTCAATGCCGGAAGGGCCTATGTCCGTCTCAATCTCAAAGCGACGGCGCTAGGCTTGGGCGTGCACCCGTGGAGCCAATCCCTGCAGGAATATGCTGAGATGAAGGATCTTTACCGCGAGGTTCATGACCTGCTGGGCGAAGGTCGCCGTATACAGATGCTGTTCCGCATTGGCTATGGCCCACAGATCGGCCCTACGCCCAGACGCGGACTGGAGGCTCACCTTGTCTGAGCCACAGGATGGTCAAACCCCCGTCTTTTCCTATGAGCCGCTGCTATTTCAGCTCCTCAACGAAATTGGCATCATCCAGCAGCTGGCATCCACAGCGTTCGGTCGCTTACTGCCCCACGGCCTGACAGTCGCGCAGTTCACCTTGCTCAACCATTGTGTTCGGATGGGTGAGGGCAAGACGCCTGCTCAACTCGCAGACATCCTACAGGTCACCCGCGGGACCATGACCAGCACCCTGGCCCGACTGGAAAAGAAGCGCTTCATTCGTGTGGTACCAGACCCCATCGACGGCCGCGCCAAGCGCGTTTTTTTAACGGACGACGGGCGGACGGCCCGTGAAGACGCGGTAAAGGCCGCTGTTCCGTTCCTGTCGGAAGCCAAGGCAGCGGTCTCGCATGATAGGGTGACGGCGCTTCTGCCCGAGCTCAGGGTGCTCAGGGCATGGCTAGACCAAAATCGATTGGCCTAGGTTAAGTTCTTCCGCCTTTTGACGGTGCCGAAAAGTTAGACTTTGCTTTATAATCATTCAATATCAATGCCTTGGGGTCGAGGGGTCAGCCTTCACCCGCTCTTGCGCGGTCAGAACTGATTTCTAATGGTAAATCCCATCAACTATCCGAAATCTATCTTCTGCAATGCGCCCCCTTGCGTGACCTATGGGCGCGGCCCTAGGGTTTGATCTCGAATTGAAGGGATATGCGTCATGGCTAAGCCACCTGCCGGTTTTAAAACTCGCCTCGAGCCGCAAGATGAGTTTCCGCACGATCCCGGCCAAGCCAAAAACTATAATGAAAGCATGTATTTCAACGTCTTTGATCCCGCGTCGAAGATGGGCGGGTGGTTTCGGATCGGCAACCGGCCCAATGAGCAATATGCCGAGATCAGCGTCTGTCTCTATATGCCGGACGGGCGCATTGGCTTTGCCTTTGCCAGACCGGCCATCGAAGCCAATACCGAAATGGCGGCGGGCGGCCTACGGATCGAGGTACTGGAGCCATTTAAACGGTTGAAGGTGACCTATTCAGGCAAGGCGCTTTTGCTCGACCATCCGCATGAGATGGCCGATCCCAAGGCGGCGTACAAGAACAACCCCTCGGTCCCCTGCACCGTGGAACTGGACTATGAGGGCGTGTCGCCCATGTATGGCGGCGAGACGGTCAAGGAGGATGGCACCCCCATCGAGATCGACCCCGAAAAATCCTTCGCCAAGGCCCATTATGAGCAGCACTGCGCGGCGCGCGGCGTCATCACGGTTGGCGAAGAGCGCTTTGAAATTTCAGGCTTTGGCCTGCGCGATAAGTCTTGGGGACCGCGCCATTGGCAGGCGATTGACTGGTACCGCTGGTGTCCGATGAACTTTGGCCGCGACTTTGGCATGATGCTGTCGGTGATCGGCAATGGTCAGGGCGGGGCCTATCAGGGCGGCATGGTGTTCCGCGACGGGATCTACGACCTGATCACCGAGTGCGTCATCGACAGTGACTGGGACGAGAACGACTATCAGACGGCCTTGCGCGCCAAGGTCAAGACCGAGGGCGGCAAGGCCTATGAGGTCTCCGGCCGGGTCCTATCGCTGATCCCCTTGCGCAATCGCCGCGTCACACCCGATGGCCAAGAGCTCCAGACCCGCATCACCGAAGGCATGACCGAATATCGCTGCGGCGATCTGGTCGGCTATGGCCTGAGCGAATATCTTGACCAGATTGTCGACGGTACCCCAAGCGGCCGCAAGGCGGGATACTAGAGGCTCTTCAAGAAAGGTTATCGAATGACGGCGCTGGATCCAGTTTCGGCGATGTTGGACGCCTATGTCGAACTGGGCGAGATTGCCGGTGCCGCGACCCTGGTCTGGAGCGGCGGAGAAGTGGTGCAGACCGCTTGCGTCGGTTGGCGTGATCTAGAGGCACGCCTCCCCATCGTTCGCGACACCCCGTTTCGGATCGCATCCCTGTCCAAGCCTGTGACCTCGTTGCTGGCCATGATGCTGGTCGAGGAAGGCCGGATTGGCCTGGATGAGCCGATTTCCCGCTGGGCTCCCGAATTTGCGCGGATGCGCGTGCTACGCAAGGCCGACGGTCCGCTCGATGAGACCGATCCGGCTGATCGTCAGATTACCTTTGACGATCTTTTGACCCACAGGTCAGGTCTGACCTATGCCGGCGTCTTAAGCGGCCCCCTGTCCGAGGCCTATCAGCAGGCCCTCGGCGGGGACATTGACAGTCATGTAGCACCTGATGACTGGATCGCGGGTCTGGCCGCCCTGCCCCTGATTGCCCAGCCGGGTGCGGCCTTCCACTATAGCCACTCAACGGATCTGCTCGGTCTATTATTGGCTCGCATTGAAGGGGCCTCGCTGGAAGTGGTCCTGCGGCACCGGATTTTTGACCCTCTGGGTATGAACGACACAAGCTTTAACGCCCCCCTTGACCGGCGCGCGGGCATGTATGGCTTTGATAGCGCCGGAAAACTGATCTTGCGCACCACAGGCCCTCAAAATTCGTTCCTAGCCGAGCGGCCAAAGACCATGAGCTTTGTCTCCGGCGGTCAAGGCCTTTGGTCGACGCTAGACGACTATCTGGCCTTTGCGCGGCTGTTCGTCGGGGGCGGTGAAGTCGATGGCGTACGGCTATTGAAGCCCGAAACCCTAGCCCAGATGACCACCAATCAGTTGACCGATGACCAGCGCGCCCAGGCCGAGATGCTGGGTATGCCCGTGTTTGACGCCCATGGCTTTGGCCGGGGTCTGGCCGTGGTTATGGATCCAGACCGCGCCGCCGTAACACGCTGCAAGGGAGGCGTTGGCACCGTCGGTTGGCCGGGGGCCTATGGCGGCTGGTGGCAGGCCGACCCGACCGATGGCTCCGTTATGATTTTTCTGGCCCATAACCTGTTCGAGTTGGAACAGTTGGAGATGGGGATTGGTCTTGGCGTCTACGGGGCCATTGTCGAGTTTCATGGCCTAGCCACCAAGCTGAAGGCCGAAAGCGCCGCCTAGACCTCTTCAGGCAAGCGTTCCGTATCGATCTGAGCCTGCATGGCGTCCGAGTAGCGTGGCCCCGCAACGGCACCCGGCGCAAAGATGGCTTCAACCTCGGCCAAGACCTTAGGATCGATTGTCAGGTGTGCCGCAGATAGATCCTCGTCCAGATGGGCGATGCTACGGGTGCCAGGGATGGGCACGATGGTCTTTGAGCGCGACAGCACCCAGCCCATGGACAGTTGAGCAGGCGTCAGACCTGCGGCCTTGGCCACCTCGGTAAACCGCCCAAAGAGCTGCAGATTGTGCGACAGATTCGGTTCTTGGAACCGCGGCATGAGGTTGCGTATATCACCGCTTTCGTAGTTCGCATCCCGCACGCCACCGGCTAGAAATCCACGTGCGACAGGTGAAAAGGCGACAAAGCCAACACCGAGCTCTTGGCAAGCGTCCAAAACCGCGACCTCAGGATTTCTGACCCACGGGGAATATTCGCTCTGCATGGCGGCGATGGGGTGGACCCCATGGGCACGGCGCAGGGTGGCAGCCGACATTTCCGACAGCCCAATCGCCCCGATCTTTCCGGCCTCCTTGGCCCGTACTAAAGCCCCGACAGAGTCTTCGACCGGCACCTTTCGATCGAGGCGGTGCATATAGTAGAGGTCGATATGGTCGGTATTGAGCCGAACCAGCGCCTGATCCAGCGTCTTGGCGATGGCGTCAGGGTGACCGTTCAATATCCGCTGGCCGTCCTGCACATCGAGCACGCACTTGCTGGCCAGAACAAACTCTTTACGGCGATGCATGATCGCCTTGGACACCAGTCGCTCATTGTTGCCCTGGCCATAGATGGCCGCCGTGTCAAAGAAGGTGACGCCCGCATCCAGCGCATGTTGCAACAGCTTGATGCCCTCAGCCTCAGAGGGCGGCGTGCCGTAGGCATGGCTGAGATTCATGCAACCCAGACCGATGGCCGAAACCGATAGGGGTCCGATTTGACGCAGGGGAAGTGAGGCCACAGGTCTGTCCTTCAATCTCTTTCGGCGTTTAGCGCCGGAGACAGATCTGGCCTTTCACGACTGGATTGGCAAGGGCAAGCGACGGTGACTAGATCATCCAGCCTAGAGCAGTGTCGTGCTGACCTGCGATCTGTAGAACGAAATCTGCGACCCCGTCACCATTCACGTCTGCACTGAAGGTGGTGGTTTTGGTCGTTGCATTGTAGCTGAGCGTCGCTTGGCCGGCCTGCTTGGAGAAGGCGGTCACAAAGCTAAAGGCCTGATCGCCCGCAAGCGTGCTGTTAGCATCAATCCGCGACAGGTCGATATAGTCGCCGTCCGCACGTGTGAAGTCCGTGATCAGGTCGGGCGCTGCAAGCGTACTGTCGGTCAAGGCGGTGAAGATAAAGGCGTCCGCACCCGCGCCGCCCGTCAGCGTATCCTTACCACCGCCACCGGTGAGGAAATCATTACCTGCGCCACCATTTAGGACATTAGCTGCGATGTTACCGATCAGGATATTATTGACCGTGTTGCCGGTCGCATTAATCGCCGCTGTACCGGTTAAGGTCAGGTTTTCAAGGTTAGTACCTAGGACATAGGTAATGGTTGAGTTGACCGTATCGGTGCCTTCATTGGCCAGTTCTGTCACCTTGTCGCCAGTTGCATCGACGACATAGGTGTCGTCTCCAAGACCACCGTTGAGGGTATCGCTGCCTGCGGCACCATCGAGGACATCGTTGCCCGCGCCGCCGGTCAGGATATTGGCCGCCGAGTTGCCGGTGATGATGTTGTTGGCAGCATTGCCCGTGCCCTTGACCGCCCTCGTCCCGGTCAGGGTAAGGTTCTCTAGGGTGGCCCCAAGCGTGTAGGTGAGTGCAGTTCTAACTGTGTCCGTGCCCTCATTGGCCAGTTCCGTGATCACATCGCCGACAACATCGACAACATAGGTGTCATCACCGAGGCCACCGACCAGTCTATCAATCCCCGCACCGCCATCGAGGGTATCATCGCCCAAGCCACCGGTAAGAATATTGGCCACTGCATTGCCGATCAGAACATTGTTCAGATCATTACCGGTACCATTGATGACGGACTTGCCGGTGAGGGTTAGGTTCTCGACATTGGCCGCCAAGCTGTAGGTGACCGCCGACTGGACCAGATCCGTTCCTTCATTGGCAAGTTCGGTGATCAGATCGCCAACGGCATCAACGACATAGGTGTCATTGCCGAGACCGCCGACCATTGTGTCACTGCCAAGACCACCGCTGAGTATATTCGCCGCACTGTTACCGATAAGGCGGTTGTTGGAAGCGTTGCCGGTCCCATTGATCGCGGCCGTACCGGTCAAGGTCAGGTTTTCGATATTGACGCCAAGGACATAGGTCGCCGCCGATTGGACCGTATCGATGCCTTCATTGGCCAACTCGGTGATCTTATCGCCTGTCACATCGACGATATAGACATCATCGCCAACGCCGCCGACCAGGGTATCAATGCCTGCGCCACCGTCGAGAACGTCATTGCCCGCCAAACCGGTGAGGATATTGGCCGCCGCATTACCCACGAGAACATTGCTCGCGGTGTTACCTGTGCCGTTGATTACGGCCGTCCCCGTTAGGGTCAGGTTCTCGAGCGTGGCACCCAGCGTGTAGGTGAAGGCGGCCTTGACAGTGTCCGTGCCCTCATTGGCCAATTCGGTAATCACGTCACCTGAGACATCAACGACATAGGTATCATCACCGGTGCCGCCGACGAGCCTATCTATGCCTGTGCCGCCATCCAGCGTGTCACTGCCCGCGCCGCCGGTGAGGATGTTGGCCGCGCTATTGCCGATGAGAACGTTGTTCGCGTCATTGCCGGTGCCGTTGATCGCGGCTGTACCGGTCAAGGTCAGGTTCTCGACCCAGGTCCCGAGCGTGTAGGTGAAGGCTACCTTGACCGTGTCGATGCCACCGCTGCTCAACTCAGCTACCACATCGCCTGCAACATCGACCACATAGGTGTCATCGCCAGCGCCACCCGCCAGGACATCGACGCCTGCGCCACCGTCAAGCACGTCATTGCCCGCACCGCCGGTTAGAGTATTGGCCGCGACATTGCCTGTGATGCTGTTGCCTTGGTCGTTACCGTTGCCATTGATCGCCGCTGTACCGGTCAAGACCAGATTTTCGACATTGGCACCGAGGGTATAGTTCACTGACGATTGAACCGTATCGATCCCTTCGTTAACCAATTCAGTGACGCTATCGCCATAGGAATCAACGATATAGCGGTCATCGCCGAGGCCACCGACCAAGATATCTGAGCCCAAACCGCCGTCCAGGATATCGTTGCCTGCACCGCCAAAGAGGATGTTACTCACCTCATTGCCGATTAGGGTATCTGCACCCGCACCGCCGATGCCATTTTCGATGATCGCACCGGCGGCGATGGACACTGTCCCAACCAAGCCACCGACATGAGAGAAGGCCCCCGCACGCAGATCGATAGTCTGATTTTGACCATAGCCTGAAAAGTCAAAAGTATCGATCCCACCCGCATCCCAGACGCAGAACACCACGCTTCGAGCGACGCCATTGACCGACGCAGAGAACCAATCCCGGTCTGCTGTAGAATTGAAGCCATAGACCGTGTTGCCCGTCCGGGTGGTCATATTGGCACCATAGAGCTTCTGCATCGCCGCGATGTCGTCCATCAGGGGCGTCGAGGCATAGATGTTCGCCGTCTCACCTGTGTGACTGCCGTCGAAATAGCTCATCAAGGTATATTGACGGCTGTCTTCGTAATAGGCCGCGCTAGTATTGTAATCAAAGGTAGCGCCAAGGCTCGAATTGTAGTCGCCTGGGTGCTGCAGCCCCAAGGTGTGGCCGAATTCGTGCGCTATGGCCAAAGCGCCATAGGACATGTAGTCCCACGTCTGGCTGCTTGGGTTGTTGAAATTGACGTAAACATCGCCTGCATTGGAGGTGTAATCCGTAGACCCAGGCATATAGGCATAGGCCGCATTGCCGTCGTTCACGTTATAGTTCGAAAACAGGATCGTAGCGTTGTTGGAATAGGCTCCATCGCCTGTTGTACCAGTGCCTACTCTGTTGAACCGAACATTGGCCACATCCGACCAGGCCGTCATCATATTCAAGGTAAAGGTAATTTCAGCGGCAGTGAACCGAGAAAAGCCCGCTGGGTCATTTGCCCAGGCGGTGCTTTTAAACGCAAAGGTCAGGTTGGTAATGCCGTCAACAAGGCCGTCGGAGCCATCGAGCCACTTATACCCACTTCGGGTTAAGGCATCTGCCGCCTCCGCGCCGGTTTTTGAAATCAAACCGGTTGCGGTCTTAACCTGCCCGCCCCGCTGAGTTCCGTCCTGCAAGCCCTGCTTCGTGCTGGTGGTACCTACCAAGGGTTTGGCGCGCGTTAGGGCCAGAGCACCAGCCGTAAAGTCAAATTGCCCTATGGCAGGAGAAAAGCCCGCTGAACCTATCGTTGATACGACCGAGAATCCGTCCGAACCCTCTTGAGGGCTCAACCCTAGGCCTACGCTGGCAAGAAAACGATCCACGATAAAAATCTCGTTATATGTCAATGTCACAATCCTGACTGTGGTTTAGCATTCAGGATTTTCATGAACAATATAACCATCGTTATAGAAATCGGTGGCCACAAGCGACTCTTAATTTATAATAAAATTCGCATTAACCTTAACATATGCAGAGCCCAAACAGACCCGAAACTGAAATCGGATCTATAATTCCAACTAAGTTAATATAAATTAATCATCTATACTGAATAAATCGCCGCATTAACGCGAAAAGACTACCAAGAGCTTCTGTATTACCACCCAATCTCGTTCATTTTTGTGGCTATAAATTAGGTTTAAATCGCTCATTAAATTAAACCCAAGAAATCCTTCTTCCCAATTTCGACACCATTGTGACGCAGGATCGCGAAGGCTGTGGTGAGGTGGAAATAGAAGTTCGGCATGGCCTGTTCGAGCAGATAGGCCCGCCCCTTCACAACCGTAGATTCGCCCCTGCGAATAAGCGTGATGTCCTTATCTTCGGACCCATCGATCTGGTCAGCCGTAAAGCCCTCAACGATGGCAAGGGTGTTCTGTACCCGCGCGATCAGGTCGGTGAAGCTGGTCTCCACATCGGCGAAACTGGTGGGCTCCTGCCCTGCCAACCGCGCCACTGGCCCCTTGGCAAAGTCGGTGCAGAGGTGAATCTGGCGGTTGAAGGGCAGCATGTCCGGATAGAGGCGCGCCTGCAAAAGGGCGGCTGGGTCGATCCCGCGCGCCTCGGCATGGGCCTGTGCCTTGGCGAGGATACCGACAAGGGCGCGCAAACCTTGCGCAAAAACCGGTGCTGAAGCCTGATACATCGAAAGTTGCATGGTAATTCCTCACCGGGTCAAAGCGACTAGGGACGGACCTTCTAGCGATCCCATCCGCCCCTGTCGCGGCCAATCGGGCCCTAGAGGTTCGCGGCGTTCAAATCTCCGGTCACAGCGGCCTTAAAGAGGGTGGCCATAATGTCCGGGGTCGTTGCGCGCGGGTTGCTGCCCGTAGAAGGGTCATTTTGCGCGTGGAGGCCAATCGTGGCGGCCTGATCGAGGGGAACACCGATCGCGCCTAGATGATCAGGAATGCCCAAGGCCTTGCGGAAGCTTAAGACCCAGGCCAGCACCGCGTCAAAACCCCCACCCTCAAGGCCCAAGAACCGCGCCAAAAGGTCCATCCGGTCGCTGATGGCCGGGCGGTTGAACATCATCACATAGGGCAGGACGATAGCATTGGTCAGGCCATGGTGGGTGTCATAGAAGGCCCCGACAGGATGGGAGATCGAGTGAACGGCTCCGAGCCCCTTCTGGAACGCGGTCGCGCCCATGCTCGCTGCGGCCAGCATCATAGAGCGTGCTTCAATATCGTTCCCGTCGGCATAGGCGCGGGGAAGATAGTCCTTGATCAGCCTCATCCCTTCCAGCGCGATACCATCAGCCATCGGATGGAAACCAGGTGCGCAATAGGCTTCGAAACAATGGACAAAGGCGTCGATCCCCGTGGCTGCCGTAATGTGGGGCGGCAGTCCCGTGGTCAGTTCCGGGTCTGAAATGACCAGAACCGGCATCATTTTGGGGTGGAAGATGATCTTCTTTTCGTGCGTGTCTTCCTTGACTACCACCGAAGCCCGGCCAACCTCTGAGCCCGTGCCCGATGTGGTGGGCACGGCGATCACGGGGGCGATCCCAGCAGGATCCGCCCTTGTCCACCAGTCGCCAATATCCTCAAAATCCCACAGCGGGCGGGTTTGGCCCGACATGAAGGCTATGGCCTTACCGACATCAAGGCCAGAGCCCCCGCCGACCGCGATCACCCCATCATGGTGCCCTGCCCGATAGACCGCGACGCCATCATCGACATTCTTAGCGACCGGATTGCCTTGAACCTCGGCATAGAGGGCGAAGGGAACCTTGGCGGCGTCTAGCGCTTGGCGGACCGCTGCGATGATGCTGCTATCAGCCAAACCCTTATCGGTAACGACCAAGGGATTGAGCATTGTGTTGGCGATGCACTGCGCGCCCAACTCTTGAATTCGGCCCGGTCCGCTGATGATTTTCGTCGGATAGTTCCAGTTGCCAGTCAGTACAGCGGTCATGATTAATCCTTGGTCGAAAGACGGAAATGATAGGACTTGGCTCGGGTCAGGTGCTCATAGCCAAGGCTGCTGAGGGTCACACCCCGGCCCGTATCCTTGACCCCGGTCCACGCAAGCGCCGGATCCAGATAGTCACAGCGATTGAGGAAGACCGTGCCAGTCTCAATCTGGCTGGCTATGGCGTGGGCGGCCACCGGATCCTCGCTCCAGATCGCCGCCGTTAGGCCAAAGGGGCTATCGTTCATCAAGGCGATGGCTTCAGCATCGCTCGACACCTTCATAATGCCGACCACGGGACCAAAAGACTCATCGCGCATCACCGACATCGAATGGTCAACGCCGGTCAGGATCTGGGGCGCCAGATAGGCCGTGCCCTCTTCATTGGCAGGGAAGGCTGCGGGATCAAGGTGCGCCTTGGCACCGGCGGCGACCGCCTCTGCGATCTGGCCGCGCACAAAGGCCGCAGCCGACGGCTTGACCATGGGGCCTAGCGTCGTGCTGGCATCCATCGGCGAGCCCAGCACATAGGTCTTCGTCAGGGCCACGGCCCCCTCAACAAAGGCATCATAGAGCGCCTCATGAACATAGATCCGCTCTATGCCGCAGCAGCTCTGGCCCGAATTGAAGAAGGCCCCGTCGACCAAGGTCTCAACAGCATGGTCTAGGTTCGCATCAGCGCGCACATAGGCCGGATCCTTGCCACCCAACTCAAGTCCGACGCCGATAAAGTTACCAGCAGCGGCACGCTCGATCACCCGGCCCGCCTCGACCGAACCGGTGAAACAGACCATGTCGACATGACGCGCGGCGATGATCTGGACCGTCTGGTCGTGGCTCAGGGCGAGGTTGCGCAAAAGGCCTTTTGGAAAGCCCGCCTTGTCGGCCGCCATCTGGAACCGCTCTCCCACCAATAGGGTTTGGGCGGCATGTTTGAGCAGGACCGCATTTCCCGCCATCAGGGCTGGAATGATCGAATTGACCGCCGTCAGATAGGGATAGTTCCAAGGCGCAATGGTAAAGACCACGCCCAAAGGCTCACGCGCCACATAACGCTCAAAACCCGGCTTTTCAGCCGGAACCACCGGCGCGAGGGCCTGAGGCGCGATGGCGATCATATGGTGTCCGCGCTCTGCAAAGCCCTTCAATTCGCCCGCGCCATAGCGGACTGGCCGACCCATCTGACGGGCCAGTTCCGGCACGATGTCGGCTTCCATCGACAACATCGCCTCAATGAAGGCTGTGCAAAGGACCGCGCGGTCAGCGAGCGACTTGGCGCGCCAGAGTTTCTGGGCGGCCTTGGCTTCGGCAACGGCGCTTTCAATCTCAGCGGCGCTGGCAAAGGGGCGAGAGGCGACAACCTCTCCGTCGATGGGAGAGACGCAAGAAAAGACAGACATGAAGGCTCCTGACCTCAGATAATTTCGAAATAGCGGGCCAACTGCCAGTCGGTAATGGCTTTGCGCGCCTCGCGCTCTTCCCACTCGCGGGTGGCGGCATAGTGATCGACAAACTCATTGCCGAACAGATTGCGCGCCGCCTTGGACCCCTTCAGCTTCTGCGCCGCTTCCCACAGGGTAGAGGGCAGGCCCATCTTGGCGGGGAAGCGCTTTTCATAGGCATTGCCCTCGACCGGGGCGGTCGGTTCAATCTTATTTTCAATGCCCCAGAGACCCGAGCCGATACTGGCCGCAAAAGCGATGTAGGGATTAATGTCCGCCGCTGCGATCCGATATTCGACCCGCTGGCTCTTTGGCGCGCCGCCAATGACGCGCAGGGCACAGGTTCGGTTCTCATAGCCCCAACTGGCGCTGGTCGGGGCCCAATAGCCGGGGATGAGACGCGTGTAGCTGTTGACGGTGCAGGCGATCATGCTGAGCAGCTCTGGCATCAGGGCCTGCTGACCACCGACGAACCAGCGCATAGTATCGCTCATGCCAAGCGGCTTTGTCTCATCATAGAAGACAGGCTTGCCGGTTTTTTCGTCGACTAAGGACATATGCAGGTGACCGGACTGACCGGGCCAATCATTGGACCATTTGGCCATAAAGGTGGCCATCCAGCCCTTACGCTGGGCCAAGATCTTGGTCATGGTTTTGAACAGGGCCGCCTTGTCCGCTGAGGCCATGGCGTCATCATATTTGATCGCCGCCTCGAGCACGCCTGGACCCGTTTCCGTATGAAGCCCTTCGAGCTCGATATCCATATCGAGGCAGAGGTTCATCAGCTCGTGATAAAAATCCGCATGGACGGAGTTTCGCAGCATCGAATAGCCAAAATAGCCCGGCGTGATGCTGTTGAGATTGCGATAGCCCTTATCGCGAACCGACTGGGGCGTTTCTTCAAAGACGAAGAACTCAAATTCCGCTGAGGACTTGATACCGAAGCCCATGCTTGAGGCGCGCTCAACGATGCGGCGCAGGAGCGAGCGCGGACAGATCGCCTCCATCTTGCCGGTAAACTCGCTGAGGATCAGCGGCATATTATTTTCAAACGGCAAGAGCCGAGTGGTTTCGGGCAGCAGCCGCACCCCCGCATCTGGATAGGCCGTGTGCCAGCCAGTCATGGTCGTATTGTCATAGAGCTGGTCGTTGCTGTCCCAGCCTAGGACCACGTCGCAAAAGCCATAGCCGCCCTCTAGGGACGAGAGCAGCTTGTCCTTGGCCATATATTTGCCGCGCAGCACACCATCGATGTCGAACACGCCGACCTTGGCATAGGACAGGTCTGACTGCTCCACATAGCGCTTCAAATCCGCCGCCGTCTTGGGGTGTTGGTCCGTTCGAGCGTTCGCAGCCATGGTCATGCCTCAGAAAAAGAAACGGCGGAGGGGCGTTTTGATTCCCCCCCGCCAGACAACATAGTGTGGATAGAGGTCTATTTCGCGTCCAAAGCCGCTTCAGCTTCAGAAATAGCCGCCGCGCGCTCTGCGATGCGATCCCCCACGGGTGGCCCCTTAAAGCGGCGTGCTTCCAAGCCAAACCAAGCCAGCAGGGTCAGAACGCCAATGGCGGCGAGCACCTTAAGGGCCAATTGGTTCGGCGGTTGAACGCCGACATAGAAGATAACGCCTGCCATGAGGATACAGAGCACCGCCACAACCCGGAACAGTGGCCCCATGTCCCAAGGCCCCATCTCTTTCCAGGTCCGGCCATAGGCGAAGAGGCCTGCGGCAATGGGCATGGCATAGGACAGATAGAGCGCGATGGAGGTCACGGAAACCACGGTCGAATAGGCATCGGCATAGGCGGTGAAGGCGACCGCCAAGATGGCAGTGGTCCAGATCGCCGCCACCGGCGTGCGCCAACGCTTGCTGACGGCCTTGAGATATTTCGAGCCCGGCAGTCCGTCATCGCGGGCAAAGGCATAGGTCATCCGCGAGGCCGAAGTGACCGTCGCCAAGCCGCAAAGGAACTGGGCAACAAAAATTATCAAATAGAGGGCTGTTCTGATGGCCTCAGGAACCCGTGCATCCATCACATAGAAGAAGACGTTCCAACCTTGCTTCGCGGCCTCGTCCATATCCGGAATGGCCATGACGAAAACGCAAGAGAAGATCCAAGCGAACAGGGCCGCCCAAAAGACCGAATGGATGATGGCCGTTGGCACGCGCTTGGCGGCCCCAACCGTCTCTTCAGAGGTATGGGCCGAGGCGTCATAACCGGTCAGGGTATAGATCGGCAGCAAGAGGCCAAGGAAGAAGATCAGATACATGGACCCGGTCTGGGGCCAAACGCCGCCGCCCGCATCGCCCGAATAGTTGGTGAAGGTCCATAGACGGCTAAAATCATGGGTCGGCGAGGAATAGAACAGTACCGCCGTCAAAACCACCGTTCCGGCCAAGATCAGATAGCCAGAAAGGTCTGTCAGCCGCGTCGTGAACCTGATGCCAAGATGATTGATCAGGGCGTGCAGGCCGGTGACCGTGATCATGAAGATCAGTTGCGGCATGTAGCCTGCTTCGATCCCGAGCGACGTGCCAAAGGCTCCAACAAAGAAGTTAAAGGTGCCGACATTGATTGCCGCGAGAACGGTAATCAGGCCTAAAAGGTTCATCCAAGCCGTCAGCCAGCCCCAAAACCGGCCGCCAAGGATCGAACTCCAGTGATAGAGGCCGCCTGCCGTTGGAAAGGCCGAAGCGATTTGGGCCATGCCGAGCGCAAAAATTAGCGCCGCCAGACCGCCAACGATCCAACCAATGCCCAGAGCCGCGCCCCCAGCGCCGCTCAAGCCCTGCGCTAAGGAGTTAACGCCACCAGACAGGATACAGATGATCGAAAAGGAAATGGCGAAGTTGGAGAAATGGCCCATGGTACGGGACAGTTCCTGCGCATAGCCCATCTTATGCAATCGGCTGACATCTTCCTGATGCAGCTCGTCATTTGACGCGGTCATTTGAATTACCCCCCTCGGTTTTCAGATGGAACGTGCGTTCTATCGGCAACTACTCAGCATGGTTTCAGGCGATTTTGGCAAGGGCCTTCACCAGCATTGGGGCGAGGATATTGGCCCAAACCGTTTGATCTGACGGGAATTTGATCAGATCGTTGCGAATTTCAATCATCAGACAGGCAATGCCGTGGGCCTGTCCATGTCGGTTGAGCGTGTAATAGAACCGGTCTTGGCCTGAATAGGGTTCATTGTCGCCAATGACGAGGTCGGGATCAGCCGATAGGCCTTCGCGCACCACATCGGCCATCCGGCGGTCGGCATTATAGACCAGCCCCAAATGCCAAGGCCGCGACTGGCCATGAAAGACCGGCACATAGCTGTGCAGGGACACAACCGCGCGAATTTGCGGCCCCAGTTCCGTGCGGGTCTGCTCGATCACAGAGTGAAAGGGCGTGTGATAGGCCGCGATCCGCGCCGCTACCTGATCGGGCGACAGGTCCGCATTACCGGGAATGGTCGTGGTCTCGCTGACCAAAGCAATGGCGTCGATGTCGTCCGGATGCCGATTGCAGTCAATCAATAGCCTTGAGGCGCGCGCCAAAATGGCCGGGCAATCTAACAGGTCTGACAGGGCCTCGGTCACGCCCGCTGCGCCGGGATCCCAAGCAATATGATCCTCCCTCTGTTCTGCGCTGAGCCCCAGATTGGCATGGACCTCTGGAATGGCGTTGCTGGCATGATCACAGATAAACAGGATCGGACCCGAACCGTTCGGCCGAAGGGTCCTCGGCTCAAGGATCGGAAATTGCACCACCGGACTTCCCACCTAAACCGCCCGACGATCAGGATCGCTGCGCCACACGCGCCAGCTTTCGAACATGCTCAGGCCGGCAATGATCAGCACGCCTCCGATCAAGAGCGGCATGGCCAGCCTTTGCGGAAGGGCAAGCGAACCCACCATCCCGATCAGGCCAAACCAGAGGAACAGCCGACCCGCCAAGCGGTTGCTTCGATCCCATGCTAACCGACTGCTCAGGCTCCACGGCGTCCGCACCCCGACAAAGGCGTTGGGTGGCACCTTACCCATGACCGCGCCGACAATGGCAAAGAGCCCGAAAAGGACCGTTGAAACCATGTGGCCACTCATCAATTGCGTCGGGTGCGCCGATAGGGCCAAACCCGCCATCAGGGCCGAGACCATGCAGGGGAGGCTAACGCCAAGACCCTTAGCGATCGCCAGTCCACGCGCCCGAGCGTCATCAGCCTCTGTCATGCGAGCACTGGAGTCGATCATCAGACCCACGATCAAGGACAGGACCATCATGCCGACGATCAGCAGGACCGCCTCAGCACGACCACCATAGCGGTCAACCGTGCCATCAAGGCCAAAATGCATCGGTATTGGACCGGGATTACCAAACCGCCAGACATAGGCCGCCAGCAGCCCCTGACCGATGGCGGCGACGGGTGTGGCAAGACGATAGATCGAAAAGGTCATCCTAGGTCTCCCTGAGGTGCAAGGTCAGCCTAACACCCGATCACTGCCGATCCAAGAAGCCCAAGATCGCGCCTGCAAAGGCATCGTTTCGGTCGCCGACGACCATGTGGCCTGCGCCCGCAATGTCCGAATAGACCAGTCCCGGGACCTGCTTCTTGAAATCATCAGCGGCCTCTTGGGTCAGAAGATCACTGGAGGCACCGCGCACCAGATGGACCGGCAGCCTCAGGGAAGCCACCGCCTCATCCATCCCCGGCTCGCGTTCGTCACCTCGGCGGCGACGGGCCTGGACGCTGGCGATGAAGGCCGGGTCCCAATGCCAGCGATAGCGGCCATCCTCTCCGAGCCGCAGATAATGTTTGAGCCCATCGCTGGCCCCGCGCTTGGCCCGATTGGGTGTATAGGCGGCGATGACCTCGGCGGCCTCTTCGGGCGAGGCAAAGCCGGCTTCAACATGCTTTTGCATAAAGCCCACCACCCGCTCGACCCCGGCCGGAGCAACATTGGGCGCAATATCAACGAGGGTCAGGGACGCAAGGCTTCCTGGCCGCAACCGGCCCTCCGCGACCAGTCCCGACAGACCGCCCAAAGACGCCCCGACCAGATGAGGCCGAGCGCGCAACTGGTCGGCGACACAGAGTAGATCAGCGGCAAAGTGCGCTGTCTCATAGGCCCCGTCCGGTGCCCATTGGCTCTCACCGTGACCGCGAAGGTCAACGGCGACGGCGCGGTAGCCCGCTGTCGCCAACTGTTGAAGCGTCTTGGCCCAAGCGCGCTTGGTCTGCCCGCCGCCATGGGCCAGCAGCACCGTGGCACCCGTGTCGGGACCGGCAATGTGAGCGACGATCTCAATGCCGTTCGATCCTGAAAATACGATTCGCTTATGGGACATGGCCATGAATTACAGGGCAAAGCGTCTTATCGAAATGGTGTTCTTGTCGTGATATAGACCGGCCATGCTTCGCTTAACCGAACTACGCGTGCCCTTGGGCCATTCGCCAGACGCCCTGACCGCCGCCATTTGCGAGCGCTTGGCGATCGAGCCTGACCAGATCATCGACTATAAGATCGCCCGCCGTGCCCATGATGCACGGCGCAAGGCGGCGATCTTGATGGTCTATTCGGTGGATATTGCCGTGAAGGACGAGGCGACCATCGCCGCCCGCTGCGCCGAGGATATCCGCGTTCGACCAACGCCCGACGTCGACTATCGCTTCACCGCTAAGGCCTCGGGCGAAGAAACGAGCCGCCCCATCGTCATTGGCACCGGACCTTGCGGCCTGTTTGCCGGACTGCTTCTGGCCCAGATGGGCTTTCGCCCGATCATTCTGGACCGCGGAAAGGTCGTGCGCGAGCGGACCAAGGACACTTGGGGCCTATGGCGCGGTAAGGTGCTCAATCCGGAGTCCAATGTTCAATATGGCGAGGGCGGGGCCGGAACCTTCTCCG
This sequence comes from Pseudomonadota bacterium, assembly GCA_041182245.1. GTDB lineage: Bacteria > Pseudomonadota > Alphaproteobacteria > Caulobacterales > Caulobacteraceae > CAISGS01. Next base: position 16,579 of record JBEGNZ010000003.1, on the reverse strand, counting down.
ATGGCAAGCTCTACAGCCAGATCAAGGATCCGAGGCACCTTGGCCGCAAGGTCCTGACTGAGTTCGTCAAGGCCGGAGCGCCGCCAGAAATCCTGACCGAGGCCCATCCCCATATCGGCACCTTCCGTCTTGTTTCGATGGTCGAGAGCCTGCGCCAATCCATCGAGGAACTGGGCGGGGAATATCGGTTTCAGAACAAGGTCGTCGATCTGCTGGTCGATACCGACCCCTCGGGCGAACGCCAGATGCGCGGCGTGGTGCTGGAAAGCGGTGAGACGTTACTGTCCGATCACGTGGTCTTGGCCATCGGCCACAGCGCCCGCGACACCTTTCAGATGCTCTATGATCGGGGCGTCTATATCGAGGCCAAGCCGTTCTCCATTGGCTTTCGCATCGAGCATCCCCAGTCCTTGATCGACCATGCGCGGTTCGGCACCTCTGCCAAACATCCTGATCTGGGCGCAGCTGACTATAAGCTGTCCCATGCCTGCTCGAACGGGCGCACGGTCTATAGTTTTTGCATGTGCCCGGGCGGGACGGTCGTGGCGGCAGCCTCAGAGCCGGGTCGTCTCGTCACCAACGGGATGAGCCAATATTCACGCAAAGAGCGCAATGCCAATGCTGGCATTGTCGTCGACGTCACCCCCGAGAAGGATTTTCCGGATCACCCCCTCGCCGGCATCGCCCTTCAGCGGCACTGGGAAGAACAGGCCTTTAAGGCGGGCGGGGAGACCTATGTCGCGCCGGGCCAGAGGCTTGTCGATTTCCTCGCGGGTCGGCCCTCAACCGCACTGGGCGAAGTCATTCCCTCTTACAAGCCCGGCGTCTTGCCGACCGACCTCTCCGGCTGCCTGCCCGACTTCGCCATTGCCGCCATGCGCGAGGCCTTCCCTGTCTTTGGTCGCCAGATCCCCGGCTTTGACAATCCCGACGCGGTGCTGACCGGTGTTGAGACCCGCACCTCCTCGCCCATCCGCATCACGCGGGACAAGAGCTTCCAGAGCCTCAATACCAAGGGCCTTTACCCCGCTGGTGAGGGCGCAGGCTATGCGGGCGGCATCCTGTCCGCCGCCGTCGACGGTATCAAGGTTGCTGAAGCCGTAGCTCTGGCCATGACCCATCAGGACGAGGCCGCGCTAGTCGGGTCTTGAGACCGTCGCAGTCGCTGCATAGAGATCGGCATAGGCCAGCAGGCGCTGGCCTTGGGTCCTTGCAAAGGCTTGCCGCGCGCCATTGGCCTGACGCTGCGCATCCAGCACATCGACCAGCCTGAGCGAGCCAAGCTCATAGGCCCGCCGGACCAAACGCAGATTGTCTTCGGCTGTGGTCAGGGCGCTTTTACGAAGGCGAAGTTCCGCCTCGCTGGCTGAAACCCCTTCGAGTCCATCGGCCACCTCGACAAAGGCCTTTAGAACGGTGGCCTGATAGCGCGCCTGCGCCCGTTTGGCCTCGGCCTCCGCCTGACGGGTCTTCGCCTTGAGGGCCCCGCCATTGAGCAGCGGAGCGGTCAGACCTGTAGCCAGGCTCCACCCCGTTGCTGAGCCATTGATCAGGCCGTCGGGGGTCAAGGCCGTTTGGGCAAACTGGGCGGTAATGTTGAGGTTGGGATAGAGCCGTGCCCGCTCGACACCGATCTGGGCGATAGCGGCATGATAGGTCATCTCGGCGGCCATAATGTCAGGGCGGCCATGGACCAAGGCTGCGGGCACAGCCATGGGCAGACTGGACGGCACCTTGAACTGATCCAGCGCAAAGCTCCGCGCGGTCCAATCGCCGGGGGCATGGCCCGTTAAGGCTGCCAAGGCATTTTGGGCCACGGCCAAATCCCGCTTGAGGCTCGGCAAGATGGCTTGATCCTGCTCAAGTTGGGTCTGGACCCGCAAAAGCTCGATCCGGCCAGAGGCTCCCGCATCGACCGATTTTTGCGCCAGCGCCAGGGTCTGACGATCGTCGGCAATGACCGCTTCACTGCTGGCAATTTGGGTGCGCAGGGCTGCGATCAGGATGGCGGTTCGTGCCGTATTGCCTGCGACCGTGAGGCGGGCAGCATCCAGCTGATAGGCCTGACCGTCGAGCCTAGCCTTAGCTGACTCTGCGGCGCGGCGGTTAGCGCCAAACAGATCCAAATCGTAGGACATCCGCGCGCCGATGGCGTAGCGCGAGATGGTCCGGGGCGGAAATCCAGTGAACCCAAAGGCGGTTGAGTTGATCCGCGCCTCTTCGGGGCTAGCGGTCAAGCTGGCTTGCGGTGCGCGCGCACCCTCGACGACGGCCATTGCGGCGCTAGCGGACGCCAGCGCGGCCTCTGCATCCTGCACCGTAGGGCTGCCCTTTAGGGCATCGGTCACGAGCTGATCGAGATCCGTGGCTCCGAACGCAGTCCACCAGGCCTGACCGGCCGATGGATCGCCAAAGACGAAGGCTCCGGCGCTGGGCGCTGACTGATATTGCGCCGGGGCACTGGTCGCGGGCGACACAAAATCTGGCCCAGCGACCGCGCAGCCATTGAGCATCAAGGCCGACATTACGGTAGCTGTGGCCAACCTAGTCCGGTAGCGCATGGCCGCCTCCAGCCGCGCTCTTGGGCGGCGATTTCAAGAAGAAAATAAGGGGAATGGTGGCGAGAGTCAGAAGCATTGAGAGGTAGAAATCATTCACATAGGAGACCATCGCCGCCTGTCGTCCGACCTCGGCCGCTATGGTCGACAGACCCTGGATCGAGCCCAAATCAATCATGCCGCCCATCTGGTTTTGGAACACCGGATTATCGGTTCGAATATTGGGCACCAGCTCGGTGTAGGTGGTTTGGAGATTGCGCATAAACATGGCCTGCATCAGGGAAATCCCCACCGCTGAGCCCAGACTGCGCGCAAGGGTGATCACCGACGCTGCATCGGTTCGCAGTTCTGGCGGCAAGGTTCCGAACGCTAGGGTATTGGACGAGACAAAGATCATCCCCAGCCCAACACCTTGGAGAAGGCCCGACTGCATGATGATGTGGTCATCCATCTGGGGCGAGGACATGGACATCAACCACATTGCAATTGCGTTCAGGATGAAACCCGTAATCAAAAATCCTCGAGGATCTATTCGCCCGATAAACCGCCCCCCCACCATCATGCTGACCAACATCCCCACGCCGCGTGGCATGGTGACCAAGCCCACCGTGATCACCGGATAGCCAAGGATGTTTTGCATCATCGGCGGCAAGAGCGCCAAGGAGCTATACATCAGCGTTCCTGTCGCGAGGCTGAGCACCATCCCGGCTGTAAAGTTCCAGTTCTTCAATAGGGCACGCGAGAAGAACGGCTGCTTGGCGGTGATGGTGTGGACGATGAAAATATATATCCCGACCACGGCCATGGCCGCCTCGATGATCACTTCCCAAGATTCAAACCAGCCCTCGCCCGGACCACGATCCAGCATCAGCTGAAGGGCCGCGATGAACAGGGCCAGAGCGCCAAAGCCTAAGAAATCAAAGGGGCGCGGGCTACCGGAACGCCGTTCTGGCAAGTAGCGCAGGACACCCAGCAGAGCGACAATGCCGACCGGAAGATTGATCAGAAAGACCCAGTGCCAACCAAACTGCTCGGTGATCCAACCACCCAGCACCGGACCCAGCGCCGGTCCCAGCACGACGCCGGCACCGAAGGTCGCCATGGCCTGAGGGTGACGTTCGGGCGGGTTGATATCGAATAGGATCGATTGAGACAGGGGCACAAAAGACGCGCCGCAAATGCCCTGAATAATTCGAAAGGTAATCATGGCCGATAGGTTCGTTGCTAGACCGCAGGCCAGTGATGCAACGGTAAAGCCTATGATCGAGGCAACCATCAGGGCCTTCCGACCCATCCGCTCAGACACCCAACCCACCAGAGGCGTCATCAGGGCTTGAGCCACAATGAACGAGGTCAAGACCCAGGTGATCTGGTCCAATCCAGCCGAAAGGCTCCCCTGCATATGCGGCAGAGCAACATTGGCGATGGTGCCATCCAGCGTATACATGCTGGTCGCAAGCATCACCGAGAGGGTGAGTGGCCCTCGCGCTATGGGCCGGTCTTGGCTCACGAAGCGACCTTAGCCTTCGTGGCTTCCGCATTGGACTGTGTATCGACTTTGACAGTCGCGCTCATACCCGCGCCGATCAGATAGCCCGGTGGGGTATTGATCAGGGTTAGGCGCACAGGAATACGTTGCACCACCTTGACCCAGTTACCCGTCGCGTTCTGAGGCGGCAGGGCTGAAAAGACCGCGCCGGTTCCGGGGCTAAAGCTCGCCACGCGCGCCTGAAAGACCTTGCCGGGATAGGCATCAAAGCGAACGGTCGCGCTCTGACCCGGCCGCATCTTGGCGATCTGGCTCTCTTTGAAATTGGCATCGATCCAAGGATCACCCGCAATCAGCCAGAACAGGGTCTGGCCGATGGCGACAAAGGACCCGGGCTGGATCTGATCGACCTTGGTCACAATACCAGATTGGGGGGCGATGACCTCGGTATAGGACAGGGCCAGACGCGAGCGTTCCAAAAGCGCGGCGGCTTCACGCACAGCCGGATGATCGTCCACGGCAATATCGGGACGCCCGCCCAAATCGGCCAGAGCAATCGCAACGCCCTGCCGTGCCGACGCCTGCGCCGAGATGGCCACGTCGACGGCATGATCTGCGGCTTCGACGTTCTGGCGCGAAGCAATGCCATCATTGGCCAGCAACCTCGCGCGGGCCTGTTCCTTCTTGGCGAAGACGACCGCCTCATCCGCGCTGGTCTGAGCCGCCATCCGCGCACCGAGCATCGCCTTTAGCGCCTCAACCCGCGTTTTCGAAGCGGCCAGAACGGCTTGCGACTTTTCAAAGTCGGCCTGAGGATTGGCCCGGTCCAACAGGAAAATGACCTGCCCAGCTTTGACCTGATCATTTTCCTTGATCAGCATTTGGATCACTCGCCCGGTCGTGCTGGTGCTGATCGGCACGCGCGCGGACTGGACATAGGCATTGTCGGTTTCCTGATAGCGGCCAGCGGTCAGCATGAACCAGGCGATGGCTCCCAGCAGCACAGCCGGAACAGCGATCAAGATCAGTAGTCGATAGCGGCGCATGAACCCTTGCGCGCCATTTGCCTCAGCCGCGTTCGTCATCGTCAGATCCCCTACTCGGCTGAACCAATTTTCATATCGACCAAACGGTCCCGCAGGCGCGTCAGAAGTCCGTGCAGTTGCTGGACCTCCTCTTCGCAAAGACCGCTGTAAAATTCGTCTCGAAGCTCGCTCGCCATGGCCGTCATGGTCGGCAGCAACTCAATCGAGGTTTGGGTGAGAAAGACGCACCATTTGCGGCGATCATCCGGATCAGCGCGCCGCTCGACATGACCCGACCGCTCCAAGCGATCAACCGCTTCACCCACGGCAACGCGGCTAATTTCGAGCTTTTGAGCCAAGGCGGCTTGGGTCTGACCATCTTCACGCGACAGATAGACCAGCACTCGCCACGTGGCCCCTGTCAGACCCGTACTGCGCATCCTCTGATCAAAGGCCAGACGCAGCAGTCGCGTGACCTCAGCCAAGACAAAGCCGGTATCCGAGCGGGCGTCTAGAACCGTAGGCTGATGATCAATGCGGCTATCGGACAAGAACGGATCATCCTAAAAACTTATGAATGATCCTTATCATAAGGCGCCTTACAAATGAAAGGCCGATGGTATGGCCTTTTTGACGAGCAACTCTTGGTGGATTACATTACGATCTCTGGCTTCACCCCTGCAAACTGATCACAGTCATCATGACCCAACCCCCTCGCCTGAAACGTACCCTTTGGAACTTCGTCCCGTGGGCTATTGGGGTGGCCATCATGCTCGCACCGCTGATCGCTATGCAGTTCACCCAAGAGGTGGCGTGGGATGGTGCCGATTTCGCGCTCTTGGGTGTGATGGTATTCGGCAGTGCTGGTGCCTATAGCCTTGCCTTGAGGATCACTCCCGAGCGCAGCTATTTGGCGGGCATAGGCCTTGCTCTCCTTGCGACCTTCGCCCTGATCTGGATCAACCTTGCGGTCGGTATCATCGGCTCAGAGGACGATCCGACCAACCGGATTTTCAGCCTGATCCTCGCGGTCGCGCTGATCGGTGCGCTGGTCTCCCGCTTCAAGCCAGAGGGGATGGCCAAGGCCATGGCCGCGACCGCCGTTGCACAGCTGGCGGTGTCGGTGATCCTGTTCGTCACGGGAAAGGGAGCTACCTTTGTTCTGGCGGGTCTCTTTATGGGGCTCTGGCTTGGGGCCGCGTGGCTCTTTCGAAAGGCCGCCGCCGCGCAGAAGCCTTCTCAACCCTAACGCCCTCGCCGCGGCTCCCAAGAGGTCGCAGCAACCCCAATGGCCGTTCCCACTCCCATGACGACCATCCCGAGGGCGACGACCGCGAACAGCCCCCAAGCTGGGGCTTGATTGGCGACGAGAATCCAGCCGCCAATCGCGACGACTACCATGCGCGCTGTACCGGCCAGTAGCGGCCCGCCAATGCGGCCAGCCCCCTGAGACGCAAAATAGAGCGCGAGACTAAGGCCGAAAAAGGCGAAGGCTGGACCTGAGAAATGCAGATAGAGCGCGGCAGCCTGCTGAACCTGAGGGTCTTGGGTGAAGAGCGTTACCCACAGCTCTGGCGCGATGCTGAGAAGTAGTCCGACGGAACCCAATCCCACAGCACCCATCGCCCCAGCCGTCCAAGCCACCCGTCGCGCCCGGGCCACATCGCCATAGCCAATCGCAAGGCCGACCATCGGAATGGAGGCGACACCCACGGAAAAGGCAATCGGCACCAACAGAAATTCCAGCCGCGCGCCGATTCCGTAGCCCGCTAGGTTTTCAACGCCAAAGCGGGCGGCGATGGCCGTCACGATCAAGATGGTACCGATGGTCTGGATCGGCGACAGAAGCGCCGGGGCACCGACGCGGAGGATGTCCGCAAAGAGGTCGCGCCGGATATTTCCCGAAAATTTGAGTCTGACCTTGGCTTTGGATGATCTCAAGAGACCAAAGAGCAACAGAACACTCACCGTCGATGTGATGATCTGAGCGAGGCCAACACCGACAATGCCAAGCTTGGGTGCTGGACCCCAACCAAAGCACAGGGTGCCACCCAACAGAATTTGAAGCAGCGCCCCACCCATCATAACCGCAGAGGGTCCGATCATATTGCCAGAGCCCCGCAAGATCGACGCGAGGATGTTCATCATCCAAAGGACGGCGGCGGCAGAAAAGACCACCCCGGCATAGAGGACCGCGAGCTTCAAGGTCTCGCCTCGTCCGCCGAGAAGATAGAAGATCGGGTTACCAAACCCAACCAGCAGGGTCGTGAAAAACAGCCCCATGGTCAGGCCGATAATGACCGAATGCAGGGCCAAGCGTTCGGCCCGTTCTACATCGCCCGCACCCAAGGCCCGGCTGATGGCAGAGGACACACCCCCGCCCATAGCACCCGCGCTCATCATCCCCATCAGCATGATCAGAGGCAGGACCAGAGCTGAGGCTGCGAGGGCACCGATGCCCAACTGACCCAGATAGACGGTCTCTGTGATGGAAACCGCCGTTGTCGCCATCATCCCCAGTAGGTTTGGCGCTGCCAGCTTGGCCAAGGTCGACATGACCGGTGCCACCAGTAAGGGATGCACGGCGGGGGTGTCGCTCTCTTGCGGCGACTGGGGTTGGGTCTGTGTCATTCCAAGGCCAATCACGCTCTGGTCATTATTGCTTGGCCTCTCGATCACACGGCCCGCATGAGCCGCGTGATCGCAAGACTACCGGTTGGTTCGTTTTAGAACCTCTGCGCCCCATCGAGGCGGATGGTCGTTCCATTGAGGAAGTCGTTGGCCACGATGTGAGCGGCAAGAATGCCATACTCGTCCGGATCGCCCATGCGGTGAGGATTGGGCACCATCGGTCCCCATTTGGCCTGCGCCTGCTCGTCGGTCATGACGCTCGAATAGGCCAGCGTCAGGAAAGTGCCAGGGGCGATGGAGACAGCGCGGATACCGATGGGGGCAAGGTCGCGAGCGATGGTCAAGGTCATGCCGATGATCCCGCCCTTGGCCGCCGAATAGGCCGCCTGCCCGGCCTGACCCTCATAGCCCGCAATAGAGGCGGTATTGATGATCACGCCGCGCTGGTTCGAATCCTGAGGCTCGTTCTTGGCCATGGCCTCAGCCGCGATGCTGGTCACGGCAAAGGCGCTGTTGAGATAGACATTCACCGTATGGGTAAATTGGGCCAGTGGCAGGCGTATGCCTTGGCGATTGACGACGCGGGCTGGGCCGGTCGAGCCGGGGGCACGCGGCCCACCATGAACCACCACCGCCGCACGTAAGGGGCCGAGATTCACAGCCGCCTCAACGGCCCGCTCGATGGAGGCCTCATCCATGATGTCGGTGCGCATATAGATCGAGCCATTACCCAGCTCCTTGGCCAAGGCCTCGCCGCGCTCATCGGCGACATCGGCAATGACCACCTTGGCCCCCGCCTGAGCCAGACGCCGCGCTGTCGCACTGCCAAAACCGCCTGCGCCACCCGTGACCAGAGCCGAAGCCTGAGTAAGATCGACCATCATTTTCTCCCATTGGATCCGGCAGCGTCTGAGTGCGCCGCTCGTTCAATACTCATGTTGCGCGACGGATGCGGCGCGGGCAAGCCCCGTTCAGGGCTGATAGTCTTGCCAGAGCCACGTCAAGGCATCGGGCAAGGTATGGTCCAAGACCCGTGGGTCGGCGTGACGCCCCCCGCGTGAGAGGGTGAAGCGGTAGTTGTAGCCCTTAGCCGCTAAGGCTGCGGCCATGCGCTGATTGGCTAGCGGCCAGTTGTGCCACGTCTCTTCAGGATCATCGGGATGAAGGTCTTGCTCGCCGACCTCTAGCCAGATCCGCAAGGGCTTGGGCTCGGACTGTGGAATGAAGCTGGCGTGATAGTCCCAGGCACCGCGAGGGCTTTCCGGATTGGGCGGGGACTGCTGGTTCACATAGGTGCCCGAATAGGACAGAACCCGGCGATAGCGTTCGGGGTGAAACCAAGCCATCGTAAAGGCACAGGCCGCCCCGGAACTGACTCCCATAACGGCCCGGCCATTGGGATCTGTGGTAAGACGAACCCCCGTCTCTTGCACCACCCTTGGCAAGAGCTCGGTTTCCACAAAATCGCTATAGCGCCCCGACAGGGTGTCATATTCTAAGCCGCGCTGAGAGCCTTGAGCATCGCCGCCGCCGCTATCGACCATGATGGCGATCAGGGGCGGTACGCGGCCCGACGCGATCAGTCGGTCGAGGACCTGCGGCATTCGGCTCAGATAGAGATAGCCATCCTGAGCCAAGATAAAGGGCGCAGATGTGCCCGCCTCATATTGGGCCGGAACATAGACCCAAACCGTCCGGCGATAGGGGGCTGGCTCGGACTGCTCATGGTCGAGCGCCGCGATGCGGTTGCCATAGGCGTCGCGCCGTTTGGTGATCTCATTGTCGAGCCGCCGGATGCCCGGATAGGTCTGGCTGTCCCGCGACTCCATGACAAGGGCATAGACCTTGCCGCAGGGCGCATCGGCTGGGCCGGTCTGGTCGGGCGGGAAGTCTGGCCCGATCTCGACATTCCCATTGGCAAGAGGATCGATTGTCATGCCGACCGGGCGCTGACCATGGCCTCACGATAGGGTGTCAAATCCCACCCCGGATAGCGCACCTGAGCCGAAGCCAAGGTGGTCTCAGTCCAGAAGGGATGCCCCGGTCTCTTGACCCCGAAGCAGGCCAGTTGGTCCGGCGTCGCATAGTTGAAGATCTGACCCCACGGCATCAGATGATGATAGGGCCAAGCCGTATAGCCGATAGAGTCGTCGTCTGCGCGTTTGAAACAGGCCATGACCGCATAGCGCACCCCGCCCGGCTCGGTCAGGTTGGTGCCGCGATGGAAGACATCAATGGCATAGGGAATGGCCGTTCCCGCCAGTGAGGCACTGGATCGGCCCAAAGGCATCAGGGCCTTTTGCAGATCGGCTTGGAATTCGCGCTCATAGACCAGGGTTCCGTGCGCCTGGGTGACCGTCTGGCTATCGGGCCGAGTGACATAGTGCATGGCCCCCAAGGCGTCGGAGACATCGGTAAAATAGGAGATCACAGTCACCGAATTTTTGGTCGTATCCTCTGACGGCACCGTCAAGGTGTGGTTGACGAAGTCACAGTGGAAGGGCTGATCATAATCGGCGTCACCGGTGAATTTGGCCCAGGCCTGGCACTGGTAGAGGTGGACCTCGTCGGTCTTGAGCGCGGCCTTGGCGAAGGCGATCAGGGCGGGATGGACACCAATCAGGTTCAGGGCCGGTGAGCAGTCAAAGGGTATGGAATTGATCGTCTTGAACTGAGCGCCATTGAACCGCCCGATCTCATCACCCTTCTTGCGATCCATCGCCTCGTCAGAGCCCGATGTGCGGCCAAAGACGGTCTCAAAATCAGCCCGCACGGCGGCGATCTCTTCGGCTGTATAGAAATCCTTGATCAGAGCCACGCCATCGCGCCGCCAGGTGGCCACATCCTTGGCCGTAAACCGCTCCTTAGGTCCTGCAGTCATCAGTTTCGAGCTCATCGGGTGTAGAGAAGGTTCAGATCCTCAGCCTGACGCCAAGCGCCGGAACACGCAAGGCCCATACGCCTTAGTTGACATCACACCAGACCCCTCCATTCTGACGCCACCAGACCCATTTGATCTTAGGAACCTAACTCGTGACCAAACCCAAACTGTTCGGCATTTCCAGCTCCCGCGCCATCCGCGCCATCTGGGGCATTGAGGAAACCGGGATTGATTACGAGCATGTGCCGGTCAGCTACGGGGCGGACTCCAAGGGCTCGGACTATTTGTCGGTCAATCCCAATGGCCGTATCCCAGCCCTGATCGATGGCGACCTGCATCTGTTTGAGTCCATGGCCATCAACCTCTATCTGGCCAAGCGCTATGGCGGCGCGCTCTATCCCAGCACCCCCGAAGACGAGGCCCGCGCCCTGCAGTGGAGCATTTGGGCGATCAGCGAGATCGAGCCCCTACAGATGCAGATCGTGGTGCAAAAGCTGTTCACGCCAGAGGATAAGCGCAATCCGAAGGTTATCGATTTCGCGACCAGAAGCCTGCAACGTCCGCTCAAGGTTCTGGATGCCGCGCTTGAGGGCCGTGACTGGCTGGTCGGTGATGGCTTTTCCGTCGCCGACCTCAATGTCGCGTCGGTCATGCACCTGATGAACAATATCCGCTTTGACTATAGCGACCATGCCAATGTCCAGCGCTGGGCCAAGGCCTGCTATGCTCGCCCCGCCTTGGCCAGAGCCCTCGCCCGTCCTTAACCCCTCGGCCATCAGGCCCCATTGAGCGCGACAACTATGGCCATTGAAACCTCTCTTCCTCCCCTCGGCAGCGTCCTCATTGTCGGGGTCGGGGCCTCGCTCGGCACCGGCGCGGCCATTGCCAGGCGCTTTGCAAGGGCCGGTCACCCGATCCTGATCGCGGGGCGCAACGCGGAAAAGCTGTCAGCGACCTTCGCGGATTTGAAAGCCATAGGTGCCGAGGTGGCGATGGCGGTAGGGGACTGTTCCATCGCCGAAGATGCCCAGCGGTTCGTGGCGGAGGCTCAAGCCCTCGCGCCCCTCGCTGTCGCAATTCACAATGCTGGCAGTAATAACCCAGCCCCCTTCCTAAAGGTTAGCCAAGCGCGGTTTGAAGGCCATTGGCGTGAACATACCTTGGGCGGCTTTCAGACCGCACAGGCCTCTATCCCCGCCTTTTTAGACCAGGGCTTTGGCACCCTGATCTTTACCGGAGCCTCGGGCAGTCTGCGCGGCAAGGCCAATTTCAGCCCCTTTGCCGCCGCCAAAGCGGGCCTACGGGCCCTGTCCCAAAGCCTGGCACGCGAGTTTGGACCTCAGAACATCCATGTCGCCCACGTCATCATAGACGGCGGCATCCATGGCGAGCGGCTCTTGACCCTCGCGCCGCAATGGGCCGAACAGCGCGGCCCAGACGGCATGCTCAATGTCGAGGCCATAGCCGAGGCCTACTACATGCTGCACATGCAACAGCGCAGCGCCTGGACCCAAGAACTGGATCTCAGGCCCTGGTCTGAAACCTTCTAGGCCAATCGCGGCCTTAGCTGGTGCCGACGACGCCGCCGTCGCAGGCGATGACTTGACCGGCGATGAACTCACCGGCGCGCGAACTGAGGAACAGGGCTAGGCCCGCAATGTCCTCGGGCGTGCCGACGCGGCCACTGGGATTGCCCTTACCGACGCGGTCCCAATCGACATCTTCGGTCTCGCCGCCAAAGCCAACGCCCGTGGACAACATCCAGGTCGGGAAGGGTCCCGGCGCGATGGCGTTGCACAGGATGTGCTCGCCCGTCAGGTGCGAAGCGAGGAAGCGGGTCAGATGGTGCACCGCCGCCTTGGACGCGCCATAGGAGAAGGTCGAGAAGGCTGCCGACTTCAGCCCGTCAATCGAACCAATATTGATCACCCGCGATGGGCTGGTTTTGCTAGCTGCCGCACGCAGAAGCGGCAGGACCTTTTGGGTCAAGAAGAAGACGCCCTTGACGTTGGTGTCCATCACCTTGTCCCAACCGACCTCAGGGAAGGTTTCCAGCGGCGCGCCCCAAGCGGCCCCGGCATTGTTGATCAGCACATCGAGCTTGGGCTCTAGATCCGATAGGCGCTTGGCCAAGGACTCGCAGCCCTCGACCGTCGACAGATCGGCGGGCAAAGAGATGACCTCGCCGCCATAGGCCTCCATCAGGCGATTGGCGGTCTCGTCGCAGGCTCCGGCCTTGCGCGATGAGATATAGACCTTGGCCCCATTGGCCAAAAAGCCTGCCGCAAGCATCTCGCCGATGCCGCGCGAGCCGCCGGTAATCAGGACGACCTTGCCCTTGACGGAAAATAGGTTGGTGAAGTTGGGCGACATGGCGACCTCTCTAAGGATGGATATTTTCCCCTACCCTAGACAAGGATCAGACGCGCACAAGCGCCCAAGGCCGATTAGACGACCTGAAACGCGGCCCAAGCCTGCTGTCGGCGGGTCTCGCGGGCGCGGGCGGCGACGCCCAAGGTGCCGGTCTGCGGGCTCCAAGCGGCGCGTTCAGCCTCTGGCACCAGATCCCAAGCCGGGCCCAATCGGTCCCACAGGGCGCTCGAGGCCCGGAAATAGGCCGACATCAACAGCACATCGGCCGGACGGGCCATCGGGGTCTGGGAGATGGCGTGGGCCTGGATGATCAGGCCGATCAGGTCCTCGAGCAACTCCTGAGGCCAACCATGCGTTCGGCCAAGGGTCAGGAGCCCGATCTGGGTACCGGCTGTATTGTAGACATCCTCGATCAGGCGAAAGGGCTTGATAAAGGCCTCGTAGGCGTCGGCCTCGATCACGTCGCTGGCCTCCACCGCGATGTCGTTCAAGATCAGGTCAGCAATGGGCATATGGTCTGTATAGGCCCCGTAGCCGCTGCTATCGAGGCTCAGGCCCGCACTGCCGGTCGCCACCTTGACCATGCGCAGTTGATTGCGGCCATCCTTCTGACCGATGGAAGCAGCGATATAGAGCCGGTCGGCCAGAGGCGACATGCTGCCCCACCGCTTGCGGCCATTGAGCACGAAGCCGCTGCCCTTGGGGGTCAGGGTCGAGAGGATCCCCGAGGGCTTGGGGCCTTGATCCTCGCTGACGCAAAAGGCGGTGATGGCATCGTCGGGCGTGGAGGGGAAAAGCCGACGGATCGCCGCCTGATGGCCCGCCGACCCAGCCTTCAATCGCCCATCGGCCCGCAAGGCCACCTGCACCAGCCGCTCAAAGGCCGATGAAGAGGCCGGCGTTCCTGGCCCCCACTGCTTGAGAAAGGCACGAAGATCACCGCTGTGGTCAGGGCTGGCAGGCTGCAGAAGCAGGTCGAGGAGGGGGGCTGGGGTCATGGCCCGATCTTCGAGTGTTCAGCGGGCGGTGTCAAAGGGGGAGCGGTCACTTTGGCTCGCAGGCTACCCCATCCCCGTCGCCATCGAGCTTGGAATTATAGCCCGCGTGGCCTTTGCGAAGGGGCGCGGCACCGGCGGCGCGGGCGGCAGCGCAGGTGGTGAAGGCGTGGCGTGAGGTGCCCGAGGCTAGGCTTGTCTTACCCGGATAGGCCCGCCCGCCTTGGGGTACACCGGCGGCAGTCAACAACTGACCCAAGCCGCGGCCACCGATGGTGCAGCGGGCGGCGATGCGGTCATAGGTTCGGTTCTTGGAGACGCAGGTCGCGACCTTGCCCAGCGCAATGCGGCCCAAGGCGGCCTTGGCCTCGGGACCACCGAGCTCATGCGATTCAGGCGCGTAGAAGTCGCTCAGCCGGACCTCGACCCAGTTTTGCGGGCCCTTGCCGACCGCGACACAGAGGGAGTCGCCGTCCAGCACCTGAACCACCGGACCAGAAAAACTTCGGCCCTTATAGAGAAAGGTCGGCATGGGGCCGCTGTCGGGAATGGCCTTGCACGGATCGGCCAGGGCCTGACCCGCGCCGCAGAGCAGCAGGACGGCAGCAAGGCCTAGGGAACGGATCACAATTGTTACGCCTCTGTATCGGTCGTCGATAGGAGCAGGGTAACAACCTAATTATCGTATTTAAAACTATCTCTCTCGCAGCGGTGAAAAGAGGCGAGAAGGTGGAGCGGTCAGCGCCCTAACGCCAACCGCTCCCCTAGACGTTCGGTCTCTAGCCGCCAGTGCGGGTGGCCGACACGCAGCCCTTTCCGGCGACCGACATCAGCTCTGGATGTTCACGCGTGACCCCGGCAAGGATCTCGCAGCGCTGATCGTTGGTGGGGATGGTGGGATCGGCCATCAGGTCGCGCACGATGCGCTCGCCGCTTTCCTGATCCTTGCTCATCCGCACGCCGCCGCCTGCAGGGCTGTCAAAGATCATCAGCCGGTCGGCGTCAGAGGCGTTGGACCAGGTCTTCCACTCGGGCAGGCGGCCGTCGACCCCGCGTCCGGGCGCACCGGTAGCCGCGAAATTGACCCAGTAGCTCATCATCGCGTCCGACAGAGCGATCCGGCCGGGCGCATTGTCCTTGGTGAAGGCAAAGCGGTCAAAGGCACCCAAGAGCTGGAAGTGACCAAAGACAAACGGGATTTCAATACTATGGCCTGCACCCAGCAATTGCCCAAGGTCTGTGGTCAGGACCTTGCCCTGTTCGTCCCAATCAAAGCGGTAACCCCAGACCGGCGCATGACCGCCCTTGACCATGCGATTGGCCGGCACGTCGACCGAATTGGCTCGCCACATCCGGCTCGGATAGAGCGAAGCCGCCTCATAGAGGGCCTTATCCCGCGCCTCAGGAAGCAGGCCGAGGGTATATTTGACCATCTTGGGGTTCAGGGCGTTGAACAGCTTGATCTCATCACGGTTGGTGCCGGTTATGACCGGAACCGAATTGAAGGCGGTAGGACTGTCGATGACCGAGTCCAGACCGGCGGCGGGTAAGGTGATGCCATCGGCAATGACGCGGTAAGGATCAATGTCGCGGCTACCAACCCTATAGGCATCGTAGATCGCCTTGACCGAGACGGCGCGCAGGGCGGCTCCTGTCACCGGCTGACCTGCACCGACCAGACGTTCACCCACGGCCAGGCCCGATTGCGGTTTCTTGCCCTCGGTCCCTTCGGCAACGGCCATCGGTTCAGAACGGAACGAGCCCGACTGAATGATCGCGCGCTGGAACAGGCCCTTGGCCCGAGGACTGGCGACGAGGGCCGCCACATTCTGACCGCCAGCGCTTTCACCAAAGATGGTCACGCGGCTGGTGTCACCGCCAAAGGCTGCAACATCGTCGCGCACCCATTCCAGCGCCCGGATCTGATCGAGCATGCCAAAGTTTGGCGAAGCGTCATCGGTCAGGCTGCTGCCTTCGCGAAGGGCGGGATGGGCCATCCAGCCGAGCGCACCAAGGCGGTACTGCACGACGACAACCACGACCTTGAACCGCGCCGCTAAGGCCGATCCATTATATTGTTCAGCCCGGCCCCAAGTGTTGGAACCGCCGTGGATCCAGACCATGACCGGCAACTTTGCAGCGGCGGCCTCGGCCTCGGTCATCGGCGGGGCATAGACGTCCAGATAGAGGCAGTCCTCTTGGCCAGCAATTTCACCGAACCGGGCCTTAGGCACACCGTCCATGGCGCTGAGAATCTGTGGGCACCAGGGCGCAGGCTTGGTCGAGACGCGAGTCTCGGTCCAACCTTCCGCCGGACGCGGAGACCGCCAACGGAACTCGCCGACGGGCGGACGGGCAAAGGGAATGGCGCGCCAAGCATGGGCTCCGGTATCTGCATCAACATAACCAACGATCGGTCCCTGAGGCAGGGTGCGGCTGGTCGCGGGATTGGCCGACGGCAGGTCCGGCGCGGCCGTCGCTGATGCTGTTGAACAGGCGCTCAGGCACAGGGCCGCCAAAACAAGAACAATACGCTTCATGGTTTCCCCCGGATGGTCTTTGAACAAGAACATAGGCCGATGAGGGTGCGCGGCCAAGAGGGGCGATTTGGTCAGCCTTAGCCCTTC
>JBEGNZ010000002.1:0-154629 GCA_041182245.1 Pseudomonadota bacterium | reverse complement strand
CCTTGGTTTCTTTCTCGCCCCCGTCCGTATTCCCCGCGAAGGCGGGGATCCAGACCCTGTCGCGGTGTATGATCGTACTCAAACCGTCCTCATCCTTTGACGCGTTCGGGATGGGGATGAATCGATTGGGAGGCGGACATCCCCCTCACCCAACCCTCTCCCCCAGGGGGCGAGGGCTAAGAAGGAATAGGCCCTCTTCCTGAGGGATAGGGTTAGGTGAGGGCCTTTTTCATCCCAACCCTCCTTCCATCTACCCCCGCGCAGGCGGGGGGCCAGAACCGCTTGGCTCGGCCCGATAGCTGGCCTCTATCTGGTGCCCCGCCTTCGCGGGGAGTGCGGCGGCCAAAGCGAGGAGGCTACCATCACCAACCGTCATATTCTCATCAAACCCCTATCGCGGTTTGAGTGGGCCTTTGCTAAGGAGATGAGGCGTTTCGGCGGTTGCCGACCTGCGGAGAGATCATGTCCGACCCTAAAGCTCATCAGCGTCTGCAATCGATTGTGATTGACGAGTCGTCTCTTGCCTCCGCCTCGCGCGATCAGGAGCACGAGCGGCAGGTCGCGATCTTTGACCTGTTGGAGGACAACTATTTTGAACCCGAGGGCGAGGCGCTCGGGCCCTATGACCTCAAGATCGGCTTGGCCGATAATCGCCTACTTTTAGACATTACGGGGGGCAGCTACGAGCGGCGACACCTCCTGTCTATGTCACCCTTCAAGAGCCTGATCCGCGACTATTTCATGGTCTGTGACAGCTATTACGACGCCATCCGCAATTCATCACCCGCCCAGATCGAGGCCTTGGATATGGGGCGACGGGGGTTGCATAACGAAGGGTCGTCGCTGCTTCGTGAACGCTTGGCGGGCAAGGTCAGCACCGATCTGGACACATCGCGCCGATTGTTCACTCTGATCTGCGCCCTCTATCGTCGCGGCTAGAGTGCCCATGATTGCGCCACCCGGCCTGCCGGGCGCTGTACTTTTTGCCTGTAATTTCAATCGGGTAAGGTCTCCCATGGCCTTGGCCCTGACGCGCATGACCTATGGTGATCGGATCTATTTGGACAGCTGCGGTCTGCGGCCAGACCGCAGTCAAGATCAAGATCCCTTCTGTGCCGCTGTGCTCGATGAGCTTGGCGTGGATCTGAAGGGTCACCGACCCAAAAGCTTTGATGATCTGGACGATGGATCGTTCGATCTGGTTATTTCCTTGACCCCGGAGGCCCAGCACCGCGCTGTCGAGCTTGCCAGAGGTAGGGCGGTGGAAATCGAGTACTGGCCAGTACCCGATCCCACTCTGGTTTCGGGCTCACGAGAGACAGTTTTGGAAGCCTACCGCTACACCCGCGACCACCTGCTGGATCGAATCCGCAGGCGGTTCGGCAAAACATCGACTTTCGGTGGTTGAATCGTCTATAGTTCGATTTTGAGGTTCGGTGCTCCCGTCCGCGACTGTGCGGCATGGGTGGCTTGCCTTATGCAAATTGTCCTTTAGAGAGGCCGTATGGCTAAAGAAGAACTTCTCGAATTCCCTGGCACAGTCGTCGAACTGTTGCCCAATGCGACATTCCGCGTGACGCTTGAAAACGAGCACGAAATCATCGCCCACACCGCTGGCAAGATGCGTAAGAACCGTATTCGCGTCCTCGCTGGTGACAAGGTGTTGGTTGAAATGACGCCCTACGACCTGTCCAAGGGCCGCATTACCTACCGCTTCAAGTAGGGCAGGGCGATTGTCCTCGCCCCCTTCTCGGGCGCCTTTGGTTCTGGCCAGTGCCAGTCCGCGTCGATTGGACCTGCTGCGTCAGGTCGGGATCGCGCCAGACCGGATTGATCCGGCTGATATTGATGAAACCCCATTGGCCAAGGAGACCCCGCGTCTCATGGCCCTGCGTCTCGCGCGAGGCAAGGCGATGGCCGCCTCGTCGCGCAATGCCGGGGCCTTCGTGATCGGAGCAGACACGGTCGTGGCCATTGGCCGCAGGGTTTTGCCCAAGGCGGAAACAGAATCCCAAGCGCGCCATTGTCTTGGACTGCTGTCCGGGCGAGGCCACAGGGTGATGACCGGCCTGTGCATGCTCTCGCCCGATGGACGACGCGCGGAGCGCCTAGTGGAAACCCGACTAACCTTCAAGCGCCTGTCCAAGGATGAGCTCGAGTCCTACATTGCCAGTGGCGAATGGCAGGGCAAGGCGGGGGGCTATGCCATTCAGGGTCGGGCTGGCGGTTTTGTCATCGCGCTTCAAGGATCTTACCCCTCGGTGGTGGGCTTGCCGCTCTATGAGACCCTTTGTCTTCTCGAGGGGCTGGGGTATCGTCCAACTCCCCTTTCGATCTGAGTCTTAATTGTGACCGCGCGCCGCCTCTATCTTGATGATGCGCCGGGCGAGCGGCGGGGTGTTGTCACCCTTGACGGCCGACCTGAGCGGCTCTTGATCCAGCGCAGCGCCATGCCCAGTCCAGTGGCGGGAGAGCAGTGGGCCGCGCGGGTGCGCCGCATTGATCGCAGTCTCGCCGTCGCCTTCTTGGATCTGGGCCAAAGATCTGAGACCCTGCTGAACCTGACGGGCGATGCCTTGCGTTTGACGGAAGGGGCGTTGGTTTCGGTGGCGATCAGTAGTCCAGCGCGTTGGGGGAAAGGTCCCGTTGCCCGCTTCAACGGATTTGAGGAGGGCCAACCGCGGTTGCTCGCCCCCGCACCGACAATCGAGGCGCAACTTAAGGCCCTTGCCCCTCAGCAAGAGATCGTAACCGGGCCGCTGGCGCGCGAGGTTGCCGATCTCGCTCAAGCGCAGGTCCTAGCGGTTGAGCACGGTCTGCCCGGCGGCGGCTCTATCGCCATTGAGACCACGCGGGCCCTCACAGCCATAGATGTCGACTTAGGAGCCCGGGGCGGCGGCGACCCGCGACGGGCCATGCGCCAAGCCAATCTCGCGGCCATATCCCAGGCGGCTCGTCTGATCCGTCTGAAGGGCCTCGCCGGGCTGGTCGTTTTTGATCTGATCGGTAAGGGGCAGGATGGCGCGGCTATTCTGGAGGCCGTCAAGGCAGCCTTTGAACCGGATCAACCCGGTCTTGTGATCGGACCGATCAGTCGATTCGGCACGCTTGAGTTGGCGTTGCCGCGTCGTCAGGCACCGATGGCCGAGCTTCTGTGCGACGAGGATGGGCGGCTGAGCGCTGAAAGCCTTGCCCTCAGGCTCATGCGCATGGCTGAGCAAGAGGGTCGCGCGGACCCTGGTGGCCAACTGATTTTGACCTGTACACCGGCGGTCGCTGCAGTCGCGAAGACTTATCTGCCGGACCTAGCCGCGAGAATCGGTCCGCGATATGATCTTCAATCCTTGGCTGAGGTGGCCTTACCGTTCAGCTATGATCATTTGGATGTCAAAAGCCGATGACGGCAGCCTGTCCTCAATGTCGAAAGCCCGTCGATCCGGCCTATAGACCATTTTGCTCCAAGCGCTGTGCGGATGTTGATCTCAATCGCTGGCTAACCGGTGCCTATGTCATTCCGGGCTCAAAACATGCCGAGGGGGATGGTCAATCTGACGAGGATCAAGACCCGGATGCAGATGAGTGGTCGGACCAGTAGGTTTGGACCCAAGGTCGTGCCGCACTGACCATCTCTGTGGAGGAAGCCACAAAACCTTTCACAGAGCCCTTTTGGATGCTGGACAGGCCGCAACGCCTGACCTATAGACCTCGCCTCCGCTGACAAAGCGGATCATCGCGGCGTCCTAAAGGATGCCTTGCGGGCCTGGGTAGCTCAGTTGGTAGAGCAGCGGATTGAAAATCCGCGTGTCGGTGGTTCGAATCCGCCCCCAGGCACCATTTTTTCACTAGAAACGGACGGATAGCGACGGCTCGATCCGTTCCAGCAGTGCCCAATCCAATGGTAAACCTCATCTTCTTCTCGGTGAATTTTAGCGCACCACCTGATGTCAACCTCTCTGCAGGTATTCTCGGTCTCCAGCAGTCGGCGTGAAGGAAACTGGGGTGAGCGCAGATTGGGCCTCACTTACTAAAATTGATCAAATCGGGGGGACATATTTTATTGCGGTGCGGTATAATTGCTTGAGGTAATGAATTTATCTCAAGCGAATAAGCGATTTTGTACGTTGTGCGGCGCATCATTTGGAAAATGTCATTGCGCGAGCCGAAAAAGAATCCCCTCCCGAAGGCCTTGACGATGCTGAAAGGGGTTGCCAAAGACCCCATACCGCAAGTTTAACTTAGCGGTGAGGTTTGTCAGTCCCCCGGGATTGAAGACCGCGTGCTGTTGATAAGAGGTCCGGGTTGCAAGACTGGGCCGCCTCGTTTCAACAGGATGCAGACAGCAGCCCTGCCTACGAACCAAGGCTTGCCCTTGACGAGTGGCAGAACATTTTTCAGTAGGGTGGACACGCTCTCGCGCGACGACCCTTTCGGTCCTAACGTGCTAGACCAATCAGGAACTGGCGACAGATGCTCGACAACAAACGAATGACCCCCATCATCGCTCTCTTCGGCGCCTTGGCGCTGCTGGCGAGCACGCCGGCCTTCGCACAGACGGCCGATCAACCCGCTGCCGCCGCCGCTGAAGCCGCGCCTGCAGCCGCAACAGAAGCAGCGCCTGCTGCTACCCCCGGCTCACCAGCCCCGGTCACCATTGACAACCACGGCGGCAAGCTGACCGTCATGGGCATGTTCATGGACGCCGACGCGGTCGTTAAGGTCGTGATGATCGGCCTCGCCTTGTCCTCAGTGTTCTCTTGGACGCTGTTGCTCACCAAGCTTTTGGAATTCAGTTCGCTGATCAAGGCCTCCGACCGGTTCGTGGAAGCCTTCCGCGGAGCCAAGTCCATCGACGAAATGGGTAAGATCGCAGGATCTGAAGATTTTGTCGGCAACCCGTTGGCCGATATGGCCTCAGCGGCTTGCATGGAAATCGTGCTCTCTCGTCAAGCGGGCCTCAAGGTCGCCACCGAACACCGTGAATCGACGGTCCTGCGGGCTAGCTCTGCGGTGTCGGCGGTTCAGGGTTCCTTGGCTAAGCGCCTGTCGAACGGCATGCAGTTCCTCGCTTCCGTCGCCTCGTCCGGTCCGTTCATCGGTCTGTTCGGTACGGTTTACGGGATCATGAACTCGTTCATCGGTATTGCGAACACCAACACGACCAACCTGGCCGTCGTCGCCCCCGGCATCGCCGAAGCGCTTCTCGCCACCGGTATCGGCCTGTTTGCGGCTATTCCATCGATGATCTTCTACAACTACTTCCAGACCCGGATCTCCGCCTACGGCACCCGTTCTGAAGGCTTCGTTGTGGAACTGCTCAACGCGATGTCACGTCAACTCGACAAAGGGGCCTGACATCCATGGCCGCCAAACTTTCAAAGTCGGGCGGGAGTAGGTTCGATCTTGGGCAGAATGCCGACATCAATGTGACACCTCTGGTGGACGTGATGTTGGTTCTGCTGATCATCTTCATGGTGGCAGCTCCGCTTGCCACTGTGTCGGTGGTCGTTAGTCTGCCCACGGCCGTTGCCAAGCCCAGTCAGAACCCGCCCAAGCCGGTGTATATTTCGATCCAGGAATCTGGTGACGTGTACATTGGGGACTTCATTACCTCCGCGGAAACATTGGGCGATGACCTCAAAAAGCAGATTGGACGACGCGACCCCACCAAAGAGCGCATCTTCATTCGGGCTGATAAGAACACCTCCTACGGTGATTTTATGGGCGTGATGAACGGGCTCCAGGATAACGGGTTTTACAGCGTTGCACTAATCGGCGAAGACAACTCGAAGTAAGGGCTGCGCATGGCTGAAGAACAGCAAGACGTTGCCCATCCGGTGCACAATCCCTTCGACGGGGCAATCCGTAGGAAACGTAGTTTGGGCACTACGGTAGCGATCACTCTCTCGATGATCGCCCACGGACTGGTCGGACTTTACCTCTGGAAGGTGAAGTTCGAGCCCAAGATGATGGAGTACACGGACGAAGCGACGAAGGTGGATATCTACAAGCCACCTCCGCCGCCACCGCCGCCTCCACCGCCGGACGATAAACCGCCGCCGCCGCCTAAGCTGCAGCCGCGTCCACCAGTGGCTCCGCCACCGAACGTGACGCCGCCGCCGCCGCTGGAGGTCCCACCGGTGAAGAAGGAAGACAAGGTAGAAGTCCGGCCTAAGGTGGTCGAAGCTCCTCCCCCTCCTGCTCCTCCAGTGGTGTCGAACCCGACCTGGACCCGCAAGCCAAACGGCGATGATTACGCCCGGTTCTATCCGGAACGTGCTCAGCGGCTTGAGAAAGAAGGTTCGGCCACCATCAAGTGTGTGGTTACGGTGAAGGGTACCCTGGTTAACTGTCAGGTGCTCGCAGAAGATCCCGCCGACTTCGGCTTTGGGGAAGCGACGAAAAAGGTCGCCAGCCTCTGGAAGATGAAGCCACAGTTGGTGGACGGTAACCCGGTCGAAGCCACTTGGCAGACCCGCATTCGTTGGGTTCTCCCACGATAGGATCTACCGGTCTTAGACCAGACAGAATGCCCCGAGGGTTTCCCCTCGGGGTTTTTTGTTGTCCAAACTGGGATGACGCTGTCGCGGGCCCTCTGGCGCAATCGCCTGCCGTCTCCTATGTTGCCCCCACCTCAGGTGCCCAGACCATCGGACCTTCGCCCATGTGCCTTACCCATGATCACGACCTCGCCCAGAGTGGCCAAGCGCGCCAACCCCTTCGTCTCTCGCGCCGTGATCTGGTGCGGGGCTTGGCGGCGGGAACCGTTGTCGCCTTCACGGCAGGCTGCTCTTACAATGCAGAACTGGGCCGTGATCAGTTTTTGATGGTCAGTGATGAACAGCTGGTTGAGCTGTCCTTGACCGCATGGCGCGATGCCCTTCGTACCCAAAAACTATCGCAGGACCGCGATATGAACCGTGCCGTCCGCTCGGTTGGTCAGCGGATCGTCGAGGCGGCTGGGCGCGGCGCTCAGCCTTGGGAATATGCTGTCTTTGATAATCCCGATGCCAACGCCTTCGTTCTTCCTGGCAACAAGGTGGGGGTCAATAGCGGGCTGTTCAAGGCCGTGGTCAATGACGACCAGTTGGCAGCGGTCTTGGGCCATGAGACCGGCCACGTCACCGCTCACCATGCTGCCGAGCGTGTGTCTCAGACCATGGTTGCTCAGGTCGGGCTGGCGGCGGCGGATCTCGCCATTGCTAATAGCGACACCCAGCACAGCAAGGAGCTCGCCGCAGTCTTGGGCGCAGGCGTGCAGTTCGGCGTTCTGATGCCCTTTTCGCGCCAACATGAGCTGGAGGCTGACCGGATCGGCGTGGATTTCATGCATGCCGCCGGCTTCAAGCCCGTCGAAGCGCTGCATCTATGGCAGAATATGGCGGCCGAACGGACTAAGAAGGCCCCACCTCAGTGGCTCTCAACCCATCCGTCCGATGAGACTCGCCTCGCCGCGCTGCAATCCTATCTCACCCAGCGCGGGTGGCTGTCTGAGGGCTCACCCCGCCAGATCTAGACCCTTGGCCTTCAACCAATTGGCCAGGTGCTCATTGACCTTTTCCGGGGCCTCCTGCTGGACCCAATGGGAGACATTGGGCAGGCGGTGCAGGGTGAAGTCGGTGACATAGGGATCGTAACCCTCGGTCAAGCTGATGCTCAGGGCCGTATCTTCCTCGCCCCAAATCATGACCGTCGGCACCTCGATCTTGGCCGCAAGACCGGGACCATAGGCTGCGAGGGCCTTGGTGTTGGCGCGGTAATAGTTGATCATCGCGGTCATGGCCCCGGGCTGCAGGGCATTTTGCTGATAATGATCGAGCACCTCTTGCGGAAAGCGCGACTTGTCGATGGCCATGCCGACAAAGGCCTGACCGATGGCCTTGGCCCCCTTGGCAGTCATCATCAGTTCGGGCAGTACCGGCAATTGGAAGAATAGGGCGTACCAGCTCTTCTTGCGTTGCTCCCAGCCGTTCTGCAGGCCGGTGATAAAGACAGCCGGGTGCGGCACATTCATGATCACCAAACCATCCAGCGGGCGTGTCTTGTCGATAGCAAAGGTCCACGCAATGATCGCCCCCCAGTCATGGGCCACCAACAGCCGCCGCTTGGCCCCCAAGGCGTCATAGAGCGCGGCCGTGTCAGCGATCAGGTTGGGGAGTTCATAGTCCTTCTTGTTCGCAGGCCGCGTCGTGCCGCCATAGCCGCGAAGGTCCGGGGCCACCGCCCGCCATCCCTTGGCCGCCAAAAGCGGCAACTGCTCGCGCCAACTATAGCGGCTCTCTGGAAAACCATGCAGGCAAAGAGCGACATTGTCGCCTTCGCCACATTCATCGATGGTGAAGGTCAGGCCATTGGCCTCGATCTGACGAGTCCGGATCTCATACATACTGTTTCGCCCCTGATTTTAGCGTCGAGAATGGCGGCTCGACCTTTGTGAAGCAAGAGAATGAACGCAATCGTCCGGAACCTGCAATCGGCGCCTTGATCCCAGCGGCCATGCCGACTAAAACGCCCTCTCTCGCGATGCGAGCCGCCTTAGCTCAGTTGGTTAGAGCGCCGGTTTGTGGAACCGGAGGTCCTCAGTTCAAGCCTGAGAGGCGGTACCATCCCAAAATCCACAGCTCCAAAGATCAAGACGCGTCAGCGGACCATATTGCGCGACTGGATTTCAGCATCCGGCCCGGCTAGGTTGGTAAAGCCAGAGCCAATCAGCCAAGCCCGAGCCTGAGCATCATCCTTCAATTCGGCATCCCAGAAGGCGAGGCTCGCGGCCTTGATCAGTTGCCGGAACCGGTCGTCTTTCGGGCGGCTAAGCCCCATCTCCTGTCGGCCTGAAAAGACCATATGGTCACCGCCCTGGAGCACAACCAAGACCGAGGGCGCGCGTTTCATCGCTTGATAGGGCTTTTGCCGCTCGGCGGCATAGTCGCTCTTTCCGTTGAGAGTGAAGCCATCGTCGGTGCCGGTCAGTGACATGAAGGGGCGGGTTATGTCGCCAAAGGCATCAGCATTGTGGCCGTCGGCGGCGCTGGATGGGCTCATGGCCACAAAGGCTTTGAATTCCGAATGGCCCATTTTCCGCCCCCGCGCAAAGGCCTGTCCGGCCATGGCTTGGGTGGTCAGTGCGCCATAGGAGTGGCCTGACATGCCAATTCGGGTCAAATCGATCCTGTCCTTGAGGGCTCCGGGTTGGTGATCAAGGCTGTGGAGGGCGAAGACGGCCAGATAGATGTCTTGAAACCGATCGAGCGCGCTCTGCGGTGACATGGCCTTGCGAATCTCAGCGCTCACCTTGGGATTTTCCAGATCGGGACGTTGGCCGCCCCAGATGGCGAGGTCAGAGCCGGGATGCTGCACGTTCACGACCACATAGCCATGGCTGGCCAGGTGCTCGGCATAATAGGCCGCGCCTTCCTTCGACCCGCCCAATCCATGCGAAAAGATCACCACGGGCAGGCGGCCGGGCGCGTCCTTGGGATAGCGGATCAGAAACGGAATCAGGCGCGCACGCCGATCATCTTTCCATGCCCCTTCTGCGGCCTGCACGGTGAAGGGACCGGGTCGGTCATAGGCCTGGCTGGCCTTGTCCGGTTGAACGGCAGGTGGGGCGACGGTCTGTGCAAAGCTGGGTCCGCTGATAAGGCTGGTCGCCAAGCTGATGGCCAAGGCCGATGCGGTGCATAGGGCACGCGGCATCCTCAACTCCTCCTTCAGCACCCTCTTGCACGGGATGCGATAGCGAACCTTGGTCTGAAAATGACGAAATGACTAGCCTGAGCGATATCGGTGGCTAGCGAGCCCAGATTATTGTGCATTGTCCCAAGGCGCGTTTGTGTCTGTGATGGGTCTTGCGCTATGTCGAACCCAACAAGAATTTGCGATCTCGCGAGACTATTGGGGAAGGACACTGCCATGACCACGTCTGATCAGGCTGCTGCGGAGGCGGGCCATGTCGCCCTGTTGGAACAGCCCTTTGGCCTGTTGTCCGATCTGATCCGGTTCAATGCGCAGGCTCGTCCCGATTCTCCAGCCCTGATTAAGGATGACGAGGTCCTGACCTATGGGGCGCTCGACGTGCTGATGGACCAGATTGCCGCCAGCCTGCAGCGTGATGGCGTCCAGCCGGGCGAGGCCATTTCCATCTGTGCCGGATCGTCTGTGGCCTATGCCGCCACCTTCTTGGGTGGGCTTCGGGCCGGGGTTGCGGTTGCCCCCTTGGCACCCTCCTCGACGCCAGAGAGCCTCGCCATCATGCTGGCGGACTGTGGGGCCAAGCGGTTCTTCCTCGACAGGTCTGTCGCCAAGGCGCTGGAGGGCACGAACCTGACCATGCCCCTAACCGCTTTGGATGGATCTGACGCGGGCGGCTCCTATGAGGATTGGTTGGCACCTGTTGGGTCCAAGCCCTCGCCGGTGACGGTCACGCCCGCCATGCCGTTCAACATTATCTATTCTTCGGGCACGACTGGCACGCCAAAGGGTATTGTCCAGTCCCATGAGATGCGCTGGTCCCACACGGGCCGGGGCGGCGGATTGGGCTATGGCCCCGGTTCAGTGACCCTTCTGTCGACGCCGCTCTATTCAAACACGACCCTCGTCAGCTTCTTCCCCACCATGGGCATGGGCGGCGCGGCGGTCTTGATGGACAAGTTCGACGCTCTCGGCTTCCTCAAGCTGGCCCATCAGCACCGCGTGACCCATGCCATGCTCGTACCCGTACAATATCGCCGCATTCTCGAGCAGCCGACCTTTGACGACTATGACCTGTCCAGCTTCCAGATGAAGTTCTGCACCAGCGCGCCCTTTGGTGCGGCGCTCAAGGCTGACATCCTCAAGCGCTGGCCCGGTGGCCTGATCGAATATTACGGCATGACCGAGGGCGGCGGCAGTTGCGGCCTGATCGCGCACGAGCATCCCGACAAGCTCCATACGGTCGGCCAGCCTCTGCCCGGCCATGATGTGCGCTTGATCGATGAAGAGGGCCGCGAACTGCCCGCTGGCGAGGTTGGAGAGGTCGTTGGTCGCTCCCCCGCCATGATGAACGGCTATCACAACCAGCCGGGCAAGACCGCCGAGGCTGAGTGGATCAGTCCGGAGGGCCTTCGCTATATCCGCACGGGCGATGTCGGCCGGTTCGACGAAGAGGGTTTCTTGACCCTGATGGACCGCAAGAAGGACATGATTATTTCGGGCGGGTTCAACATCTATCCGAGCGACTTGGAGAGCGTCATTGTCGGTCATCCCGCCGTGCTGGAGGCCGCAGTGGTCGGGGCCCTGTCGGATCGCTGGGGGGAAACCCCTGTGGCCTTTGTGACCCTCAAGGCCGGAGCGACGGCAACCGCCGATGAGGTGCGAGACTGGGCCAATGCCAAGTTGGGCAAGACCCAGAGGCTGGCTGCCCTAAAGCTCATGGATGTTCTGCCGCGCAGCGCCATTGGCAAGGTTCTAAAGCGCGAACTACGCGATCAGTTTATGGCCGAAGAGACGGTCGCCTGATCGTCCAGAACCGACGAGGGCAGGGTGCCGCAGCGAAAGCTTGCTCAACCCTGCCTTAAACCGATAATTAGGCCTCTGGCGGCTTACGGACCGCCCGATTGGAACCCTGTCCTATGGCCTCGCGTCAATCTCCTGCTGCCTTGAAGACCGGCGAGACCCTGCGTCCGGCCTATGCGGCTGCGCGGGTTGATCTTTCCGTGGTCGTGCCGACCTTCAATGAGCGTGGCAATGTCGAGCGGTTGATCGCTGCCCTCGATGTGGCGCTGACGGGCATCGCTTGGCAGGTCATCTTCGTCGATGACGATTCTCCGGACGGCACGGCTGCCGCGGTGAAGGCCATTGCGGTTCACGATAGCCGGGTCCAGTGCCTGCGCCGGGTCGGACGCCGGGGCTTGGCTGGAGCGGTCATTGAAGGGGCGATGGCCAGCGCCGCGCCCTTTATCGCTGTGATTGATGGCGATATGCAGCATGATGAGGCGCTGCTTCCGGCCATGTTCAATGCCCTGCGAGATGATCTTGCCGATCTGGTCATTGGCTCACGGTTCTTGCAGGCGGATGGCCTAGATCGAGGCCTGTCGGCGGTGCGCAAGGCGGGGAGCCGAGGGGCGGCTTGGCTTGGCCGCAAGGCTCTGCGGGCTCAGGTCAGCGATCCAGTCAGCGGCTTTTTCATGATCCGCCGCGATCTGGTCGAGACCGTCGCGCCGCGCCTATCGACCGATGGATTCAAGGTTCTGTTCGACATTATTGCCTCCCAGACCACACCGCCGCGTATCCTTGAAATGTCCTATGCCTTTCGTGAGCGTGAGGCCGGGACGAGCAAGCTCGATACGCGTGTTGTTGTTGACTATGCCGGTCTGGTGCTCAGCAAGCTGACCCGCGATGTTGTGTCGGTGAGGGCGCTTCTGTTTGCCTTTGTCGGCGCGACCGGCATCGTGGTCCATATGAGCGTGCTCAGCCTGTTGATGACCGCGGGGCACAGCGACTTTTCCCGCGCCCAGATCTTGGCGGCCTTGGTGGCCATGACCTCTAACTATTTCATCAACAACGCCCTGACCTATCGCGATCGCCGTCGCAAGGGCTGGCGCTTGGCGACCGGCTATGTGCAGTTCTGCATTGTCTGCAGTGTCGGTCTTGCCGCCAACTATGCGGTCGCCGGTCTGGTCGAACAGTGGGTGCCTGGTTGGATATTGGCCGGAGCCGTCGGTGCGGCGGTTGGTGCCGTCTGGAACTATGTGATCAGCACCTTGACGGTTTGGTAGGCGGTCTATGAGCGCCATAACCCGGCGGCTTTTGCTATGGATCGGCCTCATCACCGCCGTGCGGTTGGTCTTTGCCGCCCTCATGCCCCTAACCGATGACGAGGCCTATTACCGCCTCTGGTCTCAGCATCTGGCCCTTGGCTATTTTGACCATCCGCCGGTGGTGGCTTGGGCCATCGGACTGGGCACCAGCCTGCTCGGCGACAATGGTTTGGGTGTGCGGCTATCGGCGGTTCTCGCCAGTGGCGCAACCGGTCTGGTCCTGTTTGATCTGGCCAAGCGTTTGGGCCTGACGCCCGCCACCGCAGAGCGGGCGGCGCTCTGGTACAGCGCCACCTTGATGATTGCGGTTGGGGCGATCCTGTCGACGCCAGACGCCTTTGCGACCCTTTTTTGGGCGGCTACCCTTTGGTGCTTAGCGGCGGTGTTCGAGCCGGGACGGGAGCATCAGGCGGCGCGCTGGTGGTGTCTGGCTGGTCTGGCGGCAGGTCTTGCGACGCTATCGAAATATTCTTCGCTCTTTATCGCCCCGGGCGTTCTGTTGTGGATCCTAACGTCGGCCCAGCGACGCAAGAGCCTTGCGACACCTTGGCCGTGGGCCGCAGCCTTGATCGGCGCGGGCCTATTCGGCATCAATGTTTGGTGGAATTCCCAGAACGAGTGGCTGACCTTTGCCAAGCAGTTTGGCCGGGTTGAGCCCTCGGGCCTTCAGCCCAAATTCGTGGTCGAACTCCTTCTCACCCAAGCGCTGTTGCTCAATCCTTTCGTTACCGGTTTTGCGATCCGGGGCCTGACCATGAAAGACTTGCCGTCCGAGGCGGTCGCTCAGGGACATAGGGTGGATCTGTCGCTTCTGGTTCTGACCGCCTTGCCGTTTGGGCTCTATCTGATGGTTCACGCGCTGCATGATCGGGTGCAGGGCCATTGGCCAACACCGCTCTATCCCGCCTTGGCATTGATCGCAGCGATAGCGGCGTCTCGGCTATCCACCTCGGCCCTGAGCGCCTTTGCTCGGCGCGCCGTCCTTCCCTTCGGCTTGGCTATTGGGGCCTTAGCCTTGATGTTCGGGGCGACCACTGACTATCGACCCGGATTCAAGGGCGATCCAGCCCGTACAGTTCGCCAGTGGCCTGCCTTCGCCACGGCCGTAGCAGCGGTCCGTCAAGCGCAAGATGCCAATTGGATTGGGACATTTAGCTACGTAACCTTAGCCCAGCTCTCCAATCAACCGACCCTCAAGGGCCCAGCCATCCAACTGACCGAGCGGGACCGATATGCGGCAGCCCCACGCCCTGAGGGCCTGGATGTGACGCGGCCGGGGCTTGTGGTCGATCTGGATCGACGGATTTCACCAACCGATCTGGCGACCTGTTTTGCCAAGGTCGAGCGCCTACCGAACCTGCGTCGGGGCGGAGAAGGGCCGGGCGCGCTGGTCTATGGCGTCTATCGGGTCGAGGGGCCGTTGCGCGACATTGCGGGCAAGGGCTGTTGGTCCGCCAAGACCTTAGCCGACTCCCTCAAGCTTGATGCGAAACGCGCAGGAAAAAATTAGACCCAATCGCCGCCTATTAAGGCTCGCGTAATTGCTAATGTTCATTATTGATTTGGTTTCAATGGTCGAACAGGATTTAGGGTCATGACGGACATGTCTGCAAATGCCAGCCCTACCTTGCGCGAGTTGATCTCCTTTCGGATCGGCTCTCAGGAATTCTGTGTCGACATCACGTCGGTGCGCGAAATTCGTGGCTGGACCGAGACGACGCCTGTGCCTCTGGCCCCGGCCTATGTGCGCGGTGTGATCAATCTTCGTGGCACGGTTATGCCCGTCGTTGACATGTCCTTGCGCTTGGGCCGCGAGCTGACAGAGCCCAATGATCGCCACGTTATCGTGGTCACCTATATCGGCGAACAGTTGGTTGGACTGTTGGTCGATGCGGTCTGTGAGACCCTGACTCTCAAGGATAGTGATATTCAAGCGGCACCGGATGTGGGGGCGAATGCTGTCCAAGCCTTGGTCAAGGGGATCATAGATGTTGATGGCCGCATGGTGACCCTGATTGCCCTAGACTATGTCCTGCCAAAGATCGGCGAACCGTCCCAAGCGGCCTAGACTTGATTTCGTGCCCCTTTGGGTCGCTTTTTAGCAAGATTTGGGAAAAATTAGATCTGGGCTCTTGACCTTGTGCGGCTCTAGGGCTGGCTAGCGGCCATGAAAGCAGCATCAGCAAAATCGATCGTGATTGCGGGGGGCGGCGCCATCGGCGTGTCGTGCGCCTTGGTGCTGGCCCGTGCGGGCTATGGCGTGGTTCTGGCCGACCCTGCCGCGCGCGGGGCCAATGCGTCCGGTGTGGCGGCTGGAATGTTGGCACCTGCTTTCGAGTCGGCGCTGGACCCGGCCTCCAAGGGCCTGTTCGCGCTTCTGAGGGCCGGGCGTGAGGCTTGGCTGGACCTCTTGCCCCAAGAGGCTGGTGGCCCCACAGGCCTGTCTCAGCCCGGAGCCCTTTGGGTCCCGACCTCATCAGGGCTCACCACCGATGCCATGGCCGAGAGCTTTAGCGCCATCGGGGCGCAGTGTGAGATTGTGACGGCCGCTGCCGCACAGGCCCTGTCGCCGGGGCTCGATCCCAAGGGCACGGCCTGTCTCTTGACGCCAGAGGACTGGTGCCTCGACGTGACGGTCGTGACGGAACGGCTCTTTCAAGAGGCCGCCCGGTTGGGCGTCCAAGTGATCACGGCCTCAGTCACCGATTTTTCACCCGGCACTGCCACCCTGTCAGATGGCGGCCTGATTGACGCCGATCACCTGGTCATAGCCGCTGGCCTTGGGCGCGGCACGACATCCTTAGCCCCGGAGTTGGCGTGTCTGTCTCCGATCAAGGGACAGATTCTGTTCTTCGGGGGCGCAGGGCCTAGGCAAGGCCCTGCCATTCGGTCGGCTGGCGGTTATGTCGTGGCGCGCGCTGCCGGGGCTATGGTCGGCGCGACCATGGAGTTTGGTCTCGACGATCTGAAGCCTGATGCCGTCATCGGCGAGCGCTTGCAAGCGGTGGGGGCAAGCCTCTATCCTCAATTGGCAACAGCCAAGGCGCAGCATTGGACTGGCGTGAGGGCTGCGACGCCGGATGGCCTGCCCTTGGTCGGCCCGAGCCGCGCTCCGGGTGTGATCCTAGCCTGCGGGGCTAGGCGCAATGGCTGGCTACTCGCAGCCTTGGTGGCAAAGACCGTTGCCGCTCAGCTTTCGAATGACGCGTTGGACCCATTCGCAACCCAGATGGATCCACGGCGCTTTGATATGGCCTGAACAGGTTAAAGGCCGTTAAGGTTTGGTTAACCCTAAAAGTTCACCTTTCGCTCATGGCAGTCGAGTCGATCAAAGGCGTCGTTCAAGCGGCATTGAGGCGCGCGTCCAACGCGACGGGCGTCGATTTCGGCTTTTTGATGAAGACGGCTAACCGTGAAAGCGGTTTTAATCCTGGTGCGCGGGCGGGGACCTCCTCAGCGGCTGGACTGTTCCAATTCATCGACCAGACCTGGATGAGTACGCTCAAGCAGCATGGTGCCAAGCACGGATATGCCAACTACGCAGCCCTGATCGACAGGGGCTCAGATGGCCGCTATCGCGTGGCCAATGGCGCTTCGCGACAGGCGGTTATGGACCTTAAGCTAGACCCCCATGCCGCATCCCTAATGGCTGGTGAATTGACTTCTGACCATGCCTCCTACCTGCGAGGTCGGGTCGGGCGCGATCCGACGGCTGGGGAACTCTACGCCGCCCATTTTCTAGGGCCTCAGGGCTCTGCCAAATTGATTGAGGCGATGACCTCTAAGCCGGGGGCGTCTGCCGCCTCGCTCTTTCCTGATGCCGCCGCAGCGAACCGTTCGATCTTCTATCGCGGCGGTCGGCCCGCAACGGTTGAAGAGGTCTATGCCAACCTGACCAAGGTTGGACCGGGACAGGGTGCTGCTCCTGTGAGCGTGACACCCGATAGCGGGTATCTGCAATATACCTCGGCGCGCAATGCGGACAAAAGGGCTCAGCAAGAGGCCTTGATCAGCCTGATCCTCAACGGCACCAAAGAGCCTAGTAGCCCGTTTGGCAATTCAGGCTCTGACAGCAGCGGGTCCAGCCTCGGCAATTCGATCTTCACCTCAGAGATGCTGCGAATGCTCTCCGAGGCGCGGGACGCCGGTAAAAAGACCTAACCGCCGCTGGCGGCTAGGATTTCATCATCGCTATAGCCGAGGGCGGACAGGATCTCGTGGGTATGTTGGCCCATGGTGGGTGCTGGCCCCTTGGGTCCATCATCCGCGCCGGGGAAGCGGGCAGGGCCCCCGGGGGCCTTGAACGTGCCGCCCTTGCCGTCTGGCGTTTCGACAATACAGCCCGCAGCAATGGCTTGCGGATCGACAGCGACCTCTGCAGGGGTCTGCATTGGCGACCAGGCGATGTCGGCGGCGTCCAGTCGCTCAGCGGCCTCGGCAAAACTCAAGGCGGCGAAGGCCTGATCGAGCGTGCGAACCAACTCCGGTCCATTGGCGCGGCGATCCTTGGCCTTGGCAAAGCGCGGATCATCGATCAGGTCGGGGCGGCCTGCGGCATTGGCAATCTTTGGCCAGTCCGATGAGCCTTGACGCGGCAAGAGGCAAATCCAACGCCCATCTCCGGAGCGAAAGAAGTTGCCGAGCGGATTGACCGCCCCTTCGCGGGGGCGACTGGAGGCGATACGGCCAAAGCGCAGTTGGATGGCCATGTCTGAGCCAATGGAATAGACGCCGGTGCGCAGAAGAGAGGTCTCAACCAAACGCCCGACGCCGGTTCGGCTGCGTTCGACCACGGCGGCTAGGATGGCGGAGGTGGTGGCCAGCGAGGTGATGTGATCGCCCATGGCCGTGCGCAGGGGGAAGGGTTCTGAGCCCTTAGGCGTGGTCAGGGCACCGACGCCCGCTCTGGCCCAATAGGCGGCCATGTCAAAGCCGGGACGATCCGCATCCGGGCCGGTCAGGCCGTAGCCTGTCACCGAGCAATAGATCAGCTTGGGATGCTCGGCCTTGAGGCTGTCATAGTCGAGGCGCGCGCGCTTCAGGGCCGCTGGGCGGACATTGGTCAAGAAAACGTCCGCATCCTTGATCAGCCGCACCAGTGCCTCTCGGCCTGCGGGTTTGGAGGTGTCGAGCACCACAGAGCGCTTGCCGCGATTATCCAATTCAAAGACGGGGTTTGCCGACTGGTCTGATCCGATACTGTCGAAGAAGCCTCGGATCGGATCGCCGCCGGGTTGCTCGATCTTAATCACCTCTGCGCCCCAGTCGGTCATGATGCCGCCAGCGCCGGGGGCTGCGATATAGCTGGCAAATTCAATGATCTTCAGGCCTTCGAGCATGATGTTCCCCCATGTTTGTATGTCTGCGCCACGCAGACGGGCTTTGACCTTTATACTGTCTTGGTGCGCCCCCGGAGGGAAGGGCTCGATTATAGGAAACAGATCCTTAAGCATATTCCATCATCTTGCCGCTTGCGTGTTGTCGATGGCCGTTCGGGCTTGAAAGGGCTCGCGAGCAAGGGCGAATGAGCAATAGGCAAACAGCTTTAGCCGGTGCCAACCTTCATAAGATGGTGAGGGGGGCAGTGGCCTATGAGCGGGCGGTGGAGGCCCGTAAGCTGTTCATGGCGATGGACCGGGCTGTGCTGACACCTGCCGACCGCGCCCACGCCCATGAGATCGTTCGGATCATGGCGGGAGACGCGGCAAGGGCGGTTCGATTTGCCCTGTCTGTGACGCTGAAGTCATCCCCCCTGATTCCACGCGACGTTGCCTTGCGGCTCTCGCACGATACGGATGAGGTGGCGCTACCGGTCATCAATGCCTCCGGGGCCTTTACCGACGAAGATCTTGTCGAGATCATTCGCACGGCTGGACTGACGCGGCAGGTGGCCATTGCCACGCGTCCGATGCTGAGCGAACGGGTCACCGGAGTGATAGCCGATGTTGGCCTGCCCGAAGCGGTGATGGCGGCCTGCGCCAACGATAATGCAGCCTTTTCGGAGCGGGCTCTGGGCAAGGTGATCGACCGGTTTCCTCTGTCGGAAGACATCCTCAAGGCCATGGCCTATCGTCAGGTCCTGCCTCTGGCGGTGTCAGAGCGCCTGATCGCTTTAGTCGGTGAGGAGGTGCGCAAACATCTGATCGCCCACCATAATGTCTCTCCCGACATGGCGACCAAGATCGTTGAGGGCACCACAGAGCGGGCGGTCATTGACCTCTTGGATGAGGTCAAATATGTCAAAGATTACAAAGAATTTGTCGTCCACCTTAATGCGCAACAGAAGCTGACAGCCTCGCTGCTATTGAGGGCTGTGGCCCAAGGGCACATGACCTTTGTGGAATGGGGTATGTCTGAATTGGCCGGCGTAACCTACCAGCGGACCTGGATGATGATCCATGATTCAGGGCCTGTTGGATTTAAGGCCATCTATGAACGGGCAGGCCTTCCCAGCCGCCTGTTCCTCGCCTTTAAGGCGGGCGTCGATACCTATCAGCAGATGGAATTTGACGGACAGCTCGAAGATCGCGAGCGGTTTCAGGAGCGCATGTTGCAGCGGTTCTTGACGCAGGATCAGGCCATCGGCAGCGATGATCTGGACTATCTGCTCGATAAGCTTGGCCGCCTGTCGCAGGATAATTCACGCCCAATGGCCACAGAATTCACTTTGCATGCCTTGAGCGCTTGATCGGCGGATCAATTGCTTCACCATAAGGACGTCAGGGCGCGACAGACGCCTAGCTTGGAGGTCCGCTCATGACAACAGAACCCGCGCCCATCCGTCCAGCGGCCACCATTTTGCTGGTGCGTGACGAACCCCAGTTTGAAGTGCTGATGGTCAAGCGCCATCACCAGATCGACTTCGCCTCAGGTGCCCTGGTCTTTCCAGGCGGTAAGACCCATGCCGGGGATCACGATACGGCTTGGGCCGAGCGGTCCTTGGGCTGGGACGCCTTTCCAGATATTGAGCGCGAACTGCGCATCGCGGCGATCCGCGAAGCCTATGAAGAGGCCGGAATCCTACTGGCACGGGATGCATCGGGGGAAATGTTCCGCGGCGATGACCGCGCCCATGAGGCCCGCGATATTATCGCTCAAGACCAGCGGCCCTTCTTAGATCTGGTCAAGGAGTTGGATCTCTATCTGGATCTTGGTTGTCTGTCGGCCTTTGCGCGCTGGATCACGCCGTCCATGATGCCCAAGCGCTTTGACACTTGGTTCTATGTCGCCCGCGCACCAGAAGATCAGCTGGCAGCCTGCGATGGTTGGGAAACGGTTGATTCGGAATGGATCAGGCCCAGCGAGGCTCTACGCCTCGCGGCCTCGGGCGAGCGCAAGGTGATCTTCCCCACGCGGATGAACCTGCAACTTCTGGCCGAAAGCGCCAATGCCCATGAGGCCATGACCAAGGCCATCGAGCGCCCTCTGGTGACGGTCGAGCCCAAGGTCGAGCGCCGCGAAGGCGGACCCGTCCTCGTCATCCCCCATGATGCAGGCTACGGCATTGTCGAAGAGCCAATGTCTGCCTTGAACTAGGGCTGTCAGGCCTATTCGCTGGCGAGGAACTGCTTGACGTTAGCTTCCAGTTCTTCGGCCAGGGTCTTGCCCACGGGATGGCTGTCGTCGCGAATATTGGCGCGAACGGCGGCCTTGATCGCGTCGATATGGGCGTCAATGATCAGCAAGGGGGCCTTTGACCGGCGGGCGGGTTCGTCGATCAGGCGGCAAAGTGAGGCTGCAAGGCGCGTGATGATCGGAAACTCGTAGGTGGTTCCTAGCCCCTTCAGGTCATGGGCTGAAATATAGAGCTTCTCACAGTTCTCGGCATTCAGGCCCTGCTCGTGCACCACTTGGCGCGCCTTTTCGAGCTTGGTGATCTCTTCTTCGAGCCATTGGGTGAAATTGTCAGATAGGCTCGCAAGGGCGGCCTCCGCCTTGGCAATGGCATCGGCATCAATCCCTGGGAACCGTCCGCCGACCTTGGCCGACAGGGGGCTACGTACCGGGATCATTTCACCCTTAGGGGTCTCGCTCATGGTCAATCCTCTAGGACTGCAGCACTGTGCCATTCGATTCAGTAATGCAGACTACAATGAACCTTTTGATAATATGAAATTGTTGTAAATGCACGGCAAAGGTTATTACACGCGACGATTTAGCCGGAAAACTGCTCGGCTAAGACCCGTTCTTCGAGGCTGTGGCCCGCGTCGAACAGCATGCAGAGGCTGGTTTCGCGATCCTCGCCAATGTGAACCTCGACAATGTCGCGCACCTCGAAATTGTCGGCGACGGCGCTCACGGGACGTTTGTCGGCCTCTAGCACCTCAAAGGTCACGCGGGCCGAGTGGGGCAGGAGCGCGCCGCGCCAGCGCCTAGGACGAAAGGCACTGATGGCGGTCAGGGCCAGAATTCGAGCCGAAATGGGGATGATTGGGCCATAGGCTGACAGGTTATAGGCCGTCGATCCTGCAGGCGTACAGACCAGCGCGCCGTCGCAGACCAGCTCGCCCATCCGAACCTTACCGTCGATGGAGATTCGAAGCTTGGCGGTCTGACGGGTCTGACGCAGAAGCGAGACCTCATTGATCGCGAGGGCCCTGTGCTGACGCCGCTTGGCATCGATAGCGACCATGACGAGGGGATGGATCACGGCTCGCTCGGCGGCATTGATCCGCTCAAGCAGTTCATCCTCGCTATATTCGTTCATCAAAAAGCCGACCGACCCTCGGTTCATACCGTAGATCGGGGTCTGGGTGCTCATGGTCCGATGTAGGGTTTCAAGCATGAAGCCGTCCCCCCCGAGGGCAACGACCACTTGGGCCTCTTCAAGGGGCACATCCCCATAGCGTGCGGCTAACCGGTCACGGGCCTCTTGCGCTTCGGGACGGTCACTGGCGACGAAGGCGAGGCGGCGACTGATGGGTTTGGTTCTGTTCATAGCTCGTGAACCAAGCCCGCCCTCGCTCAACTTGTCAAACCCGCGCTGCATCCAAAGCCCATTTGAGGGCCGCTTTGGCCTGTGTTGGGCTGAGATTGTCAAAGGCTCGGCTTGCCGCGTGACGACCATCGCCGCCGGGCTGATCGCCCCACAGCCGCCGCACATGGGCCAAGAGCGGGGAAAAGGTACAGCGATCCAGCCCGATAGAGAGGCAGGCGAGGGCCAAGAGGTCGGGCGTCGGAGCCTCGATCATCCGGCGCACAGCCCGCAGATCAATATCGGTCAATCGCGCCAAGGCGGCCATGAACAGCGAGGGTTGATCTTCACGCAGGGCGCGGAGCACAGCGCTGGGATGAAGGTTGCCGCTGGCCATTAGCTTGTCAGCCAGCCTCTGATCCATCTCGCTTTGGTCTGAGGTGATGGGCTGGGATTTGGGAGACAGATGAAAGCGGTTGATCAGGCTGGACTGTAGGCTGGTGCCGACCCAAGCTCGCATCATCTCCGCCATTGGCGCGGTGAGCTGAGGATGCCTCGCAAGCGGCGTGCGAAGGCTGGCAAATTGGCGCGAGGCCCGTGTCAAATGGAACAGGTCTGGACGCGACAGGTCGACGGCCTGGTTGCAGGACAGCGCCGTTAGAACCAGGGGTTGGTTTTGGGCAAGGATCGCGCCGATCACCGCGCTACCCAGCCAAGGCCTGCTCGCGACAGCAATATGATGATCCAGCGTCGTGCCCGCCAGAACGTCCATCAGATCGGCATCGGTCAGCAAGGGGCTCGCAGCGATGATCGGCTGGGCGATGGCTAGCTCGTCCCGCGAAAGTTCAACGACCAGAGCCTCAGGGGCCCAGTCTTTAGACGACAACCGTGACGACAGGCGCGCGCGCGTGGCCGGATCGGCCTGCATCACCAAGGGCATCAGAATATCATCGACAAGTGTGAGGATCTGGTCGCTCTCAAGCGCCCCGCCCACAGTCGGACTTTCGATCAACGAGATCAATGTACCAAGCAGTTGCTCACGGTCATCAGGTGAGCGAAGCTTTGCAAGCTCTGTTAAGGCCTGCGCCAGTTGCGCTAGGGTCAAGGAAACGACTCCACTTTCCGCGCCAGACCGTTAGACACGATTAACCATATCAGAATCTTTATAGGGGGAAATCAGGACATGGGCGAGCCATTGCTTTTGGCCTTGGATCAAGGCACCACCAGCACCCGAGCCATCCTGTTTGATCGCGACGGCAAGCCATTGATCACCGCCAGTCGGCCCCTTCGGCAGTCCTATCCGCAAGATGGCTGGGTCGAGCATGATGCCGAAGAGATCTATGCCGCCTCGGTTGCGGTCCTGCGTGAGGCGGTCGAGACCTCTGGGCGCGATGTCGCTGATATTGCGGCGATCGGGGTGACCAATCAGCGCGAGACGGTGGTGATCTGGGACAGGGAGACGGGCCGTCCGATCCATCCGGCCATTGTCTGGCAAGACCGGCGCACGGCTTCGGTCTGCGACGCTCTGCGGGAAGCCGGGCACGAACCAGACGTCTCTCAAATTACCGGCCTTCTGCTCGATCCCTATTTTTCAGGCACCAAGATCGCTTGGATGCTTGACGCTGTGCCGGGCGCACGCGAGCGGGCAGCGGCAGGCCAGCTTTTGGCAGGCACAATGGACAGCTGGGTCGTCTGGCGTCTGACGGGCGGCGCAGTCCACGCGACTGATGCGACCAATGCTTCACGGACGCTGCTGTTCGATCTCGAACGTCAAGATTGGTCGCCGCAGATGCTGAGCCTCTTGAATGTGCCGAGGGTTCTTTTGCCCAAGGTGCTGGATACGGCCGATGACTATGGCCAGACCACGGCCGATATTCTTGGCTGCTGCGTTCCCATCCGCGCTGTGGTTGGAGACCAGCAAAGCGCCCTGATGGGGCAGGGCTGTATCCATTCGGGCGAAATGAAGGCCACCTATGGCACCGGCTGTTTCATGCTGCTCAATACCGGCACCACCCGGCCTATTTCGCGGGCGAGGCTTTTGACGACGGTGGCGGCAAGGGTTCATGGCCAGACCAGCTATGCGCTAGAAGGGTCCATCTTTGTCGCCGGGGCCGCCATCCAGTGGCTCGGTGAAGGCCTGTCCATCAGCGGTGGTCCACAGGCGGCAGAAGCGCTTGCCCGGCTTGCCAAGCCCGATCACGGTGTTGTCGTGGTGCCGGCCTTTACCGGCCTTGGTGCGCCCTGGTGGGATGCCGATGCCAGAGGTGCCATCTTGGGCCTCACCCGTGATGCCGGATTGCCAGAGATCGCCGCCGCGACCTTTGATGCTGGGGCCTTTCAGACCTATGACCTGATCGATGCTATGCGCGCCGATGCGCCTGATTGCTTCGGCGAAG
The DNA here is from genome assembly GCA_041182245.1 of Pseudomonadota bacterium. Taxonomy (GTDB): domain Bacteria; phylum Pseudomonadota; class Alphaproteobacteria; order Caulobacterales; family Caulobacteraceae; genus CAISGS01. The sequence goes on along the minus strand of JBEGNZ010000002.1, from coordinate 130,525 downwards.
GGTCTGAACTGCGCATCGATGGCGGAATGGCCAATAGCGACTATTTCGTGCAGCGCCTGACCGATCTGACCGATGTGTCCGTGCGTCGGTCGGAGTTTCACGAGATGACCGCCCTTGGTGCGGCCCTGTTCGCTGGGCTGGCAGCGGGGGTCTATAGCTCCCTCGAGGAGGCCGCCGCTGTGCGCCCAACCTCAAAGCAAATCCGCCCCAACCTAGACCCGGCCCAGCGTCAATCGGCACTGGCCCGCTGGGCTGACGCCGTGCCGCGCGTTCGGTCGCGTCAGAACGCTTGACGCCAGACGCGCTCGGGGCGATTTTGTTCATCAACTTATAACGGAGGATCAGACATGGCTGACGGATCATTGGCGGGCCTCGGCTCCGTAAAGGGCAGGGTAAGCGAAGCAGAATGGAATGCGCGGGTCGATCTGGCCGCGCTCTATCGTCTGGCGGCCTTGAACGGCTGGGATGATATGATCTTCACCCACATCTCGGCGCGGGTGCCGGGACCAGAGCACCATTTCCTCATCAATCCCTACGGCTACCACTTCGACGAGATCACGGCCTCCAGCCTGGTAAAGATCGATATGGAGGGCAACATCGTCGATGAGACGCCGTTCTTCATCAATCCGGCCGGTTTCACCGTCCATTCGGCGGTCCATATGGCACGAGAGGATGCCCATTTCGTCATCCACCTGCACACCGATCAGGGCGTAGCAGTTGCCGCCCAACGCGAGGGCCTCTTGCCCATCAGCCAGCATGCCCTGATCGTTATTAATGGCTTGGCCTATCATGACTACGAGGGCATCGCGCTCAATCACGATGAGCGCGAAAGGATAATAGCTGACCTGGGCGATAAAAAGCTGATGATCCTGCGAAACCACGGCACCTTGACCTTGGGATCGACAGCGGGTGAGGCATGGCTGAATATGTTCTTCCTCGAGAGGGCCTGCAAGCAGCAGACCATGGCCTTAGCGGCGGGCCGCGAGAACATCTTGATCGCCCCAGAGGCGGCTCAGAACGAAGTGCGCGGTCAGACCCGCAATGGCATGGGCGGCAGCATGTCGAGTTTGGCTTGGCCCGGCTTGCTGCGTCAACTGGACCGCGAATTACCCGGTTACGACGCTTAAGCCTCGCCGCGAAACTGGGGGTAGCCCCTTTAGCAATGATCGCCGCCGTGAGCCTCGCGCTTGCGGCGGCGTTTGTTTGTGGTCCAGCCCATGCTGGGGCTTGGCCGATGGGGCCGGGTAGGACCCAAGCCATTGTCAAGGTCGAGGCGCAAAGGGCCAGTGAGGCCTTTGATGAGGCCGGACAATTGGTTCCGATTTCCGTCCGCCACGACCGGGCCTTCGATCTTTTCGTCGAACGGGGGATCACCGAACGGCTGACCTTGCAGGGTAAGCTCTATTGGGCCTCGGTCCAGGACGACGGCCTGTCTCAGACGGCCTATGGCAACTCTGAACTGGGCGCGCGCTGGATGACCTATGAGGGCGGCAAGGGTGTGCTTTCGGTCTACACAGGCCTGACCCTGCCCGTGGCGGGCGCGGAAAAAGGCCAGCCGGGTTTTGAGGCACGCTTTCTTGCCGGCCGGGCCGCAAGGATTGGACGCCGCAAGGTGGTTGCTGATCTGCAACTGGCGACCTTGACCGGCGGTGGTTATGGCCGACAAACCCGCTTGGAAGGAAGCTTGGGACTGGAATTGACTGAAAACTGGACCCTGACGGCGCAAATGCAGGCGGGTCAGATCGAAAACGGCACGACATGGCTTAAGGACGAGGTCTCGATCACACGTAATTTAGGTCGGGCCAGCCTCCAAATTGGCTGGCGGCACACCCCTTTTGCGGCAAATTTCACCAAAGCTTCTGGGCCAATAATTGGGCTTTGGCGACGGTTTTAATTAGACTTTTTTACGCAACTGTCACTGGACGGGTTGGCCTTATAGCGGCATACAACCGGGGCTGTTCGGTGTCGGCCCTACGACGCGTCCAGAGGAGCTTCAGGTTTTGTTACGGAAACATTTCTTTCTTGTAGGTGCTGCGGCGGCATTGATCCTCATGGTCGTGGCGGGCAGCCTGATGTTGGTTGCCAACTCTGCGGTCAAGGCCAAAAAGGCCATGGGTGCGGGCGCTGCTGGTCGGACCGTTGCCGTAGCCGCTGCCGTGATTGCGCCTCAAGAATTTACCGACCGAATTGAAGCCCTGGGCGTGGCCAAGGCGCGGCAGTCGGTCACCGTGACATCCAACACAGCGGAACTGATCACCAAGGTCCTGTTCCAAGATGGGCAGTCCGTCTCCAAGGGTCAGGTTCTCGTCGAGCTCAAGGGCGATGAGCAGGATGCGGCGGTGGCTCAGGCCCAGTCCTTAGCCGCTCAGGCGCGCCTTGATGCGGCCCGCTGGAGCGACCTTGCAGCAAAGGGCTTTGCACCTCGCGTGACCGCAGAGCGCTATCAGGCCGCCAGCGTACAAGCTGACGCCGCCTTGAAGGCGGCCCAGTCTCGGCGTCTGAACCGGGTGATCCGCGCGCCCTTTTCGGGTGTTGTTGGTCTGTCGGATGTGGCACCGGGTGCCTTGATCGCTGCCGGTGGTCCGATTGTGTCTTTGGATGATTTGGCGGTGGTGAGGATCGACTTTCCTGTCCCCGACCGTTTCTACGCCCGTTTGCGCAAGGGGATGAGCCTAACCGCTAAGGTCGACGCCTATCCGGACGTTCAGTTTAAGGGCACCATTGCCGAGGTCGACACGCGGATCGACGAGCGGACACGATCGGTGCGTGCGCGCGCTGAGTTCGCCAATCCCGACGGACGTCTGCGCCCTGGCATGTTGGCCAAGGTCGTCGTGGAGCAGGGGGTTCGCTCTGCCATTGCTGCGCCCGAAGCCGCCGTCCAATTCGAGGGCGAGCAGGCCTTTGTCTTCACCATCATAGAGGATGATGGAAAGGGCGATGGCCCAGTCTCAGGGCAGAGGCCCGGAAAATCGAAGAAAAGTTCTGACGGCATGTCCGGCAGTGCGCCCAAGGGCCCTAAGATGATCGCGCGTCGGCAAACCATCGTCGTGGGTGCGCGCCAAAATGGCTATGTCGAGATCCTGTCAGGATTGCGCGCGGGCGAAATCATCGTCGCAGACGGCATGAACCGGGTTCAACCCAATCAGGCTGTGCGCGTGGGCAAGCGTGATGGCACGGGCGGTGGTGCTACAGAAAGTGGGCGGCGTCCTGGCGGGCCAAACGGTCCGGCTGGTGCGGGTGGTAACAGGTCCAAAGGGGAGGCTGAATGACCCTTTCAGACCTGTCTGTCCGCCGACCGGTCTTTGCAGCGGTTGCAGCCATCATTCTATGCGTCATAGGCTTGGCGGCCTATTTCCTCCTGCCCGTTCGTGAACTGCCGGACGTCGACTCGCCTGTGGTGTCAATTTACACCAGCTATCGCGGGGCCTCTGCGGAGGTGATTGAAGAGCGGATTACCCAAGTCATCGAACGTCAGGTCGCGGGTATTCAGGGTATCGACCGCGTCAGGTCCAACAGCCGTGATGGCTCGTCGCGCATTTCCATTACCTTTGACCTATCACGCGACATCGATTCCGCAGCCAATGATGTGCGCGACGCAGTCTCGCGTGTGACCTCGCAACTGCCCAATCAGGCCGATCCGCCACAGATTTCAAAGGCGCAGTCGGACGGGGGCTCATTGATTTTTATGAACCTCGTATCAACCACCTATGGCAAGCTGGAGTTGGCAGACTATGCCAACCGCTATCTGGTGGAGCGACTGTCGACCATTCCCGGCGTCGGTCAGGTCGGCTTGGCAGGCGCGCAGATCTATTCCATGCGCGTTTGGTTGGACGCTGACGCTCTTGCGGCGCGCGGCCTGACGGTGGACGATGTTGACGCCGCGCTACAGACCCAGAATGTAGAGTTGCCCGCCGGTGCGCTGGAATCCAGCGCAAAAGACTTCACCATCCGCGTGAAGCGCGGCTACGCCTCGGCTCAGGAGTTCGCCCAACTGCCCATCGTGGCCGCTGGCACGCGCAGTTCGACCGCTCAGGTCAATGGCGTGACCAATGCCAATGGTCTTATATCCCCGGTCCTCACCCGCCTTGGTGATGTGGCGAGAGTAGAGGAGGGACCTGATGAGCGTCGTCGTCTGTTCCGTTCCAACGGCGAGTCGCAGGTCGGCATATCGCTGAGCCGACAGGCCCAAGCCAACGACCTAGAAATCTCTAAGGCGGTGACAAAGGAACTGGCGGCAATCAGCCAAACCCTGCCGCCCGGCATGGAACTGGTTGTCACCTCGGACAGTTCGACCTTCACCAAAGAGGCCATTCGAGAGGTGTGGTGGACGATGGGCATTTCCCTGGTTCTCGTCGCGGCGGTGAACTTCCTGTTCCTCGGCACCTGGCGCGCAGCCCTGATCCCGTCGGTGGTTGCGCCAATCTGTATTCTCTCGACCTTCATCATTCTGGCGCCGCTGGGCTTTTCGATCAATCTCTTGACCCTGCTGGCTCTGGTCTTGGCCATTGGTCTTGTCGTCGATGATGCGATTGTGGTGGTGGAGAATATCCAACGCCGGATCGACGAGGGCGAGCCTCCTCTGGTGGCCGCTGAACGCGGTGCCAAGCAGGTCTTCTTTGCAGTTATCGCAACCACCATTGTCCTGTTGTCGGTGTTCGCACCCCTGATGGCGCTGCCCGGCTATATTGGACGTCTGTTTGTCGAGCTTGCGGTCGCCATTGCCGCTGCGGTCGCTTTCTCGGCCGTTCTGGCCTTGAGCCTGTCGCCGATGCTGGCGTCAAAACTGTTGCGCCCTTCGTCGGGTGGAACCTGGCTATCGATCCGTGTTGACCGGATCATGGAGGCCTTGAGAGTTTCCTATCGCGCTTCGCTTGAGATGCTGACCGCCGAGCGAAAGGCTGCGGGCGGTATCCTGGGTTTGGTGCTGGTCATGGGCATTATGGCTGGCGGTATCTTTATCATGCTGCCCAAGGAGCTTGTGCCGAGCGAAGACCGGGGACGGGTGGATATCTCGCTGCAAGCCCCGGAGGGCGCAGGCTACGACTATACGGTCGGGGTGATGCTTAAGGCTGAAGCCTATTTTAACAGCCTCTACGATAAGGGCGAGGTCGAGCGATACAATATTGGCGTTCCCCGCTTCGGCAACTCTCAGCCCAATTCAGGCTCCGGCATTTTGGTTCTGAAGGATTGGGCGGATCGTAAGGTCACGGCTGATCAGATCGCGGCGCAAACCAATAAGGCCCTGTCGAACCTGACTGAGGCCCGGGTTGTGGCCAGCGTGCGCGGACCGTTCCAGCGCTCTGGCGGCGGCGGTTCTGGTAACAATGTCGATCTGATTGCTGCCGGTAATGACTATGAGGACTTGGCCCTATGGATTGATCCGATCTTTAAGGCCGCGCAGGGCAATCCGGGCCTCGCCCGTCCCCGCCTGAACTTTGAACCAACCTCGCCGCGCCTGCTGGTCGAGCTGGACCGCGATAAGGCCGCGTCCTTGGGCGTATCGGCTCAAGCCGTTGGCCGGGCGCTGGAGACCATGTTCGGATCGCGCAAGTCGACCACCTACATCAAGGGTGGACAGGAATATGATGTCATCCTGCAGACCGATCTTGAAAAGCGCCGCACCGAGCAGGACCTGAACACCCTTTATGTTCGCGCCAATTCGGGGGAACTCGTGCCCTTGGCGGCGGTCGTTAAGACCTCTATTCGCGGCGATACGCCTGACCGCGAGCGGATCAATCGCCAGCGGTCTGTGACCCTGACGGCTGAGTTGAACCCCGGCTATACGGTTGAAGAGGCGGTCCAGTTCTATCGTGATCAGGCTGCCCAACAGCCCAGCAACGGCGTCACGATCCTTTGGGGCGGTGTAGCCAAGGACTATTTGGAAGCCAGCGGCGGCATCTCATTCGCCTTCGCAATGGCCTTGCTCTTGGTGTTTTTGGTCCTCGCGGCCCAGTTTGAAAGCTGGATCCATCCGGCTGTGATCATGCTGACCGTGCCGCTCGCGGCCTTGGGAGGGCTGTTTGGCCTGCTCATGGCGGGGTCTTCGATCAACACCTATAGCCAGATCGGTCTGATCATCCTGATCGGGGTGGCGGCAAAGAATGGCATCTTGATCGTCGAGTTTGCCAATCAGTTGCGCGATGAGGGGCTAAAGGTCCGCGAGGCGGTCATTGAGGCCTCTGTGGTCCGTCTGCGTCCGATCATTATGACCTCCATCTCCGCAGCCTTCGGGGCCTTGCCTTTGATCTTGGCTGCTGGTCCCGGGGCGGGTAGTCGCAAGACCATCGGCGTGGTCATCTTCTCTGGAGCGATCTTTGCCACCCTGCTGACCCTGTTTGTGGTGCCGGTGATCTATAATCTCTTGGCGCGCTATACCAAGTCGCCCGACTGGACCGCCCGCCAGATTGAGAGCCTCGAAAAAGACATCGGCTAGGCCTTCACCCCCGTCAGTGTGACCTGACGGGGTTGGCGTCGGGCGCGGCGCACCTTAGAAGAGGGTCATCCTTCGATTTTCTTTTCGGCGCGCCCCCATGCATGACATCAAGGCAATTCGCGATAATCCAGAGGCCTATGACGCGGCCTGGGCTAAGCGTGGGCTTGCGCCTCAGTCCGCTGCCATCCTCGCCATCGACCAGCGCCTGCGCGCCGCCCAGACGGCGGGGCAGGATGCTCAGGCCAAGCGCAATGACGCCTCCAAGCTGATCGGTCAGGCCAAGGGCCGCAAGGACGAGGCCGAGGCCGCGCGCCTGATGGCGGCGGTTGAGGGCTACAAGGCCGATCTTGCCGCTGCGGGCGATGCTGAAAAGGTCGAGTCCGAGGCCCTGCGTGGCCTTTTGGCCTCCTTGGCCAACCTGCCCGCCGACGATGTCCCGCTGGGCGAGGATGAGCATGGCAATGTCGAGGTGCGCCGCTGGGGTGACCCCAAGGACGTGCCAGCCGCCACGCTGAACAAACCCAAGGACCATGTTGATCTGGGCGAAGGCCTTGGCATGATGGATTTCGAGGCGGCCGCCCGCATGAGCGGCGCGCGGTTCGTGGTCCTGAAGAGCCAGATCGCGCGGCTGGAGCGGGCGCTTGGCCAGTTCATGCTCGAGATGCAGACCGTCCAGAACGGCTATATGGAGGTCTCACCGCCCCTTCTGGTCAAGGACGACGCCCTCTATGGCACGGGTCAGTTGCCGAAGTTTGCCGAGGACCTGTTTCGCACCACGGGCGATCACTGGCTGATCCCCACCGCCGAGGTCTCGATAACCAATATTGTGCGTGAGCAGATCCTGGCGACCGAGGATCTGCCCCTAAGGATGACCGCCCTGACGCCGAGTTTCCGGTCTGAGGCCGGGGCGTCGGGACGCGATACGCGCGGCATGATCCGCCAGCATCAGTTCTACAAGGTCGAGCTGGTCTCGATCACCACGCCCGAACAGTCCGAAGACGAACTTCAGCGCATGGTCGGTTGCGCCGAGGGCGTGCTCAAGGCGCTGGGCCTGCCGTTCCGCACCATGTTGCTCTGCGCTGGCGATATGGGCTTTGGCGCGCGCAAGACCTATGACCTAGAGGTCTGGCTGCCGAGCCAGAACACCTATCGTGAGATCAGTTCCTGCTCCAACTGCGGTGATTTCCAAGCCCGCCGGATGGATGCAAGGTTCAAGGCCTCGGGCGAGAAGGGGACACGCTTTGTCCACACGCTCAACGGGTCGGGCCTTGCGGTAGGTCGCACGCTGGTGGCCGTGCTGGAAAACTATCAGCAGGCCGATGGCAGCATCCTGATCCCGGAGGCCTTGGTGCCCTATATGGGCGGCGTGACCCAGATCGGTGGCAAGGCCTAGGGCCGGCCCATGCGCATCCTGCTGACCAATGATGACGGCATCCATGCCGAGGGCCTGGCCTGCCTCGAAAAGATTGCCGCGGCCCTGTCCGACGATGTCTGGGTGGTGGCGCCAGAGCGCGAGCAGTCTGGCGCGAGCCGTGCGGTGACCCTGTCCGAACCCTTGCGGGTGCGGCACATCAGTGAGAAGCGGTTTGCCGTCTTGGGTACCCCGACCGACTGTACCCTTCTGGGCATTCAGGAACTGATCCCCGGCAAGCGGCCCGATCTGGTCCTGTCCGGTGTCAATCACGGTCAGAATATGGGCGAGGATGTCAGCATGTCGGGCACGGTCGCCGGTGCAATTCAGGGCATGGCCCTTGGCGTTCCGGCCATGGCGCTGAGCCAAGCCCGCCGAATCCATCACCAAGACCATCACATCCATTTTTCGACCGCTGAAACCTTTGGACCCGGTGTGATCCGTCAGGTTCTCAAGGCTGGTTGGCCAAGCGACGTGGTGATCAACATCAATTTCCCCGATCTCGAGGCGTCTGAGGTCAAGGAAGTCGAGGTCACACGGCAGGGCTTTCGCGACAATCCTCTGATCCAAGCCGAGCGTCGAACGGACCTGCGCAACAATGACTATTATTGGTTAGGCTTTCGCGGGCAGATGTCGAACCCGGCTGCAGGGACGGATTTGCGTGCCATTTATGACGGCAAGATCTCGGTCACGCCGCTCCACATCGACCTTACCCACAATGGCTGTGTCCATGAGCTGAAAAAGGCTCTGGGCGGCACGCCACCAAGAGGGTAGCAAGGTCCATGACTGACGAGCCAGACACAGACGACACTCGCCGCGCCCGCCTGATCTTGGGTCTGCGGTCGCAAGGTGTCACCGATCCCAAGGTTCTGGGTGCGCTGGAGCAGACCCCCCGCGACCTGTTCGTGCCGGATCTGTTTCAGGACCGGACTTGGGAAGATTCGGCCCTGCCCATCGCCTGCGGTCAGACCATCAGTCAGCCCTTTATTGTTGGCCTAATGACCCAAGCCCTGACCCTCGAGCCCCGTTCGCGGGTTTTGGAGATTGGCACCGGGTCAGGCTACCAAACCGCCGTCTTGGCACGGTTAGCCCGTTATGTTTACACCGTCGAACGCTATCGCACCTTGATGGGTGAGGCCGAAAAGCGGTTCAAGGCGCTCGACCTGACCAATATTATCACCCGGTTTGGCGATGGCGCTGAGGGCTGGCGCGAGCAGGCACCATTTGACCGTATTTTGGTCACAGCGGCGGCTCCCGGAGAGCCTAGAGAGCTCCTGTCGCAACTGAAGCCTTCTGGCGTGCTGGTCGCTCCGGTTGGGCGTGGGCCGGTACAGAGCCTGATGCGCTATGCGGGCGACGGAAAGGGAGATTTTAAGGTAGAGACTCTCTGTGAGGTCCGGTTCGTGCCCCTACTTGAGGGTGTGGCTCGGGAACTATAACTTGTGGAATTATTTATTGATTTGCTTGGGTGGGCGGCATGGTAAATGGTGCCTGACCTTGCCAACGGTGATTCCCGCCATCTTTCGTTTGGAGCGGCGATGAGAAAAGTCCTGATCTTGGCCTCGGCCCTTGCCCTCAGTGTGAGCCCCCTGAGCGGTGAAGTCCTGCGCGCCGATGCTGCGACCAACAGCAAGTCGGCCAAGCGTTCAGCGTCCAATTCCGAGGCTGACGGCACCTATGTCGTGGTCAAGGGTGATACGGTCGAGCTGATCGCCAAGCGCTTTGACATGACCCAAGCCGATCTCATCGAGATGAACGGTCTCAAAAAGCCCTACATCCTGTCCTTGGGCAAGGTGCTGAAGGTCACACCGTCAAAAGCCGCCAAGACCTCCTCGCGCATTGAGCCTCGGTCAAAAGAGACCGGCCCCTCGACCTACAAGGTCGCTAAGGGTGACACGGTTGGTGGAATCGCCAATCGAACCGGCGTTAGCCAAGCTGAGATTATCGACCTCAATGGATTGAAGAAGCCCTACGCTCTGAAGCTTGGTCAAGTTCTGACCCTCACGGGAGCGAAGCTTTCGGTGGCCGATGAACCCAAGGCCAAGACCAAGGTCGCTGAGCCCGAGGCCGAGACGGCCAGCGCCACCTATCGGGTGAAAAGCGGCGATACGGTCGGCCTGATCGCTAAGCGTTTGAAGGTCAGCCAAGACGACATTATCGCGCTAAACGACCTCAAAAAGCCCTATGGCCTATCCGTGGGCAAGGTCCTGAAGGTGCCAGGTCAGGCAGATGCTACGCCACGCGTAAAGTCAGACGCTAAGTCTGCATCTGAGGTCGAGGCTGCCGTAACCTTTGATACCTACAAGGTGGGCAAGGGCGACACGGTCGGCCTGATCGCCAAGCGTTTGAAGGTCAGCCAGTCTGAGATCATCGCCCTGAATGGGCTGAAGAAGCCCTATGCCTTGAGGTTTGGCGAGCGCATAAAGGTCCCCGGCTCGGCGGTTTCTGCAGGTCAGGTTGAGGCCGAAGTCGCACCCGCCATCGTGATTTCCACCCAGTCCTACGCGGCGCTGCCCAAGCATGTGCAGGGCGGCAAGGGCACCTATAAGGTCGTGCGAGGCGATACAGTCGCCAGCGTGGCTAAGCGTCTGGGGATGGACAAAGATGACCTGATCCAGATGAACGGCTTGAAAAGGCCCTATGCCCCCACGCGGGGCAAGGTGCTGAAGGTTCCCGCCCCCTTGGTCTATGAGGTCCAACGCGGCGATACCTATTCCGATATTGCCAATCGCTTTGACGTCAGCCTCTCGGACCTGATCAAGCTGAACAAGACCACCTCCAGCAAGGGCCTGCGCCCCGGTCAGAAGATCAAGCTGCCCGCTGAGGTTCAGGTACGGTTGATCAAAAAGGCGGAGGCCGCCGAACGGGCTGCGCAACAGGCCGCTGCTGACCGCGCCGAAGCGGCTCGCTTTGAAGCCGAGCAGGAAACCATCCGTCGGGAAGCGGCTCGATTGGCCAATGAGCGGGCCTTGGCAGCGAAGCGCGCGGCGGATGAGGCGACAGCGGCCCAGCCGCTCAATCAGCCCATGACCTCTTCGACCCCGACGGTTCTGCCCCCTAAGCCGGTCGTCAATGGCACGCTGCCGCCGCCCGTCCGGCCTGAGCCGCGTCCCGTGACCCTGCCCCCAGCCCCGACCGTCAGCAGCGAGACCAGCACCCCGTCATCCGAAGCTGAAATTATTGCTTCGGGTCGTGGACGGTTCCTTTGGCCCGTGCGCGGCGAGGTGATTTCCGGCTTTGGTGTCAAGCCCGGTGGCCAACGCAATGACGGCATCAATCTCAGCGGCAAGGACGGCGATCCCGTCCGCGCAGCCGCTGGCGGTGAAGTGGTCTATTCCGGCAATCTGGTTCCCGGCTTTGGCAATCTGGTGTTGATCAAGCACGAGGGCGGCTGGGTCACGGCCTATGCCCACATGGCCACTACCTTGGTTAAGATCAAGGACCGCATCGCTCAGGGCCAGACTATCGGTACGGTTGGCCGTACGGGTGGCGTTGAGGCTCCACAACTGCACTTCGAACTGCGTTATGCGCCATCGCCCCGAGAAAAGGCCCGCCCGATTGATCCGGTGCTGGTGATGCCTCGGTAGGGGGTTTTGTTCAGAAAAACAAGGCCCTCACCCAACCCTCTCCCTCAGGGAGAGGGCTTTTCTATTCTTAGCCCTCGCCCCCTTGGGGGAGAGGGTTGGGTGAGGGGGTCATCCACCGTCCTCAGTTCAAAAGGTCTGGGTCCCCGCCTTCTCGGGGAACAGGGTGGGGGCTATCCCTGTAAATCCCGATCCAATTCGCCCGCCAGATCTCGAATAAATTGCCAAGCGACGCGCCCCGACCGGCTGCCGCGCAGTTGCGACCATTGAAGGGCGCGGCGGTCGAGGTCTTTGATCGCCAGGTCAAAGCGCTCGGCATAGAGGCGCACAGCCTCCAGATAGGTCGGCTGGTCCATGGGCGGGAAACCGATCCAGAGACCAAAGCGGTCAGACACAGAAACCTCCTCTTCGGCATCTTCGGCCGCCGCCATGGCCCCCTTGGTCTCATTATGGTCGCGCGGCATCAGATGGCGGCGGTTGGAGGTGGCGGTGAAGAGCACATTTTCCGGTGGTCCGCCGACCCCGCCTTCGAGTGCGGATTTCAGGGCCTTGGCCGAGGCCGCGCCCTCTTCGAATGACAGGTCATCGCACAGGACTAGGAACCGCTCCGGACGTCCACGCAGGCGCTCGAACAGGCGCGGCAGGGCCGTGACCTCGTCGCGGTCCACCTCGATCAGACGCAGGCTGGGCTGTTCGGCGGCGACGGCCATAAAGGCGGCCTTGACCATCGAGCTCTTGCCCGCCCCCCGCGCACCCCAAAGCAGGACAGGGTTAGCTGGCCGGGCCTTGGCAAAGCGGCGCAGGTTCTCGACAAAGCGCGACTTTTGCCGCTCCACCCCGACCAGCAGGTCTAGCGCCAGCGGATAGTCGGGTGCCGCGACGAACAGGCCTAGGCCCGCATCATGGCGATAGAGCTTTGCTGAGGCAAAGTCCGGCTCTGGCACAGGGGCGGGAACCAGCCGTTCGAGGGCCTCGGCGATGCGGATTAGGGTGGCGTTTAGATCATGGGTCATGGCCAATGGTTCCTAAAGCGGTTGGCGCTCCATTGCAAAACCTGCTCTCAACGCCTAGTTTCCGGCAGCTTCAGGCCGACGATGTTCGTACCGGCCGACCATAACAGGTGAGACTTCATGTTCGCGACCCCAGCTATGGCTCAGACCGCTGCCGCAGCAGGTGCCCCAATGGGTGGCCCGCAAGACTTTTTTCTACAGATCGCACCGATTTTGCTGCTCTTGGTGCTGTTCTATTTCCTTCTGATCCGACCGCAGCAAAAGCGTGCCAAGGAGCATCAGGCCCTGATTATGGGCATCAAGCGCGGTGACACGGTGGTTCTGTCCAACGGCATGATCGGCAAGGTTGCCCGCGTCGAAGATACTGAAGTGGGCGTTGAAATCGCCACGGGCGTCACCGTCAAGGTCGTCAAGTCGATGATCTCGGATGTTCGCACGCGCGGCGAGCCTGCTGCGGCCAACGACACCAAGTCCTAATGATTGCGGCGGCAGGTCTATCCTGCCGCCGTCTTTTTTGATGCTACCGCCTGTCCTAGGCGCCGAAAGTCCAAGCCCATGCTCAATCTTGCCCGCTGGAAGGTGATCGCTTGTACAGCCGCACTTCTGTTCGGTCTTATCTTCACCTTGCCCAATGTCCTGCCCAAGTCGGTGATGGATCAGATGCCCGCTTGGGTCCCGCATCAGAAGCTCAATCTGGGCCTCGACCTTCAGGGGGGCTCGTACCTTCTGCTTGAGGTGGATACTGATGCCCTGAAGCGCGAGCGTTTAGCCAATCTGCTTGAAGATGTGCGCGGCACGCTGCGCACCGAACAGATTGTCTTTACCGGCCTTGGGCAGGTCAATGGCATGGTCACGGTCCGTGTGAGCGATCCGGCCCAGGTTGAAGCGGCACGTAAGGCGCTCAACAACCTTGGTCAGCCGCTGGCTGGCGCGCCGGGCGGACGGGATATGAACCTTCAGGTCTTAGGCGATCAGACCATCGAGCTTTCGCTTGTGCAGGAGGCCCTAAACGCTGAAGGCGCAAAGGCGGTCGAGCAGTCGATCGAGATCATTCGCCGCCGGATCGACGCCCTAGGGACCCGAGAGCCGACCATCATCCGTCAGGGTGCCAACCGTATCGTGGTTCAGGCACCGGGTGAGAGCAACCCTGAGCGTCTGAAGAATGTGATCGGTCAAACCGCTAAGCTGACCTTCCAGATGGTGGACGATAGCGTCCCTCTGCAGGAAGCTGCTGCCGGTCGCATCCCTCCAGGGTCTGAACTTCTGCCCAGCGACGAGCCCTCCGAACCGGTTCAGCTGGTCAAACGCCGGGCTGTGGTGTCGGGCGAGATGCTGACCGATGCGCGCCTGTCCTTTGATGAGACCGGCCAACCGGTTGTGTCCTTCCGGTTTAACGGCCAAGGGGCTCGTCGCTTTGGCGATGCTACTGCGGAAAATACGGGCAAGCGGTTCGCCATCGTTCTCGATGGTCGGATTATCTCGGCCCCGCGCATCAATGAGCCTATCCGGGGTGGTTCAGGCCAGATCAGCGGCAACTTTACCGAGGCGAGTGCCAATGAGTTGGCGGTGTTGCTGCGTGCCGGTGCCTTGCCTGCGCCTTTGAAGGTCGAAGAACAGCGTACCGTCGGTGCGGAACTGGGCGCTGATGCGGTGCAGGCCGGGCAGTTTTCGACCTTTCTCGGTGCCTCGCTGATTTTAACCTTCATTGTCTTGGCCTATGGCCTATTTGGTGGCTTCGCGGCGGCGGCCTTGGTTGTCAATGGTCTGCTGATCGTCGCCCTGATGAGCGTGACGCAGGCGACCCTGACCTTGCCCGGTATTGCGGGCCTGATCTTGACCCTCGCGGTGGCGGTTGACGCCAACGTACTGATCTACGAGCGGATGCGTGACGAGGTGAGGGCGGGTCGAACCCCCATTGCTGCAGCTGACGCGGGCTATTCCAAGGCCATGACCACTATCATCGACGCCAACGTCACCACCATCTTGGCGGCCTTGATCATGTTCCAGTTCGGATCGGGTCCCGTCCGGGGCTTTGCATGGACCCTGTCGATCGGGGTTATCACCTCGGTCTTTACCTCGGTCCTGATCACCCAGGTTCTGATTGCCTGGTGGTTCCGCGTTGTTCGTCCCAAAAAACTCCCGATTGTATAAGGCGAAGCCTATGTTCTGGCCGTTCATCAAACTGCTTCCAGAAAAGACCAATCTGGATTTTGTCGGCTTTGCGCGTGCCGCAGCCGCCCTTTCGATCATCGCCGTGATGGCGACCGCTGTCGGCCTCTATAAGCCCGGGTTGAACTTCGGGATCGACTTTAAGGGCGGCACGGTGCTGGAGCTCAATACGGGCGAACGGCCGGTTGATTTGAGCACTGTGCGCTCAACGCTTGGCGCGCTGAATCTGGGGGATGTGCAGGTTCAGGCCTTCGGCGCACCCAATGACGCCCTGATCCGTTTCCAGACCCCTGAAGGCTCGGATCCGGCTCAAACTGTGGACCGGGTTAAGACGGCTTTGAACGCGGCCATCGGTCCGGTCACATATTCGCGTACCGAAGTGGTGGGTCCCAAGGTATCAGGCGAACTGTTCCGCAACGGGATCATGGCGCTGGGCGTCGCGATTGGTCTGATGCTGCTCTACATCTGGTTCCGGTTCGAGCTTCAGTTTGGACTGGGCGCGGTGGTGGCATTGTTCCATGACGTGATCTTGACCTTCGGCCTCATCGTGTTGCTGAGGCTTGAATTTACCCTGACCATGATCGCCGCGATCTTGACCATCATCGGCTATTCGATGAACGACACCGTCGTGGTGTTCGACCGTCTTCGCGAAAACTTGCGGAAATATAAGAAGATGCCGCTTCGGGATGTGATCGACCTGTCGATCAATGAGACTCTGTCTCGAACGATCATCACCGGTGTGACTGCTATCTTGGCCCTGTCGGGTCTGGCGATTTTTGGCGGTGAGGCTCTGCACGGCTTCTCCATCGCCCTGATCTTCGGCATCATTATCGGCACCTATTCATCGGTCTATGTCGCCTCGCCGATCATTCTTCTGTGGGGCGTGAAGCGGAATGATGAGGCTGAGCCCATTGCCACAGTCCTGAAGGGCTAGGGCTTTGCGTCACCCGCCGTCAATCGATGCCTATGGCGGCGGAGGCTTTCGGGTCTCTGGACAGCGTCATGAGGGTTCGCTGCTCATCCTCGATGATGCGGCCCAGCCTTGGCAGGCGACCAGCCTAGAGGCCCTGACCCCCGATCACTTGGCTCCCGTCTTTGCGGCAGGGTTGGGAACGGTTGAGTTTGTCTTGCTTGGGACCGGCACCATACAGGCCCTGCCGCCCCGGTCGGTTCGCGATGCCCTGCAACGGGCGGGCATTGGCCTAGAGTTCATGGATACGGCCACAGCCGCGCGTATGTACAATGTCTTGGCCGCTGAAGGGCGACGTCTAGCGGCAGCCCTGATCGCCATTTAGGTCCTCTGTTCATTCCCCCTTCCATGGGCGCGACAAATCGCCGTATATTGTCCATCAAATCGAGGCTCCTGTGGGCTTCTTGGGAGGACAACATGGCAGGTCTGCTGCAAAACTTTAGAAATACCATCATCGTCAGCGTGGTCTTGTCGCTGATCTTGGTCGCCGGTTACCGCGTCCATCACGGCAGCGCTGATGCCATCTTCTGGCAAGGCGTGTTTCGTATGATTCACGTGTTTGCGGGCATTCTGTGGATTGGCCTTCTGTACTATTTCAACTTCGTCCAGATCCGTGTGATGCCAAGTGTCCCAGCAGAGCTGAAACCCGGCGTGACTAAGTATATCGCGCCTGAAGCCCTGTTCTGGTTCCGTTGGGCCGCTGTGGCCACCCTGCTGGCCGGTATCGTGCTCGCTTGGAACCGTGGTTATCTGGTGCAGGCCTATACGCTGGGCGCACTGGAAGGCTTTGCCAATCCCCAGACCGTGTTCATTGGCGTGGGCATGTGGATGGCGACGATCATGTTCTTGAACGTCTGGCTGTTCATCTGGCCAAACCAGAAGATCGCTCTGGGTCTTGTTGAGGCCGATGCTGACGCCAAGGCCAAGGCCGGTCGTACCGCCATGCTGTTCAGCCGTACCAACCTGCTGTTATCGATCCCCATGCTGGTGACCATGACCATGAACCAAACCCTGTTCGGCTAAGATCAGGATCAATCGATCAAGGGGCCTGCTGGCAACGGCAGGCCCCTTTTTTGTTGGCTCAATCGGACCATTTCTCAACCATGACGGACGACATCGACAGCCTGATCAAGCGCGTGGACCCCGACCGGTGGCTGGCTAGCCGACTGATTGGCGACCCGAAGGCACGATCTGACGTGTTGGCCATTCTCGCCTTCGACCATGAATTGGCCAAGGTCCGTGATCTGGTCAGCGATGCCTTGATGGGCGAAATCCGTCTGACCTGGTGGTCAGAAGCCCTTGAGGAGATGGGTCGCGGCCTAGCGCCGAGGGCCCACCCTGCGGCCCTAGGCTTGGCCGATGTGCTCGAACGTCATGATCTTTCCGCGGTGCTCCTCAACAGCCTGATCGAGGCGCGGATTGACGATCTCGGCCGCGCGATGTTGGACAGCGAAGAGGCGGTGCTGGCCCATGTCGATGCCACGCAGGTGGTCTTTAGCGCGCTGGCCCTGTCGATTCTGTCCCCGGGCACGGATCCTCACACCATCCGAAGCGCGGCGCGGGCCTATGGGGTTGGGGTGCTGCTAGGGTCTGGCCGGTTGTCACCAGACTTGGCGCAAGGCTGGGCGCGGGGGCGTATTGACCATGACCTCAAGGTGGCGCGCTCGGCGCTGGCCGATCTGCCCGTTGCGGCCTTCCCCGCCATTGCCCAAGCGGCCTTGGCGAGGCCCTATGGTGCGGGCAATCGGCCCGGACCCTTCTCAAAATCAGTGCGGATCTTCTTGGCTAGTCTGACGGGCCAAGTCTAACCCTGCAGCCAAGTGTCCAGATCGGCCAGAGCGCGAACGCTCATCAGCCGCTTTTTGGCTCGCCCTCGCTCCTTGAGGGGCAATTTCTTGCCCTCATGGTCGATCTTGGGCGGTTCCATCGGCGGTAAGAGCCCGTAATTGATATTCATCGGCTGGAACGCGCCGCCTTCGAGGTGCCCGCCGGTAATATGGTCGATGAGGGCGCCCAGCGCGGTCGTGGGCGGCGGCGGGGCCAAGTCCTCACCGCGCGCCTGTGCGGCGGCAAAGCGCCCAGCCAGCAGACCAATAGCGGCACTTTCGACATAGCCCTCGACTCCGGTGACCTGACCGGCAAAGCGCAGGCGCGGCTGAGCCTTTAGCCGAAGGGCGTTGTCGAGCAGGCGAGGGGAGTTGATGAAGGTGTTGCGGTGCAGACCGCCAAGTCGCGCGAATTGGGCGTTCTCAAGGCCGGGGATCATGCGGAACACATCGGCCTGAACGCCATGCTTCAGCTTGGTCTGGAAACCGACCATATTGTAGAGCGTGCCTAGGGCATTGTCTTGACGAAGCTGGATGATGGCGTGGGCCTTGACCAGTGGATCGCGTGGATTGGTCAGGCCGACGGGCTTGAGCGGTCCCCAGCGCAGGGTCTCATGACCGCGCTCGGCCATGACCTCGATGGGCAGGCAGCCGTCAAAATAGGGCACATTCTCCCATTCCTTGAACTCGGTCTTGGGACCGTCGAGCAGGGCCTGAATAAAGGCCTCATATTGCTCCTTGTTCATCGGACAGTTGATATAGGCCGCCTTGTCGCCGCCGGGGCCTTCCTTGTCATAGCGCGACTGACGCCACGCAATGTCCATATTGATGCTGTCCGTATGGATGATCGGGGCGATGGCGTCGAAAAAGGACAGTTGCCCCTCGCCGGTTAGGTCCAAGATGGCTTGCGATAGGGCGGGGGTGGTCAGGGGACCGGTCGCGACAATGACATTGTTCCAGTCCGCGGGCGGCAGGCCTTCGACCTCTTCGCGCCGGATGGTGATCAGGGGGTGGGCTTCGAGTCGGGTTGTGACGGCCGCGGAAAAGCCCTCACGGTCAACGGCCAGTGCGCCGCCTGCGGGCACCTGATGGACGTCGGCGGCACTGAGGATGATCGAGTGGCAGCGGCGCATCTCGGCATGGAGCAGGCCAACGGCATTGTGCTCCCAATCGTCCGAGCGGAACGAGTTGGAACAGACCAGTTCGGCCAGCCCCTCGGTCTGATGGGCCTCGGTGCCGCGCACGGGGCGCATCTCGTGCAGGATGACCGGCACGCCCGTCTCAGCCGCCTGCCAGGCCGCCTCTGAACCGGCCAAGCCGCCACCAATGATATGAATAGGATCAATAGACATGACGGCCTTATAGCCGCTAAACCAGCGGTGTTGAACTCAATCTGCGCTCAGGCTCTTGGTCCTTCAGAAGCAAGGTGAAACCGTGTCTAAGGAACTGCCCCTCGGCCCCATTCTCGCCGCCGGTTTTGCCAATATCAAAAGGGTATGGTCGAGGGCCCTGATGCCGTTGACGCTGTTAGCAGCCATTCCAACCGTCTTTGCCTTTGTCGACCCGGTTAAACTGAGGCCGCAGAATTTTCTCCTCTTTGTGTCGTTTTTGATCGTCAGCTTGGTCTGGTTTCTCGTTGCGACGGGGCTAGCCTACCGGCTGGCCGCTCGAGAAGCGGCGCCGCAGAAAATTCGGTTGGGCCTTTTGGGTCTTCAATGGGGCACGATGGAAGAGCGTTACCTGCTTTCGTCCCTGTTTGTGGGCTTGATTAACGCCTTTTATCTAATCCTCGTGGTGTTTCTGGTGCTCGTTTTCGCCGCCATAATTGCTTACGGACGCGGGCAAGGCCTGACCATGAACGGCATGCCAGCTATTATGAATGAGCTTGGCGCGAGTGGATTTGGTGCGGTCATGTTCGCCGCAATTTTAGGATTGCTTGGCTGGATTTTGCTTATGGTGCGACTCTCCTTGAGCCAGGTGGTCAGTCTTTATAGCGGCAAGGTCCAAGTCCTCTCGTCAACGCCTTTGACCAAGGGACGGGTTTTGGCGTTGCTGTTGCCTTTAACCATCGTTGTTCTGTTGGCCACCCGGTTGACGTTCACACTGTCTGAGCCCTCCAGAATTGCCCTATCGATTGCTTCGGGTCTTTGGACCATATTTGTCCAAATTCCTTTTTCCGCAGGGGTTTTTGCGTCTATTTACCAAAGGCTGAAACCAGCGGATAAGGTTGAGAGCGTCCGACCAGATTCGGCGCTGGGGAATGGTTCAAATGACGGCGTTTTCACCGACTGACGTGGCTTTTGAAGGGTTCCGGTTGACGCGCGAGCGGCCCGTGACCCTATCGATCTGGGCGGGTTTCTATTTCTTGGTCAGCCTGACCATGGCGATCTTTATGATCCTGTCGGTCGGCTCCGAATTTACCGCCCTTGAACAGGCCGCACAGAATGGCGGCGATCCTCAGCAATCTATCGACACCTTGGTCAAGCTGCTGCCCTTCTATGCTGTGTCCTTTCCGGTGGGTATCTGTGTCATGGCCGTCTTTGCCTGCGCCGTGTTCCGCATCGTTCTGGGCCGTCCCGGCGGCGTTGTGGCCCATCTGGCCCTTGGCGAGGACGAGTTCCGTCTGGTGGCGGTGACCCTCGCCGTCAGCCTCTTAATGATGGCGGCCATGTTCGGCATTGCCCTGATCATTGGCATGATTGTTGGTATTGCGACTGCTATCGCCCCGCCCCTCGCGCCCTTGTTAGGCACGGTTGGTGGACTTGCCGCCTTTGCGGGTATGCTTTGGGTCGCTGTCCGGCTGTCGCTTTGCGGTCCCATGACCTTTGCCGAGCGCCGGATCGTCGTGTTCCGCGCCTGGTCGGTAACCCGCAACCATTTTTGGCAGCTGTTCGGAGCCTATATCTTGGCTTTCGTGATGGGCATTGTCGCGGCCTTGATGGCCTATATCGTCTTTGTCGCCTTGGCCGGCGTGATCATGACCGCTCTGGGAGGCTCATTGGCCGATGTGGGCCAGCTGTTTCGGCCGGACTTCTCCTCTATCGGGGCCTTCTTCACGCCCGCCATGATCCTCTATCAACTGTTCGGCGCGACCATCACGGCGATCTATTATGCCGTCGTGCTGGCTCCGCAGGCGATGGCCTATGCCGCTCTGGTCGACTATCACGGCGATCCAGAGGGCTAGGCGGTTCGGTAGGGTCTAGGCCGCCGCGCTTGGGCGTGCCGTGACGCGGGCATGCCAAGCGCGCAGACGCGTGGCGTCCTCTGGCATCGGCAAACCAATCCAGTCTGCGAAGTCGATTGTCGTCAGGGCGGCTATGTCCGCCATGGTGTAGCTATCGCCGTGGATGAAGTCGTGACCGTCCAATTCTCGGTCCATCCACAGCATGGCGCGGGTCACGGCCTCGCGGTTGGATTCGCCGAAATCCTTGAACTGCGTCAAGAGCTTGGCGGTATAGGGATGGGCGTGACGCCAGAAATTGCCGACCGGGTTCATCAGTTGAAACTCAACCCGGCGGATCGCCATATCGATCTTGGCGACCTCGAGCGGGGTGGTGCCGAACAGCGGCTTTTCAGGGTGGATGCCTTCGAGATAGCGGCAGATCGAGATGGTCTCAGTGATGATCTCGCCATCATCCAGTTCTAAAACCGGGATCTGACCGAGCGAGTTCTTAGCGACAAAATCGTCGGCCTTGTGCTCACGCTGCATCATATTGACGAGGGTCTCGGGCAGATCGATGCCCTTCTCTGCAAGGAATATCCGCACGCGGCGCGGATTGGGAGCAGGGTTGGGGGCACCATAGAGCTTCATTTGGGTTTCCTTGCGAAGGGTTAGAGGTCATCCTCGGGGTTCATATAAGGAAAAACAAGGCCCTCTTCGTCCCTTCGGGCGACTTCCCCCAGAGGGGGAAGTACCGGCGCAGCCGGGGTAGGGGGGTGTTTAAGAAAACAAACAAGGCCCTCACCCAACCCTCTCCCACAGGGAGAGGGCTAAGAAAGAACGATAAAGCCCTCGCCCCCTTGGGGGAGAGGGTTGGGTGAGGGGGTTACATCCACCGCCCCTCATTCTTCCACCCTACGGTTTCTTCGCTGTCAAAGCCTTGGCGCGGATCTTTCGGCGGGCTTCGTGGCGCTCTAGCAGTTCGGCGAGATATTTTCCCGTCCAGCTGTCCTTGGACTTGGCCACATCTTCGGGGGTGCCCGTCGCAACGATCATGCCACCGCCGTCGCCGCCTTCAGGACCAAAATCGACCAGCCAGTCGGCGGTCTTGATGACGTCGAGATTGTGCTCGATGACCACGACCGTATTGCCCTGATCGACCAGTTCGTGCAGCACCTCGAGCAGTTTTTTGGTGTCTTCGAAATGTAGACCCGTGGTCGGCTCGTCGAGGATGTAGAGGGTCTTGCCGGTCGCGCGGCGCGACAGTTCCTTGGACAGCTTGACGCGCTGGGCCTCGCCGCCCGAGAGGGTGGTGGCCGATTGGCCGACCTTGACATAGGACAGGCCCACCCGCTTGAGCGTCTCCATCTTGTCGCGCACCGACGGCACGGCCTTGAAGAAGGCGGCGGACTCCTCGACGGTCATGTCGAGAATGTCGGCGATGGACTGGCCCTTGAACAGGATCTCCAGCGTTTCGCGATTGTAGCGTCGGCCCTTACAGATGTCGCAGGTGACATAGACGTCCGGTAAGAAGTGCATCTCGATCTTGATCAGACCGTCGCCCTGACAGGCCTCGCAGCGCCCGCCCTTGACGTTGAAACTGAACCGGCCAGGGCCATAGCCGCGGACCTTGGATTCCGGCAATTGGGCGAACCAGTCGCGGATCGGCTGGAAGGCACCGGTATAGGTCGCCGGGTTCGAGCGCGGCGTGCGACCAATCGGTGACTGGTCAATATCAATGATCTTGTCGAAGTGCTCCAGACCCTCGATCCGGTCATGGGCGGCGGGGCCTTCGCTGGCATTGTTGATGCGGCGCGCGGCGGCCTTATAGAGGGTCTCGATGGTGAAGGTCGACTTGCCACTGCCCGAGACGCCGGTGATGCAGGTGAAGACCCCGACCGGAATCTCGCCCGTAATGTTGCGCAGATTATTGCCCCGCGCGCCGGTGACCTTGATCATCTTTTTGCGGTTGATCGGACGGCGACCATCGGGGACGGAAATTTCGCGCGTGCCGGTCAGGTACTGGCCGGTCAGGCTATTGGCATTGGCCATGATGTCGTCTGGCGTGCCCTCAGCGACGATGTGACCCCCGTGAATGCCGGCGGCTGGACCCATATCGATGACGTGATCGGCGGTGAGGATGGCTTCCTCGTCATGCTCAACCACCAGCACCGAGTTGCCGAGGTCACGCAGGCCGCGCAGGCTTTGCAGCAGGCGGGTATTGTCGCGCTGATGGAGGCCGATAGAGGGTTCGTCCAGCACATAGAGCACGCCCGTCAGACCCGATCCGATCTGGCTGGCCAAGCGGATGCGCTGGCTCTCCCCGCCCGACAGGGTGCCTGAGGCCCGCGACAGGTTCAGATAGTCCAGCCCGACATCGACCAGGAACCGCAGACGGTCATTGATCTCTTTCAAGATCCGCCGCGCGATCTCCATCTGCTTGGGTGTCAGTTGGCCCTCAAGAGACTCAAACCATTCCTTGGCCTTGCGGATGGGCAGTTCGGACACTTCGCCAACATGCTTGCCGACGATCTTGACCGCCTTGGCCTCCGGCTTGAGGCGATAGCCGTCGCAGGCCTCGCACGGGGTGTCGGATTGATAGCGCGACAGTTCCTCGCGCACCCAGGCGCTGTCGGTCTCGCGCCAGCGCCGCTCCATATTGGTCACCACCCCCTCGAAGGGCTTGGTCACGTCATAGCGACGCGCGCCATCATCATAGGCAAACTTGATCTTGGTCGAACCGGTTCCGGCGAGGATAACCTTCTTGGCCTCAGGCGGAAGCTCGCGCCAAGGCTTGTCCATCGAGAAGCCGTAGTGCAGGGCCAGGGCCTGCAGGGTCTGGGTATAGAAGGGCGAGGGGCTCTTGGCCCAGGGCGCGATGGCCCCGTGATGCAGGTCCTTGTCCGGATCAGGAATGACCAGCTCAGCGTCAAAGGTCAGCTTGACGCCAAGCCCGTCGCAGGCCGGGCAGGCGCCGAACGGATTGTTGAACGAAAAGAGCCGCGGCTCGATCTCGCTGATGGTGAAGCCACTGACCGGGCAGGCGAATTTCTGCGAGAACAGCAGACGGTGCGGCTCCTTTGCGCCCGGCTCAATATCGGCCCACTCGGCCACCGCTATGCCGTCTGCGACGCGCAGAGCCGTCTCCAGAGAGTCCGCTAGGCGCTGTTCTTGGCCGCCCTTGACCACGATCCGGTCGACCACGACGTCGATATCGTGCTTGAATTTCTTATCGAGAACTGGGGCCTCTTCGATGGGGTAGAATTCCCCGTCGATCTTGAGGCGCTGAAAGCCTTGCCGCTGAAGATCGGCAATTTCCTTGCGATATTCCCCCTTACGGCCCCGCACCATCGGGGCGAGCAGCAGCAGGCGCGTACCCTCGGGCAGGCCAACAATCTTATCGACCATCATACTGACGGTCTGGCTCTCGATAGGCAGACCTGTGACCGGCGAATAGGGCGTTCCGACCCGCGCCCACAGCAGGCGCATATAGTCGTGAATCTCTGTCACCGTGCCGACGGTCGAGCGCGGGTTCTTGGAGGTGGTCTTTTGTTCGATCGAGATGGCGGGCGACAGACCCTCGATCAGGTCCACATCCGGCTTGCCCATCAGCTCCAGAAACTGCCGCGCATAGGCCGACAGGCTCTCGACATAACGGCGCTGACCCTCGGCATAGATGGTGTCAAAGGCCAGCGAGCTCTTCCCTGACCCCGACAGCCCGGTCAGGACCACAAGCTGGCCCCGAGGAATGTCAACATTGACGTCTTTGAGATTATGCTCGCGGGCGCCGCGCACGCGGATGAAATGACTTGGATCAGACATGGAAGGCTCTCGACAACCGCCCGAACATCGACGGCTAAGCTGTTCTATCTAGTACGCGGAGTCGCTTGAACAGCAAGAACATTATGGGAACGCGGATGGTGGCAGCGTTTAGTGTCGCTCCCCCTCAACCGCGTCCCCCGCGAAGGCTGGGGTCCAGATCGTTAATTCCAACCTGTATGTCAGGTTCTGGATCCCCGCCTGCGCGGGGAACGCGGGATTGAGAGGAGAAAGGCCCTCACTTAGGCCCTCTCCCACAGGCAGAGGGCTCAGACAGAAAAAGCCCTCGCCCCCTTGGGGGAGAGGGTTGGGTGAGGGGGATAGGTTCACTCTTCCCCTCATTCCTAACCTTAAGCCTGTCGAAAGATTAGGCCGGTTTGGCCTTCAGCGCCGCCTTCTTGGCTGGAGCCTTCTTCGCAGCTGGTTTTTTGGCAGCGGGCTTTTTCGCCGCAACCTTCTTAATGGGCGTAGCCTTTTCGGCCTTGACCTTGGCCGGAGCCTTCTTTTTCTTGCCGCCGCCCTTGGCTTCGCGCTCGGCCAAAAGGCGCACTGCCTCTTCGAGGGTCAGGTCGGCAGGCTCCGATCCCTTGGGGACGTTGGCGTTGGTGTCGCCATGCTTGATATAGGGCCCAAAGCGGCCCGACAGGACCTTTACCGGCTTGCCGGTTTCGGGGTGAACACCGAGATCTTTCAGGGCTGCCGCTTCGGTCCGGCCACGGCCGCGTCCGCCGCCCGCGCGTTTTTCAGCCAGAACGGTAATGGCGCGGTTCAGGCCGACCTCGAACACCTCTTCGGCGCTCTCCAGATTGGCATAGGTGCCAGAATGCTGGACATAGGGACCATAGCGGCCAATGCCGGCCAAGATGACGGCATTGTCTTCGGGGTGGATGCCGACTTCGCGCGGCAGGCTTAGGAGGCGCAGGGCCTTTTCCAGATCGATGCTGGCCGGTGTCCAGCCCTTGGGCAGGCTTGAGCGCTTGAGCTTGTCGCCTTCTGGCATCTCAACATAGGGGCCAAAGCGGCCGATCTTGAGCCAGACGGGCTGTTCGGTCACCGGATGGTTGCCCAGTTCGCGGTCGGCATTTTCGGCGTCGCCGTCACCTTCGCTATTGGCCAAGGTGCGGGTAAATCGGCATTCAGGATAGTTGGAACAGCCGATAAAGGCCCCAAACTTGCCAGTCTTGAGGCTCAGTTGACCGACGCCGCAGGTCGGGCAGGCGCGCGGATCGGAGCCATCTTCCTTTTGCGGGAAAATGTGCGGGCCAAGGGCGATGTTCAGGGCGTCGAGGACGTGGGTGACGCGCAGGTCCCCGATCTCGCCCACGGCAGCGTGGAAATCTTTCCAGAAGTCGCGAAGGAGCTGTTTCCATTCCAACTCACCGGCCGACACCAGATCGAGCTTTTCCTCTAGCGCGGCGGTGAAGTCATATTCGACATAGCGGCGGAAGAACTGTTCCAAGAAGGCGGTGACCAGACGGCCCTTATCCTCGGGGATGAAGCGGTTCTTCTCCATGCGCACATAGTCGCGTTCGCGCAGCACGGTCAGGATTGAGGCATAGGTCGAGGGTCGGCCAATGCCGAGCTCTTCCATCTTCTTGACCAGACTGGCTTCGGAATAGCGCGGTGGCGGCTCGGTAAAGTGCTGATCGGCGCGGGCCTCTATGACCTTGGCCGACGCGCCATCCTTGACCATTGGCAGGCGGCCGCCATCTTCGTCGCTCTCGTCGTCGCGGCCCTCTTCATAGACCGCCAGATAGCCGTCAAACAGAACCACCTGACCATTGGCGCGCAGGCCCGTGCGGCCGTCTGAGGTTTCCATATCAATGGTAGTGCGCTCAATGCGGGCGCTTTCCATCTGCGAGGCAATCATTCGCTTCCAGATCAGCTCATAGAGCCGTCCCAGATCGGATTCGAGGCGCAGGGAGCCTGGATTGCGGCTGAGGCTGGTCGGGCGAATGGCTTCGTGCGCCTCTTGGGCGTTCTTGGCCTTGGTCTTGTAATAGCGCGGGGCCTCTGGGACATAGTCGCCGCCAAAACGACCGGCGATGACCTGACGGGCCTCTACGAGGGCTTCAGGCGCGGACTGGATACCATCAGTTCGCATATAGGTGATCAGACCAACGGTCTCGCCGCCAATATCGATGCCTTCATAGAGCTTCTGAGCGGCCTGCATGGTGCGCTGGGCCGAGAAGCCGAGCTTGCGCGAGGCCTCTTGCTGCAGAGTTGAGGTGGTGAAGGGCGGGGCCGGTGAACGCTTGGCCGGCTTCTTTTCCACGGCGGTGACGGTGAAGGCTCCTGCTGCGACGGCAGAGCGCGCCGCGTGGGCCGTGGCCTCATCGGGCAGATCGAACTTGCCGAGCTTCTTGCCTTCATGTTTGACCAGGCGGGCCATGAAGGGGTCGGAGCCTGCACTGACCGTGCCCTCGACGGTCCAATATTCTTGGGTCCGGAAGGCTTCGATCTCGATCTCGCGGTCGACAACCAAGCGAAGGGCAACCGATTGAACCCGTCCCGCCGAGCGGGAACCGGGCAGCTTGCGCCATAGAACCGGCGACAGGGTAAAGCCGACCAGATAGTCCAGAGCCCGCCGCGCCAAATAGGCGTCAACCAGCTCCATATCGATGTCCCGCGGGTTCTTCATCGCCTCGGTGACGGCGGTCTTGGTGATGGCGTTGAACACCACCCGCTGGATGTTGGCGGTCTTAAGAACCTTTTTCTTCCGCAGAACCTCGAGCACGTGCCACGAGATGGCCTCACCCTCGCGGTCGGGGTCGGTGGCGAGGATCAGGGTGTCGGCACCCTTCATGGCATCGGCAATATCGGCCAGACGCTTGGCCGCCTTGCTGTCCACTTCCCAACTCATGGAGAAGTCATCGTCGGGCTGAACCGAGCCATCCTTCGAAGGCAGATCGCGCACATGTCCGTAGCTGGCCAGGACGATATAGTCCGAGCCGAGATACTTATTGATGGTTTTGGCCTTGGCCGGACTCTCGACGACGACGACGTTCATTCTGGGATCAATCAAATCATTCTAAGGCGCGTTGGCAGGTCGCCTGCGACGCAGTGGGCGAAAGTGAGGGTGAGAAAGACAGAATGTCAACGCAGCCTAAGCGGGTTATGTTGCGTCTTACCCGATAGTGTGGTTGTTTGACTCACCTCATGAGTTAGGTGGAAGGTCTATATGCCTCTTTATCTCGTGCCACCAGAACCACCTGCCGGTACAGGTGTGCAAGGCTATATATCGGATATGCTGGCAGAATTAGCGAAATTAGCGTCTGCCAACGGTCACGAGACCTTGGCCACGAGCCTTCGTGTTGTGGCCTTGCAAGCGGCTATGGAAGATTCGCGGGCCTCTGCGACAGATTAGTCACCTGTGCCTGACGTCACGAGGCCTCCGGGCAGAAAATGGGCGCGGCCGGCGAGGGCAAGCTCGACCAATGCCGCATGGACCGCTTGGGCCGGTGCCTGACAGGACCTGACCAAGGCATCGCGAGGGATCGGGGTGGGCGAGAGCAGGGCGGCGACGGTTTCGCGCAAGGCGTCGACCTCTTGGTCCAGTCCCGCATGGTCGACGGGCGCATCGTCAAAAAGGTCCCGTTCGCGTTCTGAGGTCATGGGCAGAGATTGAATGACCCGCAACACGTCCTCGATGCCTTCGCACAGGGTCGCGCCTTGGCGCAGGAGATCATTGCTACCCTTGGCGCGGGGATCGAGGGGCGAGCCTGGAACTGCAAAGACCTCGCGGTCCTGTTCCGCAGCAAGTCTGGCAGTAATGAGCGAGCCCGAGCGCATTTCAGCCTCGACCACCACCACGCCCAGCGATAGGCCGGAAATGATCCGGTTGCGGCGAGGAAAGTCACGCGCTTGGGCTCTTCGGCCTGGAGGATGTTCGGCGACGATGCAGCCGTGTCGTACGACCTGATCATAGAGCCCGGCATTTTCCTGCGGGTAGACATCGTCGATACCGCCGCCGAGCACGGCGATCGTACCGGTGGTCAAGGATCCCTCATGGGCTGCCGCATCTATGCCTCTGGCTAGCCCCGACACCACAATGATTCCCGCTTGGCCGAGGCCAAGTGCCAGTTCGCGAGCAAAGCGCTGGCCAGCGGCTGAGGCAATGCGCGCGCCCACAACGGCGACGCTGGGGCGATCCAGCAGCTGCGGGTGCCCAAGTGTCCAGATTAGCGGCGGCGCTGCATCTAGAGCAGCGAGGCGGCGCGGAAAGAGCGGTTCAACCGAACAGAGCAACTTCGCACCAAGCTGTGCGCCAGCCTCCAGTTCGGCCTGGGCTTCGGCAATGGAGGGAACCGGCAGGGGTGTGAGCCGCCCACCGCGCTTGCTCAGACTCGGCAGGGCCTTGATGGCGGCGCTCGCCGATCCAAACCGTGACAGAAGGTGGGCGAAGGTGACGGGGCCAACATTTTCAGTGCGGGACAGCCGAAGCCAGTCACACCGTTCCGCATCCGAAAGGCCCCGCCGCGTCATGGCACCGGGTTGGAAGCCTCGGCAGCCTTCTTGGCCCCGATTTTTGGCTCCGTACCTTGTCGTAAGCGGGCAATATTGTCCTTGTGTCGGATGAAGATCAGCACGGCCATGAAGGCGGCCAGTGCCACCATGGGAATGGCCTGGTCCGTGGCGATGGCAAAGAGCGGTGCAAGGGCGACCGCCGTCAGGGCCGCCAGTGAGGACAGCCGCATCAGGGCCGCGACCGCAAGCCAGGTGATCGCGGCCATCACACCCACCGGCCAGGCGGCGGTCAGCATGACGCCAAAGAAGGTTGCAACGCCCTTGCCCCCCTTAAATCCTAGCCAGACAGGGAAGAGGTGACCCAAAAAGGCGGCACCACCGGCGATCGCCGCCGCGGTCTCGCCAAAAAAGTGCCGCGCCAGCAGAACCGCGACAATGCCCTTGCCGCCGTCCCCTAGCAGGGTCAGCAGGGCCAGATCCTTGCGTCCCGTGCGCAATACATTGGTTGCGCCAATATTGCCCGAGCCCACCTGACGGATATCACCCGCCCCACCAAGGCGCGTGACCACCAGTCCGAAGGGAATGGAGCCGAGCAGATAGCCGCCTGCCAACAGGCCAAGCGCTATCGGAAGTGCGAGATCCAGAAACGTCATGGGTCCACCCTATCTGATTTTAAATTCTCGCCTAGGTGGCGATTATATTTTTTATCGAGTGATTAAGGCTCGATCTGATGAACCATGCGGCCATCGACCAGCGTCATCAAGACTTGGCCCTGCAGGCGGCGACCATCGAAGGGGGAATTCTTCGACTTGGAGATCAGGTGGTCGGCATTGATCACTACTGGCGCGCCGAGATCGCACAGGACCAGATCGGCAGGAGCGCCCGATGTCAGCCGACCCGCAGACAGGCCTAGCAGCTTAGCAGGGGCCAGCGTCACGGTGCGCATCACATCGATCAGGGGCAGGCGACCATCGTGGTAAAGCCCCAACAGCGCAGGCAGCAGGGTTTCAAGACCCACCGCGCCGGGGGTAGCCTCGTCAAAGGGCAGGCGCTTATCTTCGGCGGGGGCCGGGGCATGGGCCGAGACCACCACATCGATCAGACCGCTGGCTAGGGCCTCGATCACCGCTTGACGGTCATCCTCGCTGCGCAGGGGCGGATTGAGCTTGTAGAAGGTGCGATAGTCGCCAATGTCCAAGGTGTTGAAGCACAGATGGTTGATCGACACGCTGGCATGAACCGGCAAGCCCTTGGCCTTGGCGCGGGCCAGAGACTGCAGGGCATCAGCGCAGGTGATCTGATCGACCAGCAGCCGCCCCCCGGTCAATTCGACCAGCGCCAGGTCGCGCTCCAGCATGATCCGCTCAGCAATGGTCGGCTGGCCGGACAGCCCCATGCGCCCGGCAAATTCGCTGGAGGTCACAACCGTGCCCTGGCTCAGCCACGGATCAGCCGGGCGATGTGAGATCAGGGCCCCGAAGGCCTTGGCATAGGTCAAAAGGCGCTGCAGGACCTTGGAGTTGACGATCGAGTGGTCCGCATCGGTAAAATAGACGGCTCCAGCATCGCGCATCAGGCCCAACTCGGCCATCCGCTCACCGCTCAAGTCCTTGGTCGCGGCACCGGCGGGATAGACGTGGACCAGTTCAATATCGCGGGCACGGCGCAGAATGAAATCGACCATCGATGGATCATCGACTGCAGGGTCTGTATCGGGCTGGACGACGATGGAGGTGACGCCGCCTGACGCTGCAGCGCGGGCCGCTGATTTCAGGGTTTCCTTGGTCTCGGCACCCGGCTCTCCAGTCTTGACCCTCAGGTCGATCAGGCCGGGAGCCAGCATCGCACCATTGCAGTCAATGACCCTCAGATCTTCAGACAGGCTGTCAAACGAAGGCCGGTGGATCACGTCGGCAATCGTACCTTTGGACACCACCAAGGCACCGACGCCATCATAGCCGCTCTCTGGATCGACCAAGCGGGCATTGATGAAGGCGCAGGGCTGTGCGCTTGAGGCGTTCAGGTTGGCCATCAGTGATTGTCCAGTCGGGCGGCGAGGCTGGCCAGAACGGCCATCCGGGCTGCGACCCCCATCTCGACCTGATCTTGAATCAGACTGATCTTGGGATCGTCCGCCACCTCAGAATCGATCTCGACGCCGCGATTCATCGGGCCGGGGTGCATGACCCTCACATGGGGTGCAGCCTTGGCCAGCTTTTCGCGGTCCAGACCGTAGAAGCGGAAATATTCGCGCATGGACGGCACGAAGGCTCCGTTCATTCGCTCAAGCTGAAGGCGCAGCATCATAACCAGGTCGCAACCGGCTATGCCTTGGCGCATATCGTGGAACACCTCCACGCCCCAGCGATCCACGCCAGATGGCATCAGGGTCGGCGGTCCGACCAGTCGCACCCGAGCGCCGAGGGTCTGGAGCATGGCCACATTAGACCGGGCCACGCGGCTGTGGGCGACATCGCCGCAGATGGCGACCGTCAGGCCCTCGACCTGACCAAAGGACCGCCGAATCGACAGGGCATCCAGTAGGGCTTGGGTGGGATGTTCGTGCTGGCCGTCCCCGGCATTGACGACGCTACACCCCACCTTTTGGGCTAGGAGGGCGGCTGCGCCGGACGAGGCATGGCGAATGACCAGCAGGTCCGGCTGCATGGCATTGAGCGTCATGGCCGTATCGATCAGGGTCTCACCCTTGCTCATCGATGAGGACCGAGGGCTCATATTGACCACATCGGCACCCAGACGCTTTCCGGCCAGTTCAAACGAGCTTTGGGTGCGGGTCGAGTTCTCGAAGAACAGGTTCATCACCGTTCGGCCCTTGAGCAGGTCGAGCTTCTTGTTCTTCTGCCGCGACAGACCGACGAAACTGTCTGCCAGGTTCAAAAGCTGTTCGGCTTGCGGGCGGTTGAGGTCTGCTGCGGAAATGAAATGACGACGGGGAAAGGCGAACATATTCGCCTGCATCAGGGAAAGATCCGTGCTCGTCTGAGTCATGACCTGTTCTCTAGGCTGGTTTGTCGGATTTTCCAAGATGGCACGGCTAAAGGAAACATGGCCCCCTACGGCGCTGCGCGCCACTTCCCCCAAAGGAGGAAGAACTGGGACGGTAAATCTTCCTCCTCTGGGGGAAGTACCGGCGAAGCCGGGAAGGGGGCATTTAAACAAGGCCCTCACCCAACCCTCTCCCTCAGGGAGAGCGCTCAGCGGTTCTAGCCCTCGCCCCCTTGGGGGAGAGGGTTGAATGAGGGGGATGCAGCCACTCCCCCAACCCTGCGTCATTCATTCTCATGCTGTGCCTGTCGAAGGAGAGGATGTTGCGCGAATCCCTACCGCAACCGATCAAGCGCGCCTTGCAGGATGTAAGCGGCTGCCATCTTGTCGACCAGTTCGGCGCGGCGGGCGCGGGTGGTGTCGGCTTCGTCAATGAGGAAGCGGTTGACGGCGGCGGAGGACAGGCGCTCGTCCCAAAAAGCGATGGGGATGTCCTTGATGCGTAAAAGATTGCGGGCAAAGGCGCGGCTGGATTGGCAGCGCGCCCCTTCGGTACCGTCCATATTGACCGGCAGTCCGATAATGATCGCGCCCGCGCCGCGGCTGTCCATCAGTTTGAACAGGGCCTTCACATCGTCGGTGAACTTGGTCTTGCGGATCAATTCCAAGGGACTGGCGATCATCCAACTGGCGTCGGAAACGGCTACGCCGATGGTCTTGGTGCCCAGATCGAGGCCCATGGCCGGGGCGAAGCGCGCTGTCGCGGCGGGAAGGTCGAGGAGATCAAGAACAGCCATGGCTTGGGCCTAGACCTCGGCGAGCCATTTGCCAAGGGCAGGGATGCCACGCAGAGGGGCTGAATCTCGCGGAATGACACTTATATGCGCATTAGACTTGTCAAAGCGCGCGCCCTGCGGGTAACCCGTGCGGGACGGCTGTTTTGGCCTCACCCCTAACTCTAGACCGCTGAAGAGAGGCTCCCCATGGCCATCGACGCGGCGACCGTTCGTAAGGTCGCCAGACTAGCCCGCATCCGCGAACCCGAAGAGCGCCTTGAGCCCCTAGCCCAGGAACTCAATACCATCATCTCGTGGATCGAGCAGTTGGAAGAGGTCGACACCGATGGCGTCGAGCCTATGACCTCGGCCGTGGCCGTGGCTCTGCCCCTGCGCGACGACCTCGTCACCGAAGGCGGTGATACGCGCCGGATCCTGTCCAACGCCCCGAAGTCCGCTGATGGCTTCTTCATCGTGCCGAAGGTGGTGGAATAGATGAGCGACCTAACCAAACTCACCCTGAAAGCGGCATTGGCTGGTCTGAAGGCCCGCGACTTCTCGTCCGTAGACATTACCAAGGCCCATATTGAGGCCATCGAACAGGCGCGCGGCTTGAACGCCTATGTGCTGGAAACGCCGGATCAGGCGCTGGCCATGGCCGCTGAGTCCGACGCCCGGTTGGCTCGCGGAGAGGGCGGGGCCCTTGAAGGCGCGCCGCTCGGCATCAAGGACCTGTTCTGCACCGATGGCGTACGCTCTACGGCGGCGTCCAAGATCCTTGGCAACTTTGTTCCCGCCTACGAATCGACGGTCACCAGCCAGCTTTGGCGCGATGGTGCCGTCATGCTGGGTAAGCTCAACCTGGATGAGTTTGCCATGGGTTCGTCCAACGAGACCTCGGCCTTTGGGCCAGTGATCAATCCTTGGCGGCGCAAGGGCTCAGACGCCGCCCTGACACCTGGCGGCTCGTCGGGCGGTTCTGCGGCGGCCACGGCGGCGGACCTTTGTCTAGCGGCCACCGCCACCGATACGGGCGGTTCGATCCGCCAGCCGGCAGCCTTCACCGGAACGGTCGGTATCAAGCCGACCTATGGCCGCTGTTCGCGCTGGGGCATCATCGCCTTCGCCTCGTCGCTGGATCAGGCCGGTCCCATCGCTAAGACCGTCGAGGATGCGGCCATCATGCTGCGCTCCATGAGCGGTCATGATGTGAAAGATTCGACGAGCTTGCCCGTCGAAGTGCCTGATTTCGCAAGCTATGTCGGAAAGTCCGTCAAGGGCCTGCGCATCGGTGTGCCCAAGGAATATCGCGTTCCGGGCATGCCCGCCGAGATCGAAAAGCTGTGGGCCGATGGGATTGCGTGGCTGAAGGATGCGGGCTGCGAGATCGTTGAGGTCTCTTTGCCCCACACCAAATATGCTCTGCCCGCTTACTATATCGTGGCACCGGCGGAGGCCTCGTCCAATCTGGCCCGTTATGACGGTATGCGCTACGGCCTGAGGGCGGGCGGTCCGTCCTTGACGGATGTCTATGAAGAAAGCCGCGCCCAAGGCTTTGGCGACGAGGTCAAGCGCCGCATCCTGATCGGCACCTATGTGCTGTCGGCAGGCTATTACGATGCCTATTACCTCAAGGCCCAGAAGGTTCGTCGCCGGATTGCGGATGATTTCGATCAGGCTTGGCAGACCTGCGACGCGCTCTTGACCCCGACGGCTCCGTCGGCGGCCTTTGCGCTGGGCGAGCAGTCGGATGATCCGATAGCAATGTATCTGAACGATATTTTCACCGTGACGACCAATCTGGCCGGTTTGCCGGGCCTGTCGCTGCCCGCCGGCCGGGACGCGCAGGGCCTGCCCTTGGGCCTGCAATTGATCGGACGGGCGCTGGATGAGGGAACCTTGTTCTCTCTGGCCGGAGCACTGGAAAAGGCCGCTGGCTTCACAGCCAAGGCGGACAGGTGGTGGTGAGCATGAGCGAGAAATCCAAACTGATTCAAGGCCGCACTGGACCTTGGGAAATTGTTCTGGGCTTGGAAATCCACGCTCAGGTGGCCTCGAACTCCAAGCTGTTCAGCGGCGCGGCGGTCGGCTTTGGCGCGGGTCCTAATGAGCAGGTGGCACTGGTCGATGCGGCCATGCCCGGCATGCTGCCGGTGATCAATCGCCACTGCGTCGAGCAGGCGGTCCGGGCGGGGCTTGGCCTTAATGCCCAGATCAATCTGTCGTCTCGTTTTGACCGCAAGAACTATTTCTATCCTGACCTGCCGCAGGGCTATCAGATCAGCCAGTTCAAGGACCCGATCGTCGGTGAAGGCGTGGTCGAGGTCGAGCGAGACGATGGCACGACCTTCTCGGTCGGCGTTGAGCGTCTGCATCTGGAACAGGATGCGGGCAAGTCGATTCACGATCTGGACCCCAACTTCACCTATGTCGACCTCAACCGTGCAGGCACGGCCCTGATGGAGATTGTGTCCAAGCCGGACATGAGAAGCTCAGACGAAGCAGCCAGTTACGTCAAAAAGATCAGAACGATTCTTCGCTATCTCGGCGCTTGCGACGGGGATATGGAGAAGGGCAATCTGCGCGCGGACGTCAATGTCTCGGTCCGTCGTCCGGGCGAAGGGTTGGGCACGCGCTGCGAGATCAAGAACGTCAATTCCTACCGCTACATCCAGCAGGCCATCGAATATGAGGCCCGCCGTCAGATTGAAATCTTGGAAGATGGCGGCTCCATCCATCAGGAAACCCGTCTGTTCGACCCAACCAAGATCGAGACTCGGTCCATGAGATCGAAGGAAGAGGCGCACGACTATCGCTACTTCCCCGATCCCGACCTCTTGCCCTTGGTGCTCGACCCGGCCTGGGTCCAGTCGATCAAGGACAGCCTGCCCGAACTGCCCGATCCCAAGCGCAAACGGTTCGAGAGCCAGTACGGTCTGTCGCACTATGATGCGGGCGTTCTGGTCGCCGATCAGGCGCGAGCGGCCTTCTATGAACAGGCGGCGGCGGGGCGCGATGCCAAGCTGGTGGCCAACTGGACGGTCAATAACCTGCTGGGTCGTTTGGCGGAAAATGGCGGCGACATCGAAACCAGCCCGATCCCGCCAGAAGACATTGCCGGTCTGGTCAAGCTGATCGAGGACGGGGTCATCTCGTCCAAGATCGCCAAAGAGGTGTTCGACCATATGTGGGCCGGTGAAGGCACCCCCGCTCAGGTGGTCGAAAAGTTCGGTCTGGTCCAGATCACCGATACGGGGGCCATCGAGGCCTCCATCGACAAGATCATGGCCGCCAATCCCGACAAGGTCGAGGCGGCGAAGGAGCGGCCTCAAGCCTTGGGCTGGTTCGTCGGCCAGGTCATGCGTGATACGGGCGGCAAGGCTAATCCGGCGGCCGTCAATGAAATCTTGAAGGTCAAGTTGGGCCTCTAAGGCCTCGGCTTGAGCAGATCAAAGGCCCCAGAGTTTGCGCTCTGGGGCCTTTTTCATATCTACCATCCGCCACGGATCACATCGAAGATCACACCGGTGGCGGCAGCGACGAGCAGATAGTCATTATCGGCTCGCACCCAGACGAAGCCGCGCGGCGGGGGACGCAGGCGATGGCGTCCATAGTCATAGACGACATAGGTCCGCACATAGGGGCTCATATATTGCCCGCGTTGCCAGTGACGACGACCATGATCGTGACGGTAGCTGTCATAGCCATAGGCCATCGGCGGGGCAAAGGCGCGGGGCGGGGGAGCGAAGCGGTCACGGTCATCCCGGCGCTCGTCCCGGCGCTCATCGCGGCCCTCTCTCAGCTGTTCCCAGCGTGAGCCGTCGTGGTCGCGGGGGCTCGGGTCAGCGGCCGCCCAAGTTGGGATGGCAAGGCTAGCCAGGGAGGCGAAGAGTAGCAAAGGTTTGGTCAGACGGGTCATGGTCTTTGTCCTTCAGGATCGTCCCTCGATCGCCTTGACCTTGAGCCCCTGCGTCTGAACCCCGTCTGAATGGTCCGGTTAGCTGAGGTTGCCGGATCCTCGATTTCGAACCCTCAAAACTTGCCTGTCTTGACCATTCGCATGGTGGGCGCCTTGCCCTCGTCTGAAGGTTCGCGGGCCTAAAAGGTTGGGGAAATTATCCTTAACCATATTTTTACAGGCTGGGTGTTTGGTGGTGCCGTAGACATCGACGCCTATAGGCTAAAAGGGCTTGCGGCGCTCAGAATGGGAACCGACGTCATGCAACTTCATTCAGAAACCCCCGCCATAGGTGGGACTCCGGCACCGGCCATGGACTGTTCAGCGGACGAGCTTTTCCGTATGGGCATGCTCTATTCCACGGGTCAAGGCGGTATGCCGCTCGACTATGTGTCGGCCCATATGATGTTCAATCTTGCGGCCATGCGCGGCTCGCTCGAGGCAAAGATTTACCGCAAGGAACTGAGCCAAGAGATGGACCATGCCGACGTTGCGGAGGCCCAGCGCGCGGCGCGCGAATGGCTAAACCACTCTGGATGGCCCCACGCGGCCTAAGCTGCGGCCTTGACGGCCCGGCTTTGATCAGGCCAAGCCTTTGGCCGAACCCTCGTCCGATGGCGATGGTGAGGCAGGGGTGAGTTAATGTATCGACCGGGACCATTGAACCTGATCACGGACGTTCCGGGTATCATGGTCGGCCATGCCACCGATGAGCGGGTCATGACCGGTGTGACCACGATCCTATGTCACGGCGACTGGACCGGCGCGGTCGATGTGCGCGGTGGTGGCCCAGGATCGCGTGAGACCGAGGCCCTTGCGCCAGAAAACTTCGTTGATGTCATTCATGGGGTCGTTCTGACGGGTGGTTCAGTCTTCGGCCTTGCGGCTGCTGATGGCGTGACCACGGCCCTGTCTCATCGAAATGTTGGGCTGAGGCTGAAGCCAACAACCCCAGCCATTCCGATCGTGCCTGCCGCCGTGTTGCATGATCTTGGCAATGAGGGCGACAAGGATTGGGGGCTTAATCCCCCCTATGAGGCGCTCGGCCGTGCTTCGGTAGAAGCGGCCTCGACCGCCTTTGCGCAAGGCGCTGTCGGGGCAGGGCGAGGTGCCATGGCGGGCCTGACCAAGGGCGGTATTGGCTCGACCTCGCTCGATCTTGGCGATGGGCTGATGGTCGGGGCCATTGTCGCGACCAATCCCGTCGGCTCGGTCTTTATGCCAGATGGTCAGACCTACTGGGCTTGGCCCTTCGAAATCGACCAGGAATTTGGCGGGCACAGGCCTAGTGCGAGCGATCCGGTCACCGACCCCTTGCCAGAACTTGGACGACTGCGCGCGGCGGGACGTCTTTCCCCGGGGGCCAATACGACCCTAGCTGTGGTGGCGGTCTCTGCCCGACTGACCAAGGCCGAGGCCAAGCGCTTGGCCATGATGGCGCAGGATGGGTTGGCCAGGGCCATTCGTCCGGTTCATGCCCCATTTGATGGCGATACGGTCTTTGCCTTGACCGGCGGCACGGCCGATATTGGTGAAGGCCCTGAACGACTGCTCCAATTGACCCGTCTAGGCTCCGCGGCCGCCGACTGTCTGGCCAGAGCCATTGCCCGTTCGGTCTTTTACGCCAACAGCGATAGGATCTGACCAAGACGCCTATTTTCAGATGGGTGCCCCTGCGTGACCCTCTAGGTTTCGCTTGCCTGTTCGTTGGTCAGACCACAAATTTCTTCTGCACCTATGAATGATGGGGGCTCAAAAAAAATGCGTGGCGAAATGCTGCGCCAAGAGGAAATGACGGATGATTGGATATTTGACCATCGGGACGAACGATTTCGACCGGGCCTTGACCTTCTATGATGCGGTGCTGGCAGAGATGGGTGCTGGCCGCGCCTTCGGAAGCGACCGCATGCAGGGCTATGCGTCAAAAGCAGGCGGTGCCATGTTGGCCATCTGCAAGCCCTATAATGGTGAGGCCGCCACGGCAGGCAATGGCACGATGATTTCTCTGTCTGGAACCTCGCACGAGCATGTTGATCGGGTCTATGCCAAGGCGATCGCTGCGGGCGCGACTGATGATGGTGCGCCGGGCATTCGTACCGGAACCTTCTACGGTGCCTATTTCCGCGATCCGGACGGCAATAAGATCTGCATCTACACTATGTAATGTTGTGGCGGCCTGCAGGGAGGCGGGCCGCCAGTCCACTGTTCAGAGCGCGCAAAGCGCCGGGAGGCCGCCATGATCCAGATCGCTGACTTTGAATGCCTGCTCTACGAGGTGCAGGATCACATTGCCCAGATCACCCTCAACCGGCCAGAGCGGCGCAATGCCTTGAACCCGCGGGCCTATGCCGAGGTCGAGGCGGCGTTCAAACATGCCAATGCCGATCCAGAGGTCCGATGCGTCATCGTCACGGGCTCTGATCCCGCCTTTTGCTCAGGTGAAGATGTCAAGGAGATGATGACGGGTGAAGCGCCAAAGACCCCCCGTCCGGTCCGTGTCCGTTTTGAACCGACCCCCGCTGCCATGGCGGCCATCGACTGTGAAAAGCCCGTCATTGCCGCCGTCAATGGCTCGGCAGTCGGTTGGGGCATGGAGCTGGCGCTCTATGCGGATATCAGAATAGCGTCTGAAAAAGCTGTTTTTGCTGAACTTTTTATCAAACGCGGTTTGATCTGTGATGTCGGCGGGCTGTGGAAACTGCCGTCGATTGTCGGCCCGGCCAAGGCGGCGGAACTGCTCTTTACCGGTGATCCGATCAATGGGGCTGAGGCCGAACGGATTGGTCTGGTCACCGAGACCGTGCCGCACGCAGACCTAATGCCTCGCGCTAAGGCCATGGCTGCGCGCATCGCCGCCAATCCGCCCCTTGCCCTGCGCTACATGAAACAGGGGCTTCGCCGCACGACCAATGGCGATCCGCGTGAGGTGGGCAGTTGGGCCATCGAGATCATCTACCGCCTGTTCGAGACCGAAGATCACCGCGAAGGCGTCAAAAGCTTCCTCGAAAAGCGTCCGGCCGTTTTCACGGGTCGATAGTCGTCTGGGGGCCGATAGGTCGCTCGCCTGGCAATATGCGGCCACCGCGCCCCCTAACGCTCACCACACCGGTTTTTCTGGCGCGAAGCCAAAACTTCGCGAGAAGGCGGTGGATAGAGAGCCATTGCCCATCAGATTTCTGAGGCCATTGATGTGGTCCTAAGCTGGGATCGAAATTTGTGGTCGTTTGGCCCTAGCATGGATCAAATATATCGGTCAGGCTCCTCTTGCGGGGTTTGTGATCGACGCCCACATGCGAAATAGATGGCCGAAGGGCCGCAGCCTTCCAACGCGGAGGCACAAGGGAGGGATTGAGCATGACAGACGCGACTGTGGGCGCGCAGCAGGACACCGTGCTGCCGACGGAAGAGCCAACGGTGAGGTTGGTATCCGACGGCTATAGACGCTACGCCATGGTCATGTTGTTGATCATCTATGTCCTTAACTTTCTAGATCGCAGCGTCATCAACATCTTGGCGGAACCGATCAAGACGGAACTGGGCCTGATGGATTGGCAGCTTGGGCTGCTTACGGGATTGGCCTTTGCCATTTTTTACACGGTTCTCGGTCTACCCATCGCTCAGTTGGCCGAGCGTCGTAATCGTCCTGCCATTATCGCTGTCTCCCTTGCGGTCTGGTCGATGATGACGGCGGCTTGCGGGTTGGCGCAGAATTTCTTCCAACTCATTCTCGCGCGCATCGGTGTGGGCGTGGGAGAGGCGGGCTGTACGCCTGCCGCCCATTCGCTCATTTCGGACTATGTGCCACGTGAGCAGAGGGCTTCGGCTCTTGCCTTCTATTCCATGGGAACGCCGCTCGGCTCGTTGCTGGGATTGGCCGTGGGCGGATTAGTCGCCGATGCCTATGGCTGGCGGATGGCCTTCATTGTCTGTGGGCTACCCGGGGTCCTGTTCGCCATAATCGCGGCCTTCACTCTGATCGAGCCGCGCATAAAGAAGGCCGTGACGGCCGTGCAGGCCGCTGCAGCCCCTAAGGTGACCTATCGCCAAGCGCTCAAGACCTTGGCCAGCAAGAAGACCTTCGGGTTTGTCGCCTCGGCGGCGGCGGTGAAGGCCTTTATCGGCTACGGTCATGCGCCCTTTACCGCCTCGTTCTTCTATCGCAACCATACCGAAGAGATCGCCGCCTTAGCGGCAATGTTCGGGTTGAAATCAGGCGGTTTTCTCGGACTGGCCCTTGGTCTGGTCGGCGGTATTGGTGGCGTGATTGGGACCTATATTGGCGGTCAATTGGCCGATCACTATGCCAAGAAGGATCTACGGGGTTGGATGGTGGTTCCTGCCGTAGCGGCCCTGATCAATATCCCAATCTATCTTATCGCGATTAATCTCGGCAGCGCTGTGATGGCCTTGACGATCTTTATCTTCACAGCGGCCTTGGGATCGCTTTGGTACGGACCTGTCTATGCCACGGCCCAGAGCATCGCGCCGGTCAATACCCGGGCGACGGCCTCAGCCGTTATGCTGTTTGTGATTAATCTGATCGGCTTGGGCCTTGGTCCGTTGGTCGTGGGTTTAATGAGTGATGGGTTCGCGGTCGGCTTTAATCTTGGCTCAGCCGAGGGTGTACGTTGGGCCCTTATCATCTCGATGGGCTTCAACCTCATCGCCGCAGCCTGCTTCTGGGCCGCGCGCAAGACGATCGAGGCGGATATGGAGAGCTGAGGCGGAATTTGGTGCTGAAGTTAAAGCTTCAGCACCAATTTGGCCATGATGTCGCGCTGGATCTCATTGGAGCCACCATAGATCGAGGCGGCGCGGTTGTTGAGATAGCTCGGCACATTGGTCAGGCCATATTCGGGGCCGACAAAGGGCGTGTTGGCGCGGGGCTTGCGGGCCTCGGGCTGGCTGACCGCCGCATAGTAGCCAATGCCTTCGACCGCGATCTCATCAAGCCGCTGCTTTGCCTCTGTGCCTTGGGTCTTGAGCATGGAGGAGGCGGGCCCGGGGTTTTTTCCCGACGAGAGAGCGGCCATGACGCGGTGCTCGGTCATCTCGATGGCATCGACCTCAACCCCGGCCACGGCCAGTTTTCGGCGGAAATCAGCATCATCGATCAGCCGTCCGCCGCCGTCCGCGGCCTCTTCACGGGCTAAGGCCTTCAGCCGTTCCAGATTGACCTTCAGGCCTGCTGCCGAGCCGCCGCCGCGCTCGAACTCGAGCAGATATTTGGCCACGGTCCAGCCCTCGTTCTCTTCACCGATACGGTTGGCGACGGGGACGCGAACATTGTCAAAGAAGACCTGATTGACCTCGTGATCGTCAGCCATGGTGATGATGGGCTTTACCTCGATGCCGGGCGTGTTCATTTC
Organism: Pseudomonadota bacterium; assembly: GCA_041182245.1. Lineage (GTDB taxonomy): Bacteria > Pseudomonadota > Alphaproteobacteria > Caulobacterales > Caulobacteraceae > CAISGS01. The sequence continues at coordinate 88,567 of JBEGNZ010000002.1, read as the reverse complement.
CAGCAACAGGAAGGTGATCCCGGCCTGAGGCTTGCCGTCGGTACGGGTGCGCACCAGACAGAACATCCGGTTGGCCCAATGGGCGTGGGTTGTCCAGATCTTGGAGCCATTGAGCACATAGTGATCGCCGTCTTGGACCGCGCGCATCTGCAGACTGGCCAGATCTGATCCAGAGCCGGGCTCTGAATAGCCTTGGCACCAATAGTCCTCACCGGCCAAGATCCGCGGCAGATAGAAGGCTTTCTGTTCTTCGGTGCCATAGCCCATGATGACCGGGCCAACCATCTTCAGGCCCATGGGCGACAGGCTGGGCGCGCCAGCACGGGCGCATTCCGCGGCGAAGATATAGCGCTGCATCTCGTTCCAGCCGGTGCCGCCATATTTTGCGGGCCAAGCGGGAGCGACCCATCCCTTGGCATGGAGAATCTTCTGCCAAGCGAGATTGTCGTCCTTGTCACTGAAGACACTGGTGGTTCGCCGCCCGGCGAGCCGCAGTTCAGGGGTCAGAGATTGTTCGAGAAATTCACGGACTTCGGCTTGGAAAGCGCGTTCTTCCGGTGTCAATTCGAGATTCATAGTCTGGTTCCCCCTACGGCGCCATTTTCTGACGTCAAACTTAGCGCTAGCCTAGTATCGAACAAGCCGCTGACCAAGGGGGCTTGAGAATAAAGTCCGGCAAAAGACCGGCGGGAGGCACGGCCATGAACCTTGACTGGACTGAAGACGATATAGCCTTTCGCCAAGAGGTGAGGGCGTTCTTGGAAGAGTCCATGACGCCAGAAATTCGCCATGTCGGCCGCCACCTGACCAGCGTCTATGGCCCCAAGGCGGTCAGCATTGCTTGGCAGAAGATCCTGCACGCCAAGGGCTGGGTCGCGCCAGCCTATCCGGTGGAATATGGCGGCACGGGTTGGGACCTGACCCGACGTTACATCTTTGCCAGCGAATGTGCGCGAGCCGGAACACCGCCCCTGTCGCCCATGGGGCTTGGCATGTGCGGCCCGGTCCTGCTGGCCTACGGAACACCCGAGCAGAAGGCGCGGTTCTTGCCGCCCATGCTGTCCGGCGACGAGTTCTGGTGCCAAGGCTATTCGGAGCCGGGGTCTGGGTCGGACCTTGCAACCTTACAGATGAGCGCGCGCGAGGATGGCGACGACTATATCTGCAATGGCCACAAGATCTGGACCACCCATGCCAATGTGGCGGACTGGATCTTCTGTCTGGTTCGCACGGCGCAGGAACGGGTGCCGCAGCTTGGTATCACCTTCTTGCTGATCGACATGCGAAGCCCGGGCGTTGAGGTTCGGCCGATCATCTCGCTCAGCGGCGAGCATATTCAAAACGAGATCTTCTTCACCGATGTGCGCGTGCCCAAGGCCAATGTGGTCGGCGAGGCGGGGCAGGGCTGGACCGTGGCCAAATATCTGATGGAATTTGAGCGCGGTGGCAGTGTCTCGGCTCCGGGCCTTGCGGCGCGGGTCAAGCGGCTTCAGGCCATGATCCAGCCGGGTGATGATGACTTTGCCGCGCGTGTGGCGCAGCTTTCGATCGAAGTCGAGGCCCTGTCCACGACCGAGCTACGGGTCATGTCGACGGTGGCGCAGGGCGGCGGTGCGGGCCCGGCCTCATCGCTGATGAAGACTGTCTCGACCGAACTGAGCCAACGTATTGCGGAATTGGCCCTCGAAGCGACCGGGCTCTATGCCGTGCCGTTCCAGCCCCATTCGGTCTGTCCCGGCGGTCCGGTTCCCGGTTTTAACCCAGACTTTGAGCCGGTCGGCCCAGAGCGCAGCTACATCGCCATTGCCAAATATCTCAACGACCGGGCCGGATCGATCTATGCCGGAACCAACGAAATTCAGCGCAACATCATGGCCAAGACCCTGCTTGGCCTTGGCAAGTCCTGACCCCTCACACCTACCAATCAGAGAGTTTGACCATGACCTTTCCCCTACCGAACCTCTCCAATGATTTGACCGGACGCGTTGCCCTGGTGACCGGGGCCTCATCGGGCCTTGGCTGGCGCTTTGCCAAGGTGCTGGCCAAGCAGGGGGCCAAGGTGGCCGTCAGCGGCCGCCGTTTAGAGCGTCTCGAAGCCTTGGTGGCCGAGATCAAGGCCGATGGCGGCGAGGCGGCAGCCTTCCCGGTCGATGTGGCTGATGCCGACGCCATGATCGCCATGGTCGGCAAGATTCAGGACCATTTCGGCGTCGTCGATATCTTGATCAACAATGCCGGTATTCCGGATGCGCAACGGGCGCACAAGATGTCCTTGGAACTGATCGACAAGGTCATGGACGTCAATCTGCGCGGACCGTTCGTCCTGTCCTGCGAAGTCGCGCGCCGCCTGATCGACGCCAAGATCCCCGGCCGGATTGTCAATATCGCCTCGGTGGCCGCTTTTGAATATCGCGGCGGCGGCGCTGCGCTCTATTCTGTGACCAAGGCCGGCGTCATCCGCATGACCGAAGCACTAGCCGTCGAGTGGGCGCGTTTCCACATCAACGTCAATGCCATCGCACCCGGTGCCTTTGCTTCGGAAATGATGGACGGCATGCTGTCGCGCATGGGCGACATTACCAAGGGCTTTCCCCGTCAGCGCCTTGGCGATCCAGCTCAGATGGATAGCACTCTGGTCTATCTGGTCTCGCCCGCGTCGGAATTTGTCACCGGTACCTTCATCAAGATCGATGACGGCCAAGGCGGCCGCTAAGCCCTCACACTCAAGGATCAAGGCCATGCTCAAGCTCTATGACCATCCCTTCTCGCCCTATGGCCAGAAGGTGAAGATCGCCCTGCGCGAAAAGGGCGTGGCCTTTGAGGCCATCTTACCGCAAGGCGTCGGTGCTGGCGGCGCAGAGGGGGCCTTTATCCAAGCCAACCCGCGCGGCGAGGTCCCAACCCTCATCGATGGCGAGGTTCAGATCTTCGATAGCACCATCATCCTCGAATATATCGAAGACCGCTGGCCGACCCCAGCGCTGCTTCCGACCTCAGCGGCCGAACGGGCGCGGGTGCGGATGCTCGAAGAGGTGATGGACACCCACTATGAGGCGATCAATTGGGGGCTCGGCGAGCTTCGATCCTTCCGTCGCGCGACCGGTGCCCAAGCCGAAGCGATTGAAGCCAAGGCCGCTGCCCAAACCCAAGGCTATTTCAGTTGGCTAGAGCGCCAGTTGGGGGACCGTCCATGGTTCAATGGGGAAAGCTTTGGTTGGGGCGATCTATCCGTGGTGCCCTATGTCAATGGCTCGCGAGGCTTTGGTCATCAGGTGCCCGCCGGGACAAGGCTGGCGGACTGGCTAGAACGGGCCAATGACCGCGCCAGCGTCAAGGCGACCACTCAAGACGTCATGAACCTGCTGAAGAGCTCCGCTCCGGATATGGGCGCGGTGGCCAAGATGGTCGAGGACGGTCTTTTCAAGCGCGAATATCGCGATCACCGCTTGGAGTGGATGATCAAGGTCGGTGGGCTCGATATCGTCGCCAAGGGTCTGGAGAAGGACAATATCCGCTTCAGTCCTGATCTTCGCTGATGGCGCAGGGGCCGGCCGATCGCGGTCCGCGCCCCTATCCCTGCTCAGACGAGGCTAGGCTCTATAGATCTCGCAAAGGGTGTTGACGATGCGGATCGCTGCCGGATCGATGAGGCGATAATAGATGGTTTGGGCGTTTCTGCGCGTCGCGACCACGGCCTCGGCGCGCAGTTTTCCAAGGTGTTGAGAGGCCGCCGATTGGCCTAAACCCGTATAGGCCGCGAGATCGCCGACCGAACATTCGCCCTCGATCAACTTGCATACCAGAATCAAGCGCTGTTCGTTGGCCAATAGTTTCATCAGGCGGGTCGCCGAATAGGCACGGGCTTCTAACTGCGCCAGTTCGGCAGTTTGGCCAAAGTCGTTCGCTGCTTTCATTATCGTCCTTCTGCCCCTTTCGCACGACTTGGTCACATCGATACTGATGGGGTTCGATATGTAACATGCAACCCAGAATGAACAAAGTTAAACCTGAACGCAACGGGTTAGAGGTGTGGTGATGCGATAGGTCGGAGATAAAATACGATAAATTTCAGAGACATGATTAAACAATCCGAGTTCATCTGTTTGAGGCCTAGGATGGAAAACGCCTTGATCCCTCCATCAGGCAGGCGGAATGTGGGGGGCTAAGGGTCATTCCGGTTCGAGGTGATCCGCTCTAAGCCAAGGAATATCTGCTGTGACGCGCCAATATGTTTGCCCGGCCTGCGGTGCGACCAATCGATTACCTGAACAGCGTGATCCTGCTGTGGCCAAATGCGGCAAGTGCCGTGAGGTTCTTTTCTCAGGCAAGCCCACCGAAGTCACCGGTAAGGGGCTGGCCAAACACCGCCGAGACACCAAGGGCGGGGCCGTTCTGGTCGATGTCTGGGCTCCCTGGTGTGGCCCTTGCCGTGCCATGGCCCCGCAATATGCTGCCGCAGCAGGCCGACTAGAACCCGCAGTGCGCCTGCTCAAGCTCAATTCAGAAGCAGAGCCGAATGCCGCGTCTGCCTTGGGGGTTTCAGGCATCCCTGCCCTGATCCTCTTCCAAGACGGCGTCGAGGTGGGTCGCAAGGCCGGTCTGATGAGCGCCGATCAGATCGTTAGCTGGACCCAGCAGGTAATTGGCCGTTGACGAAGTGTGCGTCATGCTGAGCCGGTCAAAGCGCTAGCACGTGTCACCGAAAGGTAGGGGTCGTTTCACCTGCCCCCTCACCCAACCCTCTCCCCCAAGGGGGCGAGGGCTCATCGGTTCCTTCTCAGCCCCCTGCCTGAGGGAGAGGGCCTAAGTGAGGACCTTCCTTGTTTTCTTAACCAAAGAACCCCCTTCCCAGGCGGTGCCGGTACTTCCCCCAGAGGGGAAAGATCTAAGCACGCCAAATCTTCTCCCTTTGGGGGAAGTGGCGCGTAGCGCCGAAGGGGGACTTGTTTCCTTCTCCCCCCAAACTTCCCACCTTAACCTAAGGGGAGCATGGATTTCGGGGCCGGAGGCTGGCAACATCACAGGCAATGAAAACGCCTAAGAGGAAACCGTCCCATGAAACTTGATTCCACTATCAGCGCCGTCATCACCGGCGGTGCCTCTGGCCTCGGCGCCGCGTCGGCGCGTTTGCTGGCCTCGCATGGGGTGAAGGTCGCGCTGTTTGATTTGAATGAAGAGCTGGGCGAGGCCTTGGCCAAGGAACTGGGCGGGGTCTTTTGCAAGGTCAATGTCACCTCCAGCGACGAGGTCGATGCCGCCTTTGCCAAGGCGCGCGCCGCCAATGGCCAGGAGCGTATCTTGCTCAACTGCGCGGGCGTTGGCGGGTCGGTCAAGACCGTGTCGCGCGACAAGCAAACCGGCGAGATCAAGGAATATCCGCTCGATAATTTCGAGCGCATCATTCAGGTCAATCTGATTGGCACCTTCCGCTGCATCACCAAGAGCGCGGCGGGCATGGTCACCTTGCCACCCTTGCCCTGCGGCGACCGGGGCGTGATCATCAATACGGCCTCGGTGGCGGCTGAAGACGGCCAGATCGGGCAGGCGGCCTATACGGCCTCCAAGGCAGGTATTGTCGGCATGACCCTGACCGTGGCCCGCGACCTGTCCAGCGAATCCATTCGGGTCAACACCATCCTGCCCGGCATCTTCGACACCCCCTTGCTGCAACGGGCCTCTGAGGCCGTGAAGGCCGGTCTTGCCGCGCAGGTGCCGTTCCCCAAGCGCCTTGGCATGCCTGAGGAATATGCCCATCTGGCCCATGCCATGATCACCAACGGCTATTTCAATGGTGAGGATGTGCGTCTCGACGGTGCCATCCGCATGGCTCCGCGCTAAGGCACCCCTAGATGGCACCTGATCTGCGCGTCCTGTCCGGCATCAAGGTCCTTGACCTCTCAAGGGTGCTGGCAGGGCCGTGGAGCACCCAAATCCTCGCCGATTTCGGGGCTGATGTGGTCAAGGTCGAGGCCCCTAGCCGGGGAGATGATACCCGCGCTTGGGGCTCGCCCATCCCCGCCCTGGACCCCAGCCGGAAGGTGGCGGGCGAGAGCGCCTATTACCTGTCCACCAATCGCAACAAGCGCTCCTTGGCCATTGATCTGGCCGATCCCAAGGGGGCGGAGCTGATCCGCAATCTGGCGGCTAGGGCGGACATCGTCGTTGAGAACTTCAAGGTCGGCGGGCTGAAGCGTTACGGTCTCGACTATCAGACCCTGTCGGCGATCAATCCGCGCCTGATCTATTGCTCGATCACCGGCTTTGGTCAGGACGGTCCCTATGCTGACCGGCCCGGCTATGACTTTGTCGCTCAGGCCATGGGCGGGCTGATGAGTGTTACGGGTGAGGCCGATGGGCCGCCGATCAAGACCGGCGTTGCGGTCGCGGACCTGTCAACGGGCCTCTATGCGACCATCAGCATCCTGATGGCCCTTCGCCATGCCGAGCAGACGGGGCAGGGGCAGCATATCGACTGTTCCCTGCTGGACACACAACTTGCCATGTTGGCCAATCAAGGATCGAGCTATTTGGTCTCCGGCCAGTCGCCAAGTCGCATGGGCAATGCCCACCCGACGGTGGTGCCCTATCAGGTCTTTGACGCCGCCGACGGACCGATGGTGGTCGCGGTCGGTAATGACGGTCAGTTCAAGATCCTCTGCATGGTGTTGGGCGTGCCCGAGCTCTCCATCGACCCACGCTTCGTGACCAATGTGGACCGGATGGCCCATCGTGACGCGCTTGAGGCAATCTTGCAGGACCTGATCGGCCAAAGGCAGGGCGGGGAACTGATCGCGGCCCTGACGGACGCCGGCGCCCCCGCTGGCCCGGTCAATAGTGTCAAACAGGCCCTCGATGATCCCTTTGTCGAGGCCCGGCAAGTCGTGCACCATTTCACCCGCGAGGACGGTTATCAGATCCCGACTATCGCCTATCCGGCAAAATTGAGCCGCAGTCCCGCCGCCTATGACCGCGCGCCGCCGCGCCTTGGCCAACATACAGATGAGGTCCTGCGCGATTGGCTGGGGCTGGACGATCGGGCGCTGGCGGCCTTGGACGGAGCCATTGCCGACCTAGATCGCGGCAAGGGGGCGACTTGATGGCCAGGCCCGAAGCTGCTCTATGATCAATTCACCTATAGATTCAATGTGGAACGCCTATGTCTGAAGACGCCTATGCCAGCATCCGCGAAGAGGTCGCCAAGCTCTGCGCCGAATTTCCCGGCGATTACTGGCGCGCCAAGGACCGCGACCGCGCCTATCCGGGCGAGTTCGTCGATGCCTTGACCAAGGCCGGCTATCTGGCCGCCCTGATCCCAGAGGAATATGGCGGGGTGGGTTTGCCCCTTTCGGGTGCCGCAGCCATTCTTGAAGAGATTCAGCGGCAGGGCTGCAACGGCGGGGCCTGCCATGCCCAGATGTACATTATGGGCACGCTCCTGCGGCATGGGTCTGAACTGCAAAAGCAGACCTATCTGCCCAAGATCGCGAGCGGGGAACTTCGCCTGCAGGCCTTTGGTGTGACCGAGCCGACCAGCGGCACCGATACCCTATCGCTCAAGACCGTGGCCCGCCGTGAGGGCGACCGCTACATCATCAACGGCCAGAAAATCTGGACCAGCCGCGCCGAGCATAGCGATCTGATGCTGCTTCTGGCCCGTACCACGCCGCAAGATCAGGTGGCCAAGCGCACCGATGGCCTTTCCACCATTCTGGTCGACATGCGCAAGGCCAAGCAGGGCGGCATGACCATCCGCCCCATCGAGACCATGATGAACCACTCCACCACTGAGGTCTTCTTCGACAATGTCGAGGTGCCGGTGGAAAACCTGATCGGGGTCGAAGGCCAAGGCTTTCGCTACATCCTGTCGGGCATGAATGCCGAGCGTGCGCTGATTGCGGCCGAGTGCATCGGCGATGCCAAGTGGTTCATCGATAAGGCTTCGGCCTATGCCAAGGAGCGGGTGCTGTTTGGCCGCCCCATTGGCCAGAACCAGGGCGTTCAGTTCCCCATCGCGCGGGCCTATGCCCAGATGAAGGCGGCCGAGCTAATGGTCCATGACGCCTTGCGCAAATATGAAGCCGGGGAAAATGCCGGTGCAGAGGCCAATATGGCCAAGATGCTGGCGGCGGAGGCCAGCTGGGCGGCGGGCGAGGCCTGTATCCAGACCCATGGCGGCTTTGGCTTTGCCGCCGAATATGACATCGAGCGCAAGTTCCGCGAGACCCGCCTCTATCAGGTGGCCCCGATCTCGACCAACATGATCCTGTCCTATGTGGCCGAGCACGTCCTCGGTCTTCCCCGGTCTTACTGATGTCTGAGGACTGGAGCGCTTGGGTCGGGGGGCAAGAGGTCACCTATGATCGTGCCGATCTTGGCGCGGTGACCCGCTGGCGTGCCATGTTGGACAGTGAAGGGGTGATGGGTTCTGCGGTGCCGCAGGGCTTTCACTGGGGCCTGTGCCTGCCTGATGCCCCGACCGCAAAGCTCGGCCCAGATGGCCATCCCCATCGCGGCGGGTTCTTACCGCCGGTGGACCTGCCCCGGCGGATGTGGGCGTCCAGCGCCGTGACCTTTCTGGCCCCGATCCCGGTGGGCAGTGCCGTCACGCGCACCTCGACCATTGCGAGCGTGACTCAAAAGTCGGGCGGCACGGGCCAACTGCTCTTTGTCGAGGTCGATCACACCCTCACAGTCGATGGCCAAGCGGTGGTGCAAGACCGCCAGACCATCGTCTATCGCGAGGCGGCCAGCGCCCCCATGCCGCCTTCGGCACCGGCCAAGGCGGATCTGGACCTGTCGGTTTGGCCTTGGCAGCGCAGCCTGACGCCGAGCGAGCCGCTACTCTTTCGCTTTTCCGCCCTGACCTTCAATGCGCACCGCATCCATTATGACCTGACCTATGCGCGCGAGCAGGAGTTCTATCCCGGCCTTGTCGTGCAGGGCCCCTTGACCGCCAGCCTGTTGATCGACCTCTGTCGCCGTCATCTGAGCGATCAGCCTCTAGCCCGTTTCAGCTTTCGCGGTCTGTCCCCGGCCTTTTGCGGCGAGACCCTGCATCTGGTGGGACGCCAAGAGGGCCGGGATGTGACCCTTAGCGCCTTGGGGGCGGATGGCCGCACAGTGATGGCCGCGACAGCCACGACAAAGGAAGCCCCATGACGGCCAAACCCTTCTGGCGATCCTTGCTGTTCGTCTCCAATCCCAAGCACGCGGCCAAGGCAGGCGAGCGCGGCGCGGACGGCATCATCCTGGACCTCGAAGACGCCATAGCCTTGGCTGATAAGCCCCGTGTCCGCGCCGAACTGGCCGCGACGGTGGCGATGGTCACGGCCCAGGGCGTTGATGTTCTGGTCCGGATCAACGCGCCTTGGCTGATGGCCATCGATGATCTCAACGTCGCTGTGACAGCGGGCGTGTCAGCCATTGTCGTGCCCAAGGCCGAAGGGGCAGGGCGCCTTCAGGTCCTATCCGATTTGATCGGTGAGATGGAGGCGGATCGCGGCCTGCCGGTCGGCACCATCGCGCTCGTCCCGCAGGTGGAATCCGCTCAGGCCCTTGTCGCGTTGGATGAGATGCTGGCTGTTGAGCGGGTCGCTGGACTGGCCTTAGGTCCCGAAGATTTCTCGCTCAGCCTTGGCGTCAAACCGACGGCGGACTGTTTGGACCTGCCGTGCCAGATGATTGCGTTAGCGGCGGCGCGCGCGGGCAAGATGGCTCTGGCCATGCCGATCTCGATTGCCGCCTATCAGGACCTTGACGCCTGGGCCGCGGCGGCGCGGCGGGCGCGGGCCATGGGCTGCACTGGGGCCATGGCCATCCATCCGGCTCAGATCGCAGGCATTGCCACCAGCTTTGCCCCCAGCGAGACCGAACGGGCCGAGGCCGAGGCCATATTGGCCGCCTGGGACCAGCGCGGCGACCGGGGCGTCATCGCCCTTGGCCAAAAGATGATTGACCTTCCTATCGTTCAGCAGGCCAAGCGCCTGCTCGGACGGCCCCTCTGATGCCCTAACGGAGACCAGACCATGAGACGCACCGCCATTGTTGCCCCGCTTCGCACCGGCGTCGGCAAGTTTCTCGGCACCCTTAGCCCCATGCCTGCAGAGGTTCTGGCCGCTGAGGTGATCAAGGCTGTCGTTGCCAAGAGCGGCATTGATCCGGCCCGCATCGACGATGTGGCTTTCGCCCAGAGCTACGCCAACAGCGAGGCCCCCTGCATTGGCCGCTGGGCGGCGCTTGAGGCGGGCCTGCCCATCGAGGTTCCCGGCTTTCAGACCGACCGGCGCTGCGGCGGCGGGCTTCAGGCCTTGGCGACGGCGGCGATGATGGTCCAGACCGGCGCGGCCGATGTGGTTCTGGCGGGCGGCGTCGAGAGCATGTCCAACATCGAATATTACACCACCGCCATGCGCGGCGGGGCCCGCTCGGGCAATGTGCAGATGTACGACCGGCTGGAGCGGGGGCGTGAACGCTCCCAGCCCGTCTGGCGATTTGGCGTCATCTCCGGGATGATCGAGACGGCCGAGAACCTGGCCACCGATTATGGCATCACGCGCGAGGCCTGCGACCAGTTCGCCGCCGAAAGCCACGCCAAGGCCGCTGCGGCTTGGGCTGCCGGACGCTTCGCCGATGAGGTCGTGCCGGTCAATGTGCCGCAAAGGCGCGGCGATCCTCTGGTCTTTGCCACGGACGAGGGCGTGCGCGGCGACACCACGGCCCAGAGCCTGTCGGCCTTGAAACCGATGATGAAGGGCGGGGTCTCCACCGCAGGCAATTCAAGCCAACAGAACGACGCGGCAGCAGCTTGCCTCTTGGTTGCGGAAGACAAGTTGGAAGAATTAGGCCTTGAACCCATTGGCTATTTTGTCGGATGGGCAGCAGCAGGCTGTGATCCCGCGCGGATGGGCATCGGCCCGGTTCCCGCTGTCAAGCGCCTGTTCGAGCGCACCGGCCTTGGCTGGGACGATATCGGGCTGGTCGAACTGAACGAAGCCTTTGCCGCCCAGTCCTTGGCGGTGATGAAGGGCTGGGGCTGGGAAGACCGTTCGATCCTCAACGTCAACGGCTCCGGCATTTCGCTGGGCCATCCCATCGGCGCGACGGGCGTTCGCATCGCCGCGACCCTGCTGCACGAGATGCAGCGCCGTGGCGTGCGCTACGGCCTAGAGACCATGTGCGTCGGCGGCGGCCAAGGCGTCGCGGCCGTTTTCGAGCGGGCTTGAGATCAAGCGGGGCGGCTTGGTGCCGCCCCGTCGTCTCCTATTCGGCGCTGGCGGTGTCGAGCAGGCTCAGGGCCTCTGCATTCAGCGACAGATGCAGGGCAGCAGCAAGGTCCTTGAACTGGTCCATGCTGGTGGCCGAGGCAATCGGGGCCGCGAGCGATGGGCGGGTCATCAGCCATGCCAAGGCCACCTGCGCCGGTGTTGACTGGGTGGAGGCGGCAACCTCGTCCAGAGCGGCCAGAATACGCAGGCCACGGTCATTGAGATAGGCCCCCATCTGGCGACCGCGCACGCTCTTTCCAAAGTCCGCCTCGCTGCGGTACTTGCCGGTCAAGAAGCCGCTGGCCAGCCCGAAATAGGGAATGACGCTGACCTCTTGCGCGACACAGACCGGCTGAAGGTCGGTTTCGAACTCGGCACGGTGATAGAGGTTGTAATGGGGCTGGACCGTCTCATAGCGCGGCAGGCCGTGGGCGGCGCTGATGGCGAGGGCCTCTGACAGGCGCGCGCCGCTGTAGTTGGACGCGCCAATGGCCCGCACCTTGCCGGCCTTGATCAGGTCGGCAAAGGCTTGCAGGGTTTCTTCTAAGGGCGTTTTGGTGTCGTCCTCGTGGGCCTGATAGAGGTCGATGACATCGACCTTCAGGCGCTTCAAGCTGTCGTCGCAGGCGGCCATGATGTTGGCGCGCGAGAGGCCCGGACGGGTTGGTAGTTTGGCAACCTTGGAGGCGATAACCAGCTTCTGGCGCGCACTGGCACCGCGAGCCGCAACCCATTCCCCGATAACGGTCTCGGACTCGCCGCCCTGATGGCCTGGAACCCATGCCGAATAGACGTCGGCGGAGTCGATCAGGCTGATTCCGGCATCGACGCAGCCATCGAGCAGGGCAAAGGTGGTATCCTTGTCCGCCGTCCAGCCAAAGACGTTGCCGCCAAAGGCCATCGGGGCAACAGAAATGTCGGATCGGCCAAGTTTGCGCAGGGTCATGTCAGAACCTTCTGAAGGCGAATAGAGTTGAAAATAGGCTAGATCTTGCGGGCGCGGACCTTGGCTAGGTTGGGCTCGTCGCCGATGAAGTCCTGTACCAGACCAAGACGCGCATTGCAGGCGGGGCAGCGGACGGACTCGTCTTCTGCCAGATCGGTCGGCACATTGAAGCCGGTGCCGCAGGGCTTGCAGCGCCACCCATAGACCACAGGGGCCGGAGCCTCACGCTTGGGCGCTCTGCTGGGACGGGGCGAAAAGGCGGAAGGCTTTGGCGCAGCCGCAACCACAGGCTCTGGCACCGGCTTGGGGGGCGGTGGATTCTTTAGGCTCAGGGTGGGGCGGCGAGGCTTATCCGTCATTGTCTTTGCAGTCTGTTCAACGCTAGGGGGCTAGGGGTCTAGATACAGTGGGTTATAGAGGGTTGATAGGACCTTGGCGCGGCAATTTGCCTTATATTTCTGCCTTAAAGGGCTCGGTACGCCTTCGAATCGTCCGATAGTTAGAAATCAATGGGCTAGGTCTAGGTGCCGTCAGCACGAAGACCGCCGATAGGACCTGTGAGACCTGTGTCAGACTCAGACAAGACCATCATCGAACCTCTGTCGACGGAGGCCACGGGACCAGACCGTAGCCACCTGTTGGACGGTCCGATTGGTAAGACTCTGCTGGTTTTCGCGCTGCCGCTTTTAACGACCAATTTCCTTCATTCTCTGTCGGGAACCTGGGGTGCCATCTTGGTCAGCCATACGCTCGGCCCGGGTGCGCTGACAGCGGTGGTTAATGCCAATGTGTTCATGTTCATGATGATGGGCATTGTCATGGGCGTCTCGGGTGCAGCGGGCATAGCGGTAGGTCAATCACGCGGTGCGGGCGATGTTCAGGCAATCAAGCAGATCGTCGGCACCTCCATCAGTTTCATCATCGGAGTGTCCTGCTGCATCGCGCTCGCAGGCTGGCTGTTGGCCCCGGCCATTGTCGAGCTGATGCGTATGCCCGCGCCGTCAGTCTCCGACTCGATCATCTATCTGCGTATAACCTGCCTGACCATGCCGAGTATCTTCACCTTCATCTTTTTGATGATGCTCATGCGGGGCGGCGGCGATGCTAAAACGCCCTTTCGGTTCACCATGGTCTGGATCGCACTGAATCTGATCCTCTCACCGATCTTGCTTACGGGTCCCTTTGGCCTTCCGAAATTGGGCATTGCCGGAGTGCCCTTCGCTAGCCTGATTGCCAATCTGGTCGCCCTCGCGGCCTTGGTCACCTTTGCCTATCGCAAGAATATGGTCATGGCCTTGAAGGGGGATGAGCTTCGCTATTTGAAGCCTGATCCCGCCTTGCTCATGGTGCTGGTAAAGCGGGGTGCGCCGATGGGGGCCGAAACCCTGTTCGTGCAAGGCGCCTATTTCGTGCTGATGACCATTGTCAATTCGCAAGGCGCGATGACGGCTGCTGCCTATAGCGGGGCTGCTCAACTGTGGGGCTTTGTTCAAATGCCGTCCATGGCGCTGGCCGCATCCATGTCGGCCATGGCGGCCATGAACATTGGCGCAGGACGTTGGGACCGGGTCGAGGAGATCGCGCTCAAGGGGTGCTTAATCGCCGGATCAATGACCCTGCTCGCGGCCGCTTTGATCCATGGATTGGGTGATTTGCCCCTCGCTCTGTTCTTGCCGGAAGGGGGCGAGGCCTTGGCCAAGGCGCGAGAGATCAACGAGATTGCCATATGGGGCTGGATCCTGTTGGCCGTGACCTCTGGCCTGTCAGCGGTCGTGCGCGCCAACGGGGCGACGGCCGCCCCCACCATCATCTATGCCTTAACCATGTGGGCTTTCCGGGTTCCCTTTGCCTCGTTTATGCAAGGGGTGTTGGGGGAGTCTGCGATCTGGTGGAGCTTCCCCGTCGGCACCGTATCTTCGGCCCTGCTGGCCTTCCTGTTCTACCGATTTGGTAATTGGCGCGACAACGATCTGATGTTGGCGCGCCGTCACCGTTAACCGGCGTGAGGGGTTGGAACCTTTAGGCCCACCTCGGCCAGAACCTCTGCCGTATCGCGGCCGATCTGGGGCGGTTCGCGGCGGATGGTGGCGGGCGTCTTTGAGAACCGCAGACCCGGACGCATAGCGCGGTAGGCCCCTTCGCTTTCCAACTCGCGGGTTTCGAACAGGGTTTCTTTGAGCTGAGGGTCTTCGAAAATGTCGTGGATGGTGTTGGCGCGCATGGCCGGGATCGAGTTGGCCGCGCACAGTTCGAGCCAGGTTTCGGTGCTGTAGGTCAGCGCTGCCTCCTCCATCATGGCGTAATATTCGGCAACCCGGGCCTTGGCACCTTGCTTGGACAGGAAGCGCTCGCTCTCGTAGGCTCCGGGCAGACCGCCCAATTCCATGAACCTTGCCGACTGGATATTGTTGGCCGGCAGGACCGTCATGAACCCGTCCTTGGTCGCGTAGGGCTTGCGATAGGGGGTGATGGTGGTGGTGTGGCCATAGTTGCCGGTCGGCGGCACAAAGGTCTGGTTGTAGAGGTGCTCGGCCATCAGGAAGCCGGTAAAGGTCTCCAGCATCGGCACGGCCACATATTGCCCCTCGCCGGTCTGTTCCTTGTGCCGCAGGGCTGCCAAGGTCGCGATGGTGGCAAAGAGGCCGCAGGTCTTGTCGGCGATGATTGAAGGCAGGGGGCGCAGTTCAGCCTCTGGATTGACCAGTTGGTTCAGGCTGCAGGCGCCGCTGGCCGACTGGATCAGGTCGTCAAAGGCCTGCAGGCCGGCATAGGGACCTTCTTCGGCATAGCCCATGGCCTCGACATAGACGATGTCTGGCTTGATCGCCTTGACGTCTGCGTAAGAGAAGCCCAGCCGCGCAATGGCTGACGGGCGCATATTATGGATGAAGATGTCGCCGGTGAGGACGAGCGCGCGCAAGGCCGCCTTGCCATCCTCGCTCTTGAGATCAAGCGCCACGGAACGCTTGTTGCGGTTCAGGGCGATGAAGGAGGGGCCCATTTCCTTGAGGTTTGGAGGCTTGCCATCTTTGCGTTGGCGATCGCCGCCCGGTTCCTCAACCTTGATCACATCCGCCCCCAGATCGCCGAGGGTCTGGGTCGCATAGGGACCAAGCACAAATTGGGTCAGGTCAATGATGCGAACGCCGTTGAGCGGGCCCTTGGCCTCAGTCTGGGTTTGGGTGCCGTCCGCCATGGTGTTTCCTGTCATCTTGCTTGTGTGTCGGGGGCTGTGGCCCCACGAGGCTTTTACCTAGTTTGTACCAAGAGGCGCGTGCGGGAAAAGCGCCAAATTCATTAGGCTTGAAGCCTAGCCCTTGGCATGTGACTTTTAGGGACAAAAATAACCTAGGGAGAGAGACCATGGCCGACCTGTCGGGCAAGATTGCATTGGTAACCGGCGCCGCGAGCGGCATTGGCAAGAGCTGTTCGGAGAGGCTGGCCAAGGCCGGGGCGACCGTCGTCTTGACCGATGTGCAAGATTCCGTTGGAAAGGCGGTCTGCGCGGCCATCAATCAGAGCGGCGGCAAGGCGATTTATCTCCATCAGGACGTGACCAGTGAAGACGAATGGATCGGCGTCATCGCTGAAGTCCGCGCCCAGTTCGGCCGCCTCGATGTGTTCGTCAACAATGCCGGGATCGGTATTGGCGGTCTGGTCACGGAAATGACCCTAGAGACCTGGCGCAAGCAGCAGGCGATCAATGTCGAGGGCGTATTTTTAGGCGTCAAGCACAGCCTGCCTCTGATGCGCACCAGCGGCGAGGGTGGCTCGATCATCAATATGTCCTCGGTCGCAGGCTTGAAGGGCTCTGCGGGTATGAGCGCCTATTGCGCGACCAAGGGGGCGGTACGGCTGTTCTCCAAATCTATTGCGTTGGAATGCGCCGCTGCGGGCGACAAGATCCGGGTCAATTCCGTTCACCCCGGTATTATCGACACGCCGATCTGGGACTCGATCTCGGATACGGCCGATCTGACGGCGATTAGGCAAGACGGGGCGAACCGGATCGACCTTGATGCCATGACGGCCATCACCACGCCTCTTGCGCGCACTGGCGTGCCTGCTGAAATTGCTGAAGGGGTGCTGTTCTTGGCTTCGGATGCCTCGAGCTACATCACGGGCAGTGAATTGGTCATCGATGGGGGGCTGACGACGCGGTAGTTCGCGGGGCTTGTTTAAGAAAACAAGAAAGGCCCTCACCCAACCCTCTCCCACAGGGAGAGGGCTAGAACGATGAAGCCCTCGCCCCCTTGGGGGAGAGGGTTGGGTGAGGGGGATTACATCCAGTCGCCCTCAAGCCTCAGGCCGCCGTATAGCCTCCATCAATGACCAGTTCCGCGCCGGTCATGAAGCTGGACTCGTCTGAGGCCAAGAACAGAATCCCGTCGGCGATTTCGCGGGGAATGCCGAGACGTGCGAGGGCGTGGCGGGAGATGATCAGGTCTCGCATCTCATTGCCATTTTCAGCCTCGTGGAGCGCATTGGTCACCATCGGCGTCTCGATAAAGCCCGGATGGACCGAATTTACCCGGATATGGAGCGGTGCTAGTTCCAAGGCGCTAGCCTTGGTCAACATCAGGACGCCGCCCTTTGAGGCGCAGTAGGCCGTCGCTCCGGCCATGCCGACCTTTCCGAGGATCGATGAGAGATTGATGATCGAGCCACCGCCGCCTTCAGTCATGGCAGGCACGACCGCTCTCATGCCAAGGAAGGTGCCGTCCAGATTGATTGAGGTAATGCGCCGCCAGTTTTCATAGGTGGTTTCGGCTAAGGGTGCCCCTCCGCCGCCGACGCCTGCGCTATTGACCAGAACATCGATGCGGCCGAACGCGTCTAAGGTCGCCTTGACCACCTGGTCCCATCCAGCCTCGTCGGTCACGTCTTGGGTTAAGAATTGGGCCTTGTGGCCTTGGGCGTGTAGGTCACTGGCCAGCGCCTCGCCTGCTTCTGTCGCCAGATCGGTCAGCATCAGCGCCGCGCCTTCGCGGGCGAGACGCCTTGCGCTCTCAGCCCCGAGGCCTGAGGCCGCCCCTGTAATGATAGCAACCTTACCTGCGACCCGACCGACCATGACGCGCTCCCTTTGGGGTCTGCTGCCCCTTGAAAGCCTAGATGACGCGCTAGACCTAGGGTCGGTCAAGGCCGATCCGTCACGCCCTCATTAATCAGCCAGAGATCAAAGTGGGCCGTTAATCTTGCAGCGGTCCTAGAACCTGTCTCAAGGTCTTATAGACCGGTGGAATATCCTTATGTTTCATGGGCAAGAAGGTGGCCTTGGCGCGGGCAAAACGGGCCTTCATGTCTGCCAGTACATCTGGATGTAAGCTGGCGACGCTGTAGTTTTCACCTGGGTCGATACTGAGATCGTAGAGCTCATCCAGACCCATCAGGCCAAAGGGAAGGTTCAGGTTCCGGTAATAGGCCCGGTCGACATATTTCCAGCGTTGGGTGCGGATGCCGACGACATTCTCATTATCGAACAGGATGATCTCCTCATGGGGCGAGGCGGCCCCCTTGAGGAGAACGGGGGTCAGGTCCTTGCCATCGATCGTGACATTGGCGGGCAGGGGCACTTTGGCCATCGCGCAGAGGGTGGGCAGAATGTCGACGCCCGAGGCCATGGAGGCGACGCGCCGACCGGCAGGTAAGGTACCGGGCATGCGAGCAATGAAGGGCACGCGCGAGGCCCCATCATAGGCCCCGCCCCCCTTGCGCTCGCGCAAAGGACCGGACGAGCCCTCATACCAAGGGCCATTATCGGAGGTGAAGAGCACGAGCGTATGGCGATCAATCTTGAGCGCCTTGAGCTGAGCCATCAGGCGGCCCATCAGGCTGTCAATCTCGACCACCATGTCGCCAAAGCCACCCGCCGCGCTCTTACCCTTGAAAGGTGGGGGCGCAATATCGGGCAGATGAGGGGTGCTGAGGGCCAACTCGACCAAGAACGGTCGGTCGTGGTTCGCCTCGATAAAGGCTTCGGCCTTGGCATAGAACTGTTGTTGTAGGGTCGGTAGGACTGCGGGCATCGAAACCACCTCGTCCGACCCAGCATGGGACTCATAGAGCGCCAAGGGTTTCATGTCGTGGCTGTAGGGGATGCCGAAATAGGTGTCGAAGCCGTGCTTGGTTGGCGGCCAAGACGGGCCGATGTGGCCAAGGTGCCATTTGCCAAACAGACCGGAGACATAGTCCGCCCTCAGGGCCTTGGGCAGGGTGACTTCGGTTAGGGGGAGACCACGGTCATCCGCTTGCTGAATGACCTCATAGCCAAGGCCGGTACGGATCGGATAGCGACCGGTTAGGAGCCCTGCGCGCGAGGGGGTGCAGATATTGGCCGGTGCATAATAGTCAGTGAGGCAAACCCCCTCTGCGGCCATGCGGTCGAGATTGGGGGTCTTGATCAGCTTGCCGCCAAAGGCTCCGACATCGCCATAGCCAAGGTCATCACACAGCACGATCACGAAGTTAGGCTTGCGCGGCAGCGGCGGAGCCTTGGCCAAACCCGTCAAGGCAAACCAAGCGAGACCCAAGGCTGTGGTCTGGAGAAAATCGCGGCGCTGCATGGACGGTCTCTTTCAAGATTGGATGACCAGCGTCGCATCTTGTTGCGGATTTGCATAGTCGAACGCGGCATCTTGGCCTTGGACGTGCCTGACCCTATGGTGGCTGTTGAACTCCAAATGGCCAAAGGGTCTGTCTTTGGCTCGCTGGGTTGGGGGGCTGATATCCGAAGCCTGCGCTGACGGGCAAATGAATAGTTATTAGGGAACAAATTCAATGAAAAAGTCGATTTTCCTAATGTCGTGCGCGATGGCTATTCTCAGCCAAGGTCCGGCCATTGCGGCTCCGAAAGCGCAGGTCGATAGCCCCGATGTTCAGGCTGCTAAGATCGTGGGTCAGATGTCGCCAGAGGAAAAGCTCAATCTGGTTCACGGCATTATGCCTCTGCCCATGTTTCCCGGAACGGTCATTCCTGCTGGAGTGACCCCCAGTGCGGGCTATGTGGCCGGTGTACCGAGGCTGGGTGTTCCCGCCCTTCGCGAAACCGATGCCAGTCTGGGCGTTGCCTATGTCTTTGGCTTGAGAGGCGACGGCGCAACGGCCTTGCCGTCAGGCCCTGCTCTGGCCGCCAGTTGGAACCCTGATTTGGCCTATCAGAGCGGTGCCATGATCGGGCAAGAGGCTTGGCGCTCTGGCTTTAATGTCCTGCTGGCGGGTGGTGTCAATCTGGCCCGTGATGCGCGCAACGGCCGCAATTTTGAATATCTGGGCGAAGATCCTCTGTTGGCCGGTACCATGGCCGGAGAGTCTGTTCGCGGAATCCAGTCGCAGCATGTCATCTCAACGGTCAAGCATTTCGCGCTCAATGATCTGGAGACCGGCCGCCAGTTTCTGAACGCTAAGATTTCTGAGGCCGGTCTGCGCGAGAGCGATCTTCTGGCCTTTGAGATCGCCATAAAGCGCGGCGAACCGGGTTCGGTCATGTGTGCCTACAATCTGGTCAATGGGGCCTATAGCTGTGGCAGTGACTTCCTGCTCAACAGGGTGCTCAAGCGCGACTGGGGTTATAGGGGTTGGGTCATGTCCGATTGGGGCGCGGTCCATGGTCTCGAAGATGCTTTGAACGGCCTCGACCAGCAGTCGGGTCAGCAACTGGATAAGGCGGTCTATTTCCATCTGCCCCTTCAAGAGGCCGCCAAGACCGACAAGGCCTATGCTACGCGCTTGGACGATATGAACCGGCGCATCCTTCGCTCAATGATCGCCGTTGGGGTGATCGAGCATCCGCCTGTCAAGACCCCGCTCGATCGTGAGGCCGGTGCCAAGGTCGCCCAGACCACGGCGGCTCAAGGAATGGTGCTGCTGCGCAATCAGAACAATCTCCTGCCTTTGACGGCCTCGGCAAAACGGATCGTCGTTATTGGCGGCCATGCGGACTTAGGGGTCCTGTCTGGGGCCGGATCGTCTCAGGTTGCGCCGCGTGAAGGCCCTTCTGTGACCGATGTGATGGGCGGGGAGGGCGCGCTTTCCTTCATTCGCCGCGCCATGTACATGCCCTCTTCGCCCCTAAAAGCGATCCGGGCGGGTGCGCCTCAGGCCAAGGTGACCTTCGATGACGGTCGTTATCCTGCTGCCGCGGCCGAACTGGCTAAGAACGCCGATGTGGCCATTGTCTTTGCCACCCAGTGGATGGTTGAGGCCTACGATGCGCCGGACCTCTCCTTGCCCAATGGTCAGGACGCCTTAATCGCAGCGGTCGCCGCGGCCAATCCCAACACGATCGTGGTTCTGGAAACCGGCGGCCCTGTGGCCATGCCTTGGCTCGATAAGGTCGGGGCAGTGGTCGAGGCTTGGTATCCCGGCATCCGTGGCGGTGAGGCCATTGCCGACCTGCTTTTGGGTAAGGTTGCTCCGTCAGGGCGCTTGCCGATCACCTTCCCGGCCTCGATGGCCCAGACACCCCATCCCATTTTGCCGGGGATCAATGTTCCAGAGGGACAACAGTTCGATGTCGACTATGCCGAGGGCTCGGATGTCGGCTATCGCTGGTTTGCCAAGACGGGGGCCAAGCCCCTGTTTCCCTTTGGCTTTGGTCTGACCTACACCCAGTTCGCCTATAGCGATCTGGTCATCAAGGCAGGAGCCAAGCCGAGTGTGAGCTTCACGGTCAAGAATATCGGTGCCAAGGCGGGCACAGACGTGCCTCAGCTCTATTTGACCGCCTCGCCGAACCGCAAGCAACAGCGACTGGTCGGCTGGTCACGGGTGGAACTGGCCGCCGGCGAAGCCAAGCAGGTGACGGTACCAGTTGATCCTAAGATGCTCGCCAACTGGGACCAGACCGCTGGCGCTTGGCGCGTCGATGCCGGGACCTACCAGATAGCGGTCGGGGCCTCGGCGGCGGATCTGGCCCTGAAAGGGACGTTGGTTTCCAAACCGCTCAAGCTGAAGCCTCAGTCGTAAGCGAAGGCCCTAGTCGCCTTTAAAGTCAGGGGTGCGTTTTTGCAGATAGGCACTGACGCCTTCGCGATAGTCATTGGACCGGGCCATCAGCAGATACTGATCCCGGTCCATAACGCTGGTGGCGAGATTGTTGGCATTGACGGTCGCATTGACCGCTTCCTTGGTCATGCGCACAGGGATGGGCGGTAGGGCCACGACCTTCTGAGCCCAGCGCTGGGCACCTGCCATAGCCTCGCCCTTTGGCGTGACCTCTTCGGCCATGCCCCAGGTCAGACAGGTCTGAGCATCAGCAGGCTCACCGAACATGACGAACTGCTTGGCGCGGGCGGGGCCGACCAGATTGGCGATCCGCGGAATGCTGCGCCAGCTCATATTCATGCCGAGCGGGATTTCCGGCAGGCGCATATAGGCCCCCTCGGCCATGATGCGAAAATCGCATGAGACCGCCAAGGCGCAGCCCCCGCCGATGCAAAAGCCCTCTATGGCCACGATGGTGACCGCTTCGATCTCTTCCCAAGCCTTGCACAGGTCTGGCCCGATGGAATAGAGCGACCGTAGTTCGATCAGGGTCGGCGGCGTCGCAACCCGCGTCTTGGCAACGTTTAGATCGGCCCCCGCTGAAAAGCCTTCCGTCCCACCGGTGAGGATCACGGCCCGGATATCGTGGCGCAGCCTCAGGGCCTGGGCCACCTCGATCAGTTCGCGCATGTGTAAGTCGTTGAGTGCGTTTTTCGCCTCTGGCCGATGCAGGCTGATGGTCGCGATATGGCCCTCGCGCTGCGCCCTGATGTGGGTCCATGCGCGATCAAAGATGGGGTCTTGGCTCATATGCGGATCTCTTGCCTGCCGTGTGACTCAAGGATGGTGAGGGATAATGCCCCGTTTAGCTAGAATGGATCTCTGAGGATATAATCCCCAGACCCTAGGCCATCACTTGGGTATGATCGAATTGCCATCGACCTGTCCTATTGGTCCTTCGACGAAACGCGGTCCGCCTTTGCGTTAGGGTGGGGCGTTGGGCGTCCAAGACTGTACCAAAGCCACCAAAAAATCGGTCACCGAGCTGGAGGGCTGACCGTTCGCCAAGGTCACAGCACTCATGGCAAAGCGCGCGCCATCCGGAAAGGGCACGGCCTTAAGTTGACCCGTCGCCAAATAAGGCCTCGCCGCGGTGGCCGGAAGGACGGTCATGAGATCGGTTCGACTGGCCATTTCGATACAGACCGATTGGTTCAGGACCCGATATTTCGGGAAGCCGAACCGCTGATAAAGCTCCAACTGCTTGGGCGGCAGGCCCGATTGATAGCTGGTATCAAAACCCGCGATCGCCCAGTCAAAGGCCAGCATCGCCTCGAGGGACTGGTCGGTCTGTTCGACGGGGTGACCGGGGCGGAAGACCGCCAGATAGGGCTCTGACCCTAGGGTTTGAATATTGAGCAGCTTGCGGTTCGACAGACCCTCGACGGCCTTGGGATGGAACAGCATCAGCTGCGCGCGGCGCTGGATGAGTTGTTCACTGGCCAACGTAGGCGGCATGGATTCGATGTGAACCTGGACCTCAGGGTGGATCTTACGAAACAGAACCAGAGCCCCATGCATGAAGGTGTCAATGATGGCTGGGCCACAGATGATGGTCAGCTTTTGATCCAAGGACTGGACGCTGGCCTTAATATTTTGCCCATAGGCGAGAAGGTCCGCCGCCGTAACCGCTAGACGCTGGCCTGCCTCGGTCGGCAGGACAGAGCGGGTCGTGCGATCAAACAGCCGCACATTCCAACTCTCTTCAAGGGTGCGGATGCTCTTGGTGATGGCCGAGTGGGTCATGCCCAACTCTTTCGCCGCACGCGAAAAACTGCGCAGGCGATAGACGGCTTCAAATCGGCGGATCAGGTTCAGGTCGAATGACATGTTCCGATTGGTATCTAATCAGTGCCGATTATTCAATTGCAGAGCAAGGCTTGGCTGCCTAACACTCGTCATCTTAGATATGATTTGGGGCACGCCATGACCGTACAGCAGCTTTTAGGCGTCAATATGGGCGTGCTTTCGATCATCATATTTTTCGGTCTGATTGCGGTAGAGTTGATCGCGATCAAGCTCTTTAAGGCCAAGGGTGCGGTTCCGGCCAAGGACAGTGTGATCAGTATCGGCATGGGTCTGCTTAGTGACCCGGTGAACGCCCTGTCCGCGGTCATTACCCTCAGCATCCTGTCCTTTGTTCAGCCCTTTCAAGTCCAGACCTTGCCGCTGACCTGGACTATGTTTGCGCTCTGTTTTGTGCTTGATGATCTGCGCTTCTACACCCATCATCGCATCGCCCATCGCTGCCGCTGGGTCTGGGCCATGCATGTGGTTCATCATTCGAGCCAGAACTACAACTTCCCCATCGCGCTTCGTCAGGCGTGGACCAAGCATTTTACCGGCACCATGTTGCTGAAGATTCCTTTGGTGCTGATCGGTTTCGACCCGGTGATGGTCACCTTCTGCGGCGTGCTCAATGCCACCTATCAGTTCTTCCTCCATACCGAGACGGTCGATCGGATGCCGCGTTGGTATGAGTTCATCTTCAACACCCCGTCGCACCATCGGGTCCATCACGGCAACAATCCGCGCTATCTCGACACAAACTATGGTGGAGTGCTTATCATTTGGGACCGGTTGCTTGGCACCTTTGCCGAAGAAGATCGTGCAGATCGTCCCGTCTATGGCCTGGTCAACAATCTGAACACCTTCAACCCGTTCACGATCCTGACCCATGAATATATTGCTATTGCCAAGGATGCGGCTCAGCGCGGTCTTACGCCCTTACAAAGACTTGCCTACATCTTCGCGCCGCCGGGATGGAGCCATGATGGGTCACGTCAGTCGTCGAAAGATATCAAGCGGCAAGCCGGACTGATCGCGGCGGAGCCGGTTCCTGCTGAAAGGGCGGCCTGAGCCATGCCCCTTCACTATGCCCTGTCCGATGGGTTGGTTGGCGTCCTTGGAATTTGGGGGCTGTGGACGCTGGCGCGGCGCGGTCAGCTTTTGGTCGGGCTTGGCCTCGGCCTCTTTGGTTTGGCCGGACTGATTGGCGTCGTTAGGATCACGAGCGGTCTGATCGAGCCGATGGCCATGCTTCACAAGTCGGTGTCGCAACTGGGGGGGCTGGCCGGGTTGGTCCTGATCCTGAGCGGCTTGGTGCGCCATCTGGGCCTTAAGGTTTCGCCATTGGCCGCTCTTGCAGCGGCGGCTATTGCGCTGGGAATCGCCATTTTGATGCCCGTCGTCGGACAGACGATTTTCGCCGCCGGACTATTGGCTGGGATTGTCGTTTTGGCCGCGGCACCGGGGTCCATGGGTTTGCGGATGCAGTCGGCGCTCGCCTTCGGGCTGATGCTACCCAACGTGCTTCTGCTGCGCAGTGCCCCCGCCTTGAACCCTGATTTGCGCTGGCATGCCTATCATCTGATCGTCGCCCTCTGGCTGGTGCTTTTGCCTTTCTGTCTCGCCGAGCGCGCGAAGGCTACGCCAGAACCGGCCTAACAGGGCATCAATTCGAGACCGGCCCTTTACATTCAAGCGCGATATGGTCGAAGTGGGGAAGCCAACCAAAAATCCCGGAGAGGATCCCCCCATGAGCAGCCAGACCCAGTTCGGGTTCAACCCCAATGACGATCTCAACGACCTTCGCATGAGCGAAGCCTCTGCCCCGCTCTACGAACACGTCAAGCGCTTCATCGCCGAGACGGTGACCCCGATGCAGGTTGAGTTCAGCAAGCTCGGTGAAGGCAAAACGGATCGTTGGAGCTTTGCGCCCGGCCAACTGGACGTGCTGGAAGTGGCCAAGAATAAGGCCAAGGCTGAAGGTCTGTGGAACTTCTTCCTGCCCGATGCTGAGACCGGCGTGGGCCTGAACAACCTCGACTATGCCTATATCGCGGCGGAACTGGGCAAGGCCCCGATGGCCTCTGAGGTCATGAACTGCTCGGCCCCCGACACGGGCAATATGGAAGTGCTCGAACGGGTCGGCACCCATGAGCAAAAGGAACGCTGGCTCAAGCCGCTGCTGAACGGCGAAATCCGCTCAGCCTATGCCATGACCGAGCCCAATGTCGCCTCGTCCGACGCCAAGAATGTGGCCACTAGCGCCGTGCTCGACGGGGACGAATGGGTCATTAATGGCGAGAAGTTCTACATCTCTGGGGCCGGTGACCCGCGCTGTAAGATCATGATCACCATGGTCCGCACCAGCCCTAACGCGCCCACCCACCAGCAGCAGTCGCAGATCTTGGTGCCCATCGATACCCCCGGCGTCCACATCCTCGGCCCCATGCATGTCTTTGGTGAAGACCACGCCCCGCGTGGCCACATGCACATCAAGTTCGATAATGTCCGGGTCCCGAAGGAGAATATCTTGCTGGGTGAAGGTCGTGGCTTCGAGATCAGCCAAGTGCGCCTCGGCCCTGGCCGTATCCACCACTGCATGCGCACCATCGGCAAGGCGGAGGCCGCGCTCGACATGATGGTCACTCGCGGCGTGTCTCGCGAAGCCTTCGGTCGTAAGCTGGCCTATCTCGGTGGCAATGTCGAAATCATCTCCCGCGCTCGGATCGAGATTGAATCCATGCGCCTGATGGTGCTGAAGGCCGCCAAGGCGATGGATGTTCTGGGCAACCGCGAAGCGCGCGTCTGGGTCAGCATGGTCAAGGCCATGGTGCCAGAGCGGGCCTGCAAGATCATCGATCAGGCCATGCAGATGCACGGCGCGACGGGTATCTCGCAATGGACCCCATTGGCTGGTCTCTATACTGACGTTCGCCACCTGCGCTTTGCAGATGGTCCCGATGAGGTTCACCACATGGTCGTCGGACGTAACGAGATCCGCCAGTACGAAGCCGCTGCCAGTTAGGTTGTAAAACAAGGCCCTCACTTGGGCCCTCTCCCACAGTTAGAGGGCTCAGACAGAAAAAGCCCTCGCCCTCTTGGGGGAGAGGGTTGGGTGAGGGGGACTTCACCAACCCATCCCCTCCACCACGGGACCCTCCCCATGAGCTTCACCACACCCTTGATCCTTTCCGGCCCCTTGCGTCAGCCTCATCAGATGTTGGCCGATCAGGAATATGGTGGCCATAGCTCGATCCATGATGATGCCATGGCCGAGAAGCTGGGCTTTCGGGCGGGTCCCATTGAAGGGCCCACCCATTTCAGTCTGTTCCCGCCCTTGCTGGCCCAGATCTGGGGCCAGGCTTGGTATGAGCGGGGCTGCATCTCGTCCCACTATCTGAATATGGTCATAGAGGGCGAAGAGGTTCAGGCCTTTGCTGAGGTTCCGCCTGCTGGGGCCACCTCGACCCGTATTTGGGCGCAAAAGGCCGATGGCACGCCGGTGCTTGAGGCGAGCGCCAGTATCGGCCCGGACTTTGGTCAGACCCTGCTGGAAAAGCGTATGGCCGACCTGCGTCCGCCAGAAAAGCTGCTGATCCTCGAAGATCTGCATGTCGGCATGACCGGCGCGGTCGATGAGCATGTGCGGATGGAGCCGGACCAGCATATGGGCGCGCTCTACCCCTTCAGTCTCAATCAAAAGCTGGCAGTGATCACCGAGACCTCGCCTTGGTATTCGGACGCCGCCTCGTCACCCTGGGGGCGGGCCATCATCCCCTTGGAGATGATCAGCGTCTTGGCCGAATATTCCAGCCGCCAAGCGGCCTTCCCGGTCAAGGGGCCGGCCGTGGGCCTGTTTGCTGATCAGGAAATCCGCCTGATCGATGGGCCGCTTTTCGTTGGCGAGGACTACATCATCCGCCGCGAGATCGCCGCCTTAGCCGAAAGCCGCCGGACCGAATCCTATTGGGTTCGCACCCGTATTTTCGATGCGAGCGGCAAGAAGCAGGTGGCTGAGATGCTGCTCAACCACGCCACCTTGAAACATTCCTATGCGGGCTATGCCGAGGCGGGCTGAACCAACAGATGCGGGCCAAGTTCGGCGATGGATTTGGCCCCGGTCAGGGCCATCGCGACCCGCATTTCACGCTCGATGAGTGACAATAGGTGGCTGACCCCGGCCTGGCCGTGGGTGGCGAGGGCATAGATATAGGCACGGCCGAGCAGCACGCCTTGGGCCCCTAGGCTAAGTATCCGTACGACATCCAGGCCTGAACGAATGCCGCCGTCGGCCAGTAGGGTAATCTGGCCGCCGACCGCGCTAGAGATGGCGGGCAGGGCGCGAGCCGTTGACAGGACCCCGTCCAGTTGACGACCGCCATGGTTGGACACGACTAGGCCATCGGCACCGAACCTTACCGCGTCCTTGGCATCTTCTGGATCAAGAATGCCCTTCAGAATGATCTTTCCGGGCCACACATCGCGCACCCACTCAATGTCGCGCCAACTGATCGAGGGATCAAAATTGGCCCCGATCCAGCCCATATAGTCTTCCAGTCCAATGGCCTTGCCCAAATAGGCTGAAATATTGCCAAGATCATGGGGGCGACCCAGAAGCCCAACATCCAGTGCCCAATGCAGCTTGGTGACGGCTTGGGTGATCCGGCGCAGCGGGGACATGGGGCCGCTCATTCCGGCATGAGCGTCGCGATAGCGCGAACCGGGCACGGGCATGTCGACTGTAAAGATCAGGGTAGTGATCCCTTGGGCCAAGGCCCGCTCGAGAACGCTCGTCATGAAGCCGCGATCTTTGAGCACATAGAGCTGGAACCAGATTGGCTTGCTTACCGCTGCGCTGACCTCTTCGAGTGAGCAGACGCTGACGGTTGAGAGGGTGTAGCCAATACCGGCCTGTTCCGCCGCCTTGGCCGCCTGCACCTCGCCGCGCCGCGCATACATGCCAGCCAGCCCGATGGGGGCGAGCGCGATGGGCATGGCGAGGTCTTGGTCAAACAGGCGGGTCTTGAGGCTGATATCGCCCACATCGCGAAGCACTCGCTGGCGCAAGGTCACATCGGACAGGTCACTGACATTGCGGCGCAAGGTATGCTCGGCATTGGCACCGCCATCGAGATAGTCGAACAGGAAGTGCGGCAGTCGGTGGCGCGCGGCCTCGCGATAGTCTGTCGGCGCTGAAATAATCATCGATGCGGCCCCATTTGCACCCGAGACCCTAGACTAGACCGGATTGGCCAAGCTGCCCAAAGGTTTGGCCATAGGTTTTCTATCCTTTTGGACAGGATCTCAGAAAAATCCGTTTCACATTTGCGCAGGACAGGTCAGCTTGGTCTCAACGCGATGGTCCTTTCCGGCCATCGATAGACTTATGGGGCAGGTCGCGGGCCTGCCCATGACAGGAGCTTAAGCCATGACCGAACAGACCCCCTACGTGCCGCCGAAGATCTGGACCTGGAACAAGGACAATGGCGGCCAGTTCGCCAATATTAATCGTCCGATCGCGGGTGCGACCCACGAAAAGGACCTGCCGATCGGACGCCATCCGCTGCAGCTCTATTCCTTAGGCACGCCCAACGGCGTCAAGGTCACGGTGATGCTGGAGGAGCTCTTGGCGCTTGGCCACAGCGGCGCGGAATATGATGCCTGGCTGGTTCGCATCAATACGGGCGACCAGTTCAGCAGCGGCTTTGTCGCGGCCAATCCCAATTCCAAGATTCCCGCCCTTGTTGACCGAAGCGGCCCAGAGCCGATCCGCGTCTTTGAGTCCGGTGCAATCTTGATGTACCTCGCTGAAAAGTTTGGAGAATTCCTGCCAACGGGCGGCAAGGCCCGCGCCGAATGTCTGTCTTGGCTGATGTGGCAGATGGGCAGTGCGCCCTATCTGGGCGGCGGCTTTGGCCACTTCTATGCCTATGCGCCGTTCAAGATTGAATATGCCATCGACCGGTTTGCCATGGAGGTGAAGCGTCAACTCGACGTGCTCGACCAACATTTGGCGACGAACCAATATATGGCCGGGGATGACTATACGATTGCCGACATGGCCATCTGGCCTTGGTACGGTGCCATGGCCAAGGGCATGCTCTATGAGGGCGGCGAGTTCTTGCAGGTCCAGACCTATACCAATCTGATCCGCTGGACCGACCAGATCGCCGAGCGCCCCGCCGTCAAACGCGGGCGCATGGTCAACCGGCCCTATGGCGATCCGGCCAGCCAATTGCTTGAGCGCCACGATGCCAGCGATTTTGAACTGCGCACGACCGATAAGCTCAATGCGCAAAGCTGATCAACCTTTGGCCCTAGAGCCTAGGGATTGACCGCCCGCTAGGGTTGGTCTATTCGCCAAAATAGGGTGTCGGCTCTTCGCAGAGTCGGCACCCGCAATTTGCACCGGTACCGGGAACGTAGTGCGAGCGGCTTGCTGCTCTAGTCTGAGGCTATCCCTGTAACTGTAAGCGGCGAGTGCGACGTGCGGGTATTTCGGAAACGAAATACAGCCACTGGATCGAGGCCGGAGGGCCATAGTCTGGGAAGGTGTGCGTCAATCGATGACCCGTGAGCCAGGAGACCGACCGGTGCAGGTCGCTCATGCCGTGGCTCAGGGACTGGCCAAGGCGCGAAATGATCTCGTCAGAGCGACGAACGAGCGGTGGGAGCCGTATCGGACCGTGCGGGTGAGCGTCTTTGGGCGTCGGTTCATCAGCATGGGCTGACCGTTTGCGCGGACGCTCCGGCCATTGTCGCAGGCTGCCCGAGGTTGTTTTGAATGAGCCGTTCTCTCCTATCGTCGCTTCTGGCGACGGTTGTTCCCCTCTGGCTGTGCGCCAGTCCTTCCCATGCCGCCGATGTCTCTGATGAGCTGATTGTGACCGCCAGCCGGTCCGGTGTCGGCATTCCCCAGCACCTCTTGGGCTCGTCCGTGACGGTGCTGGATTCCAGTGCCCTTGCCGAGCGCCAAACCCGCGAAGTCGCCGACATCCTGCGCGATGTTCCGGGCCTTGCGGTTAATGTCTCGCCGGGTCTGACCCAGATCAGAATGCGCGGCACCGAGGCCAACCACACGCTGGTTCTGGTCGACGGGATTGAGGTTTCCGATCCCTATTATGGCGAGTTTGATTTCGGGACCCTGATTGCGGATGACGGTGCGCGGATCGAGGTCCTGCGTGGCCAGCAGAGCGCGCTTTATGGCTCCGATGCGATTGGCGGCGTGGTCCACTATATTTCGGGCAGTGGCCATGATGCGCCAGGCGTCAGCCTTCGGGCCGAGGCGGGGTCCTTTGGCACCGTCAACAGTGCCGCCCGGTGGGCCGGTGTCGAGAAGGGTCTGGACTTTGGCTTGACCGCCTCGCTGAACAGCCGCGATGGGACGCCCAATAGCCGCAATGGCACGCGCAAGCTGGGCAAGGATGCCTTGGCGTCCGCCTTCAAGCTGTCCTACGAGTTGAATGATCACCTCAAACTGACCTCCGTCGGCCGCTATAGCGCGGTGCAAGAGGACATCAATAACAGCGACAATGATCCGGGCTCCAAGACCTTTGGTTATATCGTCGACTCTGCGGGCACGGACTATCGCAACACTGCCCTCTATGGTCTTGTCCGAGCCGATTGGTCGGGACTGGACGGGCGGTGGATCCAATCCCTAACTCTTCAGGCCGCCGATACAGACCGCAAGGGCTATAGCCATGATCGCCGCACGTCCGGTGATCAGGGCAAGCGTCAGAAGGCCTCCTATGAGACCAGTCTCCTGCTGGGTTCAGGATCTGTACAGGATCGTCTGACCTTCGCCGTCGACCAAGAGCGTGAGCAGTTTCGCAATACGGACCCCAGCGGCTTTGCCTTTACCGGCACCAAGCACCTGAACAATACTGGCCTCGTGGCCATGATTGACCACACAGTCGGTGACAGGCTGGCCATCGGGGCCTCGATCCGACGCGATCTGAACGATCAGTTTGCCGATGCCACCACCTACCGGGTTCAGGGCAGCTATCAGGCCTTGGCGGAAACAAGGCTCCATGCGGCCGTGGGGTCTGGCATCAAGAACCCCGGATTTTATGAGCTCTTTGGCTATATGGACGGTCGCTTCATTGGCAATGCGGCCCTGAAACCTGAGCGCTCCGAGGGCTGGGAATTTGGATTTGAGCAGGCCCTGTTCGATCGGGCAGTGACCCTGGATATCACGCGGTTCGATAGCCGTCTGAAGGACGAGATCTACACCACCTATCCCGCCCCGACCTATGTGGCCACGCCCGCCAACCGTAAGAGCAACTCCACCCAGCAGGGCGTCGAACTGACGGCTGTGGCGCGATTGGCGCAGGATTGGCGTCTCAACGGGGCCTTTACCTGGTTAAGGGCGAGGGAAGTCGGGCTCGAAGAGGTGCGTCGTCCGGCCAATATCGGCAGCCTTGCCCTGTCTTGGCGTCATCCCAGCCAAGTCGGCGGTGTGGCTTTGGTTGTGCGCTATAACGGCCAACAGACCGATCTGGCCTATACGGACCCCAGCTATGTGCCGGTCCGGGCGCGGCTTAAGAGCTACACTCTCGTCAATCTCAATGGCGACTATGCCCTGTCATCCGCCGTCAAGCTGACCGCGCGGGTCGAGAACCTGACCGACCAGACCTATGAGGAACTGTTCAGTTTCCGGGGCCGGGGTCGCGCCGCCTTTATCGGTGTCAGTAGCCGGTTCTAGTCAGACCGAAGGCGCAGGCTCAGCGACGGGCCTGCGTCTCAAGGTCCGTTCTTTTGGTTGGAGACTTCTATGACCAACACAATCAGTTCCGCTGTTCCTAATGGACGCCAATTCACTCTACCTTGGACTGTAGTTCTGTTGAGTTCAGTTTTCGCAGGCTCGGCCCTGATCGCCTGCGCCATGCCTCTAGTGGCCATCGCGACCTTGGCGGCGGCGACCATGAGGCGCCGCTCGGCCATCCTGACGCTCCTGCTCTGCTGGGGCATCAATCAGGTCCTTGGCTTTAGTCTTCACGGCTACCCGCAGACCCTTCTTACGGTAGGATGGGGCGTAGCCGGTGTCCTCGGTGGTGTTTTGGCCTTGATCGTCTCGCAGATGATCCTGAGACCCGGTCAGTTCGGGCTTAAAATGGTGCCAACCCTTGGCCTTTCCTTCTTAGCCTATGAACTGACTCTATTTGGCTTTTCGAGGGTCACGGGCTGGGCCTGTCCCTTTACGGTCGATGTGGTGGCGACCGTGGCCACCAATGAGGCGCTGTGGTTTGTCGGCCTTGGGCTGGTCTATGTCGGACTGGGGCGGGTTTTGCCAAGCCAAGCGGCGGTGACGCGCCAACCTTCCCAATGAGCGGCCCTCGGATCGTCTCTCTGCTGCCCAGTGCCACAGAGATTGCCGTGGCCTTGGGCTGCGAGGGGCAACTGTTTGGCCGTTCGCATGAATGTGATTTCCCGCCAGCGGTGCAGGCCTTGCCGGTCTGTACCGCCACCAAGCTTGCCAAGGGTCTGCCCTCCTTAGAGATCGAGAACCGGGTTCAGGCCATCATTAGCCAAGGCCTGTCTTGTTATGAGGTCGATGCGCCGCTGCTGCGATCCTTGCGGCCCGACGTGATCTTGACCCAGACTGCCTGCGCCGTCTGTGCGGTCACCCCCCGCGATCTTGAAGAGGCACTGAGCGCTTGGACGGGCCAAGCCCCAACGCTGCTATCCTTTGCGCCGGATCGGCTGGTCGATGTGTGGGGTGATCTGCGCGCGGCTGGTGCCTTGTTAGAGGTGCCGGAACGGGCGGAGGCGGTGATCGATCAGTTGCAGGCGCGCTTGGAGGCAATTGACCGCAAGACCCGCGGCGGTGCTCGGCCTACCGTGGCGGCGATTGAGTGGGTTGATCCGCTCATGGCGGCAGGAAACTGGGTGCCGGAACTGATCGAACTGGCCGGTGGACAAAGCCTGTTCGCGGCCGTCGGCCAGCACTCGCCTTGGCTAGAATGGGACCGTTTCTATGACGCTGATCCAGAGATCATCGTCCTTATGCCCTGCGGCTTTACCATAGAGCGGACGGTTCAAGACGTGCTGAACCTGGTCAAGGATCCGCGCTGGCAAGGCCTATCAGCGGTGAAGCGGCGCGCGGTCTATGTCGTCGATGGTCACCACTATTTCAATCGCCCAGGCCCTCGCCTAGTGGAGTCGGCTGAGATCCTCGCCGAAATCCTCCATCCCGATCTGTTTGACTTTGGACACAAGGGGCGGGGCTGGATCCAATTGGCCCTTTACCAAGAACATTCTATTGGCGAGCCCAAAATCTTGTGAGACCCTTTGCCAAAATAAGGGTGAGGAGCAGAGGTCGATGAACGCACCGACAACGACGCCAGAGGCTTTGGCCTGGCACCTTCAGGGTAATTGGGCTCCGGTCTTTGATGAGATTGAGGCAGGCCCCCTAAAGGTCACAGGCGAGATCCCCAAGGACCTATTTGGTGACTATGTGCGCGTGGGTATGAACCCTCGGTCGGGCCATAGCGATCACTGGTTCTCGGGCAATGGTATGCTTCACTCGGTCCAGCTCGAAAATGGTCAGGCGCACTATCGCAACCGCTATGTCCGCACGCCCTATTACGAGGCCGACATGACCATGATGTCGGGCATGTTTGATCCGGCAGCTTCGCCCGCCAATACCAACATCATCCGCCATGCTGGCCAGTGGTTGGCGCTGGAGGAGGCCCACCTGCCTTGGGTTGTGGACCGTGATCTCAATACGATTGGTGCACACGACTATGGCGGCAAGCTGACCGGGGCCATGACCGCCCATCCGCGCGAATGTCCAGAAACGGGCGAGCTTTTGTTCTTCGGCTATCAACTGGCCCGCGCGCCGCACCTGACCTATTATCGCGTCGACCGCGCCGGACAGATGGTCGAGGCTGAGCCTATCGACCTGCCCAATCCCGTGATGATGCACGACTGGAACGTCACCCGAAACCATGTGGTCTTTATGGACCTTCCGGTGGTGTTTGACCTCAGTGCAGCGATGAAGGGGCAGGCTCCCCTGTCTTTCAAGCGTGAGGCCGGCGCGCGGCTCGGCGTTATGAAGCGTAACGGAGCCAAGGGGCAGGTGCGCTGGTTCGAGATCGAGCCGTGCTATGTCTTCCACCCCGTCAATGCCTATGAGCAGGGCGACAAGATCATCATCCATGTCTGTCGGCAGAAGCAGGCCATGGTTGGCGGCTTTTCCAACCTCTATGGCGGCGAGGCGACGACCGGCAAGATCTGGCGCTGGACCATCGATTTGGCCAAGGGGACGGTCAGTGAAGAGCAGATCGACGATGCGGCCTCGGACTTCCCGCGCGTCAATGACAGCCTCGTCGGCCTTAAGGCGCAGTTTGGCTATACCTCCAGCCTGAATGAGCGCGCCCCATCCCTGACGCTGGGCCAATATCTCTACAAATATGACCTTGAGAGCGGTCAAAAGCAGGTCCGCGATTTCGGGGCTTCCAACCATCTCGGCGAGCCGATCTTCGTTCCTCGTCCCGGCTCTGGGACAAAGGATTCTGGAGCCGAGGATGACGGCTGGATCATGGCGCTTAAGCATGACGAGGCCATCGACCAGTCCGCCCTCGTCATTCTGAACGCTCAGGATTTTGACGGTGAGGTGGTGGCCACCATCACCATGCCGCGCCGCATTCCCTATGGCGCACATGGCAATTGGATGTCGCGGTCGGCCTAGGTCTTAGGCTCCGTCCATCGGACGTCACGTTCACGCGGCTTAGAAGGCTTGGGGTAGATCGCCTAGGGTCAGCGGGAGCATGTGGGTTAGGCTACCCCAGATGACGAGGAGAGCCCCTAGGCTGATGGCGATGCCATAGGGGATGCCGGGGGCGTAGTCCCCTTTGCCCTTAAGAGCGAACATAACCGCACCCCTTGTCGGTCGGATGATCATGAAGCTTAGGGCGACGAGGCCGCCACTGATCGCAGTGGACAGAGCAAAGGTCCCCAATAGCTCTAGGCCAGCAAAGAGGGCTAAGGCTGAAAACAGCTTCACATCACCCGCACCCATGACCCCGAGGCGGTAGAGACCAAATCCGATCGTGAAACTGATCGCAGCCGCGATTAAGGAAGACTGCAATCCGATACCGCCGCGTAATGCTGCCCAAAGTGCAAACAGGGCAACTATGGTTAGCACACAGGAGTTCGGAATTTTCCGTAATTTCAGATCGCTAAGAGACGCCCAGGCGAGGGCTGCTGTAACCGCCAAAGCAAGGGATAGATACCAAGGATTAGGGCCGTCCATCAGGCTGGGTCCTCTGCTCAGTCGAAAGGGTTGCCACGAGCTTCAAGTTTTCTGCCGCCCTTTCGTAATAGGTCGCCCGCACCAAAAGCGCTCTGTTCAGGAACTCATTTGCCTTTTGGTAGTCACCCCTCACGGCAGCAGCAAAGCCCGCATTGTTGAGGAGGGTGGACTGTTCTAACGGCGTGCCGCCCGCAAGGGCGCGGTCATAGTCACCTTCAAGGGCCATCGCCAACCTTAGGTTCCGACGGGCGACAGTCATTGCGGGTTCTTTGCTCAAGGCGGCGATAAAATCGCCTATGGCCGCCGCGCGTTGCCCCTGAAGCAGACGAGAATAACCTCTATTATTCAATAGAATAGCGGCCCTGTCAGAGGGTGCGAGGGCCTGACCATAGGCCTTTTCAGACCTTTTCCAATCGCCCTGGCGATCATAGATGGTTCCGAGGGCATTCCAAGCACGCCAGGCCTTGTCGTTTGCTGCAACGGCCTGATCCAACAGGGGTTCTGCGTCCTGTTCGCGGTTCAGTGCCAAGAGGGCTAGGCCTTGCCCCTCGAACGCCTCTGGTCTTGTGGTGGGCGTTCGTTCAGCGAGGCGAAAGGCATCCAGTGCATTGGAAAATCGGCCTTGTGCGAGGTTCAGGTGCCCACTGGCCAAGGCCAGACGTGGATCAGAAACGCCGTCCATTCTCGCACTGGCAAGCCAGTGGCTGGCGTCAACATAACGCTGCTCGTCAATGGCCTGATGAACCTTCATGAGCAGACTATCGACGGCTGTCGGCGAGCGGGGGTTGGTACGAAGCGGGCCAGCAATAGCGGGAGAGGATAACCCTATGAGGACTACTGCCAGGGTCGTGGCAAGGGCCAGAGACTTCGGGCTCATGATAGGCCTGCCCGACCCTGGACCGGATTGCGCGGACCCAGAGGCCAGCCTGCGCTATCCGAGCCTATGGTCAGTGAAATTATCGAGCAGCGGTTCGCACAATCGACGAGCGCTGGCCGCCCCTGTAAGGTTAGGGCTAAGACATTTGCGACAATGCGCCGGCCGCGAGGATAAAGGATCGTGGTTTTGTGGGCGACCGGGGCGGGCTCCGCGAGCGCCTCTGGCACAGACCAGCCGAGCGTTCTTAGCCTTTGTCGTAAAAATTCGGCTCGATCTTGGTCGCCTGATGAATTTACGATATTTACCCCCTTGCCGTAAGCTGTCTGAGGATCTCTATTCAGATCATCAATGGCGTTATCTGTGAAATATACCGGTTTAATAATTTCGACAATTTCTTGCTCATTTTTTATTGATTTTTCAGATAATTTACTAAAAATATCATCAGTTTTGTATTTTAATATTGAAGAGTAATTCATGTTTTTTCGGATAATGTCGGAATTTGGTGAGCTTTTTAAGGCTTGCGCGTAATAGCGGGCGCTTAGATCAAACCGACCAAGCTTGTCATAGACGACGCCAAAGGCGTTTAGAGTCCTCACGTCGTCGGGCGCGTGCGCCCGGGCGATCTGCAACATCGAGAGGGCTGTAGCATAGTCCCCGCGCTCGATCGCTTGTAGAGCCAAGTCATAATCGTCCTGGTCTTTAGAGGGCAG
This sequence comes from Pseudomonadota bacterium, assembly GCA_041182245.1. Taxonomy (GTDB): domain Bacteria; phylum Pseudomonadota; class Alphaproteobacteria; order Caulobacterales; family Caulobacteraceae; genus CAISGS01. The sequence goes on along the minus strand of JBEGNZ010000002.1, from coordinate 51,681 downwards.
TGATGTCGACGGATTCGAGGCCGGACCAATTCGGACCCATTGCGATGGTAATAGACTCTGAACACATCCCGCTAAACTCAAAGAAAGGCAGGCCGCTGGAAGCCACTTCCAAACCCGCGACTTGAGCGCTGCTTGAGCCATTGGATACCTCATGGATTGCGAATGGTGGAGTAGGAGGCTGGACCGCTTGTATTTTGTAAGGCCGGCCCGAAATTCCGAACCATGTCGATGACGGGCGGTAGGAGAAGCGCGACAATGATCACAGGCATAAAGCAACCAACCACGGGAAGGGTCATCAGAACCGGAATTCTCATGGCCTTCTCTTCAGCCTTCAAATATCGCGTTTCGCGCATTTCATTCGAATAGGTACGCAGGCTTTGACCGATGCTCACGCCTAAGGTGTCGGTTTGAATGAGCAGGGCTACGAATGACTTTATGCTGTCGGCATTGGCGCGTTGGGCCATGGCGCGAAGAGCATCGGGCCGGCTTCGACCTGCATTGAGTTCATCGGTCATGCGACGAATGATGGCCGAAACGTTCGGATGGGACTCTTGAACCTCGCGTGCAACCCGAACGAATGCGGACTCCAAACCCAAGCCAGCCTCCACACAGATCACCAAGAGGTCTAACGCGTCGGGGAATTCACGTTCGATCTGCTCTCGCCGAGCTTTAATCCGTTGGTCAAGAAGCACTTTAGGGGTGATGAGGCCCACGCCGCATAGAACCAGAGGTAAGGCAACCGTGCCCATTCCCGTCTTCACCGGACCGATAAAAAACTGGCTAGCGATCCATAAAAACGGCAACCCGATCGCCAATGCAAAACGGCTGACAACGTACAAAATCGGTGCTGTAGGATGGTCAAAGCCTGCCCTTGCTAAATCTTCGGCGAGCTTTGGTCCTTCAGTGGTCTCCTTTCCCGCCGTTGCGGTCTGTACCCAAGCCAAAAAACGGTTGCTGATCTTCTCGTTCTTCAGCACTCCACTAGACTTTCGTATAGATTTATTTTTCGAAAGTCCAAGCCGACGATAGACATTGATATTATGATCTAATACTTGAAACGCTATCATCACCAAAATGACAATGGTGGTGAATGTAAAAACAAGTATTATAGTGTCCATCATGGGGGGCATGTGAACCTCAATATTTGAAATTGATTATACGATTGACGATCACCCAGCCAATTGCATAGAGACCGAGTGTCGCTGCAACCGTCGGCCAGAAGATCGGGTCGTCGAATTTGTCGGAATAGTAGGTCGGGTGGGACATGAACTGGAAAGCCACGACGCCGACAGGTAAGATACTCAAAATAACCGCCGAGGCCTGACCCTCGCTGGCAAGAGCCTTTACGCGTTTTCCAAGGGTTTGACGCCCGCGCATAACCGAGGCAAGTCCTTGCAATATCTCGGCAAGATTGCCGCCGGTTTCAGATTGAACACTGACGCTGACCGCAAAAAAGTGAACGTCAGCAGAGCCCGTACGCCGACCCATATTCAATAGAGCCTCGCGAAACTCCGCGCCATAATTGGTCTCATCTACCACCAGGCCGAGCTCGGATCCGATAGGATCGCTCAACTCTTCGGAGGCCAACCGCACAGCAGCGATCGCGGGGTGCCCGGCTCGAACAGCGCGGGTGACAATGTCCAGCGCGAGAGGAAGTTGCTCATCCAATTTCCGGATGCGCGCCAACCGTTTTGATTGGATCCAAAAGCCGACACCGATCACTGCCAACAGGATGGCTCCGGCGATAGAAATCAGCATTGTACTCAAGGTTTGAAATCGAAACCCTGTATTGCTCAAGCTAATAGACATCACCCAAAGGGCGAGGGCGACTGAACCAATAATGAGGATCAAACGTTCGGGCGAGATGTTTAATCCGGCTTGAGCCAATGAACTGTTCAGCCATGCCAAAAGGGCCCTGACGGGGTGGCCCTTAGGTACGGCCTGGTAGGTCTTGCGCATCAAGGACGCGTAGACCTTGTCCGCGCTAATTCCGGAACTCAGCATTTTAAGCCGACGGTTTATGCTCTTGGACTGGTCGCTAGCTTGAAATACCAGGCTTGCAGTCGTCTGGACAAGGATGACGACCGAAATGAACACCAAGACATAGATAAGGGGATTGGTCGGTGGTGACATGATGGTGCTCATTCTTTACCGAACGACTGTGGCAATCTCGGCATCTGCAGGCCGCGGGCCTTGAGGATGTCTAGGAGTTTGGGCCGAATGCCAGTTGCCTCAAATGCGCCAACAATTTCACCCGTTTCTAAGCGGCCACTGCGCTTGAACCTGAATATCTCTTGGGTGCTGATGGTCACCTCTTCCATGCCAACAACCTCTTGGATCGACACGACGCGGCGGCGTCCGTCGTCCATGCGTTCAATTTGAATGACCAGATTGATGGCAGTAGAGATTTGCTGACGAATGGAGGTCGGAGAGATGTCTAGACCTGCCATGCCGATCATCTGCTCGATGCGCGACAGGGCGTCCCTCGGGGTGTTGGCGTGTACGGTGGTCATTGACCCGTCGTGACCGGTGTTCATCGCCTGTAGCATGTCGAAGGCCTCGCCCGCCCGGACCTCGCCGACAATGATGCGATCGGGCCGCATTCTGAGGGCATTTCGCACGAGATCTCGCTGCGTAATTTCGCCCCGTCCTTCTATGTTTGGAGGGCGGGTTTCCAGACGGCCGACATGTTCCTGCTGTAGCTGGAGCTCTGCAGAATCTTCAATTGTAACAATGCGTTCAGCCGATCCAATGAATGACGACAAAGCATTTAACAAGGTGGTTTTACCTGAGCCGGTGCCGCCCGAGATCAAGATGTTGCGGCGTGCCATCACAGCGGCCACGAGCATTTCGGCCATGTCTTGAGAGAGCGAACCAAAGGTAATCAACTGTCGCATGGTAATCGGCTTGCGAGAGAATTTGCGAATTGACACCAAGGGGCCGTCGACGGCCAAGGGCGGGATGATGGCGTTAAATCGGCTGCCATCGGCCAGACGGGCATCGACCATGGGCTGGGATTCATCAACCCGACGACCAACTGCAGACACAATCTTATTGATCACTCGGATCAGATGGCGGCTATCCTGAAACTTGACGTCGGTCTTCTCGATGCGACCGTGGCGCTCCACATAGACTTTCGACGGCGTATTGATCAGGATGTCAGAAACGGTGTCATCTTTGAGCAGGGGCTCCAATGGCCCGAGGCCCAAGAGCTCATCGAGCACATCGTCAATCAACTGATCCAACTGTGCGAAACTCAAAACTCGCTTTTCTTCGGCCAAGAGCGCACCAACGGCACCGCGGATTTCTTGGCGTAGTGTGTCGCGAGGCGTCTTATCCAAAAGGCTAAGGTTCAAAATATCGATTAGCCGCTGGTGGATTCTGACCTTCAAGCCTGTGGCGTCTTCGATCGGAACAAAGAACGGATTGACAGAGGGTGATGCCGTCTCAGAAGCAACCCCGAAGCTTTGATTTTGAAAGATCATGGTCTATTTCCAAATCTGAAATTCAGGTGTCTTGAAACCATTTATGGACAAGGTGCCGTTCATCACATCAGCAAGACCAACGATGCTCTTTGCGATTTTTGACGATTGCCTAGCGATGCTCTTATCCATGCCTTGGTTTACTGCGCTGAGCATGGTTCTGCGGTCTTCGGGAATGACGCAATCGAACTTCCGCCCAATTCCGCGTTCGGCGGATTTCAAGGGTAGGGCGTGCACGTGGTCGGGAGAGACGGCATTGCAAACAAGGGTGAGGGCCCGATCATTCAGTTTCTGAGCCTCGATAACGCGCAGTTGTCGCTTCGTAATCTGGACGTGAGGAACCGTCAGGTGGGTAACCAAAACAATATGATCGGCATTTTGTAAAACCTGGTTCGACCAGGCGGTCCATTCTGTTGGCAGGTCGACAATGGTCGTCTGAAAGTCACGCCTCATGCCCGTCATCAGGGCGTTGGCAATTTCCGCCGTCATGGTGTCGAGCGCGACAACGTCTTTAGGGGCCGCAAGAAGGCGAAGCCCGCTAGAATGTTTTGCCAATGTCGATGGGAACGGTGTTTCAGCGAGGTTTGAACCTGATTTAAGGCACTCCACGATCGAAATACTGTCTGCGATGTCCAGATAGATCTCCGCCAGTCCGAATTGGACATCCAGATCAGCAAAGCAGACATCGGTATGATGCCGCTCTGCGAGTAGAAGTCCCAGTTGAATGCCGAGCGAGGTCGCACCCACGCCCCCACCGGCCTTCATCATGGCAATGATCTTGCCACGGCCATGTTTTCGACCCTCGGCAGCCGCTTGCTTGGCGAGAATGCGTTCTAGGCTGAGCGCAAGAATCGGATCGGTAATCGGTTCAGGCAAGACGTCGGCGACGCCGGTGTGAAGCAACTCCCGGATAGTGGCAACGTCGGCTCCCTTGAGCGCCGTAATGATCTTGGTTTGAGCGGCTCCCGCAGACAATCTCTGCAACAACTTGCCAACATCCGGAATGCTGTCCTTATCAACTGGAATGATGAGCACGTCATATTTCGCATTGTCGACCAAGGCCAAATTCTCGTCCACCGCCTCAAAGGCGATATTTGGAAAGAGCGTCTTTAGGGCAGGCAGCCGTCCCTCTCCGCCGATTGCTGAGGGCACGACACCCACCGATTGCAGCAGAAGGTTGGGCGGCATTTTGCCGTTTCCGGTATGCGGGGCATGGGTTGGAATGCCGTTTGTGGGATCAGACATTTGATGAAGCACTCCAAATGATGTGTTTAAGCCTTTAGGAGCTTGGCTTGACCTTAGGGCGCTTGAGACCGCGCCACCGACAGCCTAGGGCAGTGAGATCGCCGCAGCCTGTGTGCCGATGGTTGAAGCCGTGGCAGAAGGAGCGATCACCCGTCCGGTCCGATATCGTTCTTGTGCAAGGCTGGCTCGGGAACCATTGGAGCCGGGAGCCAGCGCATGGCTATAGGTCGCATCAGGATCGGCGATCTGCGCGACGGCAGCTTGCCGAGCGGCATAGCCGAAGTCTTCGCTAAGGTGTGCCTTGGCGGTCGTACACGCGCTGAGGGCAGCGCCGCACAGGGCCGAAAGGCTTACAATTTTGAGGCAGTTCATCTTAGAGGTCATGGGAAATGTCCTAATAGAGAATATGGCCGTGTGGCCCGTCGATGCCGCCCTTTGATGCGCTGCCGTCCATCAAGGCTCTCGCACCGGCTTGGCCGGATTTGGCAGCGCCCTCGACGTGACCTTGAAGGAAGAACTCGAAATCAGACGGCGGTACGAACCGTTCACCGGGCATGACGGTATTACCCCGGCGAGGCGTGACCAGATGGGGGGTGACGACGATCACCAACTCGGTCTCGTCACGCTGGTAGCCCTTGGACCGAAAAAGTGATCCAAGAACGGGCATGTCCGCTACGAATGGAAACTGACGGGTCTGGTTGAGATAATCTTCTTTCAGCAGGCCCGCGATGGTGAAGGATTCCCCATCACGTAGCTCCACTGTCGTCTTGGCACGGCGGACCTTGATGCCTGGAATTTTGACGGTTCCCAGTTCGATGGACACTGATGGGTCGATACTGGAGACCTCGGGATTGACCACAAGATTGATCAGCCCGTCCTTTAAGATTGTTGGTGTAAAGCCCAGTGCGACACCGAACTGCTTGAATTCAATGGTCGTATTGACCGATCCGCCTGTGTTATTTTGTTGCGCAACAGGCACGGGATATTCGCCGCCCGCGAGGAAGCTGGCTGTATCGCCTGACATCGCGACAAGGTTGGGCTCTGCGAGGGTCTTGGCCAGATTTTTGGTCTCGAGCGCATCGATGAGCAGTTCAAGGTCATTGTTGAACAGGGCGCTAATTGCCCCGAAGCTTTCGACCAAGGCACCGCCCGCCCTAACGTTGGTATCGCCGGTAATAACCCCGACGTCATCGCGATTACCATTGATGAAATTATTGACGTTCAGCCGAAGGTTCTTGGCTGTGGAGCGCTGCATTTCAACAAATCTTACCGATAGCATGACCTGCTGCGTGCCTTCGACGCTGAGCATGTTCACCACCTTTTCCGGCGCGTAGGACTGGGCCAGAGCCAAGACCTGCTGCAAGGTAGAGGGGCTACTGACTGTGCCGGACAGCACGATCGATTGATTGGCAGAATGGACCGCAATATTCTGTTCTGTCGGAACGACGTCGTGCAGCCGCGCCTTAAGGCCTTCAATATCGGCCGAAACCACCACATTCGAGGCAGAGATTAAGCGCTTTTTCGGTCCATAGATCGTCAGGGCGGTAGAGCCAAGCGCCTTGCCCAAGACATAGACTGAGCGATTGTTGAGCGGCAAAATATCGGCAATTTTCGGGTCGGCGATCATGAGGTCGGTATAGGCCTCGGGAAGGTTGATGATCCGAGACTTCCCCACCGCGACAATGGTCTCAGGGGCGTTTGGTGCCCCTGGAAAGGCCGCAGCTAAGGGCGGAGTAGCCTCGGCGGCGAATGCAGGGATCGCAAAAAGGTTCAGCACCAAGCTTGCCAAAATCCATGGGGCCCGAGGGACTGCGTTGATGTGCAATAGAGGAAATTGATTAGGCATGTGGTTCACCTTGGTTCCCCGAGCGCTCGCTATCGCGTTAGGCGCAGGCTGGTTTGGTGCGGGTGCAGCGCGTTAGGAGCCGATCAAATAGTTCGAAAGGTCCGTTCCACGGATGACATTGATCATCTCAGGTGTGTTCGATGGCCCTCGCGTCCGATTTTTCGACTTTGGTCTTGAGTTTCTGATCGGAGCCGAGGCCTGGGACGCGGGGGTCATGGCGGTGAGCTGATGAACCGTCATAATTTTCTGAGGAAGTTCGGTCTGGTCGCCGAGCTGCCGAAGGGACAAGGTGATCAATCCGACAGACTGTCCCAGCGCGATCGCTGAGGCCTGTTCGGGCGTGACTTCAACTGTGACGGATTTCGATACGATCGGCTTTTCGCTTTCTTGATCGCTGGTTTGATCCACGCCCAAGACCAGCGCATTCTCGGCTATGACTTGGGTTACGGTGGACGAATTGCTCCCCGAAGCGATCTCCCGGGTCACATAGATGTCGACGCGGTCACCGGGCAGAACAAAGCCGCCAACACCGGTGACATCCGAAGATCTCACACTCACCGCGCGCATTCCGGAGCCTAGTGAGCCTGATAGATTAGCCTTTGTATTGGGCCCACTGAGCTTCGATAGAAGGACGGGTTCGTTCACGGCTAAGGATCTTAAGGCTTTGCGGTCTCCGGCCGCTATGGCCTGATCGATCGAGTGAAAGGCACCGGTTGGGACAGAGTTTTGCGGATATGAAACGGTCTTCAGCATAACGGGTTTAAGGCTAGTTCCCCGTTCGATCGGAATGGATGCAACCACGACCGGCGTCATGCGCTGGGTACCGACTGCAATTGACGCATCGGCACTTCGCCCATTTAATATTTCGCGAACGCCCAAGAGCGCCAATAGCCCAAGAAGTGCAGCGACTGTAAAAGACGCTAAATTTCTTATGGTCATGAATAATTCTCTCTAATAAATATATAAAGTAATGGTCACATCTTTAAAAGCGGCAACCATTACTTATTATATTCAGCCAATTTTTAGTTTATGGCTAAATTTCACAATTCTTACGGCAAGGCGTTCGAAACCGCCGTTCCAGTACTCGTCATGGCACCGTCCATCGCGGTGCCGAGATTTCCTGCGCCGATGATGATCGCAAGGCCGATCAAGGCGAGGATGAGCACATACTCAGCCGCAGACGCACCAGACTCATCGACCAAGAATGATTTGATATTTCGCATCGTTTTTACCCTTGTGCATTGTGAACCGATTTTTCACCTCCAATACGGTCTCCAAATAGATGAAGATCGATATGGCACTAGCACTATGGCGAGTTAAAAATTTTAAGTGAATATCAATAATCAATTCAGATAATATAAATAAATTTGATTAATTTTTCTGTACAAACACACCAAAATTGACATTTGTTAATATTAAACATTTTTATTATTCAAGATGATTATTCTTGACGATTCGCGCTCCGGCTTATATGGCAAATCTAAGACAGTGGATAACAGGCTGATGCCGAAATTGGCACGATGATCACCGACAAACCTGTTATAAACCTATAGTTCGAAACGCCCTGCACTCGGTTGCCGCAGGCTGCTGTGGTCCGCGTAAATGTCGCTGTTCCCCCGACACTTCGATAGCGTGTCGCCGCGTAGGCGGCGGTAGAGGCCGGATCAGCGCAAATCAAGGTCTTAACCGAGGAGCACCGTGCGGCGTCCTGGACCGCATAGTGAAGCGCCGAGGCCGTATACATCATCAGGCTGAGATTGATGGTGCCGATAGTCAGGAGAATGAGTGGTATGAGGACCAGGGTAAATTCTACAGCCGTATTGCCGCGACAGTTGCGAAGAAACCCGATCCGACGGTCTGATTTGGCGCTTGATTGCTCGATCATGACAACCTCATCCATGCGGTCTTATGGATTTCTGTTGAAAGGAGTTGCGCGACTGAAATCCCAGAAAATATGGGCGTGAAACTATGGGTTACGGTCACGGAGACATAGTCGCCCGGAAGACTGGAACTGCCGGGCACAACCCCATCACAGCTGAAGGGGTTCGGTGCCGTGGGGGCCGTTCCCCCCGCCGCCAGAATTGGCTCGGACGTACCCATCAGGATCATTTGGTGAGCGTTATTGACACAAAAATAGCCTTCGATGGGAGGTGTCGCAAAGGTCACGGCGGTGCCAAGTGTCGTTGACTGTGCCGCCTCGGTCATTTTGGCCAGTACGCCCGCACATTTACTGGCTGCGGGCAGTTGGGTCATCGGATCACAACTCTGGAACGCGGCTTGGGCAGCGGCTTGAGCGGCAACCTCCACCTGCATGCGCTGATAGGCATAGTAGGCAATGTCCACTGCGCTCAAGATTGGGAGCACCATAACTCCCGTCCAAAGCACGAACTCGACAGCGGCGGCTCCCGCCGTGTTGCGCCAGAAATTGCCCTCATTTTGGCGTTGCCCCCTTGGGGCCAAGGTTTGCGGCCTGTTCATTACTGCACCAAGGATTGACGGCTGTTCGTGCCCGGTACGCCAGGAACGATCAGGCCAGCGCGATTACATTCGCGAGTCGGGGTTGCAAAGATGCTGCCCGAGCCATTGATCTGGAATGTGTAGGTAATGAAGACGAGGCAGGCCAATCCTTGAGTGGCATGATTAACAGCACCCGAAAACTGTAGATTGGCCCGGGGGGTATAGATCAAACCTGTAATATTGAATGCTGGTGAGCTACCGTTATATACAAAATCAATATTTTTGGTGAGAATTGGATCTTGATAGATCGCTACTCCCGACCAGGTGCCACTGTCTGGTGCCGAAAAATCTAATATTCCGCTGCCCTTCGTGCTCATCGGAAAATGATTACTGGTTGATGCGGCATCTCCCGAGAAGATGATCGTCAAATGAGCGCCATTGATGACTTTTAACGTAAATCCATTCAGGTCTAAACGGCCGTTATAGATGGTCAATACTGCGTCGGAGATCACGTCGACATTTCCGATCAACTGAACATCGCCACACTTTTTGACGGATGGGCCAGAAAGGGTTCCAGAAAGCTGGTTGGCAACGGCAACCGCAGACGTCTTTTTGTCGGCCTGAGGATAGCTTGAGCAGGCTGTGGAGGCGGGTGTGATCTGGCTGCGCAGTGCGGCGTAGGTTGCATCTGAAAAGGGCGCGGTGGCGGCCCTGACCGTACCGCACGGCTTGTTTCCGCTGCCGGTTAGAACAATATCGGCAAAGTTGATGGTCGAGCCCGACTGACCCGTACATTCCGCGCCGCCATTGGAAAAGACGCTGCAATCCTTAAGGTCTAGGTCCGGGGCTCCCTTGATATTGACCGCCGTTGCGCTTTGGCTTAGCGCGGTGATGCAGTAGGCCGCGCCCGGTCCCTTGGCGCTGGCAATCGACACAGCGCGGATGGTTTGCGCCCGAGCACCCGTGCTCGTCGTCGTATCCCCCGAAAAGCCCAGAACGCGGACGAGATAGAGTGGCATCTTTCGTGTGATGGTAACACTATAACAGTTGGTCAGGGTGGATGGGGCCGGGCAGGTAACATTATTTTCCGCGAGGATCGTCGTGTCCTCAACCCCCGACACCAATCCGGCCCTATCGCTAACGGCCAAGGCATCTAGGGCATAGGTGGAGGTCCCATTACCGGCAGCCGCCAATGCCGCGGAATCGGCAACATTTTGGATTGACCGTTGGATTGTCAGCATATGTGACGCCTCAACAGCGATGCCGAGACCGCCGATCAAGGGGATCAGCATCAGCGTCATTAACGGACTGACAGCGGCTTTGCGATCGCTGTGAAATCCGAGCAATGCCCCGATTAGACTTTTAAAACCAAGCCTCATGCTCGCTTGCCCTCGGTTGGTAAATCCAGACCGAGGAGCGATATGAAATTTCGAGGCCTAAGGAATTGAGCTAATCACTCAATCCGATCATTTTTTCACAAACTGAGCCTTGGCCGCTCTTGTGGCGGTCTCGTCCCGCGTTCAGACGATCACGAGGATCGTGGCGATCAGATTGACGCTCATCATGATCGTGCCGAGGAACAGGTTGGTGTCCACCTTGCGGATCTGACCGCCGATGTTGAATTCAAAGGGTTTGATCCCGTTGACGTCGGACAGGCTGCCCTCGAACCGCTTCATATTGAATAGGGTCAGATAGAAGGTCAGGCCCCAGTTGAAGTTCATCAGGGCTGCGATCAGCACATGACCCTCGAAGGTCGCGCCCCACAGGAAATAGAGTATGAACAGGGAAATGCCAGCCTGGGCCAAGACTTGCCAGACGACATGGAACCGTGCGTGGGGTGGCCACAGGGGGTTGGTGGCATGGGTCCGGTTGAAGTCCGCTTTCATAGGGCCGATACCAGTCATCACGGCAACAATCGTCAGCAGGATTTTTGCGGTCAGGTCCATCTTAACTCCCCCTCGGCACTCTGGCTTCTTGATCTGAGGAGAATATCTAAGTTTTTTGGGATTGTCCTCATAAATTGACTGCCGTGTTTGTAACTGGATATTCGATTGTTAAATCAACGGGTAACAAGGGCCATCCTAGCGCTGCGCTGGATCAGAAGCGAGGCTATGGCCGCTCCGATGGCGGTCATGCCAGCGATCAGAAAGGCCTCCAGATAACGCCCCTGGGAGGCCCTCAATAGGCCAGCGCTGATGGCGGCGGTGGCAGCGCCGGCCTGATGGCCCACAGCGATCCAACCAAAGACAATAGGACCGTCGCGCTCACCAAAAATATCGGTGGCGAGCCTGATGGTTGGCGGCACGGTGGCGACCCAGTCCAAACCATAGAACACAGCAAAGATCGCCAAAGAGGTCAGTGAGAAGTCCGTGAAGGGAAAGACCATCAAGGATAGGCCGCGAAACAGATAATATACGAACAGCAGCTTGCGCGGGTCATAGCGATCGGTCAGCCATCCCGAGGCCAGTGTTCCGACCAGATCAAACAGGCCCATCATGGCCAGAAGGCTTGCGGCTCTCGTCTGTGGAAGGCCTTGATCACCGCACATAGCGATCATGTGGACACCAATGAGCCCATTGGTGGTCAGGCCGCAGACAAAGAAGCTACCAAACAATAGCCAAAACGGCCGCGTTTCGGCGGCGCGGCCTAGGGTGACAAAGGCCAGCTTGAGCGCGCCGCCCGCTGGGGGAGGCGCGACGGGCACATAGTTCTCATCGGCCCCATAAGGCTGTTGCCCGATAGAGGCCGGCGCTTCGGGCACCACAAACCAGACGATCACCGCTAGGACCGCCATGACCCCCGCAATGGCAAGGACCACAGGTTGCCAGCCGCCGCGCTCGGCAATTGCTGCCATGCCTGGCAAGAAGATCAAGGATCCCGTGGCAGTCGAGGCCATGAGCAGACCGGTCATCAGGCCGCGCTGCGTAACAAACCAGCGATTGACGACGGTCGCGCCCAGCACCATCGCCAATGCGCCTGTGCCAAGCCCACCCATTAGGCCCCAGGTCGCCAGATAGTGCCAAGGCTCGGTCATCAGGCTTGAAAGGCCCGCCGATGCCGCCAAAAGGCTGAGGGCGAGGGTGGCTGTCCGGCGCAAACCAAAGGACTGCATCAAGGCCGCCGCGAACGGCCCGGTCAGGCCATAGAGAAAGATCCCAAGCCCAGCGGCAGCCGACAAAAGACCCCGGTCCCAACCAAAGGCCTTTTCCAACGGCAACATCAAAACGCCCGGTGCCGCGCGCAATCCCGCCGCCCCCATCAGGGCCAGAAAGATCGCGCCCACAACGATGAAAGCGTAGTTGCGGCCGAAGGGGCGGTTCACGATAACCGATCTCTAAAGTCGGTATAGTCGAACTGTCTGACCATCCTCAGGGCGTCGGTTTCGCTGTTCCACAGGGCGATGGAGGGCAGGGGGACACCGTTAAAGGTGTTGGTCTTGACCATCGAATAGTGGGCCTGGTCGAGGAAGGCGATGCGGGTTCCCGCAGGCGGCGGCACGGTGAAGCGATAGTCGCCGATAATGTCGCCCGCCAGACAGGAGGGACCGCCCAATCGAACGCTCACGCCTTCGTCTGGCTCATTGAGCATGGCGGGGCGATAGGGGGCCTCGATGACGTCGGGCATATGACAGGTCGCAGAAATGTCTGTGATCCCGACCGGGACGCCATTGTTAAAGCCGTCCAAAATCTCGCCGATCAGAATGCCGGTATCCAGAGCAATGGCCTCGCCCGGTTCGAGATAGACCTCAATATCGTGCTGCGCTGTGATCTGGCGCAGGAAGGCGACCAGCTCTTCGCGCTGATAGTCGGCACGGGTAATGTGGTGACCGCCGCCCAGATTGACCCATTTGATCTTGGGCCAAAGCCCCTCGAGCTTGGGCGCGATCGCGTCCCAGATGCGGCGTAGGGGCTCAAAATCTTGTTCACAGAGGGCATGCAGATGCAGGCCGTCTACGCCCTCGAGATGTTCGGCCCGAAGCTGTGAGATGGGAAAGCCGAGGCGCGAGCCGATCTGGCAGGGGTCATATTTGGCGACCGACCCTTCGCTATGTTCGGGATTGAGTCGAAGACCGATCTCGAACTGTTCACCCTGAGCCCGCGCGGCAGTGATTTCGTCTTTAAACCGCGCCATTTGATTGGGGGAATTGAAGATCACCGTATCGGATAGATGCAGGATCTCGGCCATGTCCTCGCGGCGATAGGCCGGGGAGTAGGTGGTCAACTCTCCGCGATAATGTTCACGCGCCAGCCGCGCTTCCCAGAGGCCAGAGGCGCAGACACCGGCCATATAGTCCCCAACCAGATCAGCCAGAGCCCACATAGAAAAGGCCTTGAGCGCCAGAAGGACCTTGGCATTGCCCCGGTCACCGACACCCTTGAGCACGGCCAGATTGCGCCTTACCGCGACCTCGTCGACGACGAAGCAGGGCGAGGGCACGCGGCCCAGATCAAATTCAGCAAAGGCCCCGGGGCCCCCGGCTTGAGTTTCCATCGCCATTTAACCGATCAGAAGTCCAAGGGGGCGGGAAGCTCTTCAACCTTCCAAGGCAGGCCGTGTTTGTTCAAGAGGTCCATGAAAGGATCGGGATCGAGTTGTTCCATATTGAACACGCCCGCGCCGGTCCATTGGCCGGTCAGCATCAGGGCCGCGCCAATCATGGCTGGAACGCCGGTGGTATAGCTGATGGCCTGAGAGCCGGTCTCGGCATAGGCCTCCTCATGATCGCAGATATTGCGGATATAGAAGGTCTTTTGCTGGCCGTTCTTGGTGCCCGTGGCGATGGTGCCAATATTGGTCTTGCCGCGTGTGCGGGGGCCCAGCGATGAGGGCTCGGGCAGAAGGGCCTTGAGGAACTGCAAGGGGATGATCTCGCGGCCTTCAAACATGACCGGATCAATCCGGGTCATGCCGACATTGCCCAGCACTTCGAGGTGCTTAAGATAGGCATCGCCAAAGGTCATCCAGAATCGGATGCGCTGGATCTCAGGATAGAACTTGGCCAAGGATTCCAGCTCCTCATGATACATGAGGTACATGTTCTTGGGGCCGACCTGCTCAAAATCAAAGGTCTGCTTGTGGGCCAGAGGAGGTCCCTCGACCCACTGACCCTTGGCCCAATGGCGTGAGGGCGCGGTCACTTCGCGGATATTGATTTCAGGATTGAAGTTGGTGGCAAAGGGGTGGCCGTGGTCGCCGCCATTGCAGTCCAAAATGTCGAGCGTCTCGATCGTGTCGAGCAGGTGCTTCTTGGTATAGCCGGTAAAGACCGAGGTCACGCCTGGATCAAAGCCAGAGCCGAGCAGCGCCATCAGGCCCGCATCCTTGAACCGGTCCTGATAGGCCCACTGCCAGCTATATTCGAACTTGGCCTCGTCGCGCGGCTCATAGTTGGCCGTGTCGAGATAGTTCACGCCGGCGGCCAGACAGGCATCCATGATGGCGAGATCTTGGTAGGGCAGGGCCAGATTGACCACCAACTTGGGCTGGACGTCCTTGATCAAGGCGGTGGTGGCAGCAACATCATCGGCATCGAGCGCGGCCGTGTCTATGGTCACGCCGGTGCGCTGTTTGACCGAGGCAGCAATGTCATCGCATTTGGATTTGGTGCGGCTGGCCAGCGTGATGTGGGAGAAGATCTCCGGACTCATTGCCATCTTATGGACCGCCACCGAGCCGACGCCGCCCGCACCAATGACTAGGACTTTACTCATGTCAGCTTCTCCCGCCGCCCAACAGGCTCTCGCGCTATCGTCGCCCGACCGCGACGAAGGGGGTGTTAGCATAAGGGGGGCGTCACCGCTAACCACCTTTGACGTGTCTTTGAGATCTCTATGTGGAGGTGTTGGGTCGGGACCACCCCACGGTTCGCCTCGAAGGGGTGGAACTGACTATTGGCATTGGGTCTGACAATGGCTTAGCCTGAAAAAAACAGAATTGGGAAGAAACAGGCACATGAAACGACATCTTCGCGTCAGTGGATCCGCCGTAGCCTTGGCGATAGGCTTGGGCCTTTCGGCGCTGGGCAGTGCGTCTTCGGTTCAGGCCGCAGCCCCAGATGCGGTGACCACTGCCTCTGGACCCGTCAAGGCCACAGTACGGGGGGACATGACCAGCTATTTCGCCATTCCCTTTGCCGCCCCGCCTGTGGGTGAGTTGCGGTGGAAAGCGCCGCAGCCTGCCGCCAACTGGACCGTGCCGCTCGAAAAGACCAAGTCGTCTGCGGCCTGCCTACAGCCTTCAATGGCGATTGGCCGGGCGTCGAGCGATAGTGAAGATTGCCTCTATCTGGATGTTCACAGCCCCTCTGCTGAAGGCAAGTTCCCGGTGATGGTCTGGATCCATGGCGGGGCCTTTACCAGCGGCAGCGCAGGCGGCTATGCCGATCCGTCCGCTCTGGTGACCAAGGGCGTGATTGTCGTGGCCATCAACTATCGACTCGGCGCACTCGGCTTTTTGGCCCACCCGGCTTTGCGCGATCAGGATGGCAGCTCGGGCAATTACGGCATCATGGACCAGCAGGCGGCGCTGCGCTGGGTTCAGGCCAATATTGCTGGCTTCGGCGGCGACCCCAAGAATGTGACCATCTTTGGCGAGTCTGCGGGCGGCTTTAGCGTGCTGAGCCACCTGGCGGCCCCCGGTTCGGCGGGGCTGTTCCAAAAGGCGATCATTCAAAGCGGTGCCTATGGGGTGGCCGGCCAACTGTCCCAAGCCGATCTTGAGGCCAAGAGCGCTGAGGCCCTGACCGCGACCCTCGCCAGCGCGGGACCAGACAGTCCGGCGGCCTGTGCCGGGTCAGACCTGACGGCGGCCTGCCTTCGGGCCATGCCAGAGAGCCTTGTGCGCTCCAAGCTGCTCAAGGCCTTCACCACGGCGGTGCCCAATGTCATCCCGTCGGTGGACGCCAAGGTCCTGCCCCAGACCATCAAGGCCACCTTTGTGGAGGGCAAGAACAATAAGGTTCCGCTGATCAACGGCTCCAACGAAAACGAAAATGATATGTTCGTGGCTATTGGGGAGATGACGGCGCGGTTCGCGGCCAAGCCACCCAACTTCGATCCGGCCAATCGATCCTTCGTCATGAGCCAAGAGGCCTATGCCAAGGGAGCTGCAGACCTCGCTATCCAATCGGGCCATTCGCTCGAAGACATCAAGACCAAGTACTATCCCCTGTCGGCCCATGGCTCCGATCCGGTCATGCAGCCCAGCCTTGCGGCGGGTGTGGCGGGCACGGACAGTATCTTCTCGTGCAACGGTATCAATGTCTCGGCGCGCGTGGCGGGACAGGGCTCGCCGGTATGGATGTATGAGTACCGCAATCAGAGCGCCCCGCCGCTCGTCGGCTCCTTTGGCGGTAAATATGTACTGACCTACAAGCAAGGGGCCGCCCATGCTGCGGAGCTGCCCTATCTGTTCAATATGTTGCCGATTGGCGGGGCCGAGCAGACGGCTCTGAAAGAGGCCATGACCGGCTATTGGACCAACTTTGCCCGTACTGGAACGCCGAACGGCAAGGGTCTGCCGCAATGGTCGGCCTATAGGACCGGCAAGATCCAAGCGCTCGATATAGCCGATGCCGGGGGTGTGAAAGCCATGCCCGCCAAGGCCTTCCGCGCTCAACATCAGTGCGACGGGGCTTGGATCAATCTGACCTTCTAAGGATGAGCCTCCTTCCCCGCGCCAAGTCGGGGAAGGAGCGCCTTTGACCGTTGGGTCTTAGACCCGCCTATTTCATATCTTTCGCGGCCTGTTCGAGGTCTGGTGCATTGGGCGAGCGCATGGCGACGCCGCCCTCCATCCCGGCCTTGAGGGCTGCTGCGGCCCCTTCGTGAGACATGATCTTGGTCAGCACCGCTTGGCCCGCGCGGTTGAACCATTCGCGGTTCTCCACCACATAGGCGCGAGAGGCGCGGTAGCCTTCGAGCATGCCATTGACCTCGGGCATGACATAACGCGCCACAAGGTCCCAGCTGCGCAGGGTGTTTTCGCGATTGGCCCAGTCGTGCGCAAAGCCCAGAACCGTGCCGAACCCGCCGGACGAGTTGAGCATCTTGCGGATGGCGGCGACCAGATCGTCGGGTGTGCCGATGACGGCGGCGGCGCCCTCGACAAAGGCGGTCTCGTGCAGCGCCTGCTCGACGGTCAAGAAGGGCTGAGCGTCGGGACGCATCAGCGTGCCGACCTGATATTCATTGTGCCAGAGCTTGAGACCTTCCCCGGCTTGCGCGCGGGCCTCTTCGCGGGTCTCGGCAATGTGCCAAGACATCAGCACGCGCCAGTTCTTGCGATCCACGACATTGCCATGCTTAGCGGCGGCCTCTTCGGCAAAGCCCCATTGGGTGGGCAAGGCGGCAAGGCCTGCGTCGGAATTGGAGCCAATCGACAGGACGCCCATGCCGTATTTCCCGGCCAGTGTCATGCCCGAGGGACTGATCGAGGAGGCCGCAACCATCGGCAGTTCCTCCTGCACGGGGAACAGTTGCAGGCGGGCATCTTGCAAGGTGAACCAGTCGCTGGTGTGGGTGACGCGCTCGCCCGCCAGCAGACGGCGGATCACGCCGATGGCCTCATCTTGCCGGTCGCGCTGGGTCATGGGGTCGATCCCCAGCATGTGGGCGTCTGACGGCAGGGCGCCGGGGCCAGTCCCGAAGATCGCCCGCCCGCCGGTCATATGGTCCAACTGGACCATCCGCTGGGCGACATTGAAGGGGTGGTGATAGGGCAGGGACACAACCCCGGTCCCGAGGCGAATACGGTGCGTGCGCTCTCCCGCCGCCGCCAAGAACATCTCTGGCGAGGCGATCATCTCCCAGCCGGTCGAATGGTGCTCGCCGCACCAGAACTCGTCATAGCCCAGCTCGTCCAGATGGGCGGCGAGCTTGAGGTCATTGCGAAACTGCAATGTCGGGTTCTCGCCAATCGGATGGTGGGGGGCAAGGAAGGCACCGAACTTGAGGCGAGACATGGCAGGACTCCGGGTCAAAACTTAAAAGGGGGCTACGGCATAGGCTGTGATCACGGGCGTCGGTTGGGCGTGCGCGCACTGAGGGTAAGGCGACAGGTGCCGTCGATCACCGACATGGTTTCCCCCACAAACGCCCGTTCAATCGAGCCTAATCATTGATAACAATCATCTGGCCCGGCGGGGGGGATGTCAACTGGATAGGATCGGATGTTGGGGGGCAGACGAACTCCTCTTTCCCCTTGAGCCCCTCATGCCCTCGGCCTAAGCCTTAACCGAGCGAGCGGAGTTTCGCCGATCTGGGGGGCAAGTATGACCGACTATCTGGCGATCGCGCAGCAGGCGGCGCAGTTTATTGATGGGCAGCAGATTGAGGGCCGGGCCAAGTGGCGGCGGGCCGATCAGGGCTCGGGGTCGGACTACAGCCTCTATCACGGCTCATCGGGCATTATCCTGCTGCTGCTCGAGCTCCATGCCGCGACCGGTGATCCGGCAGCGCTGGCCAAGGCTATTGCGGCGGGCGAGGAGGTGGCCACCCATCTGGGCCGGGTCGATCATCTGTCGGTCAGTGTGTCGCGCGGTTGGCCGGGCTATGCCTTTGCCATGAGCGAGTTGGCACGGGCCAGTGGACGTGAAGACTTCCGCATCCTCGCCGGTCAGTGCCTGGACCATCTAAGGGCGCAGGCCAGCGATCTGGGCAGCGGCATCGGCTGGATCGAGCCCATGCCCTTTTCCGACATTACCGGCTTTACCGGCGACCGTGAGATCTATGATCAGTCGGTCGGGGCGGCAGGGGCGGGGCTTGTCCTGCTCTATGGCCACAGGCACGGCCTGACCCCCAAGGCGCTGGACTGGGCCGTCGCCTGCGCCGACCGATTGCTGGAGGTGGCCGAGACGACGCAGGATGGCCTCCGGTGGCTAATGATGGCCGACATGCCTTTTGCCTTTACCGCCCCCAACTTTGCCCATGGCGGCGCGGGGGTGGGCTATTTTCTGCTCGAGGTCTATCGCGCTACGGGCGATGATCGCTATTTGGAGGCGGCCAAATCGGCGGCTCGTTATGTCCAGAGCCGCGCCAGCACGGTCGGCGATGGGCGTCTGGTCTGTCACACCGAAGAGGCCCGCAACCCGATCTTCTATCTGGGGGCCTGCCATGGCCCCGCTGGGACCGGCCGACTGTTCTTGGCGCTCTATGCCGTCACCGGCGAGGCCGAGTGGCTGGAAGAGGCCCGCGCCCTGACAAAGGGCATGCTAGCGCTGGGGGCACCGGAATCCCGCTCCAAGGGGCTTTGGGCTAACCATAGCCAATGTTGCGGCGATGCGGGCGTGGGCGAGTTCGCGCTGTTGATGGCTGAGCGGACCGGCGATGAGGCTTATCTGTCACTGGCCAAGCGCTGCGCCGATGTGATCGTGGCCAACAGCCGCCTTGAGGGGGATCGCCGAAGCTGGATTCAGGCCGAACACCGCGACCGCCCCGACTTTCTAGAGGCCCAGACCGGCTATATGCAGGGCGCGGCGGGCATTGCCAGCTTCCTCGTCCACCTCGCCACTACCCTCAAGGGCCAGCCCGTCAAACTGGCCCTGCCAGATTGGCCGCAGGTGGGGTGACGGCGCTTGAGGTCATGCCGCGATGGAGGCCCTTGCTCGATCGTGGGGGGCTCCCTAGGATGCGCGTCAGATAAGACCAGAAACATCACAAGATGGGGACGAACCCATTGAGGAGTGAAGCGTGAGTACAACGGCTGCGGCAGAGCAAGACGGCCATATTGCTGGGTTCGGAACTCAGCCCTATCGCTTCTATGTCATCAATATCCTGTTGCTGGTCTATATCCTCAACTTCGTAGATCGGGGTCTTCTGTCTGTGGTGGCACCGCAGATGAAGCCAGAGCTTGGCATTTCCGACACAGCCTTTGGCTTGCTGACCGGCTTTGGTTTTGCGCTGCTCTATACGGTGGTCGGCATTCCGTTGGCGCAGTTCGCAGAGACGCGGCACCGGGTCTGGATCATGTCGGTCTGTGTTGGCCTTTGGTCCTTGGCCACGGCCCTGTGCGGTCTGTCGCAAGAGGTGACGCTGGGCGGGATCACGCTGGGGGCCTTTTGGGTGCTACTGACCTGCCGCGTGGCGGTGGGCATTGGTGAGGCAGGCTGCACGCCGCCGGCCAATTCTCTGATCGCGGACTATTACCCCGCCAACAAACGATCAACGGCCTTGGGCTATTACGCCATGGGCGTCACCTTGGGCGGGGCCTTGGCCAATCTGGTCGGGGGACCGATTACGGATGCCTTCGGATGGCGCGCAGCCTTCTTTGTCATTGGTGCGCCGGGCGTGCTTGTGGCTATCCTTTTAAAGATGACGGTGAAGGAGCCGCCGCGCGGCTATACCGATCCGCCTGGCACAGTGCGCAGTGCCCGGCCCAGCTTCAAGTTGGCCTTGGCGGAGTTGTCCACCAAGACCTCCTTCTGGACCATGTGCGCAGGCGCAACCATCGCCGCCTTTTGTGGCTATGGGATCAGCTCGTTCCAGTCGCTGTTCATCAACCGAAGCTTTGGTCTGTCGGCTGGTGAAGCGGCCTTGATGATCAATACCCCCGTTGCCCTATCGTCGGCGGTCGGCACGGTGGCGATGGGTTGGATGGCCGAGCGCATGTCCAAGAAATATCCCAATGCCATTGCGTGGATGACGGCCATCGGTCTGACCCTCAGCGTGCCGTTCTATCTCTTGGCCTTTTCCACCTCAAACCTGACCGTCTGCCTTGTCGCCCTGTGTCTTGGCGGAGCGATCAAGTACGGCTATCTGGCCGCGCAATATACGATTGGACAGGGCGTTGTGTCGGCTCAGGTCCGAGCGGTCTCGACGGCGGTGATGTTGTTCCTGGTCAATCTGCTGGGCTATGGATTTGGGCCTCTGTTCATCGGCTGGCTCAGTGACTTGCTGTTCAAGCTGCAGGTGGCAGAGTTGGGTGCCGCTGAACTGACCCGCAAGATGTGCGAAGGCGCGGCAAAGACCGCCCTGTCTGCTATGGAGCAGGGGGTCTGCGCTGCCGCCCACCCTGAAAGCCTGCAGAACTCGATGCTCATCACATCGACCTTCTATGCCCTTGCCGGGTTCTTCTTCCTGCTGACCTGCCGCTGGCTTCGCCGAGACATGGTTGCCGGTGTGGTGAAGGCCGCCTAGGGCCCTGTCAGGACCCGGGTTGAGACGGCGGCCTTTTTTACCGCTGCGGGGGTGAAATAGAGATCGTCCCAGCCCTTTTGCGAATAGAGCCGGGTCTGGTCGGCGGCATGGGGCGAGGAGGGGTTGGTGGACTGGGAATAGGTCAGTACCCCTTGGCTTATCGGACCCTTATCGGTGAACTCGACCGCCATGATCCAGCTGGAGCCGTGACGGATCTTGGTCCAGCCCTTTTCGGCCTTCAGGTCGACCGGCGTAATGACGTTGAAGATCCCCTCGGGTCCAGGGCCGCCATGGATGGGGATGCGCTCACCGCCCGCGCGGGGTTCATTCTGAATCTGGCCGAGGGTGGCGTTCATCGGGATGTTGAGCGCACGCAGTTGCTTAACGCTGTCGACCAACGCGGCCAGCACCTTGGGGCTGTCGACGTCTAGGCTGTTGGGCGTATTGACCGGATCGGCAGGATCGAAGGGCACCTTAAAGACCAAACCGTTCTTTTCGACAAAGAGCCGAAAGATGTGCGCGCCGCGACTGTCGAGATTGACCCTCAGATCCCACGCGGCCAAGGCGTCGCAGGCCTCGGTCAGGTCCGGCTGAGGTCCAGCCGCGGCCTTGCGGCACAGGGCGACCAGCGGATCGCGGGTCATTTCTGCGCCCAGATTACGGTTGCCAAATAAAACCGCTTCCACGGATTTCAAATCAAACTTCGGGGCCCCAAGCCCGTCCTGTCCGCTCAGACGATCATCGATCTGTTTGAGGGCTAGGCGGGTGCGCAAGGACCGCGTGGTCGCCTCTTCGCCAAAGATGCGGCCATATCCGGCCAAGGGCTGTTTGGGGTTGGACAGCCAATAGCTGTCGTTCGAGTTGCTCAGATGGTCATGGCGAAAGATCTGGGGCAGGGCAGAGGCGGGATAGATGCCGGTGGTGACCGCCTTGGGATCGCTGTCCCAGTCGCAGGCCGAACGCGATCCATCGAGCACTGGAACACGGGTCTCTTTCCACGCCTTACGCGCCAGCTCCGAGGCCGTGCAGGCCTGGGCCTTCGCGTCTGTGACATAGGGCAGGGGGCCGATGTCGCCATAGAAGGCTTCGCCGCCCCTATCCACCGCGGTGGTGTTAAAACCGGCGGCTTGATACTGGCTCAAGGCCGCCGCCAATTGGCGAACATTGCGCGCTTGGAACATGGTCAGATACTGGTCGATGCTGCGCAGGCCCACGGGTGCATCGCGCACCGCATAGGCGCGCTCAGCCGTCCATGGGTTGGTCAGGCTCTCAACCATCGGGCCATAGCGGGTGTCGTAGAGGGTGCGGGTCAAGGGCACCAAACCGCCATCGGTCTTGACCTGAACCGTAACGGTGGTCCGGTCCATCGGCACGGACTGGCCATCCAGCAGATAGGCCGTTGGGTCCTTAGGGTCGAGCGTCAGTTCGAACAGGCCAAAGCGGCGAGCGGTTGAGACCGTGTGTGTCCAAGCCACCCACTGATTATGGCCAATGCCGGGGAACGGTGTGTTCTCTAGACCTGCGCCGACAATGTTCAGCTTGCCTGGAATGATCAGGTGCATCCGCGTAAAGCGGTTGATGCCGTCCCAAGGATAGTGGGGGTTGCCGAGCAGGACGCCATGGCCTGACTTGGTCACCTCTCGGCCAAGGGCGTAGGCATTGCTGCCATTTTGGCCCTCTGGAACCGGAGAGCGCTCGACCGGCGCGTGGGGCGCGACAATGTCAGGAATTCCGGGAGGTGCAGCGGTGGCGACGCCAGGCAGCATGGTCGGGATCTGTCCGACGACCATCACCTGCCAATAGTCCCGTTCGGTATAGGTCCGCACCCAAGCCGCGCCCTTGCACCGTTCATCCGGCAGGTTGGCGACGCCGGTATCGCTCACATAACGGTTGATGCCCGCAACAAAGCCCTTGATCAGATCGCGTGCATTTTTCGAGGGCTTGAACCCGCCGGGGACCTCGCCGGCCAGCTTGGCGTCCAGTTGGCCGGTCTTGAGCAGCCTTGCGTGATAGAGATCACTGACAATATTGGCATCGCGCTCGCCCGGACCCAGATAGCGCGAGCGTTCTGCGCTGACGGTCATGATCCGCTCGGCAAAGTCACAGAAATTGTCTTCGGCGGCGGCGTAACCGGCGCCATAGCCCAGCCCGCCATAGTCCCTAGCCGTGACGTGAGGCGCACCATAGGCTGTGCGGGTCAGTTCGGCGCGATAGGCCTGATCCTTGGCGCTCACCGAGCCGGCGATAGCCATCGAAGCAAGCAGGGCACCCAGGCCCAGTTGGCGGATGTGCATGGTCTTCCCCCCGTGGCCCCTTTTGCGGCTCGCATCAAAGCAAGATCAGAATGAGGGGCGCATAAGAACCGGTTGTCCCGGTGATGGGATCACTATTCTGCGCTTTCCAGTGCGCGTCTAGGGCCTCGATGTTGGTCGTCCTGCAGTTCAGCAGCAGCGGTTGACAGGACGACGCAGATTGAGAATGGTCTCAATAAATATGGGGTCGGATCATGGCGCGTCATCAGCATCTCTATCTGGGCTATTTGGCTGACGAGCAGGTCCAAAGTCCCTATGCGCCGTTCTTTCGTCCGGTCATGTCGCCCCTATCCGAAAGCGTTAGGGCTGCGCTATTGAACGGTGCTGTGGCGCATGAATTGATGCCGCCGCTCGCTGCCGCGTCGGACCTTCAATCCGACACCGATTGGACCTTGGAGACCGCCTACAGCCTTTGCCCCGATGGCGAGGCGCGGGTCTTTGTCCATACGCCCATGCCGGGTGTGACCCCGGCCATGTGGGACTGGTGGTTTGGCTGGCACGGCGATGAGGCGCAAAAATACAAGCTTTGGCACCCGCAAGCCCATGTCCATGTCGCTTGGGCAGACGGGCAGGGTGATCTTGGTCACTATGTCGGGCGCACCTCGCGGGTTGTCGAATATGTCGGGTCCACTCGAATGGCCCTGACCATCCGCTTTGTTCCGCCAAGTGCGCTGGGGCTAGATGAGGGCCAACTCGAGGCTGCCGGAGAGGTCGCCATCTGTGCTCGGGTCGCGCTGGCTGAAGGTCCGGTCGAGACCGGCTGGTTGATCCATCATCTGCGTCCAACCGCTGACGGCTGTGAGATGCGCTCGCGGTTCTGGATCGGAGGCGGCAATGTTCGGCCTAAGGCGATTAAAGGGGGCCTTGGCCGTCTGCTCGGAGGCCTCGCCGCGCGTTTGGCACCAATCAAACCGCAACAGGCCAGCGACCTACTGATCCACTGTGCCCAAGAGATGAGCCATTTGGCTGTGATCTTGCCTCAGATCTATGAGCGGTTCGCCAAAGCCTCAGAGCGCGAGGGGTCGATTTGAAGATCGGATCACGACGCCCTACACCTTGCCGACTGTGCCGGTGCTTCGACCTTTCATTTACAAGTTTGTCTTGCCAACGTTAGATGGGGCATAAGCTGAGGCGGGGGCCAAAATGACTGACGTAAATCAGGTTGGGGATGTGCCGCCTGCCGCCACAAATGAGCTGAGCCGGACTCTGAAGTCCCGTCACGTCTCGATGATCACCTTCGGCGGGATTATTGGCGCGGGACTGTTTGTCGGCTCGTCAACCGCCATCAGCACCATCGGCCCGGCGGCTGTGGTCAGTTACGCCTTGGCTGGACTTCTCGTCTTGCTGGTCATGAGGATGATCGCTGAGATGGCTATGGCCTCGTCTGGCGTCCAGACCTTTCCAGACTTTGCCCGGGTCGGGATCGGTGACTGGGCCGGCTATCTGGTCGGTTGGCTCTATTGGTATTTCTGGGTCGTCGTGATTGCCATTGAGGCCATTGCCGGGGCCAAGATCATCCATGGCTGGTTCCCCCAGTTTGAAATTTGGGAGATCGGCGTCAGCCTGATGGCCATCTTGACGGCGGTCAATCTGATGTCGGCCAAATCCTATGGCGAGTTTGAGTTTTGGTTCGCCTCGACCAAGGTCGTAGCGATCATCGTCTTTATCCTTGTGGCGGCGGCCTATGCCACAGGCGTCACCTCTCCGACAGGTCCAACCTTTTCTAATTTGACGGCCCATGGCGGATTTGCTCCGGCTGGTATTGCGGTGATTTTCTCCGGCGTCGCGACGACCATCTTCTCACTCTGTGGCGCGGAGATCGCCACCTTGGCGGCAGCGGAATCAGAGGCGGGCCCTAAGACCATTGCGGGCATGACCCTGTCAGTGTCTGTGCGCATCCTCGTCTTTTTTGTCCTTTCTATTCTGATGATTGTTTCGGTGGTGCCGTGGAATGAGATTGAGGCCGGGACCTCACCCTTTGCCCATGCTTGGTACCAGATGGGCTATCCGGCCGCCGACCTGATCATGAATGGCATTGTTCTGGTCGCGGTTCTGTCCTGCTTGAATTCGGGCATCTACATCACCTCGCGCGCCATGTTTGGCTTGGCGAAAAATGGCGATGCGCCTCAGGCCTGCGTAACATTGAGCCGATCAAAGGTCCCGGCTCGCGCCATTCTCATCGCCAGTCTCTTTAGCTATGGCGCTCTGGCCGCTGCCGTCATTTCTCCGGATCAGGTGTTCAACTTCCTCGTCACCTCGTCGGGCGCGATCATGCTGTTCATCTACATCCTGATCGCCGTGGCGCAACTGCGCCTGCGCAAGAAGATCGAGGCCGAAGATCCCTCCAGGCTACAGGTCAAGATGTGGCTCTATCCCTATGCGACTTGGGCGGCGATCACGGGCATGGTCGCGGTTCTGGTCCTGATGGGTCTATCGGCCAACCATGGCATGGAGTTGTGGGCCAGTGTGATCGTAGCACTCGTCTTTTGGGTCAGCTACGGGGTCAAGTATCGCCTCCGGCCCAGATGAGGCAGCCTGCTCATTGCCGATGAGAATTTTCCTATCGTAACATTCTTTTCAATCGCGGCGAGACGCTGCCCCATTGCATAAGATGTTCGAACGCTGACGCCGGAGCCCTTCTATGACCCGTGAAAATGATCCCCTAGCCGCCCTTTGGATGCCTTTTACGGCCAATCGCGCCTATAAGGCCACGCCTCGTCAACTGGTCGCGGCCAAGGACATGCATTACACGGCCGATGATGGCCGTCAGGTTCTGGATGGCACCGCTGGGCTTTGGGCCGTCAATGCAGGCCACTGTCGTCCGACCATTGTTGAGGCCATTCAAAAGACGGCGACGGAGTTGGACTTTGCGCCGGCCTTCCAGCTGGGCCATCCGGCCTCGTTCGAACTGGCCTCCCGGTTGGCGGCGATTATGCCCAAGGGGCTGGACCGGATTTTCTTCACCAATTCGGGTTCTGAGTCGGTTGATACGGCGCTGAAGATTGCGCTCGCCTATCAAAGGTCGCGCGGTGAGGGCACAAGAACCCGTTTGATTGGCCGCGAGCGTGGTTATAACGGCGTTGGCTTTGGCGGCATTTCCGTGGGCGGCATTGTCAATAACCGCCGCCAATTCGGAACCTTGCTCAATGGGGTCGACCATCTGCCCCACACCCATAATCTTCAGCACAATAGTTTCACCAAGGGTCGTCCGGAGTGGGGCGGCCATTTGGCTGACACGCTAGAATCGATCATTGCCCTGCATGGGCCAGAGACCATCGCCGCGGTGATCGTTGAGCCCATGGCCGGGTCGACCGGCGTTCTGGTGCCGCCGGTGGGCTATCTGGAGCGGCTGCGCGAGATCACCAGCAAGCATGGCATTGTGTTGATCTTTGACGAGGTCATCACCGCCTTTGGCCGCGTCGGTGGCGCAACGGCCTCTGAGACCCTCGGCGTCATTCCAGACATCATCACCATGGCTAAGGGCCTGACCAATGCTGCCGTGCCCATGGGTGCGGTGGCGGTCAGCCGTCACATTCATGATGGTGTGGTCGAGGGCGCAGCCGATGGGATCGAGCTCTTCCATGGCTATACCTATTCCGGTCACCCCTTGGCCGCTGCTGCGGGCATAGCGGCTCTGGATCTCTATGAGGCCGAGGGTATTTTTGAGCATGCCGCGTCTCTCCATGGCTATTGGGAAGAGGCGGTTCACAGCCTGAAGGGCAAGCGCCACATTATTGACGTGCGCAATATGGGCATTGTGGCCGGTATCGAGCTTGAGCCGCGCCCCGGTGCCCCGACCAAACGAGCTATGGAACTGTTCCATAAGTGCTTTGACAATGGACTTCTGGTCCGTGCGACTGGCGATATCATCGCCCTGTCACCGCCTCTGATCCTGCAAAAGGCTCACATAGACGAGATGGTCGGCCGTATTGCCGATCTGCTGGAAACCATCGACTAGCCCACCCAAAGGCCCCGCCCGGACTCGTCAAACAGCGGGTCCCTTGGGCGGGGAGGGGATCATTCGGCCCGATCAAGTCCGAACTGGTTGAGATACCATTTTTGGAACTTGAGGACGCTGCCCTCCTGTTCGGAATAGCGTCCGGGGCGATAGCGGCTGGACATAATACCCGCCTGATTATTCTCCGTGATCACCTTATCCTGTGTGGTGGTGGCGTGATAACCCCAGATCATCTTGTCAATATCCACCTCATCTTCACGCGCCCGACCATCGACCAGCCAGATCATCTCGACGTCTGAGGCCAATGCGGACCTTGGGGTGAATTGGAACAGGATGGCGAAATGATCATCCGCTACAATCTGGGTGAAGGGGCTGAAGCTCAGATGCATGCGGCCGCCATCGGCTTGCTTGCGCTTGCCCATCAGGGGGGCGGGGGCGGTGCCATCTTGGGTCTCAGAGGCCCAGCCCTCCTTGTTCATGCGCTGCATCAAGAGGCGCAGGTGACTGCTGTCGGGGGCATCATCCACATTTCCAATCGGACGACCAAGGGCCGCGGCGCGCTCTTCCCAAGCCTTGAGCAGCGGCGTGAAGCTGGCGATGGCATCGGCCGGGCCTGAGCTTGGACCTGCGCCTACTGCAACAATCGATTCCGCACCGTGGATCGAGCAAAATTCCGGGTGGGACGGGACGCAGTGATAGCACTCGAAGAAGTTTTCGATGACCAGCTTCCAGTTGGCGGTGGTCGGATAGCTGCCAGCATGGGCAATGCGGGCATCGGCAATGCCGTGATAGTCTAGGATCGGTCCCATATCGCCGAAGGTCGCATCGAAATCGTCGGGCTCATCCTCGCTCATATTGATGAAGATGAGGCCGTGGAACAGACGGACGTGACAGGCAAATAGCCCATTATCGGCCTTGTCAAAATCATCTGCCATCAGGCGCGCGGCGATCAGTCGGCCATCCAGACCATAGCTCCAAGCATGGTAGGGGCAGACCAACAGCTTCTTGTTGCCGCTTTCCTCTGAGCATAGGGTCGAGCCTCGATGGCGACAGACATTGAAGAAGGCGCGAATGGAGGTGTCATTTTCACGAATGACGATGATCTGTTCCGACCCGATCTTGTACAGGAAATAGTCGCCCCGGTTGGGGATGCGCGACACGTGGCCCGCAACCAGCCATTTGCGGCTGATCACCTGATCCATATCTGCCTTGAACACCGCATCGGCGGTGTAAAATTCTTGATCAAAACTATAGCCGACGCGGGTGTTTGCCGCGAGGCGACGCATCATTTCGGCAGGGCGCTCAGTCATTAGATCTTAATCCGTGCATTGGTGGGGTCATAGAGGGGCTTGAGCGAGGCGGTCGCGGGATAGCGCACCCCGGCAATTTCAATCTCGTAGTCATCAGCCTCAATCGGGCCGACAATGCCGCCATCGGCCGCAGTCACATAGCCAAGGCCGCAGGCTGCCCCGAGGGTCTGGGCATACATGCCAGAGCGGATATAGCCGGCAATGCGGTCGCCCTTCCAGATCGGCTCATTGTGATAGAGCATCGGCTCTGGCGACTTCAGAAGGAATTGAACCAGCTTTTGCTTTAGGCCCTCTTGCTTCTGTTTCAGCAGGGCGTCGCGCCCGATGAAGCCGCCGGGCTTGTCCATGCGCACAGCAAAGCCAAGGCCCGCCTCGAGCGGTGTGTCCTCATCGGTAATGTCGTGGCCCCAGTGGCGATAGGCCTTCTCCATACGAAGGGCATTGAGCGCGTGATAGCCGCAATGTTTCAGGCCAAAGGCCGCGCCCGCCGCGACAATCTCATCATAGACGCCGGTCATAAACTCGGTCGGGATATAGAGCTCCCAGCCCAGTTCACCGACATAGGTGATGCGCGACGCACGGACGATGGCATAGCCCAGCTCGATCTCTTGGCTGGTGGCAAACCCAAAGGCCTCATGGGACAGATCATTGGGGCAGATGGACTGGAGAAGGTCGCGCGCCTTGGGGCCCATGATCGAAATGACCCCCATCGATGAGGAGACATTGGTCAAGATGGCATGGGCCTCGTCCGGAATATGCCGCTTGAGCCAGTTAAAGTCCTTGGTCTCAGTTTCGGCACCGGTGACGATTAGATAGGCGGTCTGGGACAGGCGGGTGACGGTCAAGTCCGCTTCAATACCGCCCTTGTCATTGAGCCACTGAGTATAGACCAGCTTGCCCGGTGCGACATCGACATCGTTGGCGCAGACCCGGTTCAGGACCGCGCAGGCATCGCGCCCCTCGAGCCGGAACTTTGCAAAGGAGCTCTGGTCAAACAGGCCCACAGCCTCGCGCACCGCCTTGCATTCGGCCGCATTGGCCTCAAACCAGTTCTGGCGACCATAGCTATATTCATATTTGGGCGTGCTGCCTGGCTCGCCGTACCAGTTGGGTCGTTCCCAGCCATAGGCCTCGCCGTGACAGGCACCTGCCGCCACCAGCCGATCATGGATGGCCGAGCGACGTACCCCGCGCGCGGTCTCATACTGTTTGAAGGGATAATGCGTGGCGTAGAGCAGCCCGAGGCTTTCGGTCACCCGCTCGCGCAGATATTTGCGGTTAATCTGGAACGGCATGTTGCGGCGAATATCGACCGTCCAAAGGTCAGCTGGGGGAATCCCATCGCGGATCCAATCGGCCATAACCTTGCCGATGCCGCCCGCCGACTGCAGGCCAATGGAGTTCAGGCCCGCCGCGACAAAGCATCCCTTCAGTTCGGGACTTTCGCCCAAATGATAGCGCACGTCCGGGGTGAAGCTCTCCGGCCCACAGAAGAACTTCTTGATCCCCGCCTTTTCAAGGGCGGGAACCCGGCGCATGGCATCCATCAACAGCGGTTCAAAATGCTCGAAACTGCCGGCAATTTCGTCAAAGCAGAAATCTTCGGAAATGCCGTCCATGCCCCAGGGCCGGGCATTGGGCTCAAAGGCACCGACCAGCAGCTTGCCCGCGTCATATTTATAATAGCCGCAGGAATCATAGTCGCGCAGCACCGGCAAGGTCGGGTCTATGCCCTCGACGCCTTCGAACAGAACATAATAGTGCTCGCAGGCATGGAGCGGCGCGGCCACGCCGATGCTCGCCGCCAGATCACGCGTCCACATCCCGCCGCAAATGACCACATAATCGGCGGCGATTGATCCCTCGTCGGTCTCGACCCCGGTGACCCGCTCACCATTGTGATGGATCTTGGTGACCTTGGTATTTTCAAAAATCTGAGCGCCGCCACTGCGCGCACCCTTGGCTAGGGCCTGTGTGATATCCACCGCATTGGCATAGCCGTCGCTTGGGATGTGGATGCCGCCGACCACATCCTCAATATTGACGATGGGGGCGAGGGCCTGGATCTCTTGCGGGCTGATGACGTGGACCGGAAGGTCAAAGACCTTGGCCATAGAGGCGCTACGCTTCAGCTCCTCAAAGCGCTCAGCATTGGTCGCCATCGAGATGGAGCCGCACTGGCGATAGCCTGTGGCCTGACCGGTTTCGGCCTCCAGTCCGCGATAGAGTTCGCCGGTATATTTGGCCAGCTTGGTCATGTTGATCGATGGCCGCAATTGCCCCACCAGTCCGGCCGCGTGCCAGGTGGTGCCGCTGGTCAGTTGCTTGCGTTCGAGCAGGACAACATCGCTCCAGCCGATCTTGGTCAGGTGATAGGCGATGGAACATCCGATCACACCGCCGCCAATGACGACGACCCGCGCCTTTTTAGGAAGTTCAGCCACAGGTCAAACCCTCATCTTCGAATTGTCGGGATCATAGGCGGGCTCGGCCAGAACCACTGCCTGACGCCGCTCGCCTTGCAGATAGATATCGAATGTCGATCCGGGGGCGGATTGTTCGATAGGCACGCAGGCAAAGAACAGGCTCTTGCCGACCCGATGGCCATAGCCGCCCGAAGTGGTCAGCCCGATACAGCTGTCGCCGATCAGGCAGGCCTCTGCCCCGCGCACATCCACATTGGCCGCGTCGACCTGTCCGTAGACGATCCGGAAGCGATCGGGCGCATCTAGCGTCGCCTGCTTGCCGATGAAGTCATCCTTGTTGAAATTGATGAAGCGCGGCATATCGGCCTCGACCATGGTCAACTCATTGGTCAGTTCAGACCCCCAGGCCTTGTAGCCTTTCTCCATCCGCATGGTGTTGACCGCATAGAGGCCATAGTTTGCGATGCCGTACTCTTGGCCCGCTTTCCAGACGGCGTCATAGAGCGCCGGAAGATCGGCCATGGCGGGATGCAGTTCCCAGCCCAGTTCGCCGACATAGGACACCCGCAGCGCGCGCATGCTGATCCCAGCCACAGAAATCACTTGGCCGCTCAACCAGCGAAATCCACCATTGGTCAGATCAGCATCAGTGAGCTTGGCCAAAACATCTCTTGCCCGAGGTCCACTGAGCACCAAAACCCCCAGATCCATGGTGCGGTTGGTGATGGTCACATCCTCATGGGGCAGCTTGCTCTGCATCATCAGGTCCCAGTCGCGCTGTTCAGCGGCGGCGGCAGAGAGACAATAGAAATGGTCATCGGCAAAGCGCGTGACGGTCATTTCTCCATAGATGCGCCCTTGACGAGACAGGGGGTGGACCAGACCAATCCCGCCCAGTTTTTTGGGCATACGATTGGCGCAGATGCGGTTCAAGAAGGCCTCTGCGTCGGGGCCGGTCACGTCATATTTGGCAAAGCCGGACAGGTCTAGGACGCCGACCCGGTCAGCAACCGCCTCGACCTCTTTGGCCACAACTTCGAAGATGTTGGTGCGGTGATAGCCACCCTCCTCTTCGCGTCCATCCAACGAGAACCATTTGGGCCGCTCCCAGCCATAGGTTTCGCTAAAGACCGCGCCCGCCGCCTTGAGGGGCTCATAGAGCGTGCTGGTCTTTTGCGGGCGTCCATCGAGTTCTTCTTCGCCTGGAAGCCGGGTCGTGAAGGTCATCCGATAGTCGAGAAATACCTTGTCGCGGCTATAGTTTTCATCGGCATAGGGGCCATAGCGACGCGGATCGAACTCGGTCATGTTGATGTCGGCATCACCATAGACCATCCATTGCGCCAGATATTTGCCCGAACCGCCGCCTTGGGCGATACCGAACGAGGTGCCGCAGCAATGCCAGAAATTCCTTAGGCCAGCGGCTGGACCCAGCAGGGGGCCACCATCAGGCGTGTGGGGGATCGCGCCATTGACGATCCGACGAATACCGACCTCGCCAAAGATGGGCATCCGCTCAATGGCCCGTTCCAGCCATTTTGAAATCCTGTCCAGATCATCGCCGAACAGTTCACTGGTCGATTCCCACTCAGGCATCCCCTTGGGTGCCCAGGCTTCGGCGAGGCCGATATTCTCATAGACGCCGATCAGGGCGCTCTTCTGCTCTTGGCGGAAATAGCCCGACACATAGGGGCAGCGCATGACCGGGATTTCGCCTTCCCGATCCGCAAAGGCCGGGATGGGGTCGGTGACGATATAGTGGTGCTCCATATTGGTCACAGGAATGTCGATGCCGGCCATCTGGGCGACCTGACGGGCATAGCAACCTGCGGCATTGACCACGATCTCGGCCCGCACTGTGCCCTTTTCGGTGATCACGTCCCATTCACCCGATGGCAATTGCGTCAGGCCGGTAACCCGGTTTTTGCGCACGATCTTTGCGCCCATATTCTTGGCCCCGATGGCCAGCGCATTGCACAATCCGGCAGGATCGGCATGACCGTCCCCGGTGGTATGGGCCCCGGCGATCACGCCGTCGGTGGTCAAGAAGGGATTGATACGCCGGATTTCCTCCGGATCGATGATCTCCATGTCGAAGCCGATGATCTTCGAATAGCCGTGGATCTGCTTGAACCAAGCCAGTTCCCGCTCATTGGTCGCCAAGCGAATGCCGCCGGACTTGTGCCAGCTGACATATTGCCCGGTGATCCCTTCCAGCCGTGGATAGAGATCGTTGCTATAGGCATGGATTTTCGCAAGATTGTAGCTGCCGGTGATGCTGGGGCACTGGCCCGCCGCATGCCAAGTCGACCCCGAGGTCAATTCGTCCTTCTCAATCAGCAAACAATCGGTCCAGCCGAGTTCGGCAAGATGATAGAGCAGTGATGCACCCATGATCCCGCCACCGATAATGACAACCCGCGCCGATGTTTGCATGCCAAGCCTGCTCCTCAGGGTATATTTGTGGCGGCGACAATAGGCCCTAGACCCGCGCCGGGACAAATGGCGATTATCCAGTGATTGGTTCAAAAATTTTTAGGGTTAAGGCCTTCTCGCCATGCCAAGACCTAGAAGATCTGTGACCGAGCTCGGCTGCGCAACCGGCTGCGGGAGGTTGGCTGTGTTAGGCGTTCAAACAGTCTAGTCACTTCTGATCGGAAGCGAGATTTGTGGAGAGCGCCGAAATGCCCTCGCCAGTTGCTGAAAATAGAACTCGTAGGGTTTAAAAGTGAGGAATGATGGTCCTAAGGCCCTCGTTCCTCAGCG
Source organism: Pseudomonadota bacterium (assembly GCA_041182245.1). Classification (GTDB taxonomy): domain Bacteria; phylum Pseudomonadota; class Alphaproteobacteria; order Caulobacterales; family Caulobacteraceae; genus CAISGS01. Next base: position 17,745 of record JBEGNZ010000002.1, on the reverse strand, counting down.
GTGCAAAGCGACAGATAGAGTGTTACCGCCACCACGGGAACGACGTACCAGTTGAGCGCCGCTCCGGGCGCGGTAGCCAGCGTCGAGATGGGCTTTAGGTGGCCTGAGATCCCTCGCAGGAAGGGTTCCAGTAGCAGGGCGCTCAGGATGAAGGGTGTCAGCCCGCGGTAGCGAAGAAGCAAAACCCAAAGGGCCCCCACGAGCAGCAACTGGCTCGCTCCCCACTGGCCGAAGATGGCGACGATGTTGTTGCCGCCAGCAACTGTCGTGTCGATCGTGGCGATACTATGGGCTCCGCCGTCGGGCGAGAACAGATGGACCAGACTTCGGATCGTGATGACGACAAGAAAGAACGTCGTAACCCAACGCGCGACGGCTGGGCCGTCGTAACGTGTCGGGTCGGATGGAAGTAGGGCAGCCGCGCGCGGCATCCAAGACGTCGGAAACAAAGTGCTCATAAATGGTCCTCTTGGAGATGACGTTGCGTTCCGATGAGCAGATAGCGGAACACCCAACTCTTTTGACGGCCCATACGGACCACCAGATACAGACCGTTACCGTCGGCATGCATCCCCAGTTTGGCGTTGGTTATCCCGAGACTTGTGACCATTGCGATCAATCCCACCACTTCACCTCCTATTTTTGGGGTGCTTTTCGGTGATCGTCCAGATGCTTCAGTCAGCGGCCTTCGCTATGATGGACGCTAACGCAATGTATTTAATACGAAAATTGGGTTTCAAAAAAGCTTCAGTGGTCGATAATGGGGGGTGGCGGAGACGGTGGGATTCGAACCCACGGTACCCTTTTGGGGTACGCTCATTTAGCAAACGAGTCCCTTCGGCCTCTCGGGCACGTCTCCGTTGGTGCGTTGGTACAAAACTCTTGGCGATGCAGCAAGGTACGCGGGGACGAATTGCTGTGGTTCTGTACGATTTATCCGTTTGAGGCGGTTTGAGATGTTGGGCTGAGGGCCAGAAGGGCGAAACTTGCGAGCCAATGTTCGCCCATATAGTCGCCTGCGATCTCGGGTAGGCCTGCGGCGAGGTGGCGGTCGGCGGCGGCGAGGGCGTTGGTGCGGCTGGTACTGCGAGCACGGTCGTCTGGATCGATGGCGCTGGCGATGCCGCGCCAGCACCAGGCCCGGCTCAGGTTCAATCCGTCCAGATGGGCGATCTTGCCGTCTGTGCGGTCGCTGACATAGGCCGGTTGGAACAGGGTGGCGGGTGTCTTGTTGCCAAGGCCCGGCAAGAAGCGGTCGAGCCAGAGGCTATATTGGGCGGCGGGCAGGACGCGCCTCATGGCTTCGGCCTCCATCAGGGCAGGGGACAGGAAATCCTCGCCGCTTGGCTCCCATGCCGGGCAGTTTTCATCCCCAAGGAACAGGTCCATAGCCTTGGTACGCAAGGCTTGGGATAGGGCAGTGTCCTTGGCAATGCGGGCATAGTCGAGGCCCAGCGCGATGGCGAAGGCGGTGTTGTTGTGGGTGCCTGCCCGGACCGGATAGGTCATCTTAGGTAGGTGCGCGATCATGCGGCTGCGGAAGGCGGCGGTCAGGGGGGCCAGGGCGGCGCTCCAATCACGGCCTTGAACTGTGTTCAACTGCATCAACTCGGCCTGCAGCATAAATAGCCAGGCCCAGCCATAGGGCCGCTCAAAGCCCGCGCTCAAGGGCCGGGTCAGATAGGCGAGCTCGCCCTCGACCTTGCGCGGCGTGAATTGCGCGGCCAGTAAGGCATTGACCTCTCGGGCTGGGGCCATGTCAGGAAAGAGGCGCAAGGTGCGGACCAGAAGCCAATAGCCATGGACGCAAGAGTGCCAGTCAAAACTGCCATAGAAGATCGGGTGCAGCGCCTTGGGTGTGGCGGCATCGTCCGGCCCATTCAGCACATGATCCAGCTTGTGGGGATACTCCCTTGTGACATGCCCAAGCGCGATGGCGGCAAACCGGCTGGCCATGTCGGCAGTGAGGCTCTTGGGATCGACGGCGGGCATGGGGGTCAGACTTTAAAAGCAAAGAGGGTCATGAGTGCGATATTGGCGGCCAGCAGGACCAGAGCGGTCGGGGCCTGAGCCTTAATAACGCTATAGCGATCGGGCAGTTCGAGCAGGGCGGCGGGCACGAGATTAAAGTTCGCGGCCATCGGCGTCATCAAGGTGCCGCAAAAGCCTGCCAACATTCCAATGGCACAGACCACGGCGGGATCGCCGCCAAACTGCATAATGACCAGCGGCAGCCCAATTCCGGCCGTCATGATCGGGAAGGCGGCAAAGGCGTTGCCCATCAGGATGGTGAACCCGGCCATCCCGCAGCAATAGAGGGCGACGGCGGCGAGGGGACTATGGGCTGGAATATAGGTCGCGGTGAGGTCGCCTATGACCTTGCCAACGCCTGCCAGCGCAAAGACCGCACCCAGCGCGGCCAAGGCCTGCGGCAGGATCGCAGACCAGCCCACCGTGTCCAACAGCCGCCTAGCCTCCTGCAGCGGTACAAGAGGCGTGGTGCGGATCATGGGCAGGGCGACAGCCAGGGCGAGTAGCACGCCAAAGGCCATCGAGATCAAGGTCGCTTGCTTGGGATCCACCAGATGGACCCCGCCAACCATCAGGTCCTTGAGCAGTAAGGTCCCCGTCAAGGCGGTGGTGGGCACGATCATGGCGGGGGCCAAAAGCCAGTTGCCGATGCGGGTACCTCTGTCCTGGCGAAAGGCTTGGCGTTCCGTCTCGGCCTCTAGGGTGAGCGTGCCCTTGCCCAGCCCTCCGGTTCCGGCAAGGACGGCCATGGATAGGATGATCAGGCCATTGCCAAAGTCGCTGATCCGGTCCCCAAGCAGCAGGCTCAGCGCCATAAGGCCCCAGAAGGCGGTTGTACGGGCGCGCTTGGGATTGGAAGGATCAAGCCCGGACAGGATCGCGACGGCTGTGAACAGCGACCCGCCCAGCAGATAGACAAAGCTCAGGCCAATCACAGCCTGATCCCCTGCATCTTAATCACCAGTTGCCGGTCTAGGTGCCAAAGCCGTGTCCCGTGGACCAGCAGGGCAACAATGGCAGTGGGAATGGCCCATACCGACAGGGCGAAGGGCTCAACCTCGATCCCGTACCCCATCAAGAAGCCGCGGATCAGCAGGATTGAGGCCATGGCAATGAAGATGTCCTCGCCAAAGAACAGAGCAATATTGTCGGCGGCGGCAGCTTGGGCGCGGATCTGATGACGGACAGGGTCGGGCAGTGCGCCGAACCGCGCTTCGCTGGCCGCCTCGGCCATGGGGGCGATCAGAGGGCGGACCATCTGGGCATGCCCACCAAGGCTGGTGAGCCCGAGGGCAGCGGCCATCTGGCGCAGGAAAAAATAGGCGATCAGCAGGCGACCGGTGGTGGCATTGGCGAGGCGGTTGATCAGGGCCCGAGCACGGTCCTGCAATCCCGCACGTTCTAGCAAACCGATCACGGGTAGGACCAGCCAGACCATGCTGACATAACGATTATCGTTGAAGGCCTTGCCTAGCGCGCTGATCACATCGTGAAGCGACAGACCGGCGGCCAAACCGGTGACGACCGCAGCGACGGTGACGACCAATAGGGGGTTAAGGCCTGCGATAAAGCCAATAGCGATGATCGCGATGCCCGCGAGGGTCAACATCCCTGAGGTCTCCTCCACACCAAGTCCAAAGAATCACCCGGTCACTGGCCTAGCCCAATAGGGACAGAGCCGCTCGGTGGGTGCAACGCCTATCCTTGCGGGTGATCGCAGAAGTTAAGCCTCGGATCACCGCGTGGCAGGCTAGATCAGGATGGCATCGTTTGGAAGTTGGTCGGGATTATGCTCACCGGGGGGGAAGGCTGGGGCGAGCGCGTCGCCGCAGATCATAATGGCTGCGACCAGACCCTCAGCGCGGTGATGGGCCCTCATGGCCACACGTACGGCACTGACGGCCCTGTCCCAAGTGCCCGGAGGCACGGCGGCATGGACCCCGGCATCGGCCAGAACCTCGACGCGCCTGTCGAGCAGCGAGACGAAGATCAAGACGCCGTTGGCATGGGTGGTCTTGGCAATGCCGCGGGCCACGAACTGGCGCAAGGCGGCCTCATGGACGCGGCGATTGCGCAGCCCCGCGGGCGTCATGGCGCGCCTTACGGTGGGCAGGCTGATGGCCAACCAGACCAGAAGGAACACAGCACTTTGGGCCACAGCATAGGCCCCCAGAGACAGGCGCACGGCATCGTTAAAGCCGCTGGTGTGACCCGCGACCCAGCCATTGTTAAGGCTCGTCAATAGGCTGGGGCTCAGGCCCAAGGCGAAGGCTGCTGCGGGAATGATCAGAGCGAAGACGGCGGCCCAAGCGAGGGGAACTTCGCGATAGTCAGAACATTCGTGTGTGACGACGCAGACAATTTCGGCCGAGGTACGGGTCTCAGCATCGGCCACCGCGTCGGCGATCTTTTGATGATCTTCAGGTGTCATGCTCATGGCTACCAGCTCCCTGACGATCCGCCGCCGCCGAAGGAGCCGCCCCCGCCGCCAAATCCACCGCCACCAAATCCATTATTGCTGCTACGTCCGCCGCCGAGGCCGCCACTGAGAATGATCCAAGGCAGCAAGGCACCCAAGCCGCCACGGCGACGGCCGAAAACACCGCCCATGACCCAGAACAGGACAAAGATCATCATGATCAGCGCGCCCGGATCGATTTGGGATTTTGACGAACGCGACGGCTTGCTGACCGCCTTCAGCGTGGCGGCAGCCTCCTCTGGGCTGGCCGAAAGCTGGGCGATAATGGCGTCCGTACCGCCGATAATTCCAGCCTCCATATCACCGGCCTTAAAGGGCGGCAGGACCTTCTGTTGGATGATGACGTTGCTGAGGGCATCGGTCATCACCCCTTCGAGGCCATAGCCAACCTCGATCCGCACCTTTCGCTCCGTCGGAGCGATGATCAAGAGGGCACCATCGTCCTCGCCCTTCTGGCCAATCTGCCAAGTGCGGCCCAGTTGATAGCCGTAATCCTCGATCTCGTAGCCCTGCAGCGTCGGCAAGGTGACGACCACGACCTGATGGCCGGTGGCCGCTTCCAAGGCTTCGAGCTTGGCGCTCAAGGCCTGCGTGCCTTCCGCTGATAGCAGATGGGCATTATCGACCACCCGGCCCGTAAGGGGCGGGAAGGTCGGTGCCGCACTGACCGGCATGGCCAACATCACTATACCGATCAGGGCGATAACAAGGCCTGACCAGATCGACTTTGAACGCAAGGCCACGGATCGAGACGCCAAGATCACTTGCTACTTGGCGCGGGAACCGCGGGCGCTGCGGGCGCAAAGTTCACAGTCGGCGCGGTTTGAGCTTCCTCTGAGGCTGTAAAGGCAATCATGGGCTTGGCGTTTCTGTGAATGGTCGACGCCCAAATGACCCCCGGAAAGATTCGAAGCTCGGTATTATAGACCCGAACGGCCTCATTATAGTCGCGGCGGGCGACGGCGATGCGGTTCTCCGTGCCTTCCAGTTGGGACTGAAGCGCCAAGAAATTGGTGTTGGATTTCAGGTCGGGATATTTCTCGCTGATCATCATCAACCGGCCCAGCACGCCTGAAAGCTGTGATTGCGCCGCCTGATATTTGGCGAAGGCTTCAGGATTGGTGATGGTGGCAGCGTCGAGCTTGACCTGGGTGGCTGAGGCGCGGGCTTGGGTGACCTCGACCAGAACGCTGCGCTCTTGCTGGGCATAGCCTTGCACTGTGGCCACCAGATTGGGGATCAGGTCGGACCGGCGCTGATATTGCGCCTGAACATCGGCGAGCGCGGCCTTGGCCTGCTCTTCCTTGGTCGGAATATTGTTAATGCCGCAGGCTCCGAGCGCCAAGGGCAGAAGGATGGCTAAGATGAGGCTCTTGAGCCGTGATGGGCGGGCGATCGAGGACGCAGTCGTCATGCCGTAAGACCTCTTATTGATGCCGCAAAGAAGCAGCGATTGCAGAGCGCCGGTGTACAGCGCCGGATTCTTATCAGAGCTTGTAAACCTGATCGTGATTTTGGCCAATCACGATCAGATTATGGCCTCGGCGGCGGTCCTTAGCGCGTCTGGCCGCCGTCAACGGGGAGGATGGCTCCGGTGATAAAGCTGGCGCGATTGCTGAGCAAGAAGGCGGCGGCTGACCCGATCTCCTCAGGCTTGCCAAAGCGCTTCATGGGCACCTCTCGGTCAATCCAGCGCTGCCAGGCCGCACCGCGCGGGCCATTGGCTCGCTCTTCCCATTCCCCATCAGGGAAGATGATGTTGCCCGGCGCGATCACATTGACCCGAACGCCGCTCGGGCCCGTGATCCGCGCCAGTTCCTTGGCCATATGGTTCATTCCCGCCTTGGCGGTACCATAGGTCAGGGGGGTGCCCAGCGCGCCGAGACCGGCGATTGAACTGATCATCAGCACCGAGCCTTCCCCGCGCGCCGTCATCGGGCCAAGCACCTTGCGGGCCAGCCGATAGGCGCTGTCGAGGTTCTGCGAAAAGCCAGCATCCCAGGTCGCGTCATCGACCTCAAAGCCGGGCGGGCAGGGATGCAGCCCGACATTGGCCACAGCACCGTGGATGGGACCAAATTCGGCCTCGACCCGGTCGACAGCCTCATTGATGGTTTCGGGATCACGCATATCCCCGGCCATCGACCAGAGCTTATCTGCGCCATAGATCCCCGCGAGGCGGTGATGTGTCGCCTCTAAAGCCTCAACACCGCGTGCCGTCATGGCCACCTTTGCGCCATCTGCAAGGCAGGCTTCAACAATGCCAAGGCCAATGCCACGGCTGGCACCGGCAACGAAAATCACGCGATCATTGAGGTCGAGATTCATCTTTGGGTCTTTCTCTATCGACACCATCGCACCTTGCCCATTGCTGAGCGGGCGTTGGGTCGCCTATCGTTGGTTCACTTATAAAGCTCTGGAGCGCCGCCGCCATGACTTCCTTGCAAGACCTGTCACTGAAGAGGGCTAATCGGTGAAGGCGGCCTTGAAGGTCGGCGGGCTGGTTCTGATCGGCGCGGGCCTGGGTCTCGTCTCGGCTCTCGCCATGCTCAATCAGGGCATGAACATCGGCAAGGAGACGGTTCAGGGCTGGGTCGGCAGTCATGTCAGCGGCGATAGGACGGCAGATCCCTATACCAGAGCTCTTGTCGCTCGGGCGGGGCTTCTGGCCCTGACCCAAGCCGAAACCCTCTATTTCAACCGCACGACCGATGAAGCGGGCAAGCCCTTGCGGGCCGACTGTACCTATCAGCTAGAGGGTGGACCTCAGCCCGCACGGTGGTGGTCCGTGACAATCTATGCGGCGGACAACTATCTGCCGGTCAATGGGGATGATGCCCAATCGGCCGATGCGACGCGTGTATCGGCTCTCGCCAAGCCTGACGATCAGGGCCGTTGGAGAGTTAAGATTTCTCCGAAAAAGGGTGATGCAACCCATTGGATATCATCAAAAAATGCGGGGAATTATGCCCTAACCTTGAGGCTCTATAATCCCGAAGACGGCGCGCGTCAGGACTTCAAGTCTATCGCCTTTCCCACCCTCAAGACCGTTTCCTGCCCGAGGACGCCCGCATGAAGCCCCTGATCAAATCCCTGACGGTCGTGCTGGTCACGGCGGTGGTGGTCCATCTGGCGGTGATCCTTTCGGCCCCTAATCTTTTGATGGCGGTGGCGTTCAAGCGCCTGAGTGCGGAGGGCAAGATGGTCAATCAAATGATCTATCCGCCGCGCACGACCGAGGCGTCACGCGCCATTGTGCGCCCTTCGCCGGATCTGGCCTATTCGTCGTGCGCCTATGACCTGTCCAAGGGTCCGGTGCGGGTTAAGGCGGCTAGGGCGTCTGACTATATGTCGGTGTCGGTCTATGCCGCCAACAGCGACAATATCTTCGCCATCAATGATCGGCAGGCCCCCGAAGGCGTGGATCTGATCATTGTCGGCAAGGGGCAGGTGGCACCGACCGGCACCGCGCTGGTGGTTCAATCCCCCACCCAGCGCGGTATCGTGCTTGAGCGACGGTTAGCCCCGTCGGCTGAAGCCTTCGCGGCGGCAGACCTACTACGCAAACAGGGTGTCTGTGCGCCGCTCTAATTAAAAAGGCCGCTGGGGTTACCAGCAGCCCGTCTATTTAGTCGGCCTTGGGTTGGGCATAGCCCAGTTCGACATTCAGCTTTTCCAACAGGTCGATCGCCGCCTCAGCGATCACCGTTCCGGGCGGGAAGATGGCTGCGGCTCCGGCGTCGAGCAGTTCGTCGAAATCTTGGCTCGGAATGACCCCGCCCACCACGACCATGATGTCTGGACGGCCCAGCTTGGCCAGTTCGCCCTTCAGTTCTGGCACGAGGGTCAGGTGACCTGCGGCGAGAGAGCTGGCTCCGACCACATGCACATCATTTTCGACCGCTTGGCGGGCAGCCTCAGCAGGGGTCTGGAACAGCGGGCCGATGTCCACGTCGAAGCCGAGGTCGGCAAACGCGGTGGCGATGACCTTCTGGCCTCGGTCATGTCCGTCCTGACCCATCTTGGCCACGAGGATGCGCGGACGACGGCCATCGGCCTGTTCAAAGGCCTCGACCATAGCCTTGGCCGCAGCGGTTTGCGGATTGGCAGCAGCTTCGCGCAAATAGACCCCCGAAATGGTGCGGATTTCCGCCTTGTGACGGCCAAAGACCTTTTCCAGTGCCAAGCTGATCTCACCGACCGTGGCCATGGCGCGGGCCGCGTCGACGGCCAGAGCCAAGAGATTACCGGTGCCACGTGCGCCTTCGGTCAGGGCGGTTAGGGCCGCTTCGACCTTGGCCGGATCGCGTTCTGCCTTGAGGCGGGCCAGCTTTTCGAGCTGTTGCTCACGCACCGACGTATTGTCGACCTTGAGCACGGGAATATCGTCGGCCACTTCAGGCTTGTAGCTGTTGACGCCAACGACGGACTGACGACCAGCATCGATGCGGGCCTGGGTCTTGGCCGCAGCCTCTTCGATCCGCAGCTTGGGCACGCCCTGTTCAATGGCCTTGGCCATACCGCCGAGGCTTTCGATTTCGGCAATATGCTCCAGGGCGCGGGCCGCCAGATCGTGGGTCAGGCGTTCCACATAGTAGCTGCCGCCCCAAGGGTCGATGACCTTGGTCAGGCCGCTTTCAACCTGCAAGAACAGCTGGGTGTTGCGCGCAATGCGGGCCGAGAAGTCGGTAGGCAGGGCCAAGGCCTCGTCGAGGCTGTTGGTGTGCAGGGACTGGGTCTGGCCATTGGCGGCGGCCATGGCCTCGACGCAGGTGCGCGGCACATTGTTGAACACGTCTTGCGCCGCCAGGCTCCAGCCCGAGGTCTGGGAGTGGGTACGCAGGGACAGGGACCGCGGGTCCTTGGGGTCGAACGGTTTCATCAGCTTGGCCCAGATCAGGCGCGCGGCCCGCATCTTGGCCACCTCCATGAAATAGTTCATGCCAATGGCCCAGAAGAACGACAGGCGCGGGGCGAAGGCGTCGACCGTCATGCCCGCCGCGATCCCAGCCTTCACATATTCAATACCGTCCGCCAGCGTATAGGCCAGCTCCAGATCCGCCGTCGCGCCCGCTTCCTGCATGTGATAGCCGGAGATCGAGATCGAGTTGTACTTCGGCATTTCCTTGGAAGTGTATGAAAATATGTCGGAAATGATCCGCATCGAGGGGGCGGGCGGGTAAATGTAGGTGTTACGGACCATGAACTCCTTGAGGATGTCGTTCTGGATGGTCCCCGACAGCTTGGCCGCTGGAACGCCCTGTTCCTCTGCCGCAACAATGAACAGGGCCAAGATCGGCAACACTGCGCCGTTCATGGTCATGGACACGCTCATCTGGTCCAGCGGAATGCCCGAGAACAGGGTGCGCATGTCATAGATGGAATCGATGGCCACACCGGCCATGCCGACATCGCCCTTGACCCGCTCGTGATCGGAATCATAGCCCCGGTGGGTGGCTAGATCGAAGGCGACCGACAGGCCCTTTTGACCGGCCGCCAGGTTGCGACGGTAGAAGGCGTTGGAGTCCTCTGCCGTCGAGAAACCCGCATATTGCCGGATCGTCCAAGGGTTGGTCGCATACATGGTCGGATAGGGACCGCGACCAAAGGGCGCGAGACCGGGATAGCCATCCAAGAAATCCAGGCCCGCCGTGTCAGACGCCCCATAGGACGTCTTGACGCTGACGCCCTCGGGCGTTTCCCAGAGGGGGCCAGTATCAGAGGGCTTGGCCCCTTTGACCTCAATGGCATCAAATTCGAGCGTGGCGAAATTAGGAACGGTCTGGGTCATTTTTTGCCATCCGGTTGGCCGTCATCTTCATCGTCATCGTCTTCATCGAAGACCTCATCATCATCGAACTCGTCGTCCTCGAACTCGTCGTCTTCGAACTCATCGTCATCGAGATCGTCGTCGTCGTCATCGCCGACATAGTCGTCTTCGGTAGGGTCGTAGTCGCCCTCATCGAAGTCATCCTCGTCCTCATCCTCGCCCTCTTCGAGATCGGCTTCGAGCAGGGCTTGCCAAGTATGGTCGGTCTCCTCGACGAACTCGACATCCTCCATAAAGGCGACGGCGGTGCGGCCACGGGGCAGAAGAATGCCCAGCACTTCCAACTCTTCGCCCGTCTGGCTCTCGTGGGCTTCGGCCTGAATAACGACGGCGGCGAATTCTTCCTCTTCGTCGTACCAGATGATTGTCGCAGGCATGCCCATATCGATGGGATGGCCATGGTGGGTGTCGCCGAGGGCAAAGACGGCGTCTCCAGCTTCGACATCCTCGGGCCGGGCGCAACGACCGCTAAAGGCCTTAGCGTCCTTCCAGGTTAGGGCATCATACCCCTTGGGTCTGGCCATTAGGCGGCCCCCAGATGGGTCAGAACCTCGCCCAAACCCTCGAGGACGTCCATGCCAGCAAAGACGAATCCGTCAACGCCCGCATCCATCAGGGCCTGTTCGAGCTCGCCCGGCCGACCGGCCAGATAGAGCCGCGATGTACCGGCGGCTTTCAGCGCCTTGGCCGCCTGCGTCCCATCGCTGGCATAGAACCCATCCGATGAGCAGAGCACGGCCACCTTGGCGCCCGAGGCTCCAAAGGCACTCACCTCGCCGACGAGGATCTCGGCTCCGGTGATGGCAAAGAGATTGGAGGCAAAACCAACGCGCCCGCTAAAATCTGATATTTCTCCAAGCGTTGCGAGAAAAATCTTAGGCGTTGCAGAAAGAGTGGCGGCGCGATCACGCAGGGCCTCAAGGGCCGCTGCCGCGCGATAGGCGGGCAGGGCGACGGCCTGTGTGTCGGGACCCGGCAAACGCACATCCGGACCGGTGACGGCCAAGGCGGCGCGGTCTGGATGCAGAACCTCCACCGGGCTTTCGAACGGATTGGGGAATTCAGACACCCCGATCAACCCGTCCTTGCGCTTTGCGACCGAGGCTTCGCGCGCCTTGCGGGTGGCGGCAGCCTCTTGGGCCAGCGAACCAGAGGTGAGGGCCGCAGCAAGCCCACCGGCGGCCTCAATGGCTTGGAATCGGCTCCACGCGTCGCGGGCCAGATCGTTGGTTAGGCTCTCGAGGAACCAGGCCCCACCCGCAGGGTCAGCGACCCGGCCAAGGTGGCTTTCTTCCATCAGGACCAACTGGATATTGCGGGCCTGACGGCGCGCAAAGGTCGTGGCTAGGCCGATAGCATCGGTGAAGGAGGCAAGGGTGACACTGTCGGCCCCACCGGTCGCGGCGCTAAAGCCCGCCGCCGTAAGACGCAGCAGGTTCACCCACGGGTCAAAGCGGGTCAGCATGCGATGAGAAGACCGGGCCTCGATCACGGCGGTCTGTTCTTGCCCGCATGCGGCGGTCAACTTGGCAAACAATAGGCGCGCGGCCCGAAGCTTGGCGATATTGATGAAATATTCGCCGTCGACCGACACGCCCAGAACGATCCGTCCGAAGGCCTCGTTCAGATCCATTCCCGCGCGGTTGAGGGCCTTGGCATAGGCCGCTGCCGCCGCAATCATCACGGCAAGTTCTTGGGCCTCGGCACCGCCCGCCTCGTGCACGGCTTGACCTGACGCCAGCATCAGGCTGGCCTTGGGATAGGCCTTGGCCAATCGGGTGCCGACGGTGGCGGCGCTGATCAGATGGCTCTCAATCGGGCCGGGGCTTGTGCCCTGTCGGGCCAGAGCGCCGAGCGGGTCCATGTGGAAGGCTAGCCGCGCTTCAGGCGCACCCTTGGCCAAGCTGCCCAGCCAGTCGGCGGCCTTTGGGCCCATAAAGCCGGCATCGAGGGCCACAGGGGCCAGATCGAGCAGGACATTGTTCAGGACCTTGGCCAGACCGGCCTCATCGCCGACCGCAATGCCCGCCTTGGCGCTGGGATCAAGGGTTAGAAGAATCGATGCCGCGCCGCCCTCGAGGTCCTTGAGGGCTTCAGCATTGGCCGCTGCGGGGTCTGGATGGGCTATAGCGGTGCGCAGGTCCCAAGGGCGGAACTGATCGCCGGGCAGGGCGCGCACCGGATTTTCGATCCCGTCGGCCGCCGTGTAGAGCGGTTGCAGGCTCTGACCGCCATAGGTCTTAGAGACGAGTCTCTTCTCGAAAGGCGCGCCTTTGAGGGTTTTTTCTACGATGGCCAGCCATTCGGCGCGCGAGGGTGCCGCAAAATCGGCTGCCAGCGAAATGATCTTGTCGTCCAACTCAGGCCCCTTCGGAGGTCTCATAGGAATTATCTTTCGGAAATGCGCTGCCAAAGGGGCGGGCGTCAAGCGTTCCAAAGCCTTGCCCTCGCGGCACTTCGCCTTAAACTAACCTTCGAACGTTCAAACCGGCGATCCGGTAAATTTCAGGAGCCCTTGTCTATGGCATTGCCATCCATTCTGCGTGACCGCCTTCGCCTGCCAGTTATTGCCTCGCCGCTGTTCATTATCTCGACCCCCGATCTCGTCATTGCCCAGTGCAAGGCCGGTATTGTCGGCTCATTCCCTTCGCTCAACGCCCGTCCGGTTTCGTTGTTGGATGAGTGGCTGCATCGCATTCGGGAGGAACTGGCCGAGTGGGACCGTGACCATCCCGACACGCCGTCTGCGCCGTTCGCTGTCAATCAGATCGTTCACAAGACCAATAACCGCTTGGAAGAGGATGTGGAGCTCTGCGTCAAGCACAAGGTGCCGGTGATCATCACCTCGCTGGGTGCCCGCGAAGATCTCAACACCACCATCCATTCCTATGGCGGCGTCGTCATGCACGACATCATCACCGACCGCTTTGCGCGCAAGGCTGTTGAAAAGGGCGCAGATGGCCTGATTGCCGTCGCTGCTGGTGCCGGTGGCCATGCGGGCACTCTTTCGCCCTTCGCGCTGGTGCAAGAGATCCGGGAGTGGTTCGACGGTCCATTGGCCCTGTCTGGATCTATCGCCAATGGCGCAGCCATCCTATCGGCTCAAGCCATGGGCGCAGACCTTGCCTATATGGGCTCTGCCTTCATCGCGACCAAGGAGGCCAACGCCGATCAGGGCTATAAGGATATGATCGTGGAGTCGGCTGCCGACGACATCGTCTATTCCAACCTGTTCACGGGTGTTCACGGCAACTATCTGAAGCCGTCCATCGTTAAGGCCGGTCTCGACCCCGACAATCTGCCCGTCAGCGATCCGTCGAAGATGAACTTCGGTTCGGGCGGAAACCAATCGGCCAAGGCCTGGCGCGATATTTGGGGCTGTGGTCAAGGCATTGGCGCTGTTAAGGAAATGCAGTCCGTGGCTGAGTTTGTTGACAAGCTCGCTGGTGAATATGAGGCGGCCAAGGCGGACCTCGTTGCCAAGACGGCCCTGACCTCGGGTGCCCATCTGGTCGCCGCCGAATAATCCCCAGCCGCTGCTGCGGCCTCAGACTGATCCTCGGCGGTTCGTGACGTTCACGGCCGCCGAGGAGACTGTCCCTTGTCCGATGATGCGACCCCAAGACTGGCCTTGCCCTATGTGGCCGCCGGTCAGGCTCAGAAACACGTCACCGTCAACGACGCCTTCGCCCGCCTTGATGGGCTTGTGCAGATGGCGGTTGAGACCCAGACCCTGGCCTCCGCGCCGAACGCGCCACAGGATGGCAGCCTCTACATCCTTGCCCAATCCCCCTCCGGTGCCGCCTGGTCTGGCTATGGTGCAGGCTCGGTCATGCGGTTTGAAGCGGGAAGCTGGTCGGCCTTTGCGGTTGATGAGGGCACGGTCGCGTGGCTGCGGGATGAGGACCGGTTGGTGGTCTTTGATGGCCAGAAATGGCGGTCAGCGGGCGCGGACCTCTCGATCATCAACAATATCCAGCAGCTCGGGGTCGGGACGACGGCCGATGCCAATAATCCTGTCGCTCTGCGGCTGAATCGGCTGCTTCTGACCAGCAAACCGGCCAGTGACGGCGGCACGGGTGACCTGCGCCAGACCTTGAACAAGGACCTCGCCAATTCGGTCCTGTCGATGCTGTTCCAAAGCGGTTGGTCCGGGCGGGCGGAGTTTGGCCTTCTGGGATCGGAAGATTTTAGCCTCAAGGTCAGCGCCGATGGTGGCGCTTGGCAAACCGCCTTCGACGTCACCCGCGCCAGCGGCAAGGTCAACTTCCCCAAAGGCTCGGTTCGCAGCCAAGTCGATATCTTTACTACCAATGGCACCTACACCATCCCAGCCTGGGCGCAGCGGCTTGAGGTCATCCTCGTCGGAGCGGGCGGTGGCGGTGCCAGTGGCACCAGCGGCGATGCGACGGCGAACCGGATCGGCGGCGGCGGCGGCGGGGCTGGCGGCTATGTCGCCGAGACCTTCGATATCAGTGAATTGTCTGGCCCATTGACCGTCACCGTCGGAAGCGGCGGTGCGGGCGGCCTTGGAGTGATCGGAACAAGCGGCTTGCGGTCTGGCGCTCCGGGCGCGGCCTCCACCCTATCCGTGAACGGGTTGGTTGTGCTGTCGGCCAACGGTGGGGCTGGGGCCTCGTCCAGTTCCGGCGCTGGGGGCAGCGGCGGTATGGGGTCGAGTGGATTGGGGGCCTCTGGTGGAGCCTCGATCTCGACCGGCGTTGCGGGCAATGGCGCAGATGGGCTCGGTGCCGGACCCGGCGCGGGCGGCGGCGGCGGTGCTCTGGACACCGCTTCGGTGCAGCGATCGGGGGGCAATGGCGGGCAAGGCCATGCCATCGGTGGAGCCCTCAGGCGAGCGTTGGGCGGTCTTGGTGCGACCTCGCTCGGCGGTGCTGGCACTGCAGGTTCGAATAAGGCGTGGGCTAGAGGCACGGCGAGCGGCGGGGGCGGGGGATCGGCCTCAGCATCCAGCAATGGCGGTGCAGGCGGTAGTGGTGGCGTGCCGGGCGGCGGCGGCGGAGGGGGCGGGGCCTGCAGAACCGCTTCGACCTCGGGCAAGGGCGGCGACGGCGGTCGCGGCGAAGTCTGGATCATGGCGATCGGTTAGGAGGCAGCGATTATGGATGTCTTAAATACCCTCAGCGGCGGGGCTGTCGGCGCGGTCATGGGGGCCTTTGGCTCGGCGGCCAACCGCGGCGTCGGCCTGTTAGAACTGCGCGAGAAGCGCAAGGATCGCGCTCAAGAGATCGCCCATGAACGGGCCATGGCTGAATTGGTACAGACCTCAAAATCGCAAGAGGCTCTGCAAGCCCAGACCCTCGCAAAGGTTCAAGGTTCCTATGCCGCTCTCAATGCCTCCATCGAAGCCGATCGACCGGAGGCGAGCTATCGATGGGTTGCGGCGGTCCGAAGTTTGACCCGGCCCGTTCTGACCCTTCTGTTGTGGATCCTGTTCGCGGTGATGTTTGTCCTCGTCTTTAGGTCAGGCCCTACCGATGGAGGTTCAACACAACTGATCGCTTCGAGCCTCGAAACGATCAGCTTTTCGGCCGCAACTGCGCTGGCCTGGTGGTTTGGAGATCGTGCCCCTCGTCCTTGAGGTCCACAGAACGGTCATTTGACCTGCGCGGTACATGGCCTAAGTTGCGGACCAACCCCGCCATTTGGGCCTGGAGACCTCGACCATGACCCGCAGCCTCATAATCTATGCGGCCACCCTTCTGGTGTTCTTAGGGATTGATTACGTCTGGCTATCGGCCATGGGCGGCTTCTATCGCCAAGAGATGGGATCCTTAATGCGGGCTGTGCCCAACATCGCCGTGGCGGGCCTGTTCTATGCGGCCTATGTGGTGGGCATCTTGGTCTTTGCTGTTCGGCCATCGGACCCGTCGATGGGTCTGGCGCAAGTGGCTCTGCTTGGTGCCCTGTTTGGGGCCTTGGCCTATGGCACCTATGACCTGACCAACCTAGCGACCTTGAACGGGTTTACGGTCAAGGTGGCGGTCGTGGATATGGTTTGGGGTACCAGCCTGACGGCGATCTGCGCGGTCGCCGGACGTTTGGTCGCTGATCGGCTTAGCTAGTCTGTACCGGCCTTGGCTGGGTGACCTTGCGGGCGAAGGCGATAGCGGGGCTTTCAATCCAGCGATAGGACAGGCCCGCAGCGATCAAGGACAGGGCCACGGTCGCGGCCAACAGGACGGGAAGCGGCACTTGGCCTGCGAACAGGTGCAGCAGTGTCAGCAGGATCGGCAGATGCACCAGATAGAGGCTATAGGACACCTTACCAAGCCAAAGGGCGGCGCCGCCCGATAGGAGGCGCATAAGGGTCGGACTGGAAAAGGCCGCGACCACATAGCAGCAGGCCGCAAGCCCGGTCCCCCATAGGCCGATGACCGGCATCGAGCGGGGCTGATAAAATAGCCAAGCCCCTGCAAGTACCAGCGCGATGGCCCCAAACCCTCGGGTGCTTTGAACCAGCGCCGTCAGGGTCTTGTTATGAAGAAACAGCACAGTTCCGACCGCGAACATCAGCACATATTGTGTCGATCCGCACAGGGTCTGGGTCACGGGATCAAGCCTGTAGTGGCCTAACGCATAGTTGGCCCCCGCGCTCATCAGGGCCGTGACGATCAAAGTCATGACCGGCTGCGCCCTCAGGCCGAAAAACACCAACGGAAAGATCAGCGAGATACGCAATTCGTGCACCAGGCTCCACATCACGTTCATCAGGCTCATATCGCGGTGCTGATCGGTCATCAGTAAATGGCCTAGGATCAGTTGCGGTGTCACCGGATAGGCCCACGACTGACGGTTGAACCACCCGCTTAGGCCCTCGACGGGCGCGGGCTGGACCAGCAGATAAAGGCCTGCGGACGCTAAGATGATGGCCGCAAAGGGCGGATAGATCCGCAAGAACCGCTTGGCGGCAAAGCGGCCATAGTGAAAGCGGGCACCTTCATGCCTCTGCCCCGCGTCGATTGAGGCCGCCAGCACAAATCCGCTCAAAACAAAGAACAGCAGCACGGCGCCAGGCCCATCGATCAAAAGTCGAAGGGGGGTGACCGCAAACCACCACGCAATCTCCCCGCGGCCAAAGGCACTGGCAGGTAGCGTGAGCAGGCAGTGGTGAAAGACCACGGCAAGGGCCGCAAGGCCTCGCAAGGAATCCAAGGATCGAAAGCGCATGGCTGCCAAGTGACCCGAAATCCGAGCCCTGTCTAGAGCCGGTGGTCTTGTGAATTTTAAAGGGGGGGGGAATTGGTGGTCCCTCAATCCTTTCGGACTGAGGGACCGCTGGTGCCGCCGGGCAGGATTGAACTGCCGACCTCAGCATTACCAATGATGCGCTCTACCACTGAGCTACGGCGGCTAAGAGGGGCGGGTTCTAGCGAATGACTGA
>JBEGNZ010000001.1:0-289135 GCA_041182245.1 Pseudomonadota bacterium | reverse complement strand
GGCACCAACAGCATATTTGCAGCCTCCATTTTCCAATAGGGCTCCAGCCGCTTCAAAAGATCAGCACGGGTCTTGGTGGCCACAGAATGCCCTCAGCTTATGCCGCGATATCCATGGTTACTGGCGGAGAGGGTGGGATTCGAACCCACGATACCCTCGCGGGTATGCCGCATTTCGAGTGCGGTGCATTCGACCACTCTGCCACCTCTCCGGAGGGTCATGTGATGTGCCGTGGCACGATCAGAGTGAGGGCGGATAACTATCTGTGGGCGGGGCTTTGTGCAAGTGGCTTTTGCGGTTCGATTGTTGGGGGGCACGGGTAGCGTACAGTTGCGGTGTGGGACCGAGGGTCTATATCTAATGCTCCGGAACATCGGGTTTTCCTCGAGTCCAGCAGGGTAATGATCGGCTTATGATGGTCACTTCAGGACTGACAGACTTGGCCCAGGGTGCGGGTCTGTCCAAGATCCAAGCCCTTGCGGCGGATGCTGACCTTGTCCATCGGTTTGCTAGCGCGGCCGGGGATTTCGCTG
Source organism: Pseudomonadota bacterium (assembly GCA_041182245.1). GTDB lineage: Bacteria > Pseudomonadota > Alphaproteobacteria > Caulobacterales > Caulobacteraceae > CAISGS01. Next base: position 288,602 of record JBEGNZ010000001.1, on the reverse strand, counting down.
TTCGGTTTGCGGTGGCGGGTCTGGTTCTGATCTTGACCCTATGGGCGTCTGGCTGGGTCGCAAGGTTTGTGCGCCGCCTGTTTGACCAGTTTGAGCGCCACCGGACCGGCGACCAGACCCTGCGTAGTTTCACCGCCTCCTTGGCGCGCTATGCGGTGTTGGTGGTCGGCGGCGTGGCCGTGTTGCAGCAATTAGGCGTTCAGACCACGTCGGTCTTGGCGGTTTTGGGCGCGGCCTCCTTGGCCGTGGGCTTGGCCTTGCAAGGGGCCCTGTCCAATGTCGCAGCCGGGGTGATGCTGCTGCTCTTTCGGCCCTATCGGGTTGGGGATTTTGTCGAGATCGGCGGTCGGCAGGGCACGGTTAAGGCGCTGGACCTCTTCGTCACCGAACTGGCCACAGTGGATAATGTCAAGGTCATCGCCCCCAACGGCAAGGTGTTTGGCGAGCTGATCGTCAACTTTACCCATCATGCAGAACGGCGCGTGGACCTGATTTTCCGGATCGATTTTCATGATGATCTGGCCAAGGCGCTAGAGACCTTGCAGCGGGTCGGTCGTGCTCATCGGTTGGTCTTGGCAGAGCCTGCGGTCGTGGCCGAGGCCATGACCCTCGCGGAAAGTTGGGCCGAGGTTGCGCTTCGGGCCTGGGTCAAGGGTGAGGACTATGGCGTCGCCCGGTCGGAGCTTTTGGTCGCCGCCAAGCGTGCGCTCGCCGATGAGGGCTTTTTGGTGCCCTATCCCCATCAGGTGGCCATTCAGCGCGCAGAGCCCTGACCAGAGCCCAGACCAAAGCGATGAAACCTTAGCCTATCCGGCGATGGCTAGGGCGTCGCGTTCGCCGGTGCGGATACGCAGGGCCGATTCCAGATCCATGACAAAGACCTTACCGTCGCCGATCTTACCGGTATTGGCCGTGCGGGCGATAGCCTCAACCACCGCTTCGACGACGTCAGTCGGGACCGCAATCTCGAGCTTAACCTTCGGCAGCAGCTTCACCTCATATTCAGCGCCGCGATAGACCTCGGTCTTACCCTTTTGGCGGCCATAGCCACGCACTTCGGTGACGGTCAAGCCAGAGGCCCCGGCATCGGTCACCGCCTCGAGCACTGCGTCCAGTCGGCTTGGCTTGATGATCGCCGTAATCAACTTCATGTCGCATCCCCTCGACCGCATAAATCAGTCCCCTAACCTAAGGCCAAAAGGCGCAAAGGTCCAAGTCCTTCCCGACTAAACGCGCTTTGTGACGCGGTCCCGTCCCGTGGAGGGCGAGGGCAAGGGCTGCAGGCTACCGGGCGACATCACCCTGGCGCGAGCCCGATGGCCCTTCGGCTTGACGGCAAAGGTCTGTTTGACCGCTTCAAGCAGGATCAGGCCCGACAGGCCAGGCCAGAGCCGCGCACCCGCCTGTTCAAAAGGCTCGGCCCAAGAGCCCATCCAGGCGAGAGGCGGCAGATAGAGGGCGCGTGACCAGGCCGTCGGCTCTAGGCCCGCCTCGCGCACCAGACTTTCAAGCTGTGCTCGTGTGAAGGGGCGGCCATGGCCAAAGGGTGTCGCCTCGCTATTGGCCCAGGCACCGCGCCGGTTGGCGGCAACGATGATCACACGGCCAGAGGGGGCCATCACCCGGCCCACCTCGCGCATGACCCCTAAGGGATTGTCACTCTCTTCGAGCGCGTGGATCATCAAGATCCGGTCAAACAGGGCGTTGGGGTGGGGCAGCGCCAGTTCATCGGCGAGGCAGGTTAGGCCTCGCACCGCGCGCTGTTCGGGATCTTCGTCTGGGGAGAGCGCGGTAAGGGGGTTTGGCCAGACCTCGACCCCTTGGGCGGCGGGCATGGCCGCGACGGTGCGGCGGGCCTTAGCGCGAAAGCTGTCGAGAAAGGGCGTGGCATAGCCAAGGCCGAGCATATCCAGCCCATGGCCGTCACCCCAGGCTTGGCCGAGCTTGCGCGCGACCATCTGGCGGGCGATCTTGCCCAGCGGACTGGCATAGAAATGTCGGAGCTCTAAGACATCGCGGCGCATGGGCTCTCACATCGTCCTATGGGGTTGTCCTTGAGCAGGGACCCGTCTCAGCCATATAACCGCGCAATGGCCTGCGTGAAAAGGAAAGCCCCATGACCGTTGAAATTCGTCAGTTTCCCTGTCTGTCGGACAATTATGGCTTTCTGGTGCGCGACCTGGCCAGCGGCAAGGTCGCCTGTATCGACACGCCCGACGCCGACGCGGTCTTGGCGGCCTTGGATGAGGCGGGCTGGAGCCTCGATCAGATCCTCAATACCCACTGGCACCCCGACCATGCCGGCGGCAATGCCAGGCTGAAAGAGAGAACCGGCGCGGTCAGTATCGGCCCGGCAGAGGTCGAGCGTCTGACCCCACTAGATCGCAAGGTGGCGGGCGGGGATCAGGTCGAACTGGGCGCAACCATCTTTCAGGTGATGGATACGGGTGGCCATACACTGGGCCATGTCAGCTACTATAGCGCCGCCGATGGGGTGGCCTTTGTCGGCGATACCCTGTTTGCCTTGGGGTGCGGGCGCCTGTTTGAAGGCACGGCTGAGCAGATGTGGGCCAGCCTGTCGCGACTGGCCAATTTGCCCGGTGAGACGATAGTCTATTGCGCCCATGAATATACGGCTTCGAACGCAAGGTTTGCCTTGAGTGTGGATCAGGACCCCGCGGTGGCAGCCCGGGCTGAGGCGGTCTTTGCCGCGCGGGCGCGAGGCGAGGCGACGGTGCCAACCACCATTGAACGGGAGCGGGCAACCAATCCGTTCTTGCGCGCCCCCCTGCTGGCGGCGGCGCTTGGGCGTTCAGGTCTATCCGACTATGAGGCCTTTGGCGCGGTGCGCACCGCTAAGGACGAGTTCAAGGGTTAGGGACGGTCGGCCTAACGGTCCAAAGCCTTGAGGATCCGCTCGGACGAGGGGCGCCCGGCCAATCCATCATCAATGACGATGGTGATCTGTAGATCCGAGCCCTTTTGGCGAACCTCAACTCTGGGACCCTCGATGAGGCGCACGCGGCTGAGTTTGCCGATCAGGCTCTTACTCTCCGATCGCTTGGCGACCTGTACGAAAGCGTCAGCGGCGATGGCTGCGGTATCGGCGTAGAGATAGGAGGATTCCGGGGTTACATCTTCAGCATCGAAGGTGATGAGCTTTTGGGCTGCGCGAGAGGCGCGGGCGCTGGCTTGGGCGAGCCGTTGGAGTAGGGCGTTTGGTGCCATGGGTCCTACGACCAGCCGGACCGGCGGTGCTCGGCCCTCTAGGGCCACCGCTGCGCCTGCAGGTCGATCGAGAGTAAACAGGGTCAGGCCCCCGGTTTGGGTCGCCCGGAGGACGGGGCGGCCCGCATCATTCTTGTAGATCATGTCACCGCGCGCGGCGCGAGAGGGCGCTAGGACCCAGATCTCGCGTTGATCATCGAACCTCAACAGCGGCAGCGCCTGTGATCGGTCCAGAACGAAACTGTCGCCATCCTCTGACGCAAACCGCGCAATGATCGGGGCACTCGTTCTGCGACCACCATCAGCATGGCGGCCCCCAAACAGAGCGTCACGCAGGCTCTGCATGTTGTTTTGTCGGTCTTCTGTCGGAGTGTTAGCCGCCCGAACAGGCCCCAAAGTTCCAAGGGTTAATAGCACGCCAAGACCGAGGCCGCTCAGTAATCGGAATGGGCGAGACCCATCTATAGGATTGGAACGAGAAGATAGCATGGCTGGCTCAATGCACCCCGAGTAGGGCAGATTTTGGACAGCCATGCGATTTTCTCAAATTCCGCCGCTAGCCCGCGATATATTGACCGCCATTGATGGTCAAGGTCGAGCCCGTAACGAAGGCTGCGCCGTCTGAGGCCAGATAGAGCACGGCCCCGGCGATCTCTTCGGCCTTGCCCAAACGTCCAACGGGGATGCTGGCAATAATGCCTTCTAGCGCCTTTTCAGGCACGGCCGCGACCATGTCGGTGTCAATATAGCCTGGAGCGATGACATTGACCGTAATGCCCTTACGCGCCGTCTCTTGCGCTAAGGCCTTGGTGAAGCCAATTACGCCCGCCTTAGCCGCTGAATAGTTAGTCTGACCCATCTGGCCCTTTTGGCCATTGATCGACGAGATATTGATGATGCGGCCGAAGTTACGATCGCGCATACCGTCGATCACGTGACGGCTGGTGTTGAACACGCTGTCCAGGTCAGCGCGGATCACTTCGGTCCACTGACCAGGGGTCAGCTTGTGCAGCATGGCATCACGGGTAATCCCGGCATTGTTGACCAGAATTTCGATGGGGCCGAGCGTCTTTTCGATCTCAGCAAAGGCCGCGCCGACCGCTTCGAAATCACCCACATCGGCCTTGATGCAAAGGACGCCAAGATCCTTGCGGACGGCCTCGGCGGCAGCTTCGTTACCGGCATAGAGGGCGGCAACCTTATAGCCAGCGGCCTTGAGTTGCTGGGTGATGGCCAGGCCGATGCCGCGCGTTCCGCCGGTCACGACTGCAGTTTTAGTCATGGTCTATCCTTTGTGGGTCAGGGAGTTTGAAATAGTGGGGGAGCCACCGGTGCCCTAAGCACCGGCACCCGTTAAGGTCTTATGGAGGCTCAGGCGCGCTCGACGCAGATGGCAACGCCCATGCCGCCGCCGACGCAAAGGGTGGCAACACCCTTCTTGGCGTCTTGGTCCTGCATGGCATAGAGCAGGGTGGTCAGGATGCGTGCGCCCGATGCGCCGATGGGGTGGCCGATGGCGATCGCGCCGCCATTGACATTGACCTTGGCAGGATCGAGGCCAAGCTCACGAACCACGCAGAGCGACTGGGCGGCGAAGGCTTCATTGGACTCAATCAGGTCCAGATCACCGACGGACCAGCCAGCCTTTTCCAGCGCCTTGCGAACGGCGGGGATGGGGCCGGTGCCCATGATGGTGGGGTCAACCCCGGCATGGGCCCAAGAGGCGATGCGGGCCATAGGCTTGAGGCCGCGCTTGGCAGCCTCATTGGCGCTCATCAGCACCACGACGGCCGCGCCGTCATTGAGACCAGAAGCATTGGCGGCGGTGACTGAACCGTCCTTGGTGAAGGCCGGCTTCAGGCCACTGACGCTGTCATAGGTCGCGCCGTGACGGATATATTCGTCCTTGTCGACGATGACGTCGCCCTTGCGGCCCTTGATGGTGACAGGAGCGATCTGGGCGTCGAACTTGCCCGCCTTTTGCGCGGCCTCTGCCTTGTTTTGCGAGGCGACGGCAAACCTGTCTTGATCTTCGCGGGTGATCTGCCAGCGGGCGGCGATGTTTTCAGCCGTCTGACCCATGTGATAGCCGTGGAACGCATCCCACAGGCCGTCCTTGATCATGGTGTCGACAAAGCCGAGGTCGCCCATCTTCTGGCCATTGCGCAGGTGGGCGGCGTGGGGCGATTGGCTCATGCTTTCCTGGCCACCGGCGACAACGATCTTGGCATCGCCATTGGCGATTTGTTGCATACCGAGCGCTACAGCGCGCAGGCCTGAGCCACACAGTTGGTTCAGGCTCCAAGCCGGGCTTTCCTGCGGCACGCCCGCAGCGATGGCGGCTTGGCGAGCAGGGCCTTGACCGGCACCGGCTTGAAGCACCTGACCCAGAATGACTTCATCAACATCGGACATGGCGATATTGGCACGCGCCACGGCGGCCTGAATGGCAACCTTACCCAGCTCGCTCGCGGGCAGAGCGCTCAAGGCACCATTGAAAGAGCCCACGGGGGTGCGGGCGGCCGATATGATGACGATTTCACTCATGGCTCTATGATGCTCCGATATTTTGCGAGTGCTAAAAGACCTCGAAGGGCCCCAGCTGTAATGGCGCTCACCATGGCAATTTCACCATCAGCCGTCATCATGACAATGCTGTCAGGACCGCAATAGTGCCAATCTAATCGTCAACCGTTGCAATGAAGATACTGCGATGCAACATTGAGACGCTATACACGCGCGTCCTAATCACGGCCCCTGGCCTTAGGAGACCCGATGTCAGATCAAAAGAAGACTGGTTCCCAACATTCAGGGGCTAAGGCCGGTGCGAGCGCTAAGGCCTCGGCCAACGCCGCGCAGGGCCGCGTGGTCATCAAGAAATATGCCAATCGGCGGCTCTATAATACCGCGTCCAGTTCCTATGTGACGCTCGAGCACCTGTCGGAGATGGTCAAGGAGGGGGTCGATTTTGTCGTCTTTGACGCCAAGACCAATGAGGACATTACCCGTTCGGTCCTGACCCAGATCATCTTTGACGAAGAGAGCCGCGGGCAAAACCTCTTGCCAATCCAGTTTCTGCGCCAGCTGATCGGCTTCTACGGCAACTCCATGCAGGCCTTTTTGCCCAGCTATCTGGAGCTTTCCCTCGACAGTTTCACCCGTCAGCAAGAGCGGATGCGCACCCAGATGGGCGCGATTGCGCCCGGCTTGGCCCAAGGTTTGGCCCCCAATCTTGGTGCCGGTCTGGGTACTGTGGCCAGCCCTCAGCTTTTCGAAGACCAGGTGAAACAGAACCTCGCCATGTTTGACCGGGCGATGAAGATGTTCTCACCCTTTGCCTATGTTCGGCCCGAAGACAGTGACGTTGCTGCACCTCCAACTCCCACCCCCGCAGCGACAGATGATTCGCTCAATGACCTGAAGAAGAAAATCGAGGAAATGCAGGAACAGATTTCGAGGCTTGCCTCCAAGGGTTGACGTTTGGTTAAGGAGACGTACCCTCGTGCGGCTCATAACGAGCACAGCCCAAGAATGGGCACCATCCTCAGAACAGAGGGGTTTGCTAATGATCCAACCGATTAAGCCGGTTCGTCGCAAGGGCGGCGTCAAAAGGGTGATCCGTCAAATGGCGGTGCCTCAAGACGCGCTGGAACCTGACATAGTCTTGACGGTGACAGGGCTACCTGTTCCCGTCGCCAATCCCTTGAGCGACCTTGCCGCCTCATCCTTTGCCGCGCAAATTCTTGGTCAGCCCGGACAGAAGCGTGGATTAAGGGGCGGCGAAGAGACGCTCAATCTGGCCCGTTCGACCTATATGGAAACCGAATGGTCGGGAGGGGCTGATCGCCGGATCCGGCGCGGCCGTATGACCAGGACAAGGGTGTGACGGATTATCCTTAGCCGGTAGCGGCGCTGGCCGAGGCACTGCGTTTGCGGGCATACATCGCAGCGTCTGCTTCGGCCAGATGCTGTTCCGCGGTCAGGCCCGCCTCGATTTCGCGCACGCCATAGGACACATGCAAAGGGGCCAGCCAGTCTCCATAGGCGGCCGGTTCTGACTCGATGGTCTGGGCAAGACTGGCGGCCTTGGCAAGGCCGGTGCCCAGATCGGCTTGGGTCAAGATGACACCAAACTCATCACCGCCGAGCCGCCCAACCACATCGCCGTCGCGAACCGCCACAGCCAGTCTTTCAGCCACAGCCTTCAAGGCCGCATCGCCTGCCGCATGACCGAACCGATCATTGACCGCCTTAAAACCATCAAGATCGAAATAGACCAGACTGGAGGGCGTATCGAACCTTTGGGCAAAGGTGATCACCCGCTGAAGTTCGCGCACAAAGGCGCGGCGATTGAGGACTGGCGTTAAGCCGTCCCGGTCGGCCAGATCTTGGGCCTCATTCAGGCGGCCCTTGAGCAGTCCAACCTCTCGGCGCAGTTCGTCAATTTCGGTTAAAAGGGTCGCGAGCGCGGCCTTGACCGGTGGGGTCATGTCCGCGGGGGTCAGGCCAAGAAAGGCCGCCGTGTCGCCAGGACGGGCCGTCGCTGCCGACTGTCCCGAACTTTCGGCCGCCGCCTGTAGTGCTGCCCGTCGTCTCACCCCAGAGAGGGGATCAGCCCGAACGCCTAATAGCTTCATCGAGTCGCCCGCCGAAACCGCATGATTCGGTAGAGAATCATCTCGCAGTCAGCATGAATCTTAACGCTGTCGGTTGCAGGCGCAAGGCGCACGCCTATACTCCGCCCCCTTCCATAGGCTGAGTGACCGATTATCAGTCACGGCCAGACAAAGGGATTTGCCATGAACCCCAGCGGGGTCCCGGTCGCTATCATAATGGGCAGTCGTTCCGACTGGCCGACCATGAAGGCTGCGGCCGACATTTTGACGGTCCTTGGGGTTGGTTATGAGGCCAAGGTCGTGTCGGCCCATCGCACGCCAGAGCGGATGGTCAGCTTTGCTAAGGGTGCCAAGGCGGCAGGCTTTCAGGTGATCATTGCCGGTGCTGGTGGGGCAGCCCACCTTCCGGGCATGACCGCCTCAATGACCGACCTTCCCGTCCTCGGCGTTCCGGTCCAATCCAAGGCCCTGAGCGGCTTGGATTCGCTTTTGTCGATCGTTCAGATGCCCGGCGGTATACCGGTGGCGACCTTGGCGATCGGTGAGGCCGGGGCGAAGAATGCGGGTCTTCTGGCTGTTCGGATCTTGGCCTTGGCGGATGAGGCTCTGGCCCAGCGCTTGGCATCCTTTGTTCAGGCCCAAACCGAGACGGTTGCCGAGACGGTGGAAGATAGCGCCCCATGACGGACCCCCGTCTGCCCCTCGCCCCCGGCTCGTCCATTGGCATCGTCGGCGGCGGTCAGCTTGGTCGAATGCTGTCCCTAGCCGCAGCGCGTTTAGGCTTTCAGACCGTGGTCTTGACGCCCGAGGCAGGCTCCTGCGCCAGCCAAGTCAGTGCCCACACCCTCATCGCAGACTATACCGATCCTGCAGCCCTTGCGGAATTGGCCAGCCTTGCCAGCGTTGTGACCTTTGAGTTTGAAAATGTCCCGGCCGCGGCCATTGCGCAGCTTCAGGCCCTTGGATGTCTTGTCGCTCCGGGACCGCTGGCCTTGGCTGTGGCGCAGGACCGTGTGGATGAGAAGACCTTCCTCAACAGCCATGGTGTGCCGACTGTCGCCTTTTCCCCGGTCTCAACCGCGCAAGAGGCAGTTGAAGCGGTGGCGCGGATGGGGGCCCCGTGCCTGCTCAAGACCCGCCGCGACGGCTATGATGGCAAGGGTCAGGTCTGGATTGAAAGCCATGACGCTGCCCATGCCAAGGCCGCCTTTGAACAGTTGGGGCAGCGGCCCTGCATCCTTGAAGCGGCTGCCGATTTTGTGCGCGAACTGTCAGTGATCGCCGCCCGCGGCACTGATGGCGAGGTCGCGGCCTATCCTGTGGGGGAAAACCATCACGAAAATGGCGTTCTGCGCCGCACCTCGGCCCCAGCGCGTATTTCAGCAGCGACCCAGGATCTGGCCATGACCTTGGCGGCCCGGATCCTCACCGGTCTGGACTATATCGGTATTATGGGCGTTGAAATGTTCGAGCTGTCCGATGGTCGCCTGTTGGTCAATGAGATCGCACCTCGGGTGCACAATACTGGTCACTGGACCCTTGATGGCTGCGAGGTCGATCAGTTCGAGCAGCATATTCGTGCGGTCGCAGGCTGGCCCTTGGGCAAGGTTGCGCCCTTGGCCCGGGTTGAGATGATCAATCTGCTGGGGGATGAGGTCTTGGACTGGCCTGCCCTATCGCTGGAGCAGGACGCGCGCCTATGGCTCTACGGCAAGGGCGAGCCGCGCCCGGGCCGCAAGATGGGCCATGTCAATCGGCTGTTCCCGCTCAAAGACTAGCCGTATCGCATCTTGCCAAGGGCTGAGGCGAGGTCCTTGGCGAGGTCCGAGGGCTTGAGCTTGGCCTTCCAGGTCTCGAAAGCCATGACATTATCGATCCGCGCGGCAACCACGGCGTTGGCGGCCTCGGCCCCACTGCTCAGGCGAACAGCCATAGCGCTGGCCAAGATGCCCGCCACAAGCGCGCGCTTGGAATAGTGGTTTTCGTCGGTGGCTGTATCACCCGCCCAGCGCCAGATCCTGTCGGCGCTTTCCCAGACCAGCCTGAGGGCCAAGGGCAGATGATGCGGCAGGGCTAGATAGCCCGCCCAACGGTGCAGGGCCTCACCCTCAGCAGCGGCAATATCGAGGCGGGTCAGGATGCCGAGCGAAATCCGCTGACGCATCTTCAGGCTGGCCGGATCAGTCCCGGCGAGGGTCGCGAGGGTGATATCGTCGTGACGCCGTGAGAGCAGGGCAGCCAGATCGGCTGGGCCGTGGGGCAAGAGAAGGTCGGCCTCCGCCGCGCTTAGCCCTAGCTTGGCCGCTGCGGCCAAGACCAGCCCTTGGGTCCAACCGCGACCGACCGCCAGAGCCAAGGCCTCATCCAGTATGGCCTGCTCGGTGGTGTCGTCCCAAGACTGGGGGGGAGAGGTCGACAGGGAGGGTTGCGATGGCCTAGACATGAACACCTATATAGTCCGCCTTTTCTCTCCCGTCATCGGTTGCAATGGGTCCCATTGCCACAGATCACAATCGCCGTTGGCTTTTTGCGCAAATCAGTTCTGAATCTCGCCTCTGCGAAGACTGGCCGGTAGACAGGCCTCAAAGCCTCTGGTATCAGCGCCGCCAAGCACGAAGGGATTTTCCCTCGGGCAATGGATTCTTATTCGCTAGCACTCGGCCCGAAGGCGCATGCCTTCGAAAGGTAGGCTTAGGCTAGCGCGCTTTGGAGGACTTGGTCATCGTTCAGATTTTCGTGCGCGACAATAATGTCGACCAAGCGCTGAAGGCGCTCAAGAAGAAGATGCAGCGCGAAGGTTCGTTCCGTGAAATGAAGCGGCACGTCCATTTCGAAAAGCCTTCTGAGAAGCGGGCTCGCCAAAAGGCCGAAGCTGTGCGCCGGGCGCGCAAGATGGCCCGCAAGCGCATGCAGCGTGAAGGCCTGATCGCAGCACCGAAGAAGCCTGTTCGCTAGGCCCTAGGGTTTTGCCTTAAGGCAGGGCCGCTGTTAGATCGACTGAGATTTTTAGGCCGCGCCGGGAAACCAGCGCGGCCTTTGTCGTGTCTCGATTAGGTCGAACTAGACCGGTTTGAGCCTGCGCCCAATGAGGCCTCGGATCAGGGCCTTAGGGTCGAGCTTGTGGGTTGATAGGGCTCCGGCCCGGAAAGCCTTGCCCGATAGCCAGAGGGTCAAGGCGATAAAGGCCACCATGCCCAATCCGGTGCCCACCATCTCCAGAAGGGTAGGCCCTGAGGCCGCCCGCACCATCATCATGAAGGGCGTAAAGGGCGGGACCCAGCAGAGGATCTTGATAATCGGCATGTCGGGGTGGGTGAGGGCTTGCGACATGAAGATCATAGGGATGGACAGGATCAACATCATGGGCCCGACCAGGGTCTGAGCCTCTCTGGTGGTCTCGCAAAAGGCCCCGATGGCCGTAAAGACACAGGCATAGATCAGATAACCGCCAATCAAATAGAAGCCGAAATAGTAGGCCAGACCCTTGGTGGCCAAGATGGCGATGAGGTCTTCAGACAGTCCCGGTGCGCTGGTCATCAGCATAGCTGTGCCAAGGATGAGCCAGATCGCAAGGACCGAAAAGGTGACGGCCGCCACGCCAAGAATCTTGCCGCCCATGATCTCGGTGGTCGAGGCCGAGGCAAGTAATACCTCGAGCACGCGGCTAGACTTGTCCTCCACGACGCTGTTGAGCAAGATTCCGGCACCACTGAGGATGACTGTCCATAGACCCATGGCCATGGCAAAGCCAATCGCGGTCGGTAGGCGGTCTCGCATGGATACCTGATCACCGTCAGATTTCGGAGATCGCAGGCGTAGGGTGGGTTCTGCGGCGTCGATATCTTTCAACAGGGCATCGGAGACACCGGCCTGCGTCAAGCGCATGCGCCGATCCTCATCGCGTAGAATATCTCTCAGCCTATCGTCTAGCGATTGAAGTCCGAGGTTGCGGCTCCAGAAATCGACAGAGATGGCCTTGGTGTCGGCGGTAATAATGGCGGCGTAGTTCAGCCCGCTGCTGGTCTCATCGACCAAATAGGGTCTAACGGCCTTTTCCGCCGCCTCTGCAGTCGAGGCTGAGGCGAGGCTGGCTGGTAAAGGGACGATCTGGATCTCTGGGGGCGGGGCCTTGAAGGCCGCCGCAACCTTCGGCGCGAGCGATGTGAAGGTGGCCTGCGCTGCCTCTAGACCTTGGGCTTCGAAGCTGGCCATTATGGATTCGCTCGCCTTGGGTCCGGCGGCGGCCGTCGCTGACGCGGCCATGGCCTCAGCGATCCTAACGCTCTGTTGGTGCTCAAATTCCTTCAGGAGCACCGGCGTCAGATTGCGACCGCTGAGATCAATGATCGCCATCTTAGGGGTGGGGGCAGACTGCGCGATCAGGGTTGGGGCCATGATCGCGATCCCCATGATGACGGGTAATCCGGCCATAGACAGCCAAAATCCGACCGTGCGCACATAGCTGATATATTCGCGGAGGGCGATCTTGATGAGGCGTCTCATATCTGATCCCCCGTTAGGGCGATAAAGGCATCGTGCAAAGAGGGCTCTTTCAACTCGAAGCGCCGAAGATCGAGCCCTTGGCTGAAGGCGGTACGCAAGGCGTCTTGGCCGTTGGCACCGGGCAGAAGGGTCGCTGACAGTTGGACATGATCGGCTCCATCTGGACCCACAAGGGCGGTGACCTCCACCCGCTCTATACCGGGCAGGGCCTGAACGGCCTCGAGACTAATATTGCCCTCAAGCACCAGAAGACGCGGGGCATGGCTGCGGGCTTGCTCTAAATCGCCGTCAAACATCTTGCGGCCCCTCGCCATCAGCACCACCCGATCACAAAGCCGCTCAGCATGTTGCATCACGTGGGTCGAGAACAGCACGGTCGAGCCCTTGGACGCCAAGTTCCGAATGATCGTCTCAAGCGATTGCTGATTGACCGGATCAAGGCCGGAGAAGGGCTCGTCGAGAATGACCAACTCAGGATCATGGGCGATGGCCGATAGGAGTTGCACCTTCTGGGACATGCCTTTGGACAGGTCTTTGATCGGGCGGTTCATGGCTGCGCCGAGGCCCTGTTCCTCGAGCATCTGTTTGGCCCTGTGCCGTGCATCACGGTTGCTTACGCCCTTCAGGCCGGCAAAAAAGGCGATGGCGTCAACCGGGGTCATGCGTTTGTAAAGGCCTCGCTCCTCAGGCAGGAAGCCGATCCTCGCGCGCACCTTGCGCGCATCGGTTGTGCCGAGAACCTCGATAGAGCCTTCCGTGGGCTCAACAAGGCCAAGGATCATACGAATGGTTGAGGTCTTGCCCGCGCCATTGGGGCCTAGGAAGCCGCAGATCTGTCCGGTCTCAACCTCGAAACTCAGAGACTGCACGGCGGTAAAGTCGCCATAGCGTTTGGTCACGCCATTAAGGCTGAGGGCGGTGTTCATCGGTGATGGACCCTTCACTAGCCGTGAAAGCAATCAGGGCCGATCCAGATGCTGGATCAAGTCAACCCTTGGTGTCTATGACCTTACGCACCTGCTCAATGGCCTGCAAGATAGCCCCATTATGTTGCGGACCCAGAACGCTGGTGTGGCTGGCTTCAGGCACATTGATGGCGACGCCATATTTGGAGGCGAGGGCCGGGGCAGCCTGCAGGTCTTTCCATTGCTTGCGCGCGCCTTCGGCTGGACCGGCCGTGACCACCATAACCGGCAGGGTTGGGGCATATTGACCAGCGCTAGCGGCCTGCTTGGCGCTTTGCGGCCACTGGGCAACCTCATTGGCGGCGGTACGGGCGTGGGCCCCTGACGCAAAGGCGCGGCGTTTCTCCGCAGAGGCGGCGGGCGGCAAGCCGATCTTGTCTCCAAGACGTGTGCCCGCTAGGGGTTTGAACAGGCCCGTCGACGCCCCCCAAGACGCCACCCGTGACGCAGAGGCAAAGGCGTCAACAAATTTTGCCACCTGAGGAATGGCCGTGGCCTCCGGTGAGGCCGCATCGACCAAGACCACACCGACCACCTTGTCGGCATTGCGGGCGGTAAAGAGCCGCGCATAGACCCCGGCCATCGAATGTCCGACATAGATATAGGGGCCGGGCTCATTGGCCAGGGTCAGCAGCTTTTCGAGATCTCCAACAATGGCGCTGGCGTCTCTGGGACCTGGCCCCGGATCGCTTTGGCCAAGACCAGCCCGATCATAGGCGCAAGACCTCTGCCCAGACTTGGTCAGGCTTTCCTGCACAGCACCCCAGTCAGCAGAAAACCCAAAGGCCCCCGCCTCGAACAGGACAGTGGGGCCGGTTCCGGCGGCCGGACCTTCACAGATCAGGCGCATGTGGCGACCGTCGCCAATATCGATCCTCTGGCCGCGCAGGCTTGGCGTACCGGCTGCTGCGGTCATTAGGCCACCCACGGCAATGAAACCCAAAATGACGAGGCTCGTAGCGGCAAGGACACGGTACACCATCTGATCCATCCAAATTTCAACCGGGCCATGCGACCAGATATGTCCGATGAAGTCGAGCCCATGGATCAGATGGCAAGATCGTTCGCCGCCTTTTTCTTCTTCTTTTTCCTCTTTTCGGCCTTAGAAGCCTTGTCCGACTTCTTTTTGGGCTTGGTAGGGGGCTCTGGCGTCTCTTCAGGGGTCTCTTCAGCCGAGCGGACTAATTCCCGAAGCAGCTTGATGAAGCTGTCGCGCTTGCCGCTGCTCAGATAGGCCAAAAGGCGGTGATCGGCAGCGGCGACCTTGGGTGCCATATCGCTGAGGGTCTGACGGCCCATATCTGTCAGGCCGACAGTGTTGGCCCGCGCATCCTTGGCCGATCGCTCGCGGGTCAGGAGGCCCTTATCGATCATCCGCGCCACCATATCGGCGAGGGTCGAGCGATCAATGCCGGTGGCCTTAACGAGGCGCGATTGGGTCGGGCCTTCATCGGCAGCCACGGCCGCCAGCACAGCGAACTGGCGCTGCGTCACCGCGCCGGGTCCGGCCTCTTCGACAAAGAGGTCGAGGGCCATCTGCAGCACCCGGTGCAACAGGTGACTTGGCGATCGGTTCAGATCCATCAGGCTGTCGCCTAGGCGGGACTTCGACATTGAGGGCCTCCAGCAGTGTCCCCGATAATGGGGGCTAGGCGCAGCATAATGTCTGTCTACGTCGGTTTAACGACAATGGACAAAAGGTTAGCCTGGGCCGACTTAGGTCTTGTCCGCCTCCGTATCGGCTTGGATATGTTTCATCATCAGCGGAAGCTGGGTCAGGGAAAAGACCAGCGACAGGATCTGCAATCCGGGCATCCGAAACCAGATCCAGATCGATTCCGGCTGGGTGCGCCAGATGGCCTCGTTCATGACCGCCACGCACAGAAAAAACAGGCCGTAGCGAAAGGTTAGCGCACGCCAAGCCGTGTCTGGCAGTTTGAGGGCTTCGCCCATCAGCGCCTTGAGGGGATTACGCTTGATGGCCAAGCCACCGAGCATGGTTAGGCCCAAGATGGTGTTGATGACGGTCGGTTTGATCTTAACAAAGCGCGGATCATTGAAATAGAGGGTCAGGCCGCCAAAGATCAGGGCTGCCAGACCGGAAAAAAGCGGCATGGGCGCGATGCGCCGCTCCACCCCATAGCCGATCGCCAGCGCAATGGCAGAGGCGCCGACCAGAGCCCATGTGGCGCTGAGCATATCGCGGGTGACCAAATAACCAACCAGAAATGCCAGCGGTCCGGCATAGTCGACGCCTGAGCGGATCAGGCTCTTGGTCTTATCAGACAGGGGCTGGCTCATGGATTTTCCGTTCCATCCAGCCCGACCAGCGAACGGGAAAAGGCGATCGCTTCAAAGGGTTGCAGGTCTTCGATCCCCTCCCCAACGCCGATCAGTTTGATGGGGGCATCTGAGGCCTGAGCCACGGGCACCAGAACCCCGCCCCGGGCCGTGCCGTCCAGCTTGGTCATGACAATGCCGGTGACACCTGCCGTATTGCCGAAGATATTTTCTTGCGACAGGGCATTGCGGCCAACTGTGGCATCGAGCACCAACAGGGTCTCGTGCGGGGCGTCCGGATCGATCTTCTTCAGCACCCGAACGATCTTTAACAGCTCATCCATCAGGCCGGATTTGTTTTGTAGGCGCCCCGCCGTGTCGATCAGCAGCACATCATAGCCGCCGCTGCGGGCCTGTTCGAGCGCATCAAAGGCTAGGCCTGCAGCATCGGCGCCGGTGGGTCGGGACAGGAAGTCTGCGCCAGAGCGATCAGCCCAGATCTTGAGCTGTTCGACCGCGGCGGCCCGGAACGTATCGCCTGCCGCAATCAGCACCTTGGCTCCGCGATCGGTCAGGTCGGCGGCGATCTTGCCCAAGGTCGTGGTCTTGCCCGATCCATTGACGCCGACAAAAAGCACCACATAGGGCTTGGGGCCCGACAGGGGATCAAACTGGCCTTGGCGCGGCAGAAGTTCTGCGGCGACCGCCTCCGCCAGCGCGAGTTTGATCTCGGATTCAGAGGCTTCGCGGCCAAAGCGGGCCTTGCCAAAGGCCTCGGCCACGCGGCCAGCGGCGGCGGGACCGAGATCCGCTTCGATCAGCATCTCTTCGAGATCGTCGAGCATGGCCTGATCGAGCGGGCGCTTGACGATGGCGGCGACCACCTGCTCGGTCATCTGCCGCGTCGAGCGCGACAGACCATCGGCCAGGCGCTTGAACCAGCCCTTTTTGGGTTCGTTTGATTGGGTCATGACGGTCTTTTACTGGGCACTCGGACGATGCGCCATAGGACATCTCAATCCCGTTTTCGTGCCCATTAGCTGCGCCATTTGAGCACGGTCTCTTCGACCGGATTGACGAAGGCGCGGCCCGCCTTGCGGCTGGCGGCCCACTCGCGTTTGAGGGCCTGATACCATTTGGCCTGCCGGTCGGCATCGTCGATCCAGAGCAGTGAGGGATCATATTTCAGACCCTCATTTTGCAGGTTCACCATATCGCCGTCTTGGCGCAGGAAGGCCCGCGCCCCGGCGGCAAAGAACGGCGCAATCAGGCCAAAGATCGGGTGGTCGGACCAGACGATCTGGGTGATGCGAGTCTTGGTCTCGGTCATCGGGGTCAGGCAGGTCAGGGACAGGACCTGACGCTTGCCGACCGTAATATGCTCCCAGCGCAGGCCGGGCAGGCGGAAGGTGATCTCGGTCAGGGGCTCACCGCCCAAAATCGCATAGGCGCGGCTGTTCTTAGAGGGCTCGTGCCGAACCATGGCAAAGCCGGCCTCACGGGGCGCAAAAAGCTTGGCCTTGGCATGTTGGCTCTTGGCCGAACGCCACCACCACTGGGCATGGACATAGGGGCCGTGGGCGGGATCCATCAGGCCGACCACCGCGTGATCGACATGGACATCAAACACCATCCGGTCGACCAGCTTGGGCTTGCCACCGACGACACCGGGAAAGATCTGGGGCGCGTGGTCAGGCTCAGCCTCAACGCGGGGATCTGAGGCCATCCAGACAAAGACCAGACCTTGGCTCTCTTGGACGGGGAAACGGCGTATGCGGATGCGTTCGACATCCAGACCCTGTTCCTCGACCAGAGACGGGATCTTGCTGCAGACCCCATCGGTGCGAAACAGCCAGCCATGATAGGGGCACTGAACGGCCTCATGACCGGCATCATCGCGGGTCAGCTTGCCCGCAGAGAGCGGCGCGGCGCGGTGCGGGCAGATATCGCGCAGGGCATAGGCCTCGCCGGACTGTGTGCGGCCCAACAGCACCGGCTCGCCGAGGATCTCGAAGCGCTGAAGCTTGCCCGGCTTGAGCTCTTGGCCAAGGGCGGCAAAGTACCAACAGTCCAGCACAAAGCCCTCACCGAATGGGGTGGGCTTTGGCGACGGCGCTTGGCGCATCGCCTCGGGTACGGGGGCTGTATCACGGCTCATGAGATTAACCCATAACCTGCCCGAGCCCGGCCTCCAAGGGGTCAGCCCGCCGCTGTGGCCATCAGTTGCGCATAGTAGGTGGTCATGCGGGCCAGATTTTCCAGCGACATATGCTCATTGGTGCCGTGGATCATCTTGGTGTCATTCATGGCAAATAGGATCGGCTGGAAGCGATAGACGTCGGCAGAGACGGGGGTCATGCTGCGGCTGTCGGTCCCAGCAATGACCAGAGACGGTGCCAGCGGAGAACCGGGCTTGGCGGCATTGGCGGTCGCCGCAATCAGTTTCCACCCCTCAGAGCTGGTGGACGAGACCGGCGACGGCTCACGCGGGGTCTTTTCCCAGCTCAAGGTCACGGGCAGGCCCTTGGTCGCCTCCTGCGCTTTGGCCATGACCATGCTTGAAGAGGTCGAGGGGGCGAGGCGATAGTTGATCCAGGCCGTCGCCGTCTGAGGCAGGACATTTTCCTTGGGCGAACCGGCCAGCATGGTCGGGGCAATGGTGGTGTGCAGCATGGCCGCGCCCGCCGCCGAAGCGCCCATCTGCTTGACCAGCAGCGGCCCAAACAGCCAGCTATTGGCCACGGCCATCTTGGTCACCGTGCTGCCATGGGCGGCCAGATAGCGCATCATCTCTGCGCCGGGCCCTTCGAACCTCATGGGGAAGGGGCTGTTGTTGATGGCAACCACCGCTTGGGCAAGGCTAACCACAGCGGTCTGTTTGGGCGGGGCCGAGGAGTGCCCCCCTTGCGCGGCGGCTTCGATACGTAAGGTCGCATAGCCCTTTTCAGCCACACCAATCAGGGTCGCAGGCCCGCCGGTCACCGGATGGTCCGACAGGATGACGCTGCCCTCATCAAGGGTGAAGAGGGCCATGACCTTGCGGGATTTTAGAAGGTCGCTTGCCGCTTTAGCGCCCGCGCCGCCTGCCTCTTCATCCTCGCCCGAGACAATATAGATGGTCCGCTTGGGCTTGAAGCCGGACTTGATCAGGGCCTCGGTGGCTTCAAAAAGACCGACCAGCGAGCCCTTATCATCGACCGCACCTCGGCCCCAGACCGCACCCTCGGCAATGACACCGGCAAAGGGCGGATGACGCCAATCCTTCTCGGTTCCTTCGCTGATCGGCACCACATCTTGGTGGGCCATCAGGATGATCGGGGCGAGGGAGGGGTCGCTACCTTGCCAACTATAGACAAGGCTATTGTTGAGCACGATCTCGCGGGTCATGGCCGCGTGGGAGGCCGGATAGGTGCTGGTCAGCCAATCATGCAGCCGCGTCCACTGTTCACGCTGATTATCGGCTGGGTTTTGGTGCGAGATGGTTGGGATCTGGATCGCTTGCGACAGATGCTGGGCTGCGAGCGCCTGATCAATGGCCGGAGGCGTTGCCAACTTGATCTGGCTGAAATCCGCTCCGTCGGGGGCCTGAAAGGTCGCGGTCCGCACCGCCACCACGGCTCCAAGAGCCAAAATCACCCCGCCCACCAACAGGGCCGTCTTGCGCAAGCGTGCCATGGTCATTTCGTCCCGATCTGCATTCTTCCGGGCAGCTTAGGACAGAAACCCGCTGATGAGATAGCCCCCAGACCTTAGGACGCCGCAAACCCCAACCGGACCAGCGCTTGGTCCTGTTCCAACCCGCTGATTTCAACCTGTTTGAGGCGCGCGGTGGTGCCGCCGACCACCCGAACGCTGGATTTGGAGAGCTTCAACACCTTAGCCAAGAGCCGCTCTAGCGCCTCATTGGCCTCGCCCTCAACGGGCGGGGCACTAACCCGCACCTTCAAAAAGGGCCGACCGGCCTCGTCGGCTGCCCACCCGTCTATCCCATCGCGTCCGCTACGAGGGGTCAGGCGCACGGCGATCTTGGCGGTCAAGCGCTCTGCACCCTGAAGGCCTTCTTGCCCCTAGCCGATGATGTCGCGGAGGGGGGAGAACAGCCACGGCACCAGATACTGGCCCGCCGCCTGAAGGATGATGATCGTAACGACCGGGCTAATATCCAGCCCACCCATATTGGGTATGATCCGGCGCATGGGCGCGAGCACCGGATTGCTGATCGCATCGAGGGTGCGTGAGATCGAATAGACCAGACGGTTGCGGAGATTGATGACCTCAAAGGCGATCAGCCAACTCATCACCGCATTGATGACCAAGATCAAGACCAGAAGGCCGATCACGGAGCTGACAATATATTGCAAGAAGCTGGTCATTGAGGGTCCTGTTGCCGTTCAAGAACGCGCAGGAGGCGCTGAACAACGCGTTTCTAACCGTGCGTCCCGACGCTGGCAAGAAATTGGCCAAGACCGCTTGAGCCCCTCTCACCCAACCGACTTGACAGCCCGCGCCTGCCGCCCTTATCTGCCGCCTCCCCGAGGGGGGCTGTAGCTCAGTTGGTAGAGCGCTTCGTTCGCAATGAAGAGGTCAGCGGTTCGATTCCGCTCAGCTCCACCAGTCCTTGCCACCACAAAGGCAGTGGACTTTTGGGGTCAATATTTTCCCTGATATTTCAGCCTATTAAGCCCATGCGGTCAGGGCCAAATTGTCTCTGTTCCCTGCTTTTCCCGCAAATTGCCCCCGTTCTCGCGCCCATTCTCTAGGTCCATTGTGAAAGTGAGCTTTTGTGGCATCCGGCCCTTCAAGGCGAAACCACGATTTCCCTGTTCTTTCGAAAACGGGATGATTGGGTCAAAAACAGGGATCTTTTGTCCGAATAGCATCGCATCAATTGCGATAAATTTTCGCCATTTCAGTGGCTTATTGACCCATCAACTGACAATTCCCTGCTTTTTTGAAAGCAGGGAATTTCACGGCAAGATCAGGGAAAATTTGATGTTGTAGCAGGGAATGGAACGGGTCGTTTTACGCGCTGAAAAACACAGCCCTCTGCGCATTCCAGTCCAGGGGGAGAGGCTGAGCGGTCAGCTGATGGAGCGTTAGGGCCGCAGGTTGTTTACCTTTTACGATCAACTCAACGAGATCCGGAGCCAACCAGGCCAGCGGCAAAAGCTTAGCGACATGGGTTTTGCAAAATTTCCCCTGATAATTGTTGTCCGCCGCAAAAATGTTTCTGAATTTCCTCAATCTGATCGACCTTAGGCCGCAACTAATCCTCTAAAAAGCGGACCTTGACTTGTGTGTAACCCCTGCTGGGATAAGGAAAACTCAATAACAACCCTTAGGGGCCGCACTATCTTTTGTCTTGGCTCTAGTGGTTCACGGCTTTGCTATCAATCGGAGTCTAGACAAGGTAAAAATTCCAATTTAGCATTGGGTGTTAATAATAAAAATTACCGATCTAGGGAGGCTTAAATGTCAAAGTTTCGTCTTAAGTGGCTTTCTTTGGGGGCGGGAGTTTCTCTTTTACCCGCGCTTGCCCATGCATCTACGCAAAACCTAAGACCAGATGACTATGTAGGCATATCATTCTGGTTGATTTCTATGGCGCTTGTTGCGTCTACGGCGTTCTTTTTTCTTGAAACTCAACGAGTTGCAGGAAAGTGGAAGACTTCACTAACCGTCTCTGGTCTTGTGACCTTGGTGGCCGCTGTCCACTATTTCTACATGCGAGACGTCTGGGTTCAGACAGGTTCAACGCCAACCGTTTACCGCTATATCGATTGGCTGATTACTGTTCCATTGCTGATGGTTGAGTTCTATCTGATCTTGGCTGCGGTCACCAAGGTTCCAGGCGGTGTGTTCTGGAGGCTGATGATCGGAACCTTCGTCATGCTCATTGGCGGATATGCCGGTGAAGCAGGATATGCAGGCGCATGGCCCGGCTTTATCGTCGGTATGCTCGGATGGGCCTATATTCTCTATGAAATCTTCGCGGGTCAGGCGAGCAAGATCAATGCTGCTGAATCTCCGGAGTCTGTACAGTCGGCCTTCAAGCTGATGCGTTGGATCGTGACCATCGGCTGGGCGATCTATCCGATTGGCTACTTCGTGGGCTACCTGATGGGTCAAGATCCCGCCAACAGCTCTGCAGCGCTGAACGTGATCTACAACCTTGCTGACGTCCTGAACAAGATCGCCTTCGGTGTGATCATCTGGACGGTTGCGACCTCCGAAACGGACCGCGCTGCTGCAAAGTAGGTCCGTATGACTAAGGGGTCGAAAGGCGCGGTTCGAAGAGCCGCCCCCTTGAGAGATCCCGATCAAAAGTTTGGGCCTCGCCCTTGAGGCGGGGCCCAAATATTGACTTTTGTCAGACGAGCGGGGCCTTCATCCCGTTGGCTATTCCCAGCCAACCCTTGTCCCAGTCTCAGACATTAGACGACCTTACGCTCAGGTGAGACCGCCTTAGGTGCCTAGGGATTGCTTACCAAGGACCCGGTCTGACCCAGATGATTTCGTTTGCTCATGCGCGCCGCTGCAGGTTGTCGAGACGCCAAGTCGGTGCCCAACTCTCTGTCCGATAGGCCCGAGCAAGCCTGTTTTTCAAAGGAGAGCTCCTCATGTTGCTTCTGTCCTATTGCCCAAGCCAGAAACCCAATCCTAACGCCCTGAAATTGGCGATTGTGGCGGGTATCTCCTCCCTATCGCTGATGGGGACGGCAACCCACGCCCAAGAGCGGGGGGCGGAGACCGGGGCACTGGTTCCCGAGATCATCGTGACCGCGCAAAAGCGCGAAGAAAATGTCAATACCGTGCCCATGTCGATCACGGCGGTGACGGGCGAACAGCTCAAGCGCTCTGGGGTCAATGAGGTCCGCGATCTGGTCAAGGTCTCACCGGGCTTCAGCTATGCTGATTCCTATGTCGGCTCGCCGATCTATACCCTGCGCGGCATTGGCTTTAGCGACATCAGCTTGGGCGGCCGTTCGACGGTCAGCCTCTATATCGATCAGGCCCCTATCCCCTTTGCGATTGAGAGCCGCGGGGTCAATCTGGACCTCGAGCGCGTCGAAATTCTTAAAGGTCCGCAAGGCACACTGTTCGGTCAAAACGCGACGGGCGGTGCGATCAACTTCATTGCCGCCAAGCCGACCAAGCGTTTCGCCGCCGGTATTGATGCCAGCTACGGCACATTTAACGCGTCGGACCTGACCGGATTTATCAGTGGACCCCTGTCCGACACGCTGGGTGCGCGATTGGCGGTCCAGACGATTAAGTCCGATCCTTGGCAACGGAGCTACACCAAGGCGGCCGAAAATGGGGCCGACAATGTCCAAAATGCCCGCCTGACCTTGGCGTGGGACCCCAGCGCGCGGCTGAAGGTTCAGATCAATATCAATGGCTCTAATGATCAGTCTGATGTGCAGGCCGGTCAGTTGATTGGCATCAACCCCCAGATTGCGCCTATCGCCCCCTTTGTCCCGGGCCTGCTGACCTACAGGCTCGCCCCAGCCAATGCCCGCGCTGCGGACTTCAATCCCGGCGATGACTATGCCAAGAACAATCGCTTCCTGCAGGCCGCCGCGAAGATCGATTATCAACTGTCAGATCATATGACCCTGACCTCGCTGACCGCCGTCAGCCAATTCAAGCAGGATCAACTTCAGGATATTGACGGCACCACCCTGTCGAACCTCAATCGGCATACGACGGGTAAGATCAAATCCCTGTCGCAAGAACTGCGGATCGCGGGCGATCTCAATGATAAGACCCGCTACACGGTAGGCGTCAGCTATGCCGATGATGATGTTCGTGAATCCAGCTTCAACATACTGGCGCAGAGCACCCAGGCCCTCGCCTTTACCGGCTTTGGCTTGCCGATCTTTGCCGATTTCGTCGATACCAATAATCAGAAGTCCAAGACCTCCGCTATTTTCGCCAGCCTCGACTATCAGTTGACGGACGATCTGAGCCTCTATGGCGGTGCGCGCTACACGAAATCTGACAATCGCTTCAGTGGCTGCACGGCCGATTCCGGTGATGGTAATACGGCTTTTGTCCTAGGCTCCTTGTGGAACTCCTTCCGTCCCGCATTCGGTCTGCCCTTTAACCCTCCGATCCCAAAGGGCGGCTGTACGACGGTCAATGCCGTCTATGCCCCCGGACTGGTGGTCGACAGTCTCAATGAAACAAATGTCGCTTGGCGCGTTGGGACAGAGTGGACACCGCGGGAACGCACCCTGCTCTATGCCAATATCAGCAAGGGCTATAAGGCAGGCGGCTTTCCCTCGCTGGGGGCTTCAACGGCCCGTCAATATTTACCAGCAACCCAAGAGTCGGTTCTGGCCTATGAGGCTGGGTTCAAGACCACCTCATCGGACCGTAAGCTACAGCTCAACGGGGCCCTTTTCTATTATGACTATCAGGACAAGCAGATTCTTGGCCGGGTGCTGGACCCCGTCTTTAACTCCCTCTTGCAGATGATCAATGTGCCGAAGTCCAAGGTCACGGGGGCTGAGCTTCAGGCCACCTGGGTCCCGATCGAAGGACTGAACCTTACCGCAGGCGCATCCTATACGGACTCTGAGATCCTAGACGGGTTCACCAATTTTGATCCCAACGCCATCTTGACCAATTTTGGCGGACAGGGCTTCCCCAATACGCCGAAGTGGCAGTTTGTTGCCGACGCTAACTATCAGTGGCCGATCAATGACAGCCTCAACGGCTTTGTCGGCGGTGGCGTGACCCATCAGGGCAAGACCAACAGCCAGTTGGGCCAACTGCCTTCGCTCAATGTGAAGGCCTATAGTCTGGTTGATCTGCGCGCGGGCGTCGAAAGCCAGACCGGGACTTGGCGTCTGTCGGCTTGGGGCCGCAATGTCGGTGACGCCTACTATTGGACCGCCGCCAACCGCAACCTCGATACCACTGTGCGGTTTACAGGCCGTCCCGCCACCTATGGTCTGGCCTTGAGCTACCGGTTCCAATAGGCGATCGAAAGGTTGGCCGTTCTGGTGAGTCGGGGTTCGCCAAATCAGAACGGC
Source organism: Pseudomonadota bacterium (assembly GCA_041182245.1). Taxonomy (GTDB): domain Bacteria; phylum Pseudomonadota; class Alphaproteobacteria; order Caulobacterales; family Caulobacteraceae; genus CAISGS01. The sequence continues at coordinate 263,966 of JBEGNZ010000001.1, read as the reverse complement.
CTCTAAAGGACACGCAGACCATGAGCCTCAATCTTCAAGGCCACGTTGCACCGGGGTTTGAACCGGTGAGAGATGAGTTTGTCGCCAACTTTAGTCGGCAGGATGTTTTCCAAGAGGTTGGTGCCGCCTTGGCGGTCTATCGTGGGACCGAACTTGTGGTGGACCTGTGGGCGGGGGTCGCCAATCTCCAGACCGGCGAGCCTTGGACCGACCAGACCCTGGCCAATGTCTGGTCAACGACCAAAGGGGTTGCCGCCATCGCGGTGGCGGTCTTGGTTGACCGCGGCCTTCTGGACTATGCCGCGCCGGTTGCGCGCTATTGGCCCGAATTTGCGCAGCAGGGTAAGGGCCAGATCACAGTCTCTCAGCTGCTGTCCCATCAGGCCGGACTGCCCGGCTTTGTGGAGCCGACAAGTCTCGATGATTTCTATGACTGGCCCGCTATTATTGGCCGCCTCGAGCGACAGGCCCCTATGTGGCCTCCGGGTACGCAAAACTCCTATCACGCCATGACCTTTGGCTTTTTGGCCGGTGAGTTGGTACGCCGCGCCAGCGGCATGAGTGTGGGGCAGTTTTTGGCCAGCCAGATCGCGGGCCCACTTGGTGCCGATGTCTATATCGGTCTACCCATGGCGCTCGAAGGTCAGGTGGCACCCTTGATCGGTCCGCGCCGTGAGGCCCCCTTTGATCTCGACGCTATGGCCCCCTCAGCGATCGCAGCCATCAGCAATCCGGCCATGGAGCCCTTGATCCCCAATGATCGGGCTTGGCGCGCCGCAGAGGTCCCGGCGGGCAATGGTCATGCGACAGCCCTTGGCTTGGCAAAGCTCTATGGGGCCGTGGCCAATGGCGGTGCTTTGGACGGGGTTCGCATCATGGGTCCGCAGACCGTTGCTGCCATGTCGACCACCCAGACAAGGCGGGTCGATCTCATGCTGGGCGTGGCACCGCACTGGCGCAACGGCTTCGCCGGTAACGAGTCGGGCCTCTTTGGGCCTCACCCCCATGTCTTTGGCCATAGTGGCTGGGGCGGCTCTTTTGGCTGCGCCGACACCAAAGCCGGGGTCAGTATTGGCTATGTGATGAACCAGATGGGCGACGGCATTGTGGGAGATCCACGCGCCACCGCCCTCTGTAACAGGATCTATAGCTGTCTCTAGCCTTTACGCAGCGGCGCTGGCGGCCTGACCTATTGGTCAAAGCCGCGGAACACGGCCGCCTCTTGCACGCTCTTGCGCTCAGACACGACGGCATTGGCTGGGAAGCTGTCGTCGGGCCAGCCGATGGCGATGCTCTTCATGATCACCTGATCATCGGCGATGCCAGCATGTTCGCGCACGACGGGTGATTGCATGATGCCTTGGCTGTTGATGACGGCGCCCAGTCCGCGAGACCAGGCGGCATTGACCAGAGCGGTGGTGACCGCGCCGCAGTCAAAGGGGGTGTCGTCACTGCCCGCGAGCACGCGATCATAGGTCACGATGATGCAGACCGGCGCATCAAACTGACGAAAGCCGCGCAGGACCCAGTCTTGGCGCGCGTCCTTGTCTTCGCGGGCGATGCCCATGGCCGAAAATAGTTGCTTGGCCACGCCAACCTGACGGTCACGATGCTGGCCCTCGAAGGCTTGGCCGGTGCGGAACTCGCGCGAATGGGGCACGCCCGCCAGGTTCCGTTCGGTATTACCGGCCCGGATACGGTCCAGTGGCTCACCGGTCAGGACATAGAAGTTCCAAGGCTGTGTGTTCATCGACGAGGGCGCACGCATGGCAAGGGTGAGGATCTCCTCAATCAAGGCTCGCGGCACAGGATCGGGCTTATAACCGCGGATGCTGCGGCGACCGAGAACGACGTCATCAAATTGCATGTCTGGCCTCAGAGTGCGTTGGATCGAATGGCAAGGGTTGAGCCTTGACCTGCGCGGAGGCTGTCCGCTGAAGATTTGGGTTTGCCTAGGAATTACCCATACTCAGAATGATTGCCCACGTCGACCTGAGATGATCGGTCCTTTGGCGCGGTGCACAATGTCCCGTGGTGGGCCCCAGCTTTAAGTTCATCCATGGCATAAGCCTGTTGCTCGCGTTGACATGACCCTTTTCGGGCATAGTATTAAACCGATGACATACCTTGCTTCTCCTAACAAAAATCGTGACCTCTATGCCGGGGGGCCTTCCGTCTCCTCCATCGCGTGGGGGATGTGGCGTTTCTGCGGCTCGGATGTGAACGCCGCCCAGGCCAGACTACAGGCTGCGCTCGATGCGGGGGTGACCCTGTTTGATACGGCTGACATCTATGGCCCAGACAATGGCGAGCCTTTCGGCGCGGCAGAGGCCCTGTTGGGTGAGGTGCTGAAACAGTCCCCGGCCCTGGCCAAGCAGATGGTGATTGCCACCAAGGGCGGAATTGAGATGGGCGTGCCCTACAATTCCAGTCAGGCCTACCTGACCTCGGCCATTGATGCCTCCTTGAGCCGCATGGGTGTCGAGCATGTTGCTCTATGGCAGATTCACCGCCCTGACATTTTGACCCATCCGGCTGAAATTGCTCGGGCGCTGGAAGCGGCCCATGCGGCGGGAAAGATCGGCGCGGTTGGGGTGTCCAACCACACGGCCGCGCAGGTCGAGGCCTTTGCGGCCCATCTTCGTCTGCCGGTGGTCTCGACCCAACCTGAATTTTCACCCCTGACCGTTGGGCCCCTTTCGGACGGGGTTATGGATCAGGCCATTGCGCGCAATATGACGGTCTTGGCCTGGTCTCCGCTTGGCGGCGGACGGCTGGCTCAGCCCGGTTCTGACCGTGAGCGTGCTGTGGCAGCAGCCCTTGGCGCGGTGGCTGAGACCTATGGGGTGTCGCTGGCGGCCGCGGCCTATAGCTGGATCATGGCCCACCCGGCCCGTCCGATCCCTATTGTCGGCACCCAGACCCCGGCGCGCATAGGCGAGATTCCAGACGCCTACAAGCCACGCTGGACCCGTCAGGCTTGGTACGAGGTGCTGGTCGCCGCCCTCGGGGCACCACTGCCATGACCCAGGCACCGTGCGAGATCAGTTGGTTTTCGGCCCTTTGCGACGATGACTATGAGTTTTTGGGCGTTCCCGATGAGCGGCTCCAGTCAAGCTGGGAGCACTGCCGCGATATCGTCCTGCAAGCCGAGGCGGGCGGGTTTGATAATATCCTCCTGCCATCGGGCTATGAACTGGGCATAGATACCACCGCCTTTGCCGCCGCCATTGCGACCCAGGTCCGGCGCATGCGTCTGTTGATGGCCGTGCGGATCGGTGAGATGTGGCCGCCTCAGTTGGCCCGTCAGATCGCCACCATCGACCGCATTTTGGGTGGACGGCTCACCGTCAATATCATTTCCTCGGACATGCCCGGTGAAAAGCTGGCCTCGGCACCGCGCTATGCCCGGACCGTTGAGGCCATGTCGATCCTCAAGACCATGCTCAATGGTGAGGCGCTCGACCATCAGGGCGAGTTCTGGAACCTCAAGATCGAACCGCCCCGTGTCCGGACCCATTCTGGCAAGGCCCCGTTACTCTATTTTGGCGGACTGTCGGAAGATGCGCGCGAGGCTGCGGCCAAGGGGGCTGATGTCTATCTGATGTGGCCCGATCGCAAGGAGGCGGTCGCCGACATCATTGCTGACATGACCGCCCGCGCCGCCCGCTATGGCCGGACCCTGCGCTTTGGCTACCGCGCCCATGTGGTGGTGCGCGATAGCGAATCTGAAGCCCGCACCGCTGCTGACCGCCTGCTGAGCAAACTCGACAATCAGGTTGGGGCCGCGATCAAGGCTAAGTCGTTGGATTCCAAATCGGCCGGTGTTCAGGCTCAGGTCGCCCTTCGCGAGACGGCGGGCGATGATGGCTATGCAGAGGCCAATCTCTGGACGGGCATCGGGCGGGCAAGATCTGGTTGCGGCGCGGCGATCGTCGGTGATCCTGATCAGGTGCTGGCCAAGCTCAATGACTACCGAGCCATGGGTATCGAGGCCTTTATCCTGTCGGGCTATCCCCATGCCGCAGAGGCAGATCTCTTCGCCCGCCATGTCCTACCCCATATTGACCATGGGCCGCTGGTCTGAGCCAAACGCGCATCCCTTGGTGTATGGAAAGAGTGCGGCAGTCGGGATTTCACAATCCGTAAGCGCCCTGCCAAACTGTTGCATACGGATCATAGGCCTGACCGAAATTGGGAGCCAGGCTGGGCGTTTAAACCGGTAGCCCTAACCGAGTTTTGAACCGCAAATCCTATAAATACAGAATGTTACGTTAGATTTACTCACCGTCGTGACGGGCCCGTGGGGGCTTGTGGGTCCTTGCCCTTCCTGTAAAAGCAGTCCTAGGTTAGACCTGATGCAATAATAAGGGGTGGGGCGTGGTTGAGGTGGTGCGTTACGGTATTGTCGGTGCCGGACTGATGGCGCGTGAACATATCCGAAATCTTGCCATTACGCCCGGCGCGGTCGTCACCGCCCTTGCCGATCCTGTCGCCCAGTCCCTCGACCTGGCCCGTGACGCTTTGGGGGCGGGTGGCGAGACCGTAGCAACCTTTGCCGATAGTGCCTCCTTGGCCAAGAGCGGTCTGGTCGATGCCGTGATCGTCGCCAGCCCAAACTATACCCACCGTAAAGTGCTCGAACCTCTCTTTGATGCGGGCCTCGCCATCCTGTGCGAAAAGCCGCTGGCGACGACCTTAGACGATGCCCGCTGGGTGGTGGAGCGCGCGGCGCAATCGTCGGCCCCATTCTGGACGGCAATGGAATATCGCTACATGCCGCCGATGGTCGAGTTCGTTCATCAGATCCATACGGGCAAGGTCGGGCGGCTGCAGATGTTGTCGATCCGCGAACATCGCTTCCCCTTCCTGCCGAAGGTTGGCGATTGGAACCGATTTAACCGTAACACCGGCGGAACCATGGTTGAGAAGTGCTGCCACTTCTTTGACCTGATGCGCCTGATCGTGGGGTCCGAGGCCGTGCGCGTCTATTGCTCTGGCGCGATGGATGTGAACCACAAGGACGAGCGCTATAATGGCGAGACGCCTGACATTATCGACAATAGCTATACGACCGTCGATTTCGCCAACGGTGTTCGCGCCATGTTGGATCTGTCGATGTTCGCCGATGGGGCAGAAAACCAAGAAGAGGTCACGGCTGTGGGCGACAAGGCTCGGTTGGATCTGTTCATTCCTGAGGGAGCCTTGGTCTATGCGCCGCGGGTCGGGTTCCTCAACCCCAAAAATGTCTCGCGCCAGATCGTTGAAACCGACGAAACGGCGCTCAAGGCCGGTAGCCACCACGGCTCGACCTTCTATGAGCATCAAAAATTCAATGCCGCTGTTCGTGGGGTTGGACCCGTTGAGGTGAGCGCCCAAGACGGCTATCTGGCCGTTGCCATTGGCGCGGCCGCAGAGATCAGTGCGCGTGAAAAGAGAGCCGTAGAGATGGCAGAGTTCGGTCTCTAGCCTTTTAAAAATAAAGTTTGAACCAAACGGAAGACATGGGGAAATGCAAATGTCCGTAAAGACGACCAACAGCATCCTGCTGAAAAATACAACGCGCGGTGCCTTCGTCGCCGCACTTTTGGCAAGCTCAAGCCTTGCAGGCGCGGCCATGGCCCAGACCGCAGCGGCGTCAACTGACAACCAGGTCGAAGAGGTGGTGGTGACCGCCCGTCTGCGCAACGAGTCGCTGCAAACCACGCCGGTTGCCGTTAGCGTCGTCAGTGGCGCTCTGGTTCGCCAAGAAAATCGCAACAATATCGTCGATCTGGTGGCGTTGATCCCCAGTGTCGAAACAAGAACGTCACCCTCGAACAAGGACGCCTCGCTGCTGATCCGCGGCCTCGGCACCATCACCACCTCGCCCGGTGCCGAGCCGACCGTCTCGACCGTCGTTGACGGCGTGGTTCTGGCGCGCCCCGGTCAGATGGTGACCGACATTGTCGATCTGGATCGGGTTGAAGTGCTGCGCGGTCCGCAAGGCACCCTGTTCGGTAAGAACGCCTCGGCCGGCGTGATCAATATCATCACCGCCAACCCAACCCCTGAGACCAGCGGCCATATCGAAGGCGCCTACTATCAGGGCAACGAATATCGCGTTTCTGGCGCGGTGAATGGCGAAATTGTTGAGGGCATCCTCAGCGGCCGACTGGCCGGCGTGACCAGCGGTTACGAAGGCAATGTCGACAATATTTTCAATGGCACGAAAAACAACGGCTATAAGAGCCAAGGTTTCCGCGGCAAGCTCCTGTTCACTCCGACCGAGAACTTTAGCGTTCTGGCGGGCGTTGACTATACAGACTCCAACTTGAAGTCGACCGGCGCGATCTATGTCGCGACCTACAATATTGCCTATCCCAGCGGTATTCGGACCAACAGCGTCAACCTGCCAAAGATCTTAGCCGCTCAAGGGCTGACCGCGTCGATGGACAATACCGACGTGTCTTTGAACTCGCCATCGAGTGTTTTGGACATGAATTCGGGTGCCTTTGTTCAGGCGAACTATACGCTGGGCGGCTATGATCTGACCTCGATCACGGCCTTCCGCTATTGGCGCAATGTCCAGCGCGGCGATCTGGATGGCTATTCAAGCCTGACGACCCTGACGCCGACCCAACAGGTCGACCTCGGCCATGTTTGGACCAAGCAATATACCCAAGAGTTCCGCTTGAGCTCTCCGAAGGGCAAATTTCTTGACTATGTCGTGGGTCTCTATTTCATGCACGCCCCGGACAAGGAAGACTATCGGCGCGACACGACGCAGCTTTTGGCCAATGGTTCAACCGTTACCAACTACGGCTATAACCGTTTCGGTGCCACACCGACCCACCAATCGGTCTTTGGGGAAGCCAACCTGAACTTCACCGAGCGCTTCCGTGCGCTTGTCGGCGCGCGCCTCGTCGATGACAAGCTACGCTTCTACTCGTCGCGCTACTCGACATCCCCAACCCCGGTTCCGGGCATCAATCCCTCGTTCGTGGGTGAGGGCTCAGCCCATGTGAAGGACTATGCCGGCCGCGTGGGTCTGCAATATGACGTCAATGATAGCACCCATGCCTATGTCACCTATTCGCGTGGCTATAAGGGCCCTGCCTTCAACGTCTTCTTCAATCAGACGGCCTTGCAGACCAATACCCTGAACCAAGAAACCTCTAAGGCTTTCGAAGCAGGCCTCAAGTCTCGACTGTTCGACCGTCGCCTGCAGTTCAACGTCGCTGTGTTCAATGATGATGTGTCCAACTATCAGGCCAACCAGCCGGATATTGTTGCGGGCGCGATCATCACGCGCTTGATCAATGCGGGTGATGTCTCGACCAAGGGCATTGAAATTGATGCCGTTGCCAAGTTTATCGACAACCTCACCCTGTCGGTCGACTATACCCACCTCGATGCTCGGATCGAGAAGTTCAACTGTCCGCCAAACGCCGCCGCGAGCTGCCAGGTCAACGGCAAGCCATTGCCCTTGGCCCCCAAGGATAAGGTCTCGGTACGGGCCCAATATGTGGCCTATCAGTCTGACCGGATGTCTGTGGATCTGAACACCAACTATACCTGGCAGTCAGAACAGCAAAACAGCATCACCCAAACGCCGGACACGATCACGCCAAGCTATGGCGTCTGGAACGCTTCGGTGGCCTTGACCGATAATGTGGGCGATTGGTCAGCGCGCTTGGTGGTTCGCAACATCTTGGATCAGCAATATCGCACCTTCGTCTCTCAGGCGAACGGCGGTTTGATCGGGCAGGTCCCGCGGGACTTCAACCGCTATTTCGGCCTTATTCTGCGTAAGAACTTCTAGTCTTCGCTCAAGGGGGTCGATGGCTTAGCCGTCATCGACCCTTTGGGATTGAACGTCTAAATCTTAGGTTGGGGTTCCCGCTGATAACCTCAAGCCGCCAGCGAACGTCAGGGGTCGTCGCATGAAATCGTCAATGTGGACTCCGCGCACGAGACTGATCGTCTTTATGCTGATCACGGCGAGTTTGCTCAACAGCGCCGATCGTCAGATTGTGTCCATCCTCAAGCCAATGCTGCAGGAGGACTTGAACTGGACAGACGCGGACTATGGCCATCTGGCGGCCGTATTCCAGTTTTCGGCGGCCATTGCCTTGCTGGGTACCGGCTGGCTGGTCGACCGGATCGGCTGGCGCCGCGCCAACCCCTTGGGTGTGGGCAGCTGGAGCATCGCGGCAATTGTGCACTCCTTTGCGCGGACCATGGGGGAGTTCACCCTCGCCCGAGCCACGCTCGGGGCCACAGAGGCCATGGGCACGCCGACCAATATCAAGACCATCGCTGCGGTATTCCGCAATGAGGACCGCTCGTTTGCGCTCGGGACGATGAGCGCGATTGGCGGCATTGCGGGTGCGATCCTGATTCCTCTCATGATCCCTTGGCTGGCGCTCAAATTTGGTTGGGCCAATACCTTTGTGGTGATGGGCGCACTGGGATTGATCTGGGTTGCGGCATGGTATGCGCTTGCGCCTGGAAAAGGCCCTGAACATGCCGCCCATGTGAACCCGACTGCGGCAGATCGAGTGCGTTGGCGGGATGTTCTGAGCACCAAGGGCACGTGGGCCGTCGCAGGCGGCAAGGTCATGTCAGACATGATCTATTGGTTCCTCCTGTTCTGGATGCCGGACCTGTTCAACAAGATCTTTGGTCTCAGCCTTGCGCAATATGCCGTACCCCTCGCGATCATCCATTGCTGCGGGGCCTTCGGATCCCTGTTCGGCGGCTGGTTACCCCGGCAGTTGATGGCCCGGGGAATGGGTTTAAACAGCGCCCGTAAGGGCTCACTCTTGCTGGCCGCCGTGCTGGTAACGCCGATCTTCTTTGTGTCCTCTGTGCCGAACTATTGGGTCGCGACCGCCATTCTGGGACTGGCCCTTGGGGCCCATCAGGTCTTTTCGGTCAACATCTTCTCGTTGGCCACGGATGTGACGCCGTCGCGTCAGGTCGGCACGGTGATCGGTATCGGTGCCTTCTGTGGCAACATGGCCGGGACGGCGATCCTACAGGCGACGGGCATGATCCTGACCGCAGGCTTTGGTTACGGCCCGCTTTTGGCGCTTGCCTCTGTGTCCTATCTGCTTGGCTTTGGTTGGGTTCACCTGCTGATGCCTAAGATCGTTGCCGTAGCACCGGACCCGGAACCCCTAGAGCCCTGAGCCTGTGGCCATGACCGAGATCGACCATATTGTCCTGCTGGTCCGCGACATTGATGAGGCCATAGAGACCTGGGAAAGGCTTGGATTTAAACTCAGCTACCGCGTCCATCTGGACGATGTTGGCTTGGCGCAAGCCTTCTTCATTCTGGCGGATGGAACCTTTATCGAGTTGATCGCCCCAACGGCCCCAGACAATATCTATGCCGAGATGTTGCGCGAAAAGGGAGAGGGGCTTCGCCTCCTATCCTTCAGGGTCGATGATCTGGACGAGGCCGTTGCCGACCTTTTGCAGAAGGGGGTCACCCTGCGCGGTGTCGGTACGCAGCGTGTCTTTGTTGAACCGGAATCGGCTAGCGGTATGCTGATCCAACTTTGGCCCAAAGACCGCCCCCATCGCTGGCGCGACACTCTCGAACAGACGGCATAATCGATAGGATGTGAGGAATGACGGTGAAATATCTTCTTTCTGATCAAGAACGTGAGACGGGGATCATACCCTCTGAGATTTTAGAGGCTATTGCCGAGGCAGTGCGCACAACCGGCTATGCGGTGGTCGGTAACGTCGTGTCAAAGGAGACCATCGACCTCCTGACCGGCTCTGTTCTCGAAGATGTTGAGCGGGTGCGTGCGACGGGAAAGAAGACGCGGCACGAGGAAAATACCGGCGAAGGCCATCTGCAACTCGGTTTGCGGCGCTATGGTCCCTATGTGCGGGCTGATCTGGTTGCCAATCCGGTGATCGAGGCCGTGGTGGCGGCCGTCCTTGGCGAGGGCGCTTGGCTCGGCTTCTATAATGGCAATGTCAATTGCCCGGGCAGCACCTATCAGCCGCTGCATTTTGACCGCCCCTATTCGTGGAAGACGCCTGAGGATGCGCAGCGCGATGGCCAAAGCTGGCCGCCGCCGACCACCACCTTGAGCTGCTCCATCGCCCTTGAGGAAATTACCGAGGCCAATGGCGCGACGGAAATCTATCCTCGAAGCCATCTGGAAACCGAAGCGGTCAACTGGACCCAAAACCGGGTCGAGCCCTATCCCGACCTGATTGAAAAGTGGAGCCCGCCCGCGCGGATGCCCATTCCTCAGGGCGGCGTTTGCTTCCGCGACCCGCGCATGTGGCACCGGGGCGTGCCCAATCCAGCCAGCAAGCCTCGCGCCATGATCGCGGCCACCTATCATGCGGGTCGCTGCAAGCACTGGCGCGGCATCTATGTGCAAGATCTTGATCCGCAGACGCTCGAGCAATGCGCGGCAGACCCAAGCCTGCGGTTGATGGATGATCGTACCCTCGGCGATGGGCGTCTGGTCTTTCAGTCCGATGCGCGGAGTGTCTTTGAGTCCGCACCGAACCGCTTTGGCATCAATCGCAATGTCCGGTTCATTGATGATCCGGAACGGGTCAATCACTTCCATGACTCCCATGAGTTGGGTGGTGCTCGTATTGTTCGCGGTGAGATCTCCCCAGAAGGATGACGACCATGCGGGTGCTCTTTATCGGCGGCACGGGCGAAATCTCATTCGCCTGTGTTGAGGCGGCCAAAAGGGCAGGCCATGCGGTCACCCTGTTCAATCGCGGCAAGGCCTTTGACGCGGCCCGTTTGGGCGTTGAGCAGTGGGTGGGTGATTTTGCCGATGACGCGTCCTATGCCGGGTTAGCGCAGGGCGGCTTTGACGTGGTCTGCCAATTTCTCGCCTTTGATTCCAAGGCGGTAGAGCGCGACATCCAGACCTTTGGCGGTCATTGTGGGCAGTACATCTTCATCTCGACGGCCTCAGCCTATCAAAAGCCCAACCAAACAGCCCGGATCACGGAAGACACCCCTCTCGACAATCCCTTCTGGGCCTATAGCCGCAGTAAGGCCGCCTGCGAGGCGAGGCTGTTAGAGGCCCACCATGCGGGGCAACTGCCGGTGACGCTGGTACGCCCCAGTCACACCTATCGCACCCGTATCCCCAGCGTCGTGATTACCGGCGACCATCTGGTCTGGCGCCTGATGCGCGGCAAGCCGGTGATCGTGCCGGGTGATGGCGAGTCGATATGGACCGTGACCCATTCCGAAGACTTTGCTCGCGCCTTTATTCAGCTGTTCAGTCGAGACCCAGCCTTGGGGCAGGCCTTTCACATTACCGATAGCATCGGTCACAGCTGGAACCGGCTCCTTCGCGTAGCCGCCCATCAGGTTGGTGTAAGCATCGATATCCGCCCGGTGCTAACCAAGACCTTGCTGGCCTATGATCCCAATTGGGAAGGCCCGCTGCTCGGCGACAAGTCCAACAGCAAGATCTTCGACAATCGCAAGATCACGGACCTGACCGGAGGCTGGCAGTGTGAAATCTCGCTCGAACAGGGGATCGCCAAGACCTGGCCTCGTGTCGCTGAGCGTTTGAACAATGGCTTTGCGCCGGACCCAAAGCTCGACGCTCTGATTGACCAAATCATTGCTGAACAGTCTTGACCGCTTTGCGTCATCTATTTTGGATTTGAGGCTGCCATGGTGAACCCGTCTCCCTTTGATGAGCGCCTGTCCTTTTCATCCTTTGATAGCCTCGAGGGCGTGCCCGTCTTGGCCCCTGAGGAGCCCGGGAGCGGCCTTCTTGGTCGATTGATTAAGACCATCAAGAAGATTGCCCCAGGCCTATCGATCACGCTACTGGTCGCCCTCTCCGCCTCCTGGTTATCGGATCACTATCAAGCGCCGGTCATGCTCTTTGCTCTGCTGCTGGGCATGTCGGTCAATTTCCTTGGTCAGGATCGGCGCTGTCGTCCCGGCATTGATTTTACGGCCCGAACCATCTTGCGTCTAGGCGTCGCCCTGCTTGGTGCGCGCATCACCTTGGCCCAGATCGGGTCGTTGGGGGGCGAGGTCCTGTTTATCGCAGCCGTAGGGGTCTTGATCACCATCCTGGCGGGCTGGTTGGCCTCGAAGGTCTTTAAACTATCGCCGCAGTTTGGGGTCTTGACCGGTGGTGCAGTGGCGATCTGCGGGGCATCCGCGGCGCTGGCCATCTCATCGGTCTTGCCCCCGTCACCAACCCGAGAGCGCGACACCATGCTGACCGTGGTCGGGGTGACCACCCTCTCGACCGTGGCCATGATCCTCTATCCACTGCTCGCCACCGCTTTGGGCTTGAACGCGACAGATGCCGGCGTGCTCTTGGGCGCAACCATCCATGACGTGGCTCAGGTCGTAGGGGCAGGCTACAGCCTGTCTCAAACCTCGGGCGATACGGCCACCATCGTTAAGCTGTTCCGCGTGGCCATGCTCTTACCTGCGGTTCTGGTGATCGCTTTCCTCTTCACACCCAAGGGCTCTGCGGCCAAGGGAGGCAAGCGTCCCCCGATCTTGCCGGGCTTCTTGGTGGGGTTTGTCGCGCTGGTCGCGGTCAACTCGTCCGGTCAGATCCCAGCGGTGGTGATGGAGCATGTCTCCGAAGCCTCACGCTGGTGCCTCGTGGCCGCGATCTCAGCCCTTGGAACCAAGACCTCCTTGGGGGAACTGGTCCATGTCGGCTGGAAGCCTGTGGCGATGGTGGTCATCGAAACCTTGGTGGTGCTGACCTGGGTAAGCGCCATGCTCCTCCTCCACCCCTTCGGCTAGCCTGTAGGCGGCGAAGACCTAAGCAATGTCGACGATGACTAGGCTGGATCGTTCGCCCCGACAATCTGCCGGAACTCGGACCTCGCGGTCCAGAGGGCGAGAAGGCCAAGGGGTAGCATTATGACGGTTAGCATGCCGATGGCGACACCGATCTTGGCCGGATCCTTGAGCCAATAGTCACTGATCATCGCCACTCCCGTGGGGCCGATGGTGAAGGCGACCACATTGCCGATCAGGAAATAGAGGGCCATAGCGCGCGCGCGCAGTTGGTTTGGCGCGATCGCTTGGATGCTAACCGCGGGCAGACCTTGCGCCAGGCCAAAGCCGAAGGACAGGGCCGCGATACAGCCCATGGCCGCCCAGCCGTTGGGCATGAAGGGGGCCATGACCGCAAAGGGCAGCCCAATCAGACCGCCACCGATCGATATGGCAAGCGCCGCATCCTTTCGTCCAGCCGCGATCCAACGATCTGAGGCCCACCCCCCTAGAAAGATCCCCGAGGTGTTGAAGATCAACAAAACCGCGCCATAGACTGCGCCCACAGTGGAAATGTTCCAGCCATAGGCCCGCACCATGAAGGCGGGCGTCCAGGTCAGATAGGCGGCGATGGGGACGCCGATGATCGAATAGCCCATGGCCAGCAGCAGGAAAATCCGCCCGCGTTCACGCATGAAGTGGCCAAAGCCGTCTGAGACACTCGGATCAGCTTTGGCCAGTTCTTGACGCTGGGGTTCACGTAAGGCCCAGACCGCAATGGCCAGGACAGGCCCGGGCAGGCTGACCAGCAAGAAGGCCAACTGCCAGGTTCGCAATTCACCTAAGAGCGGTAAAACCACCGGCGGTGCGGTTGAGGCCCAGCCAATCACGGCTCCACCAATGATCAGGGCCAGACCCACCCCCGCTACCGCCCCCATGGCATAGATGCTCAGGGCCCGAGAGCGCTTTTCGGTTGGGAAGCTGTCGGCAATCATCGAGAAGGCTGCCGGTGAAAGGCCAGCTTCACCGACCCCGACCCCGATGCGGGCGAGAAACAGCATGCCAAAACTCTTGGCCATGCCGCAGGCGGCGGTCATCGCGCTCCAGAACAGCACGCTGACCAAGATCAGTTTGCGACGCGAGCCTCGGTCTGCAATCCATCCTAAGGGTATCCCCATGAGGGTGTAGAATAGGGTGAAGGCCAGCCCACTCAGAAGGCTAAACTGTGTGTCGGTAATGCGCAGATCGCGCTGAATCGGTTCAACCAATAGCGTCAGGATCTGCCGGTCAATAAAGGCAACGGCATAGGCCGCGAGCAGAACGAAGACAGTGGCCCAAGCCCGGGTGCTGGAGGGCCATGCTGGCAATGGTTTTTGCTCATGAGCCCCGTGCAGTTCGCTGGTTTGAGTCATGATTTGCCTCGCCCTCTTATGTCTATTGCCTATTCCTTTCACCCCCACTATCATTATGCAAGCCCACAAATCGCGATTCAATATATGTGCCAACAGGGTTCGCAACTCCCATAATCCCGAGACCAATTGCCGCAGGGGTAACCATTCAAAACGGGACAAATTCGCTAATTTTGGGCGGATTTTACCCTAACGGCTCGGTCCGCCCATAGATAATACAATTTAAGAGAGTATTTTAGGTTGCCCTAATTGGAGGGGGGGGTTGCTTAGAAAACCGTTAGTATACTAACGTCATAATTAAGGCTAAGTTTTGCCTTGTCATTAGGTTAACGCGCTGGTTGCGAACGATCGCTACGACTAGAGGTTACCATGAACGTTGAACACGCTTCGAACCCGTTAGATATCGCTTTGGGTGCTCGCATTCGCGTTCGCCGCAAGTCGCTCGGCCTGTCTCAGGATGATTTGGCCGTGCAGGTGGGTCTGACCTTTCAGCAGATTCAAAAATATGAGCGGGGTGCAAACCGGGTCAGCTTTTCGCGCCTGGTCGAAATTGCCCGCACATTGAAGTGTCGCGCTCAGGACCTTATTGGTGATCTGGATGTCGAAGGCGAGGTTTCTGATCAGGTGGCTGCAGAGGCGGTGCAGTTGAAAGAGACTGGGGCATTGGAATTGATCCGGGCCTATAGCGCCATACGCTCACCAGGACGGCGCCGGGTGGTTGTTAGTCTCGCCCAAACACTTTCGAAAGAGGATGAACCCGACGTGGCGTCCTCGCCACTCTGACCCTAAAGGCTCTGATAGACGGCTTTGATGAGGGCGGTCGCGCGTGGGTCGCCGACGAGATATGCCGATTGGCGGGTCATGACATAGGCCCCCGATAGTCCGGTCTTTGGGTCTGCGAAGGCGCAGGACCCGCCCCAGCCATAGTGCCCAACGACTGAGGGTGATGGGCCAAAGACTGGATCGAGGCTGTTGCGCAGTGGGCCAGCGGCCCAGCTGACCTTTCGCGGCAAGACCCGATCTGGCCCGCAGATGCGCTCCAGTATCACCTCTGCTGCCGTGCCGGGTGATAGGCGGGCCTGCCCGTCCAACTGTCCGTCATCTGCCAGCAGCGCCATGATCCGGGCCAGCGCCGGGGCCGTTGCATGGCCATTGGCGGATGGGATCTCGAAACGCCGCCACTGGGCCGACTCACGCCCATGCGGCGCGGCCCAGCGCGTGCCAAAGGCGAGGCGGCGCGCCTCGGTGATCTCGCCCAAATCAGGCATGCCGGTCGGTCTTTGCATTTCGGCGCAGCGGCCATGTTCGCTGTCGGGCAGACCGATCCAGAGGTCTAAACCGTGAGGCTCGGCCAGATCCTCTCTTAGGGCTGTGCCCAGTGTGCGCCCATCGACCCGGCGAAAGATCTCGCCGACCAGATAGCCGACCGTGATGGGGTGATAGCCGCTGGCCGTGCCCGGAGGCCAGATCGGAGCCATGGCCGCCAACTTGCCGCAGATGAAGTCCCAGTCAAACCAGAGCGCTGGGTCAAAGGCTTCGGCAATGCCGCAAAGCCCGGCCTGATGGGACAGGACCTGCGCCACCGTGATCGCGCCCTTACCCTCAGTGGCGAAGGCGGGCCAGATTGAAGAGACGGTCTGGTCATAGGCCAAGAGCCCCTGATCGACGAGGCGGGCCATCATCAGGCTGGCCAAGAGCTTGGTGGTCGAAAAGATCGGCGTCAGGGTGCGCTCATCAAAGGGCCTTGTGCGGGCGCGGTTCGCATAACCGGCAAAGAGGTCGATGATGATCTCTCCGCGATCGGCCAAGGCAAAGCGCGCGCCGACCTCCTGACCCGAGGTGAAATTCTGGGTGAAGACCTCGCGCACGGCGGCAAATCGGTCAGGGCACAGGCCGTGGATTTGGGGGCTATCGGTCATCAGAAGCCTTGGCCTAGTCGAGGAGGATCAGGGACACCTGATCGGAGCCTTGGGTCAAGCGCTTGCCCATCGCCACGATGGGCAAATCCCCTTGGGCACCGGTCTTACAAGCCTCAATGGCCTCATAGACCCCCCCGACTGCTTGGCTCAGGGCATGATGCGGGGCAATTCCGACAAGGCAGGCTTGGGCCATCAAGACCGCCAACAGATCACCCACTCCGTTCGGGGCAGAGGGCAAGAGGTCGTGGGTGACCAGCCAAGCCTCAGACTTCAGCGCCAAGACCACGCCCAATCCCTCGTCGCAGGGCACCGAAGAGACCATCACCGTGCGGCCCATAGAGCGCGCTGCTGCCAACGCGCTAGCAGGATCGGTTACCGGCAGGCCTGACAGATGGCTAAGCTCCCAAGCGTTGGGTGCGAGAATATCAGCGCGAGGAACCAGATGCTGGGCCAAGGCGGCGGCCACCTCGGGTTTGACATAGAGGCCCTTGCCCGTGTCACCCATCACCGGATCGACGAGGATTAGGGCTGGGCTAAGCCCCGCTGCGATACGCGCTGCACGGACCCCGTCAATGGCCTTGGCTGCCGCTTCGACCTGATCGGGATGGGAGAAATAGCCGGTCAGGACCAGATCAAAGGCGGCAAAGTCACCCTTGGCCTCGATCCCGTCCAGAACCCCTTGGAACAGATCCGGACTGACCGCGCCGCCGCCCGGTGCACCCAAGCCCGGATGACGACCAAACAGAACCGTCGGGGCTAAAACAGCATCAAGCCCTAAGACCGCGAGGGCAAGGGATTGGGCCCCACCGCCGACGCGGCTGGAGGCAACGAAGCTAGACATCAAAAGGGCGCGCGACATGGAGCTTCTATGCCCCCGATCGCGCGCCCTTGACCACCCCTTGCGGGGCGGTTGAGACAAAAAGGCTTGATCGCCTAGTAGCGATAATGGTCCGGCTTGAAGGGACCGGCCTGCGGCACATCAATATAGTTGGCCTGTTCACTGGTCAGAGTCGTCAGCTTGGCACCCAGCTTGGCCAGGTGCAACAAGGCGACCTTCTCGTCCAGCGCCTTGGGCAGGGTATAGACCTGATTGTCATAGGCCTTGCCATTGGTCCACAGCTCGATCTGAGCCAAGGTCTGGTTGGTGAAGCTGGCGCTCATCACGAAGGAGGGGTGACCTGTCGCATTGCCCAGATTGACCAGACGGCCTTCGGACAGAAGGATGATCTTCTTGCCATCTGGGAATTCGACATGGTGAACCTGTGGCTTGATCTCGTCCCAAACGAAATTCTTCAGGCCTGAGACTTGGATCTCGCTGTCGAAGTGGCCGATATTACAGACGATGGCATTGTTCTTCATCGCCCGCATATGATCGACGGTGATGACGTCCTTATTGCCGGTGGCGGTGACAAAGATGTCCGCCTTGCCCGCCATATCGTCTAGCGTCTGAACGTCATAGCCTTCCATGGCCGCTTGCAGGGCGCAGATCGGGTCGATTTCGGTGACCACGACGCGCGCGCCACCATTGCGCAGGCTGGCGGCTGAGCCCTTGCCCACATCGCCATAGCCGCAAACCACGGCGACCTTGCCAGCCAACATCACGTCGGTGCCGCGACGGATCGCGTCGACCAGGCTTTCGCGGCAGCCATAGAGGTTGTCGAACTTGGACTTGGTGACGCTGTCATTGACGTTAATGGCGGGGAAGGGAAGCTCGCCCTTGGTGGCCATCTGATAGAGGCGGTGAACGCCGGTGGTGGTCTCTTCCGACACGCCCTTGATGGCGTCGCGGATGGCCGAATAGAAGCCTGGCTTTTCCTTGAGGTAGCGCTTCATGACCGAGAACAGCGCCTCTTCTTCCTCGTTCTGCGGGTTGCTCAGGACGCTTGGGTCCTTCTCAGCCTTGGGGCCAAGCACGCAAAGCAAGGTGGCGTCGCCACCATCATCGAGGATCAGGTTGGGATAGCCACCGTCCGCCCATTCAAAGATCTTGTGGGCATAATCCCAATATTCGACAAGATTCTCGCCCTTAAAGGCAAAGACCGGCGTCCCCGCAGCGGCGATGGCGGCGGCGGCATGGTCTTGGGTCGAAAAGATGTTGCAGGACGCCCAGCGCACTTCGGCACCTAGGGCTTGCAAGGTTTCAATCAGTACAGCGGTCTGGATGGTCATGTGCAAGGATCCGGCGATCCGTGCGCCCTTGAGCGGTTGGGCCGGGCCATATTCTTCGCGCGTGGCCATCAGCCCCGGCATTTCGGTCTCAGCAATCAAGATTTCCTTGCGGCCAAAGGCGGCGAGGGAGATGTCGGCAACGATATAGTCGGCCACGGTGAGGCTCCTGACGGGAATTTCGATGGCCGTCTATAGCCCCTAAGACACGAAGGGGCAATAAAGACATAAACATATCTTTATATGCGCTGATCTGACCTAACGGTCCTCGTCGAAACGGTTGGCGATCAGGGCGCTGAGGGCGTCGAGGGCGGCTTCGGCTTCAGGGCCCTTGGCGGCAATGTCGATGGTCGAACCAATGCCAGCGGCCAGCATCATTAGGCCCATAATTGAACGGGCATCGACGGTCTGACCGTCTCGGCTGACTATGACCTCTGCATCAAAACCCGAGGCAACCTTGACGAACTTGGCTGAGGCCCGCGCGTGGAGCCCGCGTTCGTTGATGATCTCGACGGTCCGTTTAAGGCTCATTTGTCTCCCGCCAATACATAGGAGGCAACGGAGATATATTTGCGGCCCGCCTCTTGGGCATGGGCGACGCAGGTCTCTAAGCTTTCGCGGCCCCGCACGCTGGCAAGTTTGATCAGCATGGGCAGGTTCAGCCCGGCGATCACTTCGGCGCTGGTCTGTTCCATCACAGATATGGCTAGATTGGACGGGGTGCCGCCGAACATGTCGGTGAGCAGGATGACCCCGTTGCCGCTATTGACGGTCTCTGCTGCGGTCAAGATATCGGTGCGCCGCTGCTCCATATCGTCGTCAGGACCGATACAGACGGCGAACACGTCGGGCTGGGGCCCAACGACATGTTCCATCGCCAGACGGAATTCCTCGGCCAGCCGCCCGTGGGTGACGATCACAAGCCCGATCATGCAAAGTCTCTCAAGGGGTCGCTCACGGGGCCTCTCACGGGATCCCTCCCGAGCGCAGCAAGACCGCTGCGCAGACAGTTCATAAGTCGCATATCATCGGACGGGAAGGGGGTGCAATGCCATGTCTAACATTGGCAGGCAAAGGGCGGAAAAAGGATCAATCGCAACCATCGGCAGAGACTGTCCAACCAGAACCGTGTGGGCTGGATCTGGAAACCGCTCGATAGCCTCTTGCGGTGCTAATTGCGCAACCAGATCGATCTGGCAAAGGCCAAGGATGGGGAGCGCTGATTGCATAATGCCAAGACCACGCACCTCGATCTGACCGGTCAATTGCGGGTGGGCGCGGCCAAAGACCTTGCCTGCATCGGACCAGACAATGACCCGATCATCACCAACCAGCCGCCAACCCGCCGCCAGAGCCGTGAGGGCCAGATGGCTCTTACCGGACCCTGACGGTCCAAGGATCAGAACGCCGTGCCAGCGCCCCCGCCTGTGCCGGGCAATCAGTCCGCCGTGAATTGGGCCAAGGTCTGTCATATCGATAGGCAAGGTAGGCTGACACTGAACCGGGCCCCGAGGATCTGCCCCTCGTCATCCATCCGATTTTCCGCCCAGATATGGCCGCTATGGGCCTCGACAATCTGGCGGGCAATGGACAGGCCTAGCCCTGAATTGCCACCGAACAGGGCTCCGCGTGGCCGAGACGTATAGAACCGTTCAAAGATCGTTTCGAGATTTTCAGGCGGAATGCCCGGGCCGTCATCTTCGATCGTGACCCGTGCCTCTGACCCGACCTTGCGCGTTTCGATACGAACCTGCCGCTCCCCGTCATCGGTCTTGCGCGTGAAGGAGCGGGCATTGTCGATCAGGTTACGGAACACTTGGCTGAGGGGGCCTTCACGGCCGCTGATGGTCAGGCTTTCAAGCCCTTCCGCCTCGACCATGACGACCTTGGGGTCACCGGGCTTGGCGCTTTCGCCATAGAGGGCGCTCAGATCCGATAGCAGGCGCGGCAGATCAATCGGCCTCGGTGCATCGCGCGACAGTTCGGCATCCAAACGCGAGGCATTGGAAATGTCTGTGATCAGACGATCCAGCCGCCCGACATCCTGTTTCAATATGCCCATCAGCTTGGCGCGCGGTGCGGACTCAGAAACGATGTCGAGGGTCTCAACGGCGGACCGGATCGAGGTTAAGGGGTTGCGAATCTCGTGCGCCACATCGGCGGCGAACCGCTCAATTGCATCCATCCGTGAGGTCAGGGCCGAGGTCATAGACTGTAAGGACCTGGTGAGGTCGCCCAGCTCATCTTCGCGATCTGCGAGGTCTGGCAAGATGATCGCTCTGGCGCGCGAAAGCCTTACCCGGTCTGCGGCCCGTGCCAAGCGCAGCACTGGCTGGGCAATGAGTCGATTGAGCAGGAAGGACGAGGCCAGCGACACGGCAATAGCCATGATGACGAAGGGCAAGAGAGCCCTTCGCTCCGCCGCGATGATCTCGTCCACGTCGCCTGATTCGAGCGTCAATACACCGAGGACGGCCTCCACATGGCGCAGAGGGATCGAGACTGAAACGACTCGGTCGCCATTGGCCCCCAGCCTCATTCCGGCGATGGGCTTACCCTTGAGGGCGAGGGCGACCTCTTGCTGAAGCGCCTTGCGGGCGGCTTCTTCCTTGGCTGGGCGTGAGGGGTCGTTCTGAGCCTGGGGAGCGGGCGTTCCGCGCTTACGTGCGGGAGGCAGAAGCCGCTTCTCGACGCGATCAGAGACAGTGTAGCTATCGGCCAGTTCCTGCCCCTCAGCATCAAACAGTCGCGCGCGCTGAGATCTTGGGATGAACAGCAGTTGCAGCGTCTGAGCGGCGCGGTCGACTTCAAGCTGTGGGACCGGCTCACCCATGGTCGCGGCGCGGTCGATCACATTGGCGATGAACTCACCTTGGGTGGTCAGACTATCGATCTGGGCATTGACGAGACCGCGCCTCATCTCGTTCAGCACCAGCGCCCCGCCAATCAGGATGGCGAGACCCAAAAGGTTGAGGGCAATGATCAGGCCACCAAGCCGCGAGCCCGGTATCAGCTTTCGCCGCCCCTTGCTGGGTCTTTGACCTTGCCCCGTCTCCAACCCCGCGACTGACGTGGGATGGGGGACCGGTTCAGGATTCGCGATATCGGTATCCAACGCCATAGAGGGTTTCTATCGCATCAAAGGTCGGATCGACCTGACGAAATTTGCGTCTCATGCGCTTGATATGGCTGTCGATGGTGCGATCATCGACATAGACCTGATCGTCATAGGCCGCATCCATCAGATTATCGCGGCTTTTGACGAAGCCCGGACGCTGGGCCAGAGACTGCAGCAGGAGAAATTCGGTCACGGTCAGCTTTACCGCCCGATCGTCCCAAAGGCAGTCATGGCGGGCGGAATCGAGGGTTAGGCGACCGCGTTTGATGCTGCGCGCGGCCGCGGCGGCGGCTTGGCCGGGATTCCCAGCCTCTTCATCGTCGCGTGCACGCCGCAGGACCGCCTTGACCCGCTCGATCAGCAGGCGCTGGCTGAAGGGCTTGTGCATATAGTCATCGGCCCCAAGGTTGAAGCCGAGGATTTCGTCGATCTCCTCGTCCTTGGAGGTCAGAATAATGACAGGGATGTTCGAGCTTTGGCGCAGGCGGCGAAGTACCTCCATGCCATCCATCCTTGGCATCTTAACATCGAGAATGACCAGATCGGGTGGATCGCTTTCCAGCGCCGTCAAGCCCGACGCGCCGTCATAATAGGCCTTCACAACATGGCCATGGCTTTCAAGTGCCAAGGAGACAGAGGTGACGATATTCTCATCATCATCGACCAGGGTAATTTTCGCCATTGAACACCTAAGTCTTGCAGTCTGCGCGCCCCAAGAGGCGCAACCGCTATAAGCTAGTTCCTCAGATGTGGCCATTCAATGGCGAGCCGAGCCTGCGCAACGCCACTTTTCTATCCGCAGTTTCGCAGATGATGAAATAGTTATAACTATTATTCTCTTCGGAGGATCTATGGCCCAAGCCCCTATTCATTATGAGCTCTATATACGGCGCGTGCCGGGGGCACCTTGGACCCTCTCGCTTGCGACCGAAGATCGGGCCATCGCCCTTGCCACGGCGGAATCGCTGCTGCTGGAAAGGCAGGCGGCGGCGGTCAGGGTGACCAAAGAAACGATGGACTCTGAAACCTTAGGATTTCGGACCTCCACGATCCTTGCGAAGGGTGAGGTCGATGTTAAGGCGAAGAAGGTCAGGGCGGAAGATCAGGCCCCCCTCTGCGTCAGCCCATCGGACCTCTATTCGATGCATTCACGCGACCGGATTACCCGATTGCTCGAGGAGTGGCTCAATCGAAACGGTATTACTGCCTTTGAGCTCCTGCACCGCGCCGATATGGCCGAATTGCTCGAAGGGTCGGGAATGGACCTTCAAGGTGCCATCCAAAAGATTTCAATTCCGGAGTCGCAAAGCCGAGGTCTATCGGTCCATGAGGTCGTGCGGTCGTTCCAAGGTTTGACCGAGCGCACCTTGGAACGTATCCGTACCGATCACAAAAAGGGCCGCTTCCCTGATCCGAACACGGAGGGCTTCGCTCAGGCTGCGGTTCGGCTCTATAGCCAGCCCGACCCGTCCTATCTGCTCGGCGGCGGTGTTGCGGCCCATCTGGCCCCCGCGCGCAATTGGAAGCAGAAGGTCGACGGCCTGCTGGATCTGGCCGACAAGATTTCTGGGGCGGCCATACCGATGGCCGATGGGCCAAAGGCCCTCGCTTTCAAGGTCTTGGAACAGCCCCTCTCGGAGATTTTGGGGTCAAAGAAGGGACTGGCGGACCTGTTGGGAGCCAACCTCAATCTGGGCCAGCGCTTGGCGGCCATGACCCGTTTGGCGGCACCCAAGGCTGTCGATGATCTGATCCTTATTGATCCGGCCATGGCCAAGTCTCTTCCCCCGTTGCAGGGACCCGCCGTGCGGCTGGCCCAATGGCTCGGCCATGAGGCGTTTTTTGCAGTTCGAGCCTCGATTGCGCGCCAAATCCTGCGAGACCTGCTTGGTCCTCGTCGTCTATGTCCAGACAATGCGGCGCAAGAGGTCGAGATGCTCCGCGCCCTTGCCATGGCCCTGACCTTTGGCGCGGGCAAGCTCATGACGGCGGAGGATGTGCAGGCCGCCTTTGTTGACCGATCGCGTATGCTGATGAGTACAGAGTTTGTCACGGCCTATGTCGGCAATGACCGCACAGCGTTCGAAGAGGCTGAGGCCCTGATCCGGCTCTTAGAAAATGTGATCGGCGCGGCCAATAAGCGCGAAGCCGCCCGCTGGATTCGCAGCAATATTGGGGCGCTCAAATTCGAACGGGATGTGATTGGTCAGATCCAGCCGCCGCGGACCAAGCTGCAGACCCTGGCGCGGATGCAAAGGTCCATCACCAAAGCGGGCCTGACGCCTGAGGATACGGACCCGATCCTGAAGCGGATCGGTGAAGTCGGGGGCTTGGTCGAGGCTGAGAGCAAATATATTGCGACGATCATGAAGGCCCAGGTCACCCCCTCTAACCGCCTAATGGTGTTGCTGGCCCTCGCCGCGGGTGATGCCGGGCCGAGTGGGCCAGTCTCAGACCGGGCCAAGGCGGAGGCCATGAAGCTGCTGCGCCAGCCGGAGGTCCGCAAGGATCTTGCCGCCTCGCCGGAAACAGCAGCGGCTGTAAAACGATTTTTAGAGGGCGCGGCCTCGATTCAGGCCCCATCCCATAGCTAGTGCGCCTCGTCCCAAGTCTTGGCGGCCTTGGCCTCGACGATCAAGGGCACGCTGATCTGGACCGCAGGCTCGGCGGCCCGTTCCATCACCCGCTTGGCCAGGGCGCAGACGGCGGCAGCTTCTGCTTCTGGTGCCTCAAATACCAGTTCATCGTGGACCTGCAACAGCATGCGGGCCTTAAGGCCCTCCTTGGCCAAAGCCGCTGGCATGCGCACCATGGCCCGGCGAATAATATCTGCAGCCGCCCCTTGGATCGGGGCGTTGATCGCAGCGCGTTCGGCGAACTGACGCATGCCTGCGGCCTTGGCGCGGATGTCGGGGATGTTGATGCGGCGGCCGAACAGGCTGGTCACATAGCCATTGGCATGAACCTCGGCCTTGGTCCGGTCCATATAGGCGCGGATGCCGGGGAAGCGCTCGAAATAGGTGCGGATATAGGCGGCGGCCTGATCCTGCGGAATGGAGAGCTGGTTGGCGAGGCCAAAGCCCGAAATGCCGTAGATGATGCCGAAATTGATCGCCTTGGCTTGGCGGCGGATCATCGGGTCCATCCCCTCCACCGGCACACCGAACATTTCCGAGGCGGTCATGGCATGGATGTCGAGCCCATCGGCAAAGGCCTTCTTGAGCTGCGGGATATCCCCGATATGGGCCAGAAGCCGCAGCTCGATCTGGCTATAGTCGGCACTGATCAGCAGATGGCCGGGTTCGGCAATGAAGGCCTGACGGATCTTTCGGCCCTCTTCGGTGCGCACCGGAATATTTTGCAGGTTCGGGTCGGACGAGGATAGCCGCCCTGTGGTCGTCGAGGCCAGCGAGAAGGAGGTGTGGACCCGGCCGGTGCGCGGGGCGATGGCCGCCACCAGCGCTTCGGTATAGGTGCCGCGCAGCTTGGCCAGTTGGCGCCAGTCTAGCAGCACCTTGGGCAGGGCATGGCCGGTCAGGGCCAGGTCCTCGAGAACAGCCGCATCGGTGCTCCAGGCTCCGGTTGCGGTCTTTTTCCCGCCGGGCAGGTTCAGCTCCCCAAACAGGATGTCGCCGATCTGTTTGGGGCTGGCCAGATTGAACGGGTGGCCGACGATCTCCTGAGCCTTGGTCTCTAGATCGCTCATGCGCAGGGCAAATTCATGTGACAGTTGTCGCAGGCGGTCCTGATCGACCTTGATCCCGGCACATTCCATCTGGGCCAGCACCGCCGGCAAGGGCCGCTCTAGGGTCTCATAAACGGTGAGCAGATGGTCCTTGGCCAAACGCGGACGCAGGATCTGGTGCAGGCGCAAGGTCACGTCTGCATCTTCAGCGGCATAGGTTGTCGCCGCCTCTAGGCCGATCTGGTCGAAGCTCTTTTGCGCCTTGCCGGTGCCGGTGACCGATTTAAAGCTGATCGGCTCGTGACCCAGCCATAGGCGCGACAGCTCGTCCATGCCGTGACCGTGCAGACCGGCTTCGAGCACATAGGAGATCAACATGGTGTCGTCGATGGGACCGACCGTGATGCCGTAGCGCGACAGGACGGCCAGATCATATTTGGCGTTCTGTCCGACCTTGAGCACGGCTGGATTTTCCAAAAGGGGCTTTAGCCGCGCCAAGGCCTGATCCATCGGGATCTGATCGAGCGCCTCTGGAGCCTCTAAGAGCAGGCCCTCGCCGGAGCGGTGCGCGAGCGGGATATAGCAGGCCTGACCCGGCGCAATGGCCAAGGACACGCCCACCAGCCCTGCATTGGCCGAGGAGAGGGCGTCGGTCTCTGTGTCAAAGGCGATCGTGCCTGCGCTCTCAGCCCGAGCGATCCACTGATCCAGCGTGGCGAGGTCGCGCACACAGACATAGGCGCTCGTGTCGATCGGCTGGGACGTGGCGGCCACCGGCGCGCTCTCGCTCGCCGTGAAGGGGCGCGGGGCCATGGTCGGGGCGCTGGTCGGCGCCGAGCCACCAGATCGTGAACCATTGCCATTGCCATTTGCCGAGGCGGCGCGGGCATCGGCCCCGCCGTCCCCCACCCGCCGCGCGAGCGAGCGAAACTCCATCTCGTCCAGAAAGGCCATCAGGGCCGGGCCGTGAGGGTCGTCGACCACCAACTCTTCGAGGGCCACCGGCATGGGCGTATTGACGTCCAGCCGTACCAGTTCGCGCGACAGGCGGATCTGGTCGGCAAAATCGATCAGGGTCTGGCGGCGCTTGTCCTGCTTGATCTCGCCCGCCCGGGCCAGCACCGTGTCCAGATCGCCATATTCATTGATCAGCAGGGCCGCCGTCTTGACGCCAATCCCCGGCGCACCGGGCACATTATCAACGCTGTCGCCGGTCAGGGCCTGAAGGTCGACCACCTTGTCCGGGCTGACCCCGAACTTGTCGAACACCTGCTCGGGGCCGATCTTGAGGTTCTTCATGGTGTCGAGCATGAACACCCGATCCCCGACCAACTGCATCAGGTCCTTGTCCGACGAGACAATCACCGCCTCGCCGCCCAGATCGCGCACATGGGTCGCATAGGAGGCGATCAGGTCATCGGCCTCATAGTTGGCCAGCTCAATGGCGGGAACGCCAAAGGCCCGCGTCGCTTCACGCACCAGCGCAAATTGCGGGATCAGGTCCTCTGGCGCAGGCGGGCGATGGGCCTTATAGGCGGGATAGAGATCATTGCGGAAGGTCTTGCCCGACTGGTCAAAGATCACCGCCAGATGGGTCGGCCCATCGGGCGCGGTCCGCATCTCGACCAAGAGCTTCCAGAGCATATTGCAAAAGCCCTGCACCGCCCCCACCGGCATACCGTCCGATTTGCGCGTCAAGGGCGGCAAGGCGTGATAGGCCCGAAATATATAACCCGACCCATCGACCAGATAGAGCCGCACAGGCGGATGGTCCGAAGGGGTAGGGGCGAGGATCGTGTCAGCGGATTCGGTCATGGGTCCAGAATAGGCCGGTCCTGCGCTTTGGTCACTAGGGGGGATGAACTCCCCCCTTGAAACCCCGCACGCGCCTGCCTACATCGGATAGGCGGACCGGGCCCCTCTGACGTTTGCGACTGTTTTTGACAGTTGTGCGTGATGTCGGACCGCATCGGGTGCGCTCGGTGCTGGTTCTAGGGTTACCCCCCACCCCACACCCTGACCGTCAGTGTTGGGCGCACCCTTTCCTACTGTTCAGAAGGATGACCTATGCCCCTGCTTCTTTGCCCCAACTGTAATCAGTCCATGACCGCCGTGAACCGTCAGGGTGTTGAGTTTGATATGTGCCCCACCTGTCGCGGGGTCTGGCTTGATCGCGGTGAGTTGGAGAAGCTGGTCGCCGGGTCGTCTGCCCCGCCGGAAAGTTCTGCGCCGCCCCCACCGCAAGGCGCGACCTATCAAGCGCCCTATGGCCGCCAAGAGCCACCACGGCGCTATAGGGACGATGATGACGACGATCACTACAAGCGCGGCAAGAAAAAGCGCTTCGACCTGTTCGACATATTTGACTGAAGCGGTTTAAGGCCGCCCGAAAGGCTTAGGCCCCCAAGCGTGCTTGGGGTGCCTAATGCCCGCCACCGATCTCATAGACACCCGGAACCTGGGCCTCAGGCCTGTCCGCCTTGGGGCTGGCTTCTGTGTGGATGAAGCGGCGGTCACAATAGGGACAGTCGACAAAGGCCTCGTCGCCCATCTCTAGGAACACGCGCGGATGGCCCAGCGCGCCGCCGACGCCGTCGCAGGCGAGCCGGTGACCGTGGACATAGACGACCTCGCCCGCAGGGCCTGCCGTATCGGTTGGTTTAGCGGTCATGACGCAACTCCATCTCATCGGTCTGCTTTACGAGCCCCAATGGCGCATACCTAAGGCGAGGCCGATAGGGCGTCAATTCAGCAAAACGCGTCTCTTTGCTTGCGGACCTGTCCACCCGCCAATACCCTAGGGCCATGACCCTTCCTGATTACGCCATCGAGGCGCGCGGCCTCGTTAAGACCTATCCTGCTACCCGCACCACGGCGGCCAAGACGGCGCTGGATCATATTGATCTGGCCGTGCCGCGTGGCTCGATCTTTGGGCTTTTGGGACCCAATGGGGCGGGAAAATCAACCTTCATCAATATTCTGGCCGGTTTGACGCAAAAGACGGCAGGAACGGTCTCGATCTGGGGCCGCGACATTGACAGTCGCCCGCGCGATGCTCGCGCCGCCATCGGGGTCGTGCCGCAAGAACTGGCCGCTGACGTCTTCTTTACGCCCCGCGAATCGCTCGAGGTGCAGGCCGGGCTCTATGGGGTGCCCAAGGCCGAGCGTCAGACCGATGCCCTCTTGGCCGCTCTGGGTCTTAGCGACAAGGCCGACGCCTATGTCCGCGCCCTGTCCGGCGGTATGAAGCGCCGTCTGATGGTGGCCAAGGCCATGGTTCACCGCCCGCCGGTCCTTATCTTGGACGAGCCGACCGCCGGGGTCGATGTCGAGCTTCGCCGTCAGCTCTGGTCCTATGTTAAGGGCCTCAATGACCTAGGCGTGACCATCGTCCTGACCACCCACTATCTGGAAGAGGCCCAAGAGCTCTGCGACAGGATCGCCATCGTCAACCGCGGCAAGGTCGTGGCCTGCGAACCGACCGCCAGCCTGCTGCAAAGGCTCGATACCCGCGCGGTGGTCATCACCCCGCGTGAGCCGCTGACCGCTGTGCCAGATCTCGGCGGCTTTGAGGCCCGCCTGCGCCCCGATGGCCGCTTGGCCGTGACCTTCAAGACCGCGACGGCCGGGGTCGAAGAGGTGCTCAATCGCGTGCGCGAAGCCGGGGTAGCGATCAAGGATCTGGCGACCGAAGACCCCGATCTTGAAGATGTCTTCCTCGCCCTAACCTATGCCGACCCCACCGCCGCCGACCCGACCAAGGACTAGGGGGGGCAAGGGAGCATGGACGAGGTCGCGAGTCGGACCGAAACCCGCGCCCGCCGACGCAACCAAGATTGCGCCCGCCCCATCCTTGCGCTAACACTCGCCTCACAAGCCGAAGGCTCCACAAGGCCTCGCAGGCACCCGTAGCTCAGCTGGATAGAGCGTTGCCCTCCGAAGGCAAAGGTCACACGTTCGAATCGTGTCGGGTGCGCCAATTTTCCGAACAGAATGATTAGGATCGGTCGCGACGCCTAAGGGCTGTTTCGGGAAGGGTGAGCTCTATGCCCACCCTTCGGCTCAAAAATCCTCGGAGTCGTCCTCGAAGGGATCGGCGGGTTTTGCGGGCTTTGCCGCAGCGGGACGCTTGGGTGCGGCGGGAGCGGTCGCGGATTTGACGGTTTGCGCGGCGGTTGTGGGTTTTGCAACAGCGGCGGGCGGTGCGGCCGCAGTCGGCTGAGTGGGCTCCTGCGCGGTTGCTGGACCCGCGGCTGGCGGGGTGTCTATCCGCTCTGCCAGTTCGATGATGCCGGGCTTAAACTGGCTGGCATCATAGGTCCCTTGGAACTGGCCCATCGACATCTTTTCAGAGGTTTTGGTGATGGTGATCGTTCCGATCGGCATTTGTTCGCGGCCAAGCGACTGACCGGTCTGGGGATCAACAATATCCTCGCCCAGACTGATGGCATTATAGATCGCGCCGACCTGCAAAACATCCTGGCCTTGGCTGAGCACAACCGAGGTTCCGTTCATCTTGATGACGGAGATCGGGAAGTTCTTAAGGATGAATTTCTGGGTAAATTGGCCCGTGAGTGTCGCCAGAGACGCGCGAACATTTTCGAGGCCTATCTGCTGCTTGCCGTACACACTCGGCGGCGTATTGGGGAAGGTGACCTTGAAACGCTCGGTCATGATCAGCTGGCCAGTGGGTACATTCACCACATTGAACGTGATCTCCATGTCGCCGCTATAGCTATTCAGTTCTCGTCCGGAATTCCGCAATATCCGGGTCGATTTCTTATAGGATAGGCGATTGATTTCCGGCAGGACCAAGATGTCGGCGGTAAGTCGCTGGCCAAGCTTGGCCAATTCGCCCGAGTTGGTGCTGGGATCGGTGATCTGAGACAGCTCTTCGGCAATGTCGGAATCGAAGGCGCGATTGATGACAAAGAACCGATTGGATTGACTGAGCGACTCGTTAATGGCCGTTCCAATACTCTGTGAGGCCTCGTCTGCGGACAGGGTCTCGTCACCTATCACATAGGTCGCTTCGCGGGTCCGGGGGCTGGCAATGGCGATCTTGGGCAGGTTGGTAGCGGCTGAGGCGCTATATTTATTGACCTTTACCTTTAGCTTCAGGCGCCAAGCGCCAACCTTTGCGTCCTGCTTTTCAGATAGGATTTCGAACCCCTGAACCGCGCCTTGAGTGGCAGACACGACCGTACTGTTGGTCAGCCCGAAGTCTCCATCATAGCCGGGGACGGCGAGATTGCCGGTGCTATTGACAGATATGCCCATGACCGGTGTGCCGTTGGTCTGCTGAACCGCGAGGTTCAGCGCGTCAAGAATGGCCGCATTACGGGTCGGACCCACGCCTTCAGCAACCACCTCAACGACCTTGACGCCCCCAAAATCCGGCATGGATTTGGAAAAGCCGTTCTCGTCCTTCTTACCACCAAGCTTGTCACAGCCCGCGAGGGACAGGGCGATCAGCATCACCATTGCTATGGGCAGTTTACCAGCCATTATCTATTCCTCGACCTAAGGGCTATCTGTTCTTTTTAACGGACGCCTTCAGCCGACAGTCGGCTGAGCATTTCCTCGCCAGTGCGCTGGGCCGCCTGTTGGACGGCATTGACCCGGGCGAGATTCGGATTGGCGTTGCTGGCCGATGCGTCTTTTTGGATGCTGCCGATCGTTTCGGGAAACTGCTCAGTGATGTCCCAGATTTTTGCGCGCAAGATGACGCTATATTGCGGCGAGCCGGTGACACCGTCGGGCTGGGTTCCATCAATTAGCGCGTCACCAATGGCCAGATAGGTGAAACCACAGTTGCGTGCGGCATTGATAATGGCGGTGCGGGTGACCGTGCTCAAATCGTCGGGCTTGGTACCATATTGCTTGGCGATCAGATCGGGATCTGGGCCGGGGCAGGCGGCGACAATGTCGGAATAGTTGACGATCTTAGCGCCTGCATTTTTGAACACGTCGGTCAGGCTCGCATTCAGTTCCTCAGGCGAGGCGCTGCGATATTTGAAATCGGCGGCCTTATTGACCGTACGGCCCTTAGATTGCTCGCTCTGGGACTCTGTCGCGCTGATTTCCGCGGTTCGATTTACCGAGGCACTGGCGCTACCACGGGTCTGTTGTCTCGAGCTACTGCTGTCGTTGATCTGCCCAGCGGTCTCGCTATAGCCCTCGGATTCGGTGGTCCGTTCCTTGGCGTCGGACTTGTAGGACCCGCTGACCTTGTCGCTGGCTGTAACGCCAACACGTGCGGAAGATGAGGATGAGCGGTCGATATTGGGGTCATAGATGGCCGTTCCCGCCACCTCTCTGACGATAAAGAAGGTCGCGAGCCGAAGGCGGGGTTTGGCCGAGACCGGTGCGGCAGGTGCCGATGTGCGGATCACATTATCAATGCTGACCTGCACATCTTGCTGATTGCAATCAAACCGAAACCGAGCCGACATCTGCTTGAGCTTTTTGTCGACCACCTGATCGACCATCATGATCTGGCAACTGGTCCGCAGATCATTCGCGATGGTCATGTTTTGGTCGGCATTGAGGTTGCGAACCTTCAGGCCGATGTCGGGGCGCATCTTTATCACGCGCCAGGCATTCTTCACCGCCTCGCCCTTGGCGCGCTCAAGCCCCTCTATAATGGCCTTGCTGCCTGTGGACTCCAGAGCAACCTCGCCAGAGACAACGATCTGAATCGATTGGACCTGAGCGAAGGATGAAGAGGCCCCCATAGCTGCGCTGCTGAGGGCTAAGGATGCGAGGAGGCTTTTACCCAAGGACATGGTCAACTTTCTAGAACGGTTTGAAATAGGCGTGAGGACGGATCAATCAGAGCGACGCGAGCAGGACTTCGCCTTCCTTGGAAACCAATTGGAAGCCGTTTGAGTCCCCCAACTCCAAGGTTCTATAGGCCTTGGCCGCCTCCATAACCTGGGTCAGAGACTCTGTGACCGTGCTGGCTTGCGCCGCAAGCACAACCCCGATCACGATCTTCTCCAAGGTGCTGCAATCGCAGTTAAGAGCGGCAACAGTGCCGGAAACCACGGCCGCCAGCATGGCAACCTTGGCTACAGCAAACTGACCATCGGCCTTTTCGGCCAATTCTTTCTGGCGGGCGTTCGGGACCGCGCCATAGGCCTGTAGCTCATAGATATCACTCTGAAGCGCCGCGCTGGCTTGGGTGAAGGTCTTGACGCCGTCAGCGCCGCCGAGGGTCCCGCTGGAAAAGTCGTCGGCCAAACGGTTGTACTTCTGCGCCTGAGCCCCAAAGCCGACCGCATCATAATAGTTTGCTGCGGCCTTGATGGCTTGGGATTGTGAGACCTTCAGGGCCCCGTAAAATATGATCAGGGCGGTTTCCTGTCCCCCGGCCCTTGCGGGCGCGGCATAGGCCAGAGCAGGCCCCGCAATCAGTAGCGAAAGGGCAAGGATCCGGAGGCGCTTCCACAGATTATTGATTGGCATAATCATTTTGCCTTCTCCTTGTCATTGACCGATTTGATCTGCATCGTTTCCGAAATCAGTTTCTTCCAAGATTTAGCAATGGTCCCATTGTCGCGCGCCTTCTTATCTGTAACAGCGGCGGACATCTGTGATTTTATCCATTTTTTATCTTGAGTTGTGTAGTTCTTGAGTAGTTCCTGAAGAAAACTCGAGCTCAGTTTCTCATACTGGCCGTAGCTATTGATTTCACGGTCGCCAGTAAATCTTAAAGAGCGGGCATATTTGAAGGTTCTTTCGTCCAGAACCTTTCCTCCGCGAACCAGTTGATCGTCCACCACTTGGCTTTCAACCGCCACGATCTTGGTAATGTATCGACCACCATAATCTAGCTCTGTCTGAACCGTGCCGCGGCTCTTATCGGCCATCTCGGATAGTTCATGCTGAACCTTGCCGCTGCTGAGAAGGTCGACCGTGAGGCGCAGCTCATAGGACGGGTCGGGCAGGCTCATAGAGACTTGGTTGGCACCGAGGCAGTCGGGGATATTGGCAATATACTGACTGGATGGCTTACCATCGCCGCTCGCTCCGAAGACCACGGGAACGATGGGCTTTTTGAAGGTTTTGGCGAGCAGCGCTTCATATTTGGCCGTCAGGTTCCGCGCGAAGGCTTCTGGGGACTGTTGCGGTGTTGCGCGCGTCGTCAGTAGCTCTGCCTTGACGGCCTCGGACAGGACAACGGGCGCTACGGCAAGGGAGCCGCGGACGTCATTGTTTATCGGTATCTCGCTGACCGAGCCGACCCAACGCGAGAGGGCAGATTGAGGGTCCGAAAAGCCATTGAATATTTTCGCGTAAACCGCGCTAATTTCAGCAGCGGTTGGATCTTTAGCGTAGGATTCATTGTAGTTAATAATGGATGGTATAACAGCCTTGACCTGCAAAGCACTTATATCAAAGAGAATCGTATTAATTCCGAAAGAATAGGAAACATTATAGCGCTTTAGGTTATCGCGCGGGTCTATATAGGACTGTGTGTCTGTATTTTCTGACGTTAGAACATGAACTAGACCAAGGTTATTATCTTTTCCCGCTGTGTCATCTTTGGATATCAGATTGATGTTCCAATCCATTTTCTTGTAGGACTGGTAGGACTCATTGTAAAATTTAGCTTGGCTCCTATAGATTTTGATCAGGTTGGGGCTGGATTTCGCGAAATCAACTGCGGACCCCTGCAGTCCTAGGCCACAATATCGGACATCATATTTCGTAGCATCTTGGGCGAAGGCGGTGCCTGCGGCCAGTATGCTCACCAGCGCAGAAGATTGTATTAAAACAATAATTCGTTGGATTCTAATGCCCATCTCGCCCCCGTCACGCCCTATTTGTGGTGTCGGACGCACGTGCCGACCCTGCGCTCTTTAGGCGCTCACAGTACCGTGGCGTGAAATATCAGGTCAGTCAACTTAACCGCAGGGTGAATAGTGGGGCGGCGCGATTTAAGACTTCCAAAATGCTTGGCAGTCAGAACCGCAGGTCATGGCCCCCTCTTTACTGCCGGATGAGGCCGCGTCCCCTCCCCTAATTCGGCTTTTGGAATTTCAAGATGAACTGGTCGGTCTTGCCTCGAATAGCAGGCAAGAAGACGTTGAGGCTGTGATCATCCCCGGCCGAGGCTAGGGTCTTGTCCTCGCCCACCAGCTTGAACCCTGCGGCCTCTACCTCTTGCTTGACGATGGCCGCATCGATGCGGTGCAGGCTATCGGCGACGGTGATGGGCGCACCGGCGGCAGCCGCATGGTCTATCACCAGATAGATACCGCCGGGCTTAAGGGCCTTGAAAATCTGCTGATTGACCGATCCAGCCGTACCGGCAGGGAAGGCCTTAAGATGCATGTCGTGATAGTTCTGGACCGTCAGGACCAGATCCAGCCCCTCGGGCAGGCCTGCGGCGGAAAGGGGCTGGGCGATGAGCGTCACATTCCGATAGTCGGCGGCGACAGCGGCCTGTTCGGTGCCATAGGCGGGGCGATAGGTGATAAATTCGGCGGATTGATAGCCATAGACCTGACCCTTGGGCCCGACGGCGGCGGACAGGATGCGGGTAAAATAGCCAGACCCCATCATGAAGTCTGCAACCCGGTCGCCTGGCTTGACCCCGGCAAAGCTCAGGATCTCGGCCGGATGGCGGGCAGCGTCACGGGCCACATCGGCGGCAGGACGCGCCTTGTCCTCGAGGGCGGCTGCTATGGGTGACGAAACTGCGGCTGCCGCCATGCTGGCACTGCTCAGGGTCAGGGCGGCAAGCATCACACCTATGGCTCGACGATACATGGGCTAAGTCTCCTGCAAGGGTGGGTTCTGACGTCGTGCGTTTAATCTGAACAGTGGCACCGGATCGATTGCGGCCCAAACTAAAAATGCCAGCCCCATTGGCACAGCGGTCAGACTTAGACTAGACCGCGCAGGACCCTAGGCCGCCACGAACTTACGGATAGACATGACCAAGCCAGAGCCCTATCGCCTCACGCGCGACGCCTATCCTGTTGGTCAAGAGATCACGACGCGGGTCAGTGACATAGACGGCAATGGTCATCTCAATGCCATCCGCATCGGCAAGTTGTACGAAGAGGCCCGCGCCTCGTTCTACAAGCTCTTGGACCATGGCAAGCGTCATCCCCGTGTCCTGGTGGCCGAGCTCAAGATCCGCTATCTGGGCGAGGGGTTCTGGCCGGGCACGGTCGAGGTCCGAACCGGCATTGTCCGCCTTGGGTCCAGCGCCTTCACCATGGGGCAGGGCCTGTGGCAAAACGGGGCCTGTATCGGTCTGTGCGACACGGTGCTGGTCCACGCGCCCCAGGGCAAGACCACACCCCTGCCGGACGCGTTTCGCGGGCAGTTGGATCGGTATCTTTTGGCCCGCTAAACCGGCCCATCGATAATCACCTTCTCCTCACCCCACCAGAGCGGGGATTTGGGCAGGGCGATGAAGGTCTTTTCGTCTTCGAGCAGCAGGCGGCCCGCGGCACGGGCGGCGGGATCGTCGGCTAAGCCGGCGAGGTCTTCGAGACTGTCATACCAGAGCTGAGCCACGCCATCGAACTGAGGCGGTGCATCACGGCTGGCGCGAATCCCGGCGCTCAGGGCCTCGTCGAAGGAATGGAGCTGCACATAACGGCGGATGCGCAAGCTGTCCTTGACGCTGGCGACGAGCGGGCCGTGGCTATTGAGCCAATAGTCCTGAAACTGTTCGCGGGTCAGGTGCGGCAGCCGCACAAGGGCAAAGGTCAGCTTTATCATGGGGCGGCGCTTTCGGGTGAGAGGGACGCAGGTCGCTAGCGGATCTTCAGCAGTTGCTTGCCGAAGTTGAGGCCTTGGAACAGGCGCATCAGGGTGCGGGGGGCATTTTCGAGCCCGTGCTGGATATCTTCGGAAAACTGCACTTGGCCGGAGCGGATCCACTGGGCGATCCGACGCCGTGCGATTGGAAATTCGTTCATATAGTCAATGACGATAAAGCCGCTCATGGTCGCGCGCTTGAAGATGAGGTTGAAATAGTTCTCCGGCCCGGCGGGGAGCTGTCCGGTCTCATAGCGGCTGATGCCGCCGCAGATCACGACGCGGGCGTGCATGGCAATCTCGGCCAGCAGATCGTTCAGCAAGGGACCGCCGACATTGTCCCAGAGGACATCAATTCCGCCCGGGGCCAGTTCGCGCACCCGCGCCCGGACATTTTCAGACTTGTAGTCGATGGCCTCATCAAAGCCGCAGACGCTTTTCAGCCAAGCACATTTCTCTGGCCCGCCCGCTATGCCAATGACGCGGCATCCGGCGATCTTGGCGATCTGTCCGGCGATGGAACCGGTCGCTCCGGCCGCGCCGGTGATGACGACAGTGTCACCCGCAAAGGGCTTGCCATGTTTCTCGAGCCCAAAATAGGCGGTCATGCCGGTGGTGCCCAGGGCACCGAGATTGGCGGTCAAGAGGTCATCATTTCGCACCTTGCGCAGCTCCTGACCGGGCACGGTGGCATAGTCTTGCCAGCCGAGTCGGCCACTGACCTGATCACCAGGCTCGAAGGCCGGATCGTTGGAGGCCACCACCTCGCCCAAGGCCGAGCCCGGCATGACCTCACCAATTTCGGTCGGCGCCACATAGCCCCCCAGATTTTCCATCCATCCCTTCTGGGCAGGATCAAAGCCTAGGGTATGGAGCTGGACCAGAACCTCGCCTTCGCCCGGTTGGCGTACGGGGGTCTCGACCATCAGAAAATCCTCATCGGCCAAGGCGCGGCCTAGCGGGCGGGCATGGATCAGCCACTGGCGATTGACGGTGTGCATGGTGCTGTGTCCGATAGGGTTAAAGCGATTGGATCAGGCTAAAGGGAACGGCTGGGCGGTCAAGCGCAGCTTCCCATTCCCTGCCACCGGCATGGTCTTGTCAAAGACCGAAGGACGACTAGTGTGGATCGGGTCGAAATATGAACCCGCGGCGGCGGCGAACGTCATGAAATAGGAAGCCAAAGCCATGAAGCCCTTAACCCTCGCCGCCCTCACCGCAGCGCTACTGCTCGCCAACGCGCCGCAGGCCTTGAGCCAATCAGCCGCGCCGGTCGCAGCGGCACCGGCGGCTTCCATCGACTATTCGGATGGCAAGACTTGGCTGTGCCGCCCGGGCCGCGATGATGTCTGTAGCCAGTCCCAGCAGGACGCTACCATTGTTGGCGCTGATGGGAAGCTGGCCGCCGAGCCCTTCCGCGCTGCCGCTGATGCGCCCGTCGACTGTTTCTATGTCTATCCCACCGTGTCGAAAGACCCCGGCGGCAATGCGACCATGACCATCGCGCCGGAAGAGCGCTCGGTGATCAACCAGCAATTTGCAAGGTTCGCGGCCAAGTGCCGACCCTATGCGCCGCTCTATCGCCAAGTCACCCTGACGGCCTTGCGCTCGGCCATGATGGGCAAGCCGATGGCTGCCGATCGGGCCATGGCCTATCAGGATGTGCTGGGTGCGTGGAACCATTATCTCAAGAACGATAATCACGGGCGCGGCGTCGTTCTGATCGGTCACTCGCAAGGCTCAGGCGTGCTGATCCAACTGATCAAGCAGGAGATTGACGGCAAGCCGGTGCAGGCCCGCGTGATCTCGGCCATTCTCGGGGGCGCGCGCCTTCAGGTTCCGGTCGGCAAGGATGTCGGCGGGGATTTCCAGTCCATGCCCCTGTGCCGCTCGGCCAGCCAGACCGGCTGTGCCATCAATTTCGCGGCCTTTCGGGTCGACAGCCCACCACCCGCCAACTCGCGCTTTGGCACATCATCGGCACCGGGCCTCGAGGCCGCCTGCGTCAATCCCGCCGCCTTGGCCGGGGGCTCTGGAGCCTTGAAGGCCTATCTGGCCGCTGGCACGGACGATATTGTCAGTGACGGCACCGGCAAGCCCTTGGCGTGGACCACGCCCCCAAGCCGGGTCACCACCCCCTTCGTGGCCGTCCCCGGGCTCTTGACCGCGGAATGTGTCAATTCCGGTGGCTTCAACTATCTGGCCATCACCACCCATCCGGATCCCGCAGGCCTGCGGGTTGGCACCATCACTGGCGATGTCATTGCCGGGGGGCAGGTCCTAAAGGACTGGGGTCTGCACCTGATCGATATGAACCTGACCATGGGCAATATGCTCGATCTGGTCGGGTCTCAGAGCGCGGCCTATCTCCAGAAAGCGAAGTAGGGCCTGTACCCTAGGGCGCCTTCACCGCAGGGGGCAGTTTCCAGAAGGTCGTGGCGTTGGTGTCGAAGATCGCGCGGCGCTCGGCCTCGGTGATCTTGGCGGTCATCATCCGCTGAACCCCGGCATGGACATCCTCATAAGGATAGTCCCCGGCGAACTGAACCCTGTCGATGCCGAGCACGTCGATGGCGAGGCGCAGGGACGCATCGTCGGTCATGCCGCTGGTCGTGATCACAAAATTGTCCCGGAAATAGTCGCTAGGCAGGCGCTTAAGCCAAGGATTGACGCCGCCGAGTGCCTGCCGCTGATAGCGATTATCGATCCGCTCTAACCAGAAGGGCAGGCCCTCGCCCATGTGACCGAGTGCGACGCGAAGCTTGGGATACCGATCAAAGGTCCCCGACATGATCAGGCGCATGGCATGGAGCGCCGTTTCGGCAGCAAAGCCCCAGGTCGCGAAATAGAGGCCATAGTCCAGATAGGGTTTGACCGAACTGCCCCCCGGCTCTCGCGGATGCAGATAGAGCGGCATGTCCAAGGCCTCGGCCGCCTCCAAGATTGGTGCGAACTTGGCCATGTCGAGATATTCGCTGAAGGTGTGGGAATTGATCAAGAACCCCTTCAGACCCAGCCCCTTTGCCCGTTCCAATTCCTTGGCGGCCAGATCCGGCGCTTGCGGAGCCACAGCGGCAAGGCCGGCAAAGCGGGTCGGGCGGGCGCGTACGGCAGCAGAGAGGATATCGTTGGCCTCGGCGGAGATGCCGACCGCACGGCTGGCCTCAAAGACTTGGACACCGGGCGAGGTAATCGAGATGACCGCGAGGTCCACCCCGTCGGCGTCCATCTGGGCAATACGTTTGTCACCCAGATCGAGCAGTCGCCCGTGCAAGAAGCGCTGGGCAATGCCATTGCCAAAGACGAACTTGCCCATCTTTGCAAAGCCCGGCTCCACGCCGCCAGCCTCTAGGATTCGCTTAGATTCAGCCATCAGGGCCGGGGTGGCAAAGGCCTCTTCGGTGGCGATCCGGCGATAGGGGCCGGTGGCCTGGACCTCATCCTTACGTTTGGCCATGACGCCGACGGCGGCTGCGCCGACCAGGGCCGCCCCGCCCAATCCGAGCGCAGCGCGCCGAGAGGGTTTAATACCGGCCATATTGAGTACTCCCTGAACGCCAAGCCTCTTGATCTTTCTGGAACGGTAGGTCCATAATTATCTCATGTCTAGACCTGTTGAATTTGACCGCGATCAGGCCGTTCAGAAGGCCGTTCATCTCTTCTGGCAGAGGGGCTATCAGGCCACGTCTTTGGCCGATCTGCTCGAGGCTATGGGCTTGAGCCGTAGCAGTTTCTATGCCGCCTTTGGCGACAAGCGCGGCCTCTTTGTCGAATGTCTGGACGTCTTTGCTGTCCGCAACCAAGCCATCTTGCGGCGCACGCGAGACCGCAAGCCTCCGATGGCGGCGCTGCGCAGCTATTTCGAGCGCAATTTCGGTCAGACCTCAGAGCCCGACCTTCATTTTGGCTGCATGCTGGTCAATACGGTCATTGAGTTGGCGGCCATCGATCAAGGCCTCTGCGACCTTGCAGGCCAGCATCTCAAGACCGTCCAAGATCTGTTTGAAGCCTGTCTGCGCGACGCGGGAGCTGAGCCCGATGAGGCCAAGCAGGCTGCCGCCTTCTTGATGATGGTCAATGAGGGCGCACGGGTCTCTGACCGCCAACGGATCTCCATTCCGGATCAATTGGCCCGGATAAATTTGGCCTTTGGATATGTGGAAAGCTCTATGGCTGCACGAACAGAACTTGGTCGCTAGCGACGACAGACGCTTGCCTTGCTCGAGCTTTCAGCAATGATGGCGGCCAACCCGTCGGGATCAAAACAAACAGGAGGAAACAGGATTATGAAGACACGCATTACCGAAATGTTCGGCGTTGAGACACCGATCATCATGGGCGGCATGACTGGCGTTGGTTATGGCGAGTTGGTCGCTGCGGTAGCCAATGCGGGCGCGCTCGGTTTCATCACGGCCCACATGTTCCCCTCAGGGGCCGAGCTTCTGGCTGAGATCGAAAAGACCAAGGCCCTCACCGACAAGCCCTTCGGTGTCAATCTGACCCTCCTGCCCTCGATCAATCCCATTCCTTATGACGAATATCGCGAAGCCATCATCGCTTCGGGCATCAAGATCGTTGAGACGGCTGGCCGTGCGCCGGTCGACCACCTGCCGCGCTTTAAAGAAAATGGCGTCAAGGTGATCCATAAGTGCACCTCGGTCCGTCACTCGGTGTCGGCTGTGAAGCATGGCGTGGATGTGATCAGCATTGATGGCTTTGAGTGTGCCGGTCACCCCGGTGAGGATGATATTGGTCTGGTCGTGCTGCTTCCCGCCACGGTCGATGCGGTGGACGTACCTGTGATCGCCTCTGGCGGTATGGCCGACGGGCGCGGTCTGGTGGCGGCTCTGGCTCTGGGGGCCGAGGGGGTCAATATGGGCACCCGCTTCTGCGCCACGGTCGAGGCCAAGATCCACGAGAACGTCAAGCGTCAGATCGTCGAATATACCGAGCGTGATACGATCCTGGTCGGCCGCAGCCTGCGCAATACGGCGCGCGTCGCCCGCAACAGCATCTCTGAGCAGGTGGCTGAAATCCAGCGTGATCCGACCAAGAGCTTTGCGGATGTGCGCGAACTGATGGCCGGTGTGCGCGGTCGTGAAAATGTGCTGCGCGACGGCGATCTCGACGGTGGCATCTGGACCACGGGCCAAAGCCAAGCCCTGATCCACGATATCCCGACCTGCGCTGAACTGGTCAAGAACATCATGGCTCAGGCTGATGGTATCTTGGGCAAGCGTTTCGCCTCTATCGCAGGCTAAGAGCTAAAGGCCCTGTCTTTCGGGCTGGATGATGAGACCAAAGCCGGGTCGTCTCTTCCCAGAGGTGGCCCGGTTTTTGATTTGACCCCTAATCTGGACGCTTGAGGGCAAAGACCTCATCGGTGACGCTATAGTCGAGATAGCCAAGGCGCGCGATCAGGCGCATGGCGGCCGTATCAACCAGCCCCTCCTTGAGGAACCGGTCCTCAATATGGACCCCAACCACCTCGCCTAAGACCAGATCAAAGCCATTGCGCACCCCGTCCTTGCTGAACAGGGGCACGGTCTGCAGATAGACACATTCCAGATGGGCTGGAGCCCCCAAGACCCTTGGCGGCTTGATCAACTGTGAGGGTAGGGTCTCTAAACCGGTTAGAGCGAACTCGTCGACTTCAGGGGGCAGAGTCGCGGCGCTGCTATTGACCGCTTCACGCTGATTAAAGCTGGCAATATTGCAGACAAATTCTCCGGTCTGTTCGGCATTGGTCTGGCTATCTTTACGCCCCGCGCTGGAGAAGGCGACGATCGACGGGCCCGACGCGACCAGATTGAAGAAGCTATAGGGGGCCAGATTGGCCACACCGTCACGGCTTAGCGTACTGATCCAGCCAATGGGACGGGGGGCGACCAGCGCCTTGACCGGATCATGCTTGAGCGGTGCTTTGGTTCGCGCATCATAGAACATGCCGTATCTCATGGTTTGGGGTGGTCGAGGTGGCCCTATATAAGGCCCGTAATGGCCTAGAGCGAGCCGGACGTCCCATTTGCCCTTATCGCAGGCGCAATGGACGCAGATTGGGTCAGGCGGTCTATGGCATTGGCCAGTCGGGTCAGATCAATGGGTTTGGCGATATAGTCATCACACCCCGCTTCGCGATAGCTGGCGATCTGATAGTCCATGGCATTGGCGCTGAGGGCGATAATCGGCGTGGGTAGCTGACCGCTTTGGCGCTCCTTGGCTCGTATCGCGCGGGTCGCGGCAAGGCCATCCATGACCGGCATCTGAATGTCCATCA
The DNA here is from genome assembly GCA_041182245.1 of Pseudomonadota bacterium. Taxonomy (GTDB): domain Bacteria; phylum Pseudomonadota; class Alphaproteobacteria; order Caulobacterales; family Caulobacteraceae; genus CAISGS01. The sequence goes on along the minus strand of JBEGNZ010000001.1, from coordinate 221,856 downwards.
GGATGAGGTCAAACCGCTCAAACGCGAAGGCCTCCAACGCCTGGGCACCGTCGTCAACAAGGGTCAGGTCGATATTGCGATGTTCGAGCGCAGCCTGCAGCACCATCTGGTTGGCCAAAACATCCTCCGCCGCGAGGATCTTGAGGCGCGGATGCGAGTTCGGGACCACCGTTCTGGTCGGCTTGGCTGCGGGTAGGGGTACGCAATGGCTGCGCGTCAAGGGCAGTTGCACATGGAAGGTCGATCCCTCGCCTTCAACACTCTCGATCCAAATCTTACCACCCATCATCGAAACCAACTCTCGGCAGATGGCAAGACCCAGTCCTGTGCCGCCATATTGCCGGGTCGTCGAGCCATCGACCTGAACGAACTTCTCAAACAGCCGGTCGATCTTATCTCTGGGAATGCCAATGCCCGTATCGGACACGGTGAGGGTGACAATCGCATCGTCTTGCGACAGCCAATCAACCTGGCCCCCTAATGTAATTGAGCCCCGAGTGGTGAATTTCAGCGCGTTGGACATCAGGTTGCTGATCACCTGACGTAGGCGATAGGCATCAATGCGCCACTGTCCTCTAAGCTCTGGGGTCACCGAAAGGATCGGCTCGAGGCCCTTTTGGCGCACCATCGGGCCGTAGCTGTCATGCATCTCGCGCAGCAGGCCGGATAGGTCTTGATCCTCGATCAGCAGTTCGACGTGCCCCGCCTCGATCTTTGAGAGGTCCAGAAGGTCATTGAGGATCAAGAGCAGCGCCGCACTGGAGTTGCGCACAACGTCCAGTTTCTGCCGTTGCGGAGCCGATAGGTCACCTGCGGCCATGATCTCGGCCATGGTGATGACGCCATTAAGTGGCGTGCGGATTTCGTGGCTCATATTGGCCAGAAACTGGGACTTGGCCCTATTGGCCGCCTCTGCCCTATCCTTAGCCTCGACCAACTCTGCCAGAGTGTGGCGTAAATTGCGGTCATTGACATGGAGCTGGTGCAGCAGGGCGTTGAAACTGCCGCTAAGCCTGCCGAATTCATCGTCGCCAGCCTCGGCCACGCGACGTTGGAAGTCACCGCTGGCTGCGACATCTTCCATGACAAGGCTCAGCTGGATGACGGGCTCGACTGCCCGACGCGCCACCCACCGCGAAAGAAACAGGGCGCCGCCTGCGGCGACAAAGAATAGCGATCCAAAGACTGAGGCATAGCGCGCCAACAGGTCATTGGTGGTGGCCATCGTCGCGGTGAGGGTCAAGGTGCCTAGAACCGCTGTTTGGCGTTGCGCCTGGATGGGCACAATGGTGTCGGTTGTCGTCTCAGACGCTTTAGGCTGGAGCGGAGACGCTGTGGCTAAGAGGGGCTTTCCCTGCGGGTCTGTAACCAAAACCCGTCTTACCCCCTCCACAGACGCGACGATGTCGAGGGTCTGTTGCACCGCCGCAAGATCGCCCGTGGAAAGAGGCTTGGCAATTTCTTTGGCGATCAGTTGCGCCTCGGTTATGCGCGCCTCTCGCGATAGCCGCGCCTCCGCCTGCCACTGGGTCAGACTGAAGACGAGGCAGGCGGCGAGTAGAACCCCTAAGGCCGTAATCATGGCCGCTGATGCGATCCGCTCTTCAAAGCTGATGCCAAAGCGCTGTCTGACCTGTTTGGCGAGGTTGAGGGTCATGACAAGGCGGGGCCGGTCCGATCAATTTCACCCCTTTGCGCGGGGCAACGCGACGTCTCAAGGCTCTATCAGAAGCGAAAACTACTTCAGATTCATGAACGGCTAAGGGGATGGGCCAAGGATGAAGTCTACTGATATTATGGTTAACAGTGTAAAAATCCAGAAAACGCCTATGACGCGAATTTTTCACTTTCTTTAATTAATAATTCGTTTATCAATAGATTTAAGATTTCATTAACCAATGGAGATTGAGACATGGATAAGGTTCTGGTCGCTCAAACTGTTGCCAATCGCCTGTTTGAGACGGAAAATGCTATCGACACGGCCCTAATGGAGGCGTCTCAACTGTTGCAGTCCATGCTTCAGGCTCGTCAGGACCTCGGCCTGTCAGCCGTTGTTGCCGATAAGGCTCCGGCTCAACTATCACAAGCCATTGCGGCCCTCACGGCAGCGCGTTCCGCAGTCGTTGAGGTCCACGGCGCGCTGGAAGAGACCAAGCTTCGCATTGGGATCCGCACCAAGATGATTGGCTATTACAAGAAACTCAGCGTGCATGAAGACATGGTCACGAGCGTCAGCACCATTGATCGGATGGCTGGCTAAGCCATCCCTTACCAAATTATTTACATTAGACATGTTACTGAGCCCGCACAGATTGTGCGGGCTCAGGCATGCTGAACGAACTTCTCTTTAATCTTTCGCTATTGATGCTAGCCGCTACCCTCAGTTTCGCTTGGTGGCAGGGTGGCGCAGCAGAGCGTTACGCCGCGTTTGCCATCGGCCTGACGTGGATATTGGGGTTGATCGGTCAGGCCGTTACGGGCGAAGCCGTCCCGGCCTTCACCATTTTGCTTGCGGACTGGGCGCTAGCGATTGGGCTTTTGATTTTGGCCCTGAGATTCCGTAGCAGTTGGTTGGGCTTTGGTTTGATGGTGCAGGGCGCATCCATGACCCTCCACGCCATGTATTTCCAAGAGCCGGGACGTCATCCGAACTACTATCTGGTCGGTATCGACGCCCTAAGCCTCGCCATGCTGGTCCTGTTGGTCGTTGCCACCATTTTGGCCATGCGCCGCCGCCGCGCAGTCGCGGCGGCCTAATCCCAAACCGTCCTAGTCGGCGCGTTTCATCCGGGCGATGAAGAAGCCGTCTATGCCGCCCTCCATCTGATGAGGCAGAATGCGAAGCCAGCCGCGTTCGGCCAGGCTGGCTTGCGGCGCGCCGCCTTCCCCGGGGCTCATGGGTTCGAGCGCAAAGTCGGGGCGACGTTTTAAGAACGCTCGGATCTGCCCCTCGCCCTCTTCGGTTTCCAAGGAGCAGACGCAATAGACAAGCCGTCCTCCCGGTGCGATGGCGCGTGCGGCGACATCCAAGAGCTTGGACTGTAAGGCGGCTAAGGTGGCCACATCGCCCGGACGCGCGGCCCACAGGACGTCTGGCTGGCGACGGAAAGTGCCAGTCGCCATACAGGGGGCATCGAGCAGTACCCCGTCAAAGGTTCGGCCATCGCGCCAAGCGGTGGCTTCCACCGCCACCTGTTCGGCGGTCAAACCGGTCCGTTCGAGATTAGCCGCTAGGCGTTTCAATCGGCTCTCTGAGCGATCAAGCGCGGTCACCAAAGCGCCCATGGCGGCGAGCTGAAGGGTCTTGCCTCCGGGCGCGGCGCAAAGGTCGAGCACCTTGTCGCCGGGCTTTGGCGCGAGCAGTCGGGCGGGAATGGCCGCCGCGGCATCCTGAACCCACCAGCGTCCCTGATCAAAGCCGGGCCATTCGGCCACATCGCCGCGCCGGGTTACGCGAAGGCTGCCGCCGGGAAGGGCGGTGGCCTTAGAGGCGATGGGCGTAAGGCTATCGGCACCGACGACAGCCTCTTCGGCACCCTCTGGCACCGTTTCGTTCAAGGCCTCAAGCAGGGCCTCCGTGTCGGCAGGGTCGCGCAGGGTCAGGTCGGTTGCGGGTTCTTCGGCAATCATGGCCGCGATCTTAAGGGCTTGTCCCCGACCATAGGCCGCGGTCCAGCGGGCCATCAGCCATTCGGGTGCCAGCGCCTCAGGGCCAGACGGATCAGCCGGTTCACGCAGAAGGCCGCGCAAAACGCCATTGATCAGGGCCTTAAAGGGTCTCGTATCATTGCGCGCCTCGGCCAAGGCCAAGGTGGTGGACACGGCGGCAAAGGCGGGGGTATCGAGCCAAAGGACCTGCGCCAGACCCAGACGCAGCAGGTTGCGAACCGCTTCCGGCGGCGGCTTGTGCATCCGCGAGTCTAGGGCCTTATCCAATGCACCAAGCTGACGCAGCACGGTCATGGCCAACATGCGGGCAAAGCCACGGTCGCGGGGGGCAAGCGCGCCCATGCCGGGACGGGCAAGAGCCTCATCTAAACCGGCGCGGCGCTCCAGGGCTGAGATCACAATGTCCAGAGCCGCTTCACGGGCGGGCAGGCCCGCAACGACGGCGGCACTGGGCGGTGCGTGACGGACCTTGCCTGATCGCGGGGGTTGTCCAGAGCGTGGCGGCTGGGTGGTCATAGGCGGTCAAGTGTCCTGTTGGTCTCTGCTGTGGGAGAAAAGCACAGAGATCGGGCGAAGGACGCCCTCTGGACCCATTTGACAAGTCTATTTTTGGAAATGATCCCTCGACCTAGCTCCACGGACCCTTTTGTGACCCATCATCGGTCAGGGGAACCGCCGAGCCTCGGCTTGAACGGCGAGGCATGGCGGCGGCTAAGCTCATCAGGGCCTCGACCCGATTGGCCGTCGCTGGGTGGGTGGAAAAGAGATTGTCCGCGCCCTCGCCCGACAGGGGATTGATGATGAACATGTGGGCGGTTGCAGGATTGCGTTCTGCATCGTGATTGACCACGCCCGCCTTGCCCATGCCCTCGATCTTCTGCAACGCGCGGGCCAAGGCTTGGGGATCCCCGGCGATCTCGGCACCGACACGGTCGGCCTCATATTCGCGCGAACGACTGATAGCCATCTGCACCAAGGCTGCGGCCAAGGGCGCGAGAATGGCGAGCGCGATGGTTCCGATCATACCGCCGGGCCGGTCGCGATCCTGTCCACCAAAGAACATGCCAAAATTGGCCAAGGCTCCGATGGCCCCGGCAAAGGTGGCAGTGATGGTCATGGTCAAGGTGTCACGGTTCTTAACATGGGCCAGTTCATGGGCCATGACGCCGCGAATCTCCTCGCGAGTCAGCATGGTCAAGAGGCCTGTGGTGGCACAGACGGCCGCGTGGGCCGGATCACGGCCGGTGGCAAAGGCGTTGGGCTGATCATTATCAATGATGCAGATGCGCGGCCGGGGCAGATCAGCATTTAGGGCTAAGGCCTCGACATCAGCGACATATTGCCGGACCTGCGGGTTGGGATTGTCGGTCTCGACCTCACGGGCGTGATAGGTCCGCAGCACGATAGAGTCGGCGTTCCAGTAGGTGAACAGGTTCATCCCGGCCGCAAAGATAAAGGCCAGCCCCATGCCTGCCGGTCCGCCGATCATGAATCCAATGACCATGAACAGGGCGGTCATGGCGGCAATGAGAATAAAGGTCTTGAAGTGGTTCATGGCCTACCTCTGTCTGTCCGTGCTGCCCTGACTTGGATTTCGGGGCCGGTCGGTCTAAATCCATAGCTATAGGTGGAGGTTCCGCCGATGTTTCGCAAGAACGCGGTTACTCCCTTCGGAAAAAAGCCATGACCCCAGACCTTGAACAGCCGCAAGATGACCAACCGCTCGACCCCATAGGGGCGGCGACCGACAAGCCAATAAGCGCCGCCGCGATGCGGGCCTTGGAAGAGGCCGCTGCGCGCCGTGCTGAGGCCGAGGCTCTTCTGCTTGCGCCGGAACGCAATGGCTATAAGGGTCCCGAACCCACCCGCTTTGGCGATTGGGAACGCAAAGGGATTGCTGTCGATTTTTGACGGTTCAGACCGCGCTGATCTCTCGAACAATGGCCTGGGCCGCGGCCCGGGGATCGCTCGCGGCGGTAATGGGCCGCCCGACCACCAGATGACTGGCCCCAGAGGTAAGGGCATCTTTCGGCGTCGCAATTCGGGCCTGATCATCCAGCGCCGCGCCCGCTGGCCGCACGCCGGGTGTGACCACCAAAAATTCAGGACGACCGGCCTTGATGGCCATGGACCGGGCCAAAGCTGCCTCCAGGGGGCTGGCCACCACCCCGTCACATCCCAGATCAAGGGCCTGCGCGATCCGGCGCTCGACAAGGGCCGTGGCGGTAAGGCCGTAACCCATCTCGGTCAGGTCTTGATCGGTCAGGCTGGTCAGAACGGTGACGGCGAGGATTTTCAGGCTTGATCCGGCCTTGCCCTTGACCGCTGCGGCCATCACCTGTGGCTCACCGTGAACGGTTAGAAGGTCCGCACCCGATCCAGCCAGAGCCGCCGCGGCCTTTTCGACCGTGGCCCCAATATCGTGCAGCTTCCAATCCAGGAAGATCTGATGACCGTCTGACTTAAGGCGTGCGGCCAAATCCATACCGCCGCTGGCGAACAGTTGCAGACCAATCTTGTAGAAGCCCACCGCATCGCCGATCTGCGCACTCAGGGCCTCAGCCTCGCGCACGGTGGGAAGGTCCAAGGCAACGATCAGGCGCGGGTCAGAGGTAGGCACAGTCATGGGGGATCCGTTTCCAATGGGGCGAGGTCAAGTCGGGTGTGGTCAGTCCGTGTCTAAGGTTCTAAACAGAGGCCATCGTTGCGGTCCGCCGACCGGCGTGACGTACGCCGCTATGCTGTCCGATCCGTCATGAAGAGCGAGCCCCTGCATGAGCCAGGCAGAACTGTCCGTCAACTTCTTCATCGCCCTGTTCGCGCTGATTGATCCGATCGGTAATGTGCCTCTGTTCGCGGCGGCGACGACCGGTGCGACGGCGGCCGGGCGGCGGCGGGTTGCGGTCTATATCGCCCTGTTCTCGATGCTATTCCTGACCTTCTTCTATTTCACCGGCCTGACCCTCTTGGCCTTCTTCGGCATCTCGCTGCCAGCCTTTCGGATTGCCGGCGGCATCTTGCTGTTTCTGATGGGTCTCGAAATGGTGCGCGACGATTTCGCCGCCTCCTTTGATGATGGGGAAGGCGACGAGGCCGACAGTCTGCCCCTGAGCACGGGGGCCTATGCCAAAAAGCGCTTTGAGCGGCTGGTCGTGCCCTTTGCTATGCCGCTCCTGATCGGTCCGGGGGCCATCTCGACCGTGATCATCTATGCTGGGGAGGCCAAGCGTTTTGGCATGGCTGGCGCTGCCATGGGCCTTGGCGTGATTGTAGCGGTCTGTGTCACCATCCTGCTGGCCTTCTGGGCCACGCCGATCATCTCGAGGGCGCTCGGCAAGATCGGCATGACCATTGTCGTAAGGGTCCTTGGCCTAATCCTCTGTGCTCTGGCGGTACAGTTCATCATTGGCGGCATTGCCGACAGCACGCGCGGGATTATCAAACACTCCGCTGTCGCGCCCTATGAGGATGTGAAGTAGGGGTTAAACAAGGCCCTCCCAACCCTCTCCCACACAGAGAGGGCTTATCGGTTCACGCCCTCGCCCCCTTGGGGGAGAGGGGTGGGTGAGGGGGTCATCCACGCTCCCCTCCCTCCGGGCCTCCTAAAACTGTAACTCAGGACGGCCCGCGCTGTCGTGGGCGATTTCGGGCAGGTGGCAGGTGAAGGTCGATCCATGGCCGGGTTCGCTCTGCAACGCCACCCAGCCGCCATGCAGTTCGACCATGGCCTTAACGAGGGCAAGACCCAAACCCGGGCCACCGCGATCGCGACTGACGAATCGATCAAAGATGTGGGCTTGGACGTGGAACGGTATGCCGCGGCCCGTATCGGTGACCTTGATCTGAACCTCACCAAGGGTGCGTTCAGCGGTCAGGGTGATCGATCCCCCCGCAGGCGTTTGGCGCACCGCATTGCCCATCAGGTGGTCGAGCACCTGATTGAGCCGCAAACGGTCGGCACGGATCAGGCCAATATCATCGGGGCAGTTGAGGCGCAGGCTAAGGGCTCCGTTCTCCGCCTCGGGCAGCCAACGCGTACGGGTCATTTCCAACAGACTGTCGATCGCGACATCGCCCAGATCCAGAGCCATCTCCCCCGCATCCATCTGCGCCATGTCGAGCACGTCATCGATGGAGCGGGCCAGTTGATTGGCCGCCATTAGGACGGATACCACATAGCCGCGTGCCCGCTCCGGTAGGGCGGAGGCTGAGCTCTCGAGGACTTGGGAATAGCCAATGATCGTGGTCAGGGGGGTGCGCAGTTCATAGGAGACATTGCCGACAAAATCGCGCTTCAGACGCTCGGCCTCGGTCAGGGCGGCGGAGCGGTCGGCCAGCGCCCGTTCAAGCTGACGCGTGTCGGTCACATCGGCAAAGGCAATCAGGGTCGCGCCGTCAGGTAAGGGGCGGGACTGATAGGACAGGATACGGCCATCAGAGGATTTGGTTTCACCGCTAAAGGCGACGCGCGCCTGCGGGTCAGGATCGGCCACCCGCGCCTTCATCTCGCGCCAGAACTGCAGGTCGTGCAGTTTGGGCACGCAGAGCTCAACCACCCCGTCAAAATCTGCCGCCTCTTCAAGGTCGCTGGCCCTGACGTTCCAGAAGGTTTCGAAGGCCTCATTATGTAGCCGAAGCCGTCCGTCCGAGCCGAACACAGCCACGGCGTCGCTGAGCTTGTCCAAGGTCGCTTGCTGGACCTGAATCTGGGCATTGTATTGGGCGCGAAGCCGCAGCTCGCCGGTAATGTCCGAATAGAGGATCAATAGGCCACCATGGGGGTGGGGCTGGCGCACGACCCGAAGCGTACGACCATCAGGCAGGGTCCAGAGCTCGTCTGGCGCAATATCGAGCGCCTCATAGCGTTGCAGTTCCTCAGCCCGCCAACGGCTATAGTCCGCCGTTTCGGGCAGGCGGCGGCGTTGGCGAAGCCGGTCGAGCACCTCGCCATGGCTTGGCCCCTCCGCCAGCCACGCCGGCTCCAAGCCCCAGAGCTCGGCAAAGGCGGTATTGTGGAAGGCCAGCATCTTGTCGGGGCTGAAGATCGCCACAGCATCGGCCAGATGGTTCAAGGTCTCGTCATGGGCCGCCACATGCCGCTTGAGCGCCTCGCGCATCTCCTCGGTTTCGGTCACATCCAGCGCGATGGCCCCGACCCCGCCGCCCTCGAGCGGCTTTGCGGTAATCTGGAAGGCCCGGCGCTGTCCGCGCACAGGCACCCAACGCAGGGCGGAGCGGGCCTCGACCATCTGAGCGGCTTCGGTGATCAGGGCCTCTGCCCCGCGATCAAAGGCTAGCCCCTTGGTCGCGGCCTCTTCGAGGCTCTTGGCGTCGGCAGCCTCTAGCCAAGCCTGATTGGCCCAGACCAGCGCCCCTCCAGCCCCGGCGATCCAGGCTGGATCCTTTTGACTGTCTATAAAGGCGGCAAAGCGGGCGGCGGTCGGAAGGGCGGCATTGGCGCTCGCATCCGCCGCCAGCCGAAGCCAAGCCAACGACCCTGCGGCCCGCCCCTCGACGGCAACCACGCCATTGGGACCGCGCGCTTCGAAAGCGCAGGGCTCGCCATGGTCCATCAGGGCCCGAAGGTGCCGCGCCTGCTCGGGATCTGCCCGCATCAGGGCATGGATCAAGGGCATGGGATCATAGGGCGCGCTGGGGATCTCGACCCCCAGAGCAATGGCGCAGGCGACCAGATTGTCTTCGCCTGAGGCCAGATGGGCCTCGCCGTCCTGCAGAGTGATCATGGCACTGTCAAAGGCCTCGACCGAGGCCTGTGCGGCTTCGGCCTCTAATTCGACCTGTGTCAGCCGATCCTTGAGCGCGGCAATATGCGCGTCCATGACCCGCCGCAGGTGCAGGGCCCACAGTGTGGCGGAGATCGCCAAGCACACCGCCCCAAAGGCAGCGGCCAAGACCAGATCAGGGCTGGCCATCAAGGCTCATCTCCATCTTGGTTTGCCTCACACGAGACTCCGCCGTCACCGACACATCCATCCTGATCTGCTGGTAACAGAGCGCCCCATAGCGAAGGGTTAAAAATCGACCGCCAGCGTCTTGATGCCGTTGATGAAGTTCGAGCGAAGGCGACGCGGGGCACTGACCGGGCGCAGATTGGGCAGGCGCTCAAACAGGGTCTCGAAGGCGACCTTGAGCTGAAGCTCAGCCAGTCGCTGACCCAGACAGACATGCTGACCATAGCCAAAGCCCAGATGTTTGCCGCTAAGGCCCGCCTTCTTGGCGGTGCGTGACACATCAAACTGGTCGGGATTGTCGAACACGGTCTCGTCGCGATTGGCCGAGGGGTACCACATGACCACCTTATCGCCCTTCTTGATCAGCTTACCGCCGACCTCGACATCGCGGGTCGCCGTGCGGCGCATATGCATGACCGGGCTGATGTAACGCACAATCTCTTGGGCGGCATGGGGCAGGAGGCTGGGGTCCGCGATTAGGGCGGCGCGTTGGTCTGGGTTCTGGTCCAGTGCGATCAGACCGCCGGTGATGGAGTTGCGGGTGGTCTCATTGCCGGCAACCACCAGCAGGATGAAGGTGGCCAGATAGCGTGGGACGGGAAACTCGGTCCCCTCCTTGGCCGATCGGACCAGCATGGAGATCAGATCATCGCCCATGGCCTCTTCGCGCGCCTGCCAAAGGCCCAAGGAATAGAGCGCCATCTCTTGGATACAGGCATTGATATAGTCTTGGCTGGAGCGGCATTCGGGATCGTCTTCCCCGACCACGGCATTGGACCATTCAAACAGCTTGTCGCCATCGGCCTCGCTCACCCCAAACAGTTCGGCCAAGGTCTGGATGGCATAGGGGGCTGAGAAGCCGGCAACGAAGTCGATGGGCCCGCCTTCGGCCGCCCGTTTGGCGATCATGGCGTCGATCAGGACATTGGCTCTGGCGCGGATGCCCGCCTCCATGTCGCGCAGACGCGGTGGGGTAAAGCCGCCCATGATCATGCGGCGATAGTCAACATGACGAGGTGGGTCCATCGAGATCATCGAGACCTCGACGCTGGCATCGGCAACATCATTTTCGTTGGCGATGCGGTGGCCGCCATTTTCACGCGCTGATGAAAAGGTCTCTGGATCGGTAGAGGCGCGGACAATGTCCTCATGGCGGGTCAGTGACCAAAAGCCTGAGCCATCCTCTTCGGGGTTCCAGTGGACCGGGTCATTGGCCCGCAGCCAAGCAAACAGATCATGCGGCACGGCCTGCACATAGAGGTCTGGATTTTTTAGATCGATCTGTTTTGGGGCTTGCGTCGCTGCGGCGGTCATGTCGTCTCTCCCATTGGTCCTTATTTTGAGGCAAGATAACCCGTAATGAGCCTCGTCCGCTATCCCATTGCGGTCTCTGCTGAAGCCGCCCTGTCTTCGCCGCTTGGTTATGCCGAACGCGAGAGCCAGGCGGTGCGTCTGGCGGGAAAGGCGGTGGCCTTTGTCAGTCAGGATGTGGGGCCTGAATTTGAAAGCCGTGAGGGGGCGCTCGAGGCTTGGCGCGAGCAACTGACCGACCTGTCTGTCGAAGATCTGTGGCGCAAGGTTCGCGAGACAGTCGCTCCGGTGTCCGGCCGTATGCCCGGCCCCAAACAGCTAACGCCGACCTTTGAAGCGGGAAAGCGCTGGCCCGCGCCGCCGCCCAAACCCAAGACCGTCTGGCGTCTGAACATCACCTTTTGGCAGCCGATTGTGGCCCAAGTTGAGGCTCCGGCGGAGCGGGCTGGCCCTCAGGCGCGCAAGTTGCGGCGTGATCCGGAGGCGGAACAGTTGGATGCCGCCAGCCTTCGGGCCCTCGCACAGCAGCCCTTGCGACCTCAGAGGCTGCAAAAGGGGCTCGATATTGGTCTGTTTGAAGTGCGCGCACCGGAAGATCCGACCCGGCTGATCGCTGACGAATAGTCCCCTCCAAGCGATAGACGCCCGGACCGGTCAGGGGTACATCTCAGATATGGCAATCGGTGTTTTTGATTCAGGGGTGGGCGGTCTTTCGGTCCATCGGGCGCTTGTGGACCGGCTTCCACAGGCTGATTTCCTCTATCTGGCCGATCAGGCCAACGCCCCCTATGGCGGCAAGGGCGGCGAGGAGATTGTCGATCTGACGCGGGCGGGCTGTATTCGCCTGTTCGATCAGGGCGCGTCCCTCGTCATCTTGGCCTGTAATACTGCCTCCGCCATCGCCCTTCGCCGCTTGCAACAGACCTGGCTGCCGACCTATCGCAAGGGCCTTGGCCGGGCGGTCAATGTGCTGGGCATTATCGTGCCGACCATTGAGGCAGCGACGGGCCTGCCTTGGGAGCATGAGGCCGAGCGGCGCGGTGACAAGGTCGAGCGGTTGGATGTGCTTGGCGTCTTTTCCACCCCTGGAACCGCCCGCAGCCGGGTCTATGAGATTGAGATCGACAAGCGCCGTCAGGATGTGGCGGTCTTTTCCGAGCCCTGCCCCGACCTTGCCGGGATGATCGAGGCCAATGCTGCGCCGCAGGACCTGTTGGCCAAGATTACAGCCCATGTGGCAAGCTTAAGCCAACGGATTGGCCGCATGCCGGATCGGGCGATCTTGGGCTGCACCCATTATGAGTTGGTCGCGGACCTGTTTCGCCAAGCCCTGCCGCCGGGCACGCCCTTGATCCATCAGCCGGTCGCGACCGCCGAGGCGGTGGTGCGCTATCTGGCCCAGCACCCCGAATATGATCCCGGCAAGAGCGGCCTTCGCCGGTTCCTGACCACGGGAGAGCCCGGCGCGCAAAATGATTTGGTGAAGGCCTTTTGGGGCGCGCCCCTTAGCTTTGACGCGGCCTGACCAAGATCAGGCAAAGGATCAGGGCGGGCAGACCAATGGCCCCGGCCCCAATGAAGAACAGGCCATAGGCTCCCATCAGTCCATGACTGACCTGTAGGGTTTCGACCAAGGCCCCCGAAAAGCCCTTTAGGAACTTACCCACCCAGGCATAGGTCGAGGTCAGGAGCGCATATTGGGTAGCCGTATAGCCAAGGCTGGTTAGGCCTGACATGTATGTGACCAAGGCCACACCAGCGAAACTCATGGCAAAACTGTCGAAGGCCATGATGCTGCTAAAGAGGGTCAGGTCTGCGCCGCGATAGGCCAAGAGCGCGAAGCTAGCCACGGCCAAGGGCTGCAAAATGGCACCGGCGATCAGGGTCTTGACCTGACCAAAGCGCAGGGCGAAGAGGCCGCCCACGGCAATGCCCGCGATCGAAGCGATCAGGCCCGCCGAGCCGCGCACCGCACCCACTGTGTCCTTATTAAAGCCAAGGTCGTGGTAAAAGGGATTGGCCATTGGCCCCATGATGAAGTCCGGCAAGCGATAGAGGCTGATCATGGCCAGCATCAAAAAGGCCATCACTCCATGGGTTTTGAAAAAGGCCGCAAAGGGTCCGACAATGGCTTGGCGCATGCCGCCGAGGGTCCAGAGCGGTAGGGCGGCGTCATCGCGGTCTTGGGTCTCTTGGTCGCGGCGCGGTTCGCTGGCCTTGAGGCTGGCGATTAGGCCGATGGTCATGGCTGCGGCGGCAAGGCCATAGGACAGGTTCCAGCCCAGATGCTGCGCGGACACAAGGATCAGGGCGTCGGTGCATAAAAGGGCGGCCCGGTAGCCCAACTGGAGGGCCGAGGACAGGAGCGCGATCTCCTCGCCATCATCGGCAGCCTCGATCCGCCAAGCATCGACCACGATGTCTTGGGTTGAAGAGGCAAAGGCTAGTATCAGGGCAAAGATCCCGAGCATGGTCAGTCCGCCCTTCGGTCCGATCATGGCCATGGCGATCAGGGCGAGGCCGATCAGGATTTGGCTCATCACCATCCAGCCCCGCCGCCGCCCGAGCCGGCCCAGAAGGGGCGCGTCCAGTCGGTCAATGAAGGGTGCCCAAAGATATTTTAGCGAATAGGCGATGCCGACCCAGGACAGGAAACCGATAGCCTTGAGACTGGTGCCCTCATCGCGCAGCCAATAGCCCAGCGTATTGCCGCTGAGCAGGAACGGCAGGCCCGAAGAAAAGCCCAGCATCAGCATGACCAGCACCTTTGGCTGGCGCAAAGACGCCATCACATGCTTGGCCCCCATCTTGGTGGCTTTGGGGGTCTTGGTCGCTTCAGTCATGGTGCGGGGTCCCGTCGGTCGGGGAGCGCGCCCCAAATCACGGCTTCAGATTGGCCTGAGCCGCGCCTAAGGTCCAGTGCGGCTTGACGCCGTTATCGCGCTGCAGCCAGTGCCACAGGGCACGGCGAAGGGCGATCCGCTCGAGCGGCTTGGACAGGAAATCATCCATGCCCGCGTTCAGGCAAGCGGCGCGGCTGTCTTCGTCCTGATGGGCGGTCAGGGCCAAGATGGGCGTTGTGATCCCCCGGGCGCGCAAGGCGGCGGTCAGGGAGGGACCATCCATCTGGGGCAGGCCCATATCCATAAAGATCAGGTCATAGCTATCGGCGAGGGTCTTGGACAGGACCTCGTCTGCACTCGCAACGCAGTCTACGCGGCAGCCCTCTTGGGTCAGCAGGGCGCGGGCGAGCAGGGCGGCAATGGCATTATCCTCGACCACAAGCACCCTTGCGCCGCGATTGGACGCGGGAAGGGCATCGCCAGAGCTATGGTGCTGAAGCGCACCGGCTGGCCGTTCCGTCTCGAACCGGGCCTCGAACCACAGGTCGCCAAGACCCATTTTGCCTTCGCAAAGACCCAGGCGGCCACCATGCAGATGGGCTAGGGTCTGGAGCTTGGCGAGGGTGAGGCGCTCTTGATCACTGATGATCGGGGGGTGGGAAGCCTCGAGGCTGGCGAGGGTGGGCTTGACTGAGAACCGTAGGCCAATTTGAGCGGTTGCGACGGAGGATGGGCCCATGGGCTCTACGGATAGGGTGAGGCTGCCCGATTTGAGGGTCGCTAGAGCATGCTGGACGAGGGCCACCAAGATCTGGCCCAGACGCTGTTCATCGGCCATGATCTTGGCGGGGTGGGCCGCGTCGAGTCCCTGCTCGGTCCAATGGATGTTGAGGCCGCGGGTCAGGGCCCTAGGCCGAAGCTGTTCGCAGACCGATTGCAGCAAGGGCGCAAGTCCAATCGGTTGCCGGTTTAGGGCCACTATACCCGCATTGAGCTTGGCCAGATCGATCATCTCATTGACCAACCCCTGCAACTGATCGCCAGATTGGCGCAGGGCCGAAAGGTAACGTTGCTGCTGGGACGATAGGTCCGTTTCGGCCAAGAGGTTGGCCATGCCTAAGACCCCACTGAGCGGCGTGCGCAGGGCATGGCTCATGTTCGCCAGCACTTGGCTGGTGTCGGCTAGGCCTTGGGCAGCGAGCCGAGGCGGCGATTTTGGATCCTGTTGCACGCCTTCCTTTAGCCTGCCCAGCCTTAACGCTGAGTCAAAAGCTAGGATTACCCATTGGTTAATCTTGTCGAGGATAGGGCGGATTGCGCCAAGGCTTGGCCGGGATCACCCGGGCTGCGGCGATAGATCAGGGCTTCGGCCACATGCAGGCGGCGAACTGGGCCGCTGCCATCAAGATCGGCGATGGTGCGGGCTAGGCGAAGGGTGCGGGTCCAGCCCCTTGCGGTCACGCCCCCAGCCTCGGCGGCGCGGGTCAGAAGCTGACGGCCCGGCTCGTCCAGGGCGGCGATCTGTTCGAGCATCCGACCTTGAGCCTGTGCGTTGAGGCAGAGGTCCGGTCGTTCCTCCAGCGTTGATCCGGCTTGGTCCTTGGTGAAGTAGGCCTGAGCGCGGTCCTGCTGGATTTGGCGGGCGCGGCTGACCCGGGCGGCGGCTTCAGCCGAACCTTCGGTCGGTGGCGGCAGGGCCATGTCGGCAGGGGTCACGGGCGGCATCTCGATCTGAAGGTCGATACGGTCCATCAGGGGGCCAGAGACGCGCCCCTGATAGTCTTTCTGGCACTTGGGCGCGCGTCCACAGGCCCCGCGCCCGACCCCGCCGTGCCCGCAGCGGCAGGGGTTCATGGCGGCGATCAGCTGGACGCGGGCCGGATAGCGGATATGGGCATTGGCTCTGGCGACCATCACCTCTCCGGTCTCCAGCGGTTGGCGCAGACTGTCGAGGGCTTGCACGCTGAACTCTGGCAATTCGTCAAGAAACAGAACGCCATTATGGGCCAGCGACACCTCTCCGGGCTTGGCCTTGATCCCTCCCCCTGTCAGGGCTGCCATCGAGGCGGAATGGTGCGGTGCCCGAAAGGGTCTGGCGCGGGTTAGGCCACCCTTGGCGATCAGCCCCGCAATCGAATGGACCATGGAGGTTTCGAGCAGCTCGACCGGCGACAGGGGCGGCAAGAGCCCCGGAAGGCGCTGGGCCAACATCGACTTTCCAGAGCCCGGTGGTCCGACGAAGCACAGATTATGGCCACCCGCTGCGGCGATCTCTAGGGCGCGCTTGCCGCCCTCTTGGCCCTTGACGTCACGCAGGTCAGGAATGCCGGGGCCGTCCAGCATGGGTCCGGGAATCGGCGGGCTTAGCACCTGAACGCCCTTAAAATGGTTGATCAGGGCAATCAGCGAGCGCGGCGCAAGGATCGGCACATCCCCGGCCCAAGCCGCCTCTGGACCTGATGATTCCGGACAGATCAGGCCAAGGCCCATCCCATTGGCAGCGACGGCGGCAGGAAGGGCCCCCACAACCGGCGCAATCTGACCATCAAGGCCAAGCTCGCCAATGATGGCCCAACCATTGAGGCTATCGGCTGGGATAACGCCCATCGCCGCCATGACGGCCAGCGCTATGGGTAGATCATAGTGGCTGCCCTCCTTGGGCAGGTCTGCTGGGGCCAGATTGACCACGAGCCTGCGCGCAGGCAAGGCAAGCCCCAGTCCTGCAAAGGCAGCCCGTACCCGCTCGCGGCTTTCGCCGACCGCCTTGTCGCCAAGGCCGACCAGAACAAAGCAGACCTGACCGCCTGTGAGTTGGACCTCAACATCAACGCGTCGGGCCTCAACCCCTTCAAACGCGACTGTGACGACCTTTGCGACCATGACCCTTGCCCCCGACTTATCCACAAGGGCAACATGGAATGAGGATCAGATCAAGAACAAAAGCGGAACTGAACTGGAAGATAGTCGCTGCTATTGATGTTTTAGTCGATTATTATGGTTAATCAGGTCTTAAGACCTTAAAATGTCAATCCTGTCCCACAATATTGCCGCTGCGTCCGCGCCGCCAAATCTTTTCAATTGCTGCGCGCCGGTGGGTGAGGTCACATTAATCTCAGTTAAGTAGTTTCCAATAACATCTATACCGACAAACATCAGTCCACGACGTTTCAATTCCGGTCCGATCATGGCACAGATCTCCAGATCGCGGGCCGTGAGGGCCACCGCTTCGGCCCTTCCGCCGACCCGCAGATTTGAGCGGACCTGACCGTCGGCGGGGACGCGGTTGATGGCCCCGACAGGTTCCCCATCGACCAGCAAAACCCGCTTGTCGCCCTTTTCCACGGCCGGCAGGAAGGCTTGGGCAATGACGGGCTCGCGGCTGATGGCCCGGTGCAGTTCGAGCATCGCTTCGAGATTTTGATCATCGGCCCGCAGACGCGCCACGCCAGAGCCGCCGCCGCCATAGAGGGGCTTGAGCACAATGTCCTTATGCTCATCGCGGAAGGCAAAGATCGCCTCCTCATCGCTGGTGATCAGGGTCGGGGGCTGCAGGCCCTCAAAGCCGGTCACGAAGAGCTTTTCGGGCGCATTACGCACCTCGAACGGATTATTGACCACCAAGGTCTTGGGATGGATGCGCTCGAGAAAATGGGTGGCGGTGATATAGGCCATATCGAAGGGCGGATCTTGCCGCATCAGGACCACATCCATCTCGGACAGGTCGCGGGTTTCCATCGGCCCCATCTGGCAGTGATCGCCCTGCACGGCCTTGAGAACGGCGCTTCGACCACGGGCAAAGACTCGCTGGCCAAGCTGGGACAGATGTTCGGGTTGATAGACCCACAGGCTGTGACCACGCGCCTGAGCCTCCATCATCATCATGAAGCTGGTGTCGGTGGTGATGTTGATCCCCTCGATGGGGTCCATCTGGATGGCGACCTTCAGGCTCATGGTGTGGGCTCCTTGTGAGGGGTCTTCGGTGAGGTTCAATTAGAGGCCGTCATCGGGCCATGCTGCGCGGATATGCCGTGGCCAGCGCCCGGGCGCCAGTGCAATTAGATCAAGTCTCACCTCGGCCTCGCGCAGATATGGCCGACGCGCAGCCAATTCTCGCGCTGCACGGTGCAATCTTAGGCGCTGATCGGTACTGACCGCCTCAAGCGCGTCGGCCAGGCTGAGGCGCAGCTTGACCTCAATGACCGCCAAGACCTTGCCGCGTTGGGCCAAGATGTCGATCTCGCCCTGCGGGGTCTTGAGGCGAAAGCCCAAGATCCGGTAGCCCTTGAGCATCAGCCATGCCGCCGCCCAAAGTTCAGCGCGCCGACCGCTTTGACGCGCCTTCATGCCGCGCTCGGCCTTGATGGCGCTGGCCTTCACGACACCCCCTTGAGGGTCAGAGCGCGCCTATAGAGAACCTTGCGCTCTAGCCCCAGCGCCTTGGCGACCTGAGCGGCGGCTTCGGAGGGGCCCATGCGGGTTAGGGCCTCCGTCAGGGCGGCGTCGGCATCTTCCTGAGTCGAGGCGACGATTTCGCCGGGCCCAACGACGATAACGATCTCGCCCTTTGGTTTGTCCAGACGCGGATCGGCGGCCAGCTTGGCCAAGGTACCGCGTAGGGTGGTTTCAAAGAGCTTGGTTAGCTCGCGTGAGACGCTGGCCTGGCGAGGGCCAAAGACCGTCGCCATATCGGCGAGGCTATCGGCCAGCCGCGAGCCGCCCTCATAGAAGATCAGCGTGCTACGAAGAGGGGCCAGTTCGGACAGGAAACTGATCCGGGCCGCAGACTTTGGCGGTGGAAAGCCCGCGAACAGGAACCGGTCGGTGGGTAGACCCGCGACCGTCAGGGCCGCGAGCAGGGCCGAGGCACCGGGAATAGGCCAGACCTCGGCACCGGCTTCAAGCGCCTCGCCCACGAGACGATAGCCGGGATCCGACACCAGCGGCGTTCCTGCATCCGACACCAGGGCCACCCGCCCCCCGGAGGCCAGCGCCGCCAAGACCTTGGGCCGGACCCGTTCAGCGGCATATTCGTCATAGCGCTCCAGCGGCTTTTTCAGCCCATAGGCATTGAGCAGCTTGCCGGTGACGCGGGTATCTTCGGCGAGAACCAGATCGGCCTGAGCCAACACATCTAGGGCCCGCAGGGTGATATCCCGCAGGTTCCCGATCGGCGTGGCGACAATATAGAGCCCCGGTGCCAGCTCTTGATCTTTCGGTGGCGGATAGATGGGAACCAAGGGCTTGGGCTCGCGCTAAAGGGACCGGCGGGACAGTGACCTATGGATTAACGCCAAAGCCCGCGGTTCACCACCCTTGACATGGATTGGGTCCTATCCGGCGAGAACCGACGTGACGGCGTCCAACAGGGCGCGGCCTTGGGGTGTGGCGCAGAGGCGGTTGCCTTCGGTGGTGATGAGGCCAAGCTGGGCCAGTTGCACCACTCTGTGATGGTCTTGGGTCAGGTCCAGAGCGGCGAGATCATGGAAGGGCACGCCCTCGTCGATGCGCAGCCCGGCCAGGAGCCGTTCTTCGGCCTGTTCCTGCGGGCTCAAGACCTGCTCGCTCTCCCAGCCAAGACCCGTGGCCTCGACCTGATCCCTATAGTCGCCGATCTTGGCGGCCGCGAAGGTGGCGACCCTTTGGCCTTCGACCGTGATCCGGCCATGGGCACCGGGACCAACCCCGACATAGTCTTCGCCGCGCCAATAGATCAGATTGTGACGCGAGCGGGCGGCTTGACCCTTGGCGTGGTTGGAGACCTCATAGGCATCGAAGCCGCGCTGGCTGAGCACGGTCTGGGTGGTCTCATAGAGCACGGCTCCAAGTTCATCATCGGGCGGAACCAGAGCGCCGCGCCGCACCGCTCGGTCAAAGGCGGTGCCGCTTTCGATGGTCAGTTGATAGGGCGATATATGATCCGCCCCCAGATCGGCGGCGGCAGAGAGTTCATCGGCCCAATCCTGCGGGGACTGTCCGGGTAGGGCATAGATCAGATCGACCGATAGGCGCGCAAAAATGTCCCGGGCTGTGCGGGCGGCGCGCAGGGCCTCGTCGTCCCCATGGTTGCGGCCCAACAGTTTAAGCGATGAATCATTCAGGGACTGCAGACCAAGGGACAGTCGCTCGACCCCGGCCTTGGCAAAACCCTCGAACCGTTCGCGTTCAGCATCGGTAGGGTTGGCCTCAAGGGAAATTTCCAGTGGTTCTTGGGAAGGCCACAGGATCTTGGCCTCGGCAATGATTCTGGCCACCGCGTCCGGTTCCATCAGCGAGGGCGTGCCGCCGCCAAAGAAGATCGAGACCAGAGGACGCGGACCGGTCAGGTCCGCTTGGGTTCGCATATCGGTGAGGATGGCCTCGACCAGATGCGCCTGCTCGACCTTGCGCCCACGATCGCGCACGACATTGAAGTCGCAATAGGGACAGATTCGAGCGCAATAGGGCCAGTGGACATAGAGACCGAGGGGCAAGGTCAAAAGAGCGCCGCCTTGAGCTGATCAAAGGCGCGCATTCGGTGGCTCATATCGTCCTTGGCCTTGGGGTCCATCTCACCAAAGGTCATCTGGTGGCCCTCGGGAACAAAGATCGGGTCATAGCCAAAGCCGTTCAGGCCGCGCGGGGGGAAGGTGAGGTTGCCATCAACCCGGCCCTCAACGACGAAGGCTGGGCCATGGGGCCAAGCCACGGCAAGGGCGCAGGTGAACCAAGCGTGGGTACTCTTGTTGTCACTGTCATCCATCCGGCGCTCGACCTTGGCCATCGCCTCATAGAAATCCTTGCCGGGACCTGCCCAGCGCGCCGAATAGATGCCCGGTTCGCCGCCCAAAGCGGTGACCGACAGGCCGCTATCGTCGGACAGGGCAATCAGCCCGCTCGCATCAGCTGCAAGACGCGCCTTGAGCAGGGCGTTGCCGACAAAGCTGACCTCAGTCTCTTCCGGCTCGGCCAGACCCAACTCGCCCGCTGAGACCAGATTAAAACGTCCCTCCAGCAACAGGCCTAGCTCTCGCACCTTGCCCGGATTATGGGTGGCGACGACAATTTTTGTTCCAGGCTCTAGGGACAGGGCCATGTTTCACTCCGAGAGGCATCACCGATGAAGCTGTTCTTCTCCCCCACATCACCCTTCGTGCGCAAGGTGCGGATTTGTGCCATCGAGCTGGGCATCGACAATCAGTTGGACCTGACCCCGGCCAATGCCTTTGCCGAGGACGGTCTGCGCGAGGTCAATCCGCTGTCCAAGGTTCCCGCCCTGCTGCTGGACGATGGTTCCGTCCTCTATGATTCGCCGGTCCTTTGCGAATATGTCGATCATCTGGGCGGTGGTGGTCTGTTCCCGCCTGCCGGTCCAGCCCGTTGGACGGCCCTGCGCCGCCAAGCCCTCGGCGATGGCATTTGCGACGCGGCCCTACGCCAAGTCCTCGAAGGTCGCCGCGCCGAGGGCGATCAACATCAAGACGAGATAGACCGCCAAGCCTTGGCCGTCCGTGCGGGGCTGCAGGCTCTGGAGGCAGAGGCCGATAGCCTCTCGTCTGACCGGTTGACCATTGGCGAGATCACAGTGGCCTGCGCGCTGGGCTATCTGGATCTGCGCTTTTCCCATCAGGATTGGCGTATCGGTCGGCCTAAGCTGACGGCTTGGTTTGCCATAGTCTCACAGCGCCCGTCCATTCAGTCGACTAAGCCTTGAGGTCAGATTAGAGATCATTACCAAGGTTTAATATCGCGAAACGATAAGTTGATTGATTGATAATCGATAATATCCTAGCCTCCTCCGCGTCGCAAAGGGCGGCAAAGAGGGAGAATGGGCCATGCGCGCCTTGGGTCCAGGTTCGGTGTCGAGCTTGCTAAAGATTGCTTTGGATGTGGTCTATGGGTTGATGCTGGTTGTGGTCGGCATCCTCGTTGTCGCTGCGATTGCCGCTCTGCTGTTCAAACTCGACCCTGCCGTCGTCAAGCAGATGTCAATCAATGGCCTGCCCGCCGAGCGCCTAACCCAAGGTCCGGTCATTGCCCTGCTGCTGGCGGTTGTGGGGCTCTATGTTGGCGGGGTGACGGTGGTCATCCATCGTCTGCGTCAGATCTTCACCACCCTGACGGCGGGAGACCCGTTTCATCCTGACAATGTTCGGCGACTTCGCTTGATCGGCCTGATGTTGGTGACCTTGGAACTGACCGGCTATGCCATCACCGCGGGACAGGCTTGGCTATTTCCCGGCGGCGCAAGGGAAGAGACTGTTTTTAGTCTGTCGAGTTGGTTCTCGATCCTTGTGGTCTTTGTACTGGCCGAAGTGTTTCGCGAGGGTGCCCGCCTGCGCCGCGAAGCCGAACTGACCATCTAGGCTAAGGACAGGATCAAGCCATGCCCATTCGTGTCCAACTCGACCGCCTGCTCCATGATCGTCGCATGTCTCTGACCGAGCTTGCCGATCGAGTCGGCGTGACCATCGCCAACCTGTCGATCCTCAAGACCGGCAAGGCCAGAGCCATGCGCTTTTCAACGCTTGATGCCCTGTGCCGCGAGCTGGACTGCCAGCCCGGAGACCTGTTGGTCTTCGAGCCGGGTCCCGCCGATATTGAGGATGAGTGGGTCTAGGCCTCGCCGACCGCCATCTTTTGCAGGTGGACCAGTTCGTTGATCCCTTTGCGGGCAAGGCCAAACAGGCTGTCAAACTCACCTTGGCTAAAGCCGCGCTTTTCACCGGTGGCTTGGACCTCGACGATCTGACCGGTTCCGGTCAGGACGAAGTTGGCATCGGCCTCGGCGTTGGAGTCCTCTTCATATTCGAGGTCCAGAACCGGAATATTCTTATAGATGCCGCAAGAGATGGCGGCGACCACGTCAAGGATCGGATCGGCCTTGATGACGCCCTCTTCCATCAGATGTTTGGTCGCCAGTCGAAGGGCGACCCAAGCGCCGGTGATAGCGGCGGTGCGGGTGCCGCCATCGGCCTGAACCACGTCGCAGTCGACCGAGATCTGACGCTCACCCAAGGCCTTGAGGTCGGTCACCGCGCGCAAGGACCGACCGATCAGGCGCTGGATCTCTTGCGTCCGGCCTGATTGCTTGCCTTGCGCCGCTTCCCGGCGGCCGCGGGTGTGGGTAGCGCGGGGCAGCATGCCATATTCGGCGGTGACCCAGCCCTGGCCCTTGCCGCGCAAGAAGCCGGGGACACCCTCTTCAAGGCTGGCTGTGACCAAAACCTTGGTGTGGCCAAAGGTCACGAGGCACGAGCCCTCTGCATAGCGATTGACGCCGGTTTCGAGGGTTACGGCACGCAAAGCGTCGGGAAGACGGGCTGAAGGGCGCATAGATCGGCTTTCTTTGGGGCCAACAGGGCGCTGTTGGGCGGTTCATCTGTTGCAGACGCTTGCGCCTGCCTGTAGGGCGCTTATCCTATGGAAGTGGCGGGCCGTCCACGGCCCCTGACACACGGCCAATGATAAATTGATCATGACCAGCTTTATTCAGGCCGGCATGCCTGCCTTGCGAACCCCATCTCTGGTCCAGCTTGACGAGCGTGCCCGCGACATCTTTCGAATGGTCGTCGAGACCTATCTGGAAACCGGCGAGCCCGTAGGGTCTCGGACCGTGTCCAAGGGCGGCGTGCACCTGTCTCCGGCCTCGATCCGCAATACGATGCAGGATTTAACGCAGCTTGGCCTGTTGGGCGCGCCCCATTCCAGCGCGGGCCGCTTGCCAACCCATGCGGGTCTGCGCCTCTTTATCGATGGCCTGCTCGAAATTGGTGATCTGAGCGAGGCAGAACGGCGCGAGATTGACGCGGGGATGCTGGGCAGCAATGGCGGAGTCGAGGGGGCACTCGATGCGGCCACGGCGATGCTCTCGGCCCTCGCGGGCGGTGCCGGGGTGGTGGTGACCCCTGTGCGCGAGGCCGGGGTCAAGCATGTCGAATTCATCTCGCTGGGCGTCGATCAGGCCTTGGCAGTGATGGTGTTTGAAGATGGCACGGTCGAGAACCGTCTGATGAATCGCCGCGCCGGGGTGACGCCCTCATCGCTGCAAGAGGCCTCGAACTTTCTCAATAGCCGGCTGATGGGCCGCACGCTTGTGGAAACCCGCAGCGAGATGCGCAGCGAACTGGACCGGGCCAAGCGCGAACTGAATGAGGCAGCGGCCCGTCTGGTCGAGGATGGGCTTGCGGCCTGGAGTGGCGGCGAAGATGCCAACCGTGCCTTGATCGTTCGGGGTCGTGCCAAGCTGCTCGGCCAAGGTCCGGCCCTCGATGATCTGGAACGGGTCCGCATGCTGTTCGACGACCTCGAACAGAAAGAACAGCTGATCGGCCTCTTGGATGATGTGAAGGCCGCGCAGGGCGTCAGCATTTTCATTGGGGCAGAAACACGATTGTTTTCACTTTCGGGTTCCGCTGTGATCGCGGCTCCCTATATGTCGGGCCGACAGAAGGTGGTTGGGGCGATCGGCGTGATCGGTCCAACAAGACTAAATTACGCTCGGGTCATTCCCTTGGTGGACTATACCGCCAAGATGATCGGGCGATTGCTGGATAGGTAAGGAGTGCTGCATGACTGAAGAAACCGCCCCCGCCGATGATATGGATCAGGCTACGACGGATCATGGCCAGACCGATGCTGCGCCAGAGGGCCCATCCGTAGAGGCGCTGCAGGCCGAGATCGCCGCTCTGAAGGAGCAGATCCTGCGTTATGCCGCCGATGGGGAAAATCTTCGCCGCCGCACCGAGCGCGAGATGAATGACGCGCGCGCCTTTGCCATTCAGAAATTCGCCAAGGACCTGTTCGGTGTGTCGGACAATCTCAGCCGCGCCCTGCAATCCATGCCGCGTGACGGCCTTGAAGGGGCGATCCAAAATCTCGTGCTTGGCATTGAGATGACGGAAAAGGAACTGTCAGGTGCTTTCGAGCGCAACGGCGTCAAGCGCGTCAATCCTGCACGCGGCGACAAATTTGACCCTCACCAGCATCAGGCCATGATGGAACAGGACGATCCTGAGGTTAGCCCGGGGTCAGTGATCCAAGTCTTTGCCCCCGGCTATGAGCTGTTTGGCCGGGTCGTGCGTCCCGCCATGGTGGTGGTGGCGTCCAAGGCGTCGGGCGCAGCCGAGCCGTCCGCCGCGGCGGGCGCCTACGGTCAAGCGGGCGCTGAAGCCGGCGCGGCGGTCGACCGCAAGGCCTAAGGCTTAGGTTTGACGGCAGGAGGGGTTCTGGGCTTGACGCCGTTCTTGGCGAAATGGCCCAGCATCCTTTGCCAGCCATCGGTCGCGGCCGCTTGATTGTAGGTTTCGCGATAGTCGGCATGGAACCCATGCTGCGCGTCGGGATAGACGATCAGGTCGCTGCCCTTCTTGCGCGCGGCGATCAAGGCCGCCTTGAGGGCGTCTGTATCAGTCTGGGGGATGCCCCGATCCTTGCCGCCATAGAGCCCCAGCACAGGGCCGTGCAGTTGCGGTACCACATCGATGGGCCAGAGCCGGTCTTCTGCGCCCAAGAACCCGCCAGCTGCGGGCTTGGTGGTGCGACCATACCAAGCCACCGAGGCCTTCAACTCTTTGAATTGGGCTGAGGCCATCCACGCCACTGCGCCGCCCCAGCAAAAGCCAGTCAGGGCAAAGCGCTTTTCGGCAAAGTTCTGCTGCTTGGCCCAGTCGAGGGTCGCGGCAATGTCACTCATGACCTGAGCATTGGTCGCGGTTTCAACGATCTTTTGGATCGCCTTAAAGTCCTTCAGCGGGGCTGGATCTCCGGCGCGATGGAAGAAGGCCGGGGCGATGGCGACATAGCCGAGCTTGGCCAAACGTCGGCAAACATCGCGGATATATTCATGCACACCGAAAACCTCTGACACCACAATGACCACCGGATAGCGGCCCTTGGCATCTGGCCGCGCGACATAGGCGGGCAGGGGCGATTCGGGGTGAGGGAAGGTCTCTTCGCTGGTGATCAGGCCGACACTATCGGTGGCGATCGGCTCAGCCTGCGCCGACAGGGCTGACACGGCGAAACCGGCAAAGAACAGACCGGCGATGCCGCGCCGAGAAAGATGGAAATCTTGTGGCTGCGAGCCTTCGGGGCGGGTGAGGGAAACCATGGATCAATCCTTCGCAAGAGCCGTTTGGTGGCCAACCTGTCGTGCCCGCTCAGATTGCGACCTAATGGGCTGACTGTCAAAGATTCACCGGCCCTACAGCGCTCACCCTGCGAAGGGTGAGGTTGAACCGTCCGCCATCGGCAAGAAGGCGCGAGGACCCCGCCAGAACCCGGTCAATGCCGTGAAAGGCCAGGCGGTCCTCTCCGGCCAAGAGGCAAACATCGCCAGAGGCCAGCCGCACCGACCTTGTCTTGCCGCCGCGCGTGGTCCCGCCAATGCGAAAGACGGCGGTGTCACCCAGCGAGACGGACAGGACCGCAAAGCCAAAATCGGCCTCATCGCGATCCTGATGCAGACCCATGCGCGCGGCTTGGCCATAGAGATTGATCAGGCAGGCTTCGGGGGGAATGGCCGGATCGACCAGCTCCGACCAAAGATCGAGCAGAATCTTGGGGATCGCGGGCCAAGGCTGGCCGGTCACGGGATGGTGCGCCTGATAGCGATAGCCCGCCCGATCCGACATCCAGCCCAAGGGCCCGCAATTGGTCATGCGCACAGAAAAGGGCTGCCCTCCCGGCGTCACAGGCGTGAACAGGGGCGCAGCCGCGATGACGCGCTCGACCTCAGCCACCAGATCGCTCTGGGCCTGAGGATCAAGCCGACTGGGTAGGAGTTGAAAACCGCTCATCCGTTCTAGATGGATCACGGACGGCCTTGATCCAAGGGCTGGCGTTGAACAGGGGGCAAATCTTCGATAAGCCCTGTCGAAACTAAACCTAAAGATGACGGAAAAGAACATGCGGCAGATGGGCCAGATTTCGAAAAAGACCCTTTGGCTGGGCGCTGTCAGCGCTGCCTGTTTTTTCGCCATCGGTAGCGCTCAGGCCCTGTCTGCACCCGTAAAGCCAGAGGCGGCAAGCCAGCGTCAGGTGCTTCCCGACGAGGTCACGCCGAGCCGCTACGATATTCAGATCACGCCTGATGCTGCCAAGATGCGCTTTGACGGCAAGGTGACCATTGCCATCAGCGTCAAGCGGCCCACCCAGAGCCTGACCCTCAATGCCGCCGACCTGACCTTTTCCAAGGTGGTTTTGAGCGGCCATGAGTCCGAGACCCCGACGGTCGTTTTTGACGCTGAGGTCCAGACCGCCAAGATCAGCTTTGCTGCCCCTATTCAGCCGGGCGATTACAGCCTGACCATCGACTATGCGGGCCTGATCAATACCCAGTCGCGCGGCCTCTTTGCAGTCGATTATGAGGACGCCAATGGCAAGGGCCAGATGCTGGTCACCCAGTTTGAAGCCCCAGACGCCCGACGCTTTGTGCCCAGCTGGGATGAGCCCTCGCGCAAGGCGGTCTTTGCCCTAGAGGCCATCGTACCTGAGGGCCGCATGGCCCTGTCCAACATGCCTGAGGTCGCCAGCCAATCTCTGGGCGGGGGCCTAAAAAAGGTTCGCTTTGCCCCGACCCCAAAGATGAGCAGCTATCTGCTCTTCTTCGGTCTCGGTGATCTGGAGCGGCGCATCACCAAGGTTGGCGATGTTGAGGTTGGGGTGGTGACCAAGCGCGGTGATCTGGATAAGGGCCAGATTGCGCTGGACGATGCCGCCAAGATCCTTTTTGAATTTAATGACTATTTCGGCACGCCCTATCCCCTGCCCAAGCTCGATAATCTTGCTGTGCCCAATGGCGGCGGCTTTGGTGCGATGGAAAATTGGGGCGCTATCCTCTATTTCGAACGGGTTCTTTTGCTCGACCCCTTGCGTTCGAATGAGGCCGATCGCCAGAACGTCTATGCCACCGTGGCCCACGAGGTGGCGCATCAGTGGTTCGGCGATCTGGTCACCATGGCCTGGTGGGATGATATCTGGCTCAATGAGGGCTTTGCCTCTTGGATGGAGGCCCGTGTTTCCAACAGGATGAACCCGGACTGGAAGGTTTGGCTGAGGGAGGAATCGGGCAAGGAGGCGGCCTTCAACCTTGATGCTAAGGCCTCGACCCATCCGGTGGTCCAGACGGTCAATACGGTCGAGCAGGTCTCGCAAATCTTTGACGCCATCACCTACCAAAAGGGTCAGGCGGTCATTCGGATGCTGGAAGACTATGCCGGTGAGGTGCCCTTCCGAGAGGGTGTGCGGGCCTATATGCGCACCCATGCCTATGGCAATACGGTCACCCAAGATCTGTGGAGCGCGGTGGAGACCGCCGCCAACAAGCCGATCACGGCTATTGCCGATGATTTTATCCGTCAGCCCGGTGTGCCTCTGATCACGCTTGAACGGGCGGTCTGTGACAGGGGGCAGACGAGTCTCACCCTTCGTCAGGGCCGGTTTGGTTTGGATGAGGCCTCAAAGGTTTCAGGCGCTTGGCGCGTGCCGGTACGGGTGGCTGTGCTGGGCCAAGAGGGCACCCAGACAGTCTTGACGAGCGGAAAGCCGCTTACCGAGGCGGTGATTGCGGGCTGCGGGCCGATCAAGCTCAATGCGGGTCAGGCGGGCTATTTTAGGTCCAACTATGGGCCCGCCCTTAAGGCCGATTTGATCGCGCGCTTCAACGATCTGGAGGCCAGCGACCAGCTTGGCCTGCTCAATGACGGGTTTGCCCTGGCTCAAGGCGGCTATGCCTCCATCGGCGACTATCTGGACCTTTCGAGCCGCCTTGGTGCGGCCAGTGACCCCACGGTCATTGAGCGGTCTCAAGCGGTTTTGGGCCGCTTAATCGATCTATTTGAAGGCGACCCGCGTCAGGGCGCAATGGGCGCCTATGGGCGCTCAGCACTCAATCCCGTTCTGGCCAAGATCGGTTGGCGTCCTGCCGCAGGTGAGTCGCCGCGTGTGAGCCTGCTGCGCCTGTCGCTCATCTCTGCCTTGGGCCGTTTGGATGATCCCGTTGTCGTGGCCGAAGCCAAGCGCCGGTTCCTTGCCGCAGACAAGGACCCGCAGGCCATGCCCGGCGATATCCGTTCGGCCGTTCAGTCCATAGCCTTAAGCCACGCCGACCAAGCCCTGTTCGACGAGGCCCTGCGCCGCGCCAAGGCGGCTAAGAGCCAGATGGAGCGCAATGAGCTGTTCTCGGCCATGGCCGGGGTGCGTGATCCGGCTCTGGCCAAGCAGATGCTTGACCTAGCGATCAGCGACACGGTTCCGGTGACCATTGGGCCGCGGCTCATTCAACGTCTAGCGGACCGTCACGAGCTCATGGCTTGGCAATTTTCGCTCGCCTATCTGGATCGGATCGCCAAGGGCCTCGATTCGATGGCTTCGGCCCAATTCATGCCGAGCCTCCTTGCGGGTACCCAAGACCCCGCCATGGTGAAAACCCTCGCCGCCTATATTGAAAAATCGGTCCGGCCAGAGGATCGGGCCAGGGCCAATGCAGCCCTTGGCAATGCGCGCCAGAATGTCCGCTTCAAATCTGAACAGCGCGGTCGGGTCGATTCATGGTTGCGGAAAAAGGGTTTTTAAGGTCCATGAGGCCGTCGAAGACGTGATTATGTGAAAGTCCACACATTCGTTAGGTCATTAGCCCTTGCTAAGACCTCATGGCTGCCCATATGCGGCTTCGCAGCGAGTGTTTATCGCGTGGCATTTAACGACCGTTGAGGGTCCGCATCTGCGGCCCTAATTCGGAGACCCTTTCGAACCGGGGACGCAATTCAAACCGGGCGCTTGTCCCAAGGCCTGACTAGACCGTCCGCCAGTTATGGAGCGACAGATCTCATGAGTAAGATTATTGGTATTGACCTTGGCACCACAAATTCGTGCGTGGCCATCATGGACGGCAAGACCCCACGGGTCATCGAGAACGCCGAGGGCGCGCGTACGACCCCGTCGGTTGTCGCTTTCCTCGACGATGGTGACCGGCTGGTCGGTCAGCCCGCCAAGCGTCAGGCTGTCACCAACCCGTCCAACACCCTCTTTGCCATCAAGCGTCTGATCGGTCGGAATTTCGACGATCCGGTGGTGGCCAAGGACAAGGGCATGGTGCCCTATGAGATCGTCAAGGGTCCCGGCGGCGACGCTTGGGTCCGCGCCCACGGTAAGGACTATTCGCCCCAGCAGGTTTCGGCCTTCATTTTGGGTAAGATGAAGGAAGCGGCTGAAGCGCACCTCGGCGAAAAGGTCGAAAAGGCGGTCATCACAGTTCCGGCCTATTTCAATGATGCCCAGCGTCAGGCCACCAAGGATGCCGGCAAGATCGCCGGTCTTGAGGTCCTGCGCATCATCAACGAGCCGACCGCTGCGGCCTTGGCCTATGGCCTCGACATGAATGTCGGCAAGAAGATCGCAGTCTACGATCTGGGCGGCGGCACCTTCGATATTTCGGTTCTTGAAATTGGCGACGGTATCTTTGAGGTGAAGGCCACCAACGGCGACACCTTCCTCGGCGGTGAAGATTTCGACCTGCGTCTGGTCGACTTTCTGGCCGATGAGTTCAAAAAGGAATCCAGCGTCGATCTTCGCAAGGATAAGCTGGCCCTGCAGCGCCTGAAGGAAGAGGCTGAAAAGGCCAAGAAGGAACTGTCCTTCACGGCCCAGTACGAAGTGAACCTGCCCTTCATCTCGATGAATGCCTCCGGTCCGCTGCACCTCAACATCAAGATCACCCGCGCCAAGCTCGAAGCTCTGGTCGATGATCTGGTGGCCCGCACCATCGCCCCTTGCGAGCAGGCCCTCAAGGATGCTGGCATCAAGAAGTCGGAAATCGACGAGGTTGTGCTGGTCGGCGGTATGACCCGCATGCCCAAGGTGGTTGAGGCCGTGAAGGCCTTCTTTGGGCGCGAACCCCATACGGGCGTCAATCCCGATGAGGTCGTGGCTCTGGGTGCCGCCGTTCAGGCTGGCGTTCTGCAAGGTGACGTCAAGGACGTGCTGCTGCTAGACGTGACCCCTCTGACCTTGGGCATTGAGACCCTCGGCGGCGTGTTCACCCCGTTGATTGAGCGCAACACCACCATCCCGACCAAGCGTAGCCAGACCTTCTCGACGGCTGACGATAACCAAAGTGCTGTGACCATCCGCGTGTTCCAAGGTGAACGCCCGATGGCCCAGGACAATAAGATGCTCGGTCAGTTCGATCTGGTCGGTATCCCGCCTGCACCGCGCGGCGTGCCTCAGGTGGAGGTGACCTTCGACATCGACGCCAACGGCATCGTCAATGTTCAGGCCAAGGATAAGGCGACCTCGAAAGAGCAGTCGATCCGTATCCAAGCCAATGGTGGCCTGTCGGATGCCGACATCGAACAGATGGTCAAGGAAGCCGAAGCCAACGCCGCCAGCGATAAGAAGCGCAAGGAAACGGTTGAGGCCCGCAATCAGGGCGAGGCCCTGATCCACTCCACCGAAAAGGCGATGACCGAACATGGCGACAAGGTCGGGGCCCCTGAAAAGGCCGCGATTGAAACCGCCATTGCCGAGCTGAAGACCGCGCTCGAAGGCGAAGAGGCCGACGAGATCAAGGCTAAGACTCAAGCCTTGGCCCAGGCCTCGATGAAGCTTGGCGAGGCCATGTACGCCCAGCAAGCTGGCGGCGATGACGACCATGACCAAAGCGATGACGGCGTTGTTGACGCTGAATTCGAAGAGGTCGACGACAACAAGTCGAAATAGTGATTATCGGCCCTTGCGGACTACGCCTTCGGAGAGGATCTGGGGGTGCAGGCCGCGGGGGCCGTTTATCCTTCTTTCTGCCCCCTCTCTGCCCCCTTGCCAACGACGCCGGTCTTGGCCACCCTTTCGGCAGATGAGACCCCATTTGCGATTGGCACCGGTTTAGACATGGCGCGCGACTATTACGAAATCCTTGGGGTGACCCGCGAGGCCGATGCGGCCGAGATGAAGTCGGCCTTCCGCAAGGCCGCGATGCAGCATCACCCTGACCGCAATCCTGGCTGCACCGAATCCGAAGGTCGCTTTAAAGAGGTCAACGAAGCCTATTCGGTCCTCTCAGATCCGCAAAAGCGCGCGGCCTATGACCGATTTGGTCCCGAGGGCGTTAATGGTATGGGCGGCGGCCGTGGCAGCGGCGGCGGCTTTGGCGATGTGAACGACATCTTCAATGATGTGTTTGGCGATGTCTTTGGAGACATGTTCGGCGGCGGCCAGCGCGGCCGCTCGAAAGGTCCCGCTCGCGGTCAGGACCTGCGCTATGATTTGGAAATCTCCCTTGAGCAGGCCTATGCCAGCGCCGAGGTCGAGATCACGGTGCCCTCCTCCATCACCTGCGAGCCCTGTTCAGGGTCCGGGGCTAAGGCCGGGACCAGCCCGACCAGCTGTACGACCTGCGGCGGCGCGGGACGTGTGCGGGCGACCCAAGGCTTCTTTGCCATCGAGCGGACCTGCCCCCGTTGTAATGGCGCAGGCCGCGTGATCGCTGATCCTTGCCAGACCTGTCACGGCCACGGCCAAGTGCGCCGCGAGCGCACCCTTCAGGTCCGTATTCCAGCAGGCGTTGATGATGGGGCCCGTATCCGGCTGGCCGGTGAGGGCGATGCGGGCGCGCGCGGTGGTCCACGCGGCGATCTCTATATTTTCCTGTCGGTCCAGCCGCACGAGCTCTTCGAACGCGACGGGCTGGATCTGATGTGCACGGTTCCTGTGCCCATGACCACGGCGGCGCTGGGCGGCGAGATCGAGGCCCCGTGCCTGATGGGTGCCGACGGCAGCGACAAGGATTGCCGCATCAAGGTCAAGGTCCCAGAAGGGGCCCAGAGCGGCCGCACCATCCGCCTGAAGGGCAAGGGCATGCCGTCCTTGCGCTCACGCGAACGCGGCGATCTAGTGGTCGAGCTGTTTGTCGAGACACCGACCAAGCTGAGCACCCGTCAAAAAGAGCTACTGCGCGAACTGGCCGGGTCTTACGGCGAGGCGCAGCATCCGCAATCGACGGGCTTCTTGGGCAAGGCCAAAGCCTTCTGGGAAGATATTACCGGCGAATAGGCCTCTTCAGGCCGCGTAAACAGCCCGCTCGAAATCTTTGAACAGGGCCAAGACGGCGGGATCGGCAAAGGGCAGGAGCTGGGTCATTAGCACCCCGGCTATGCCTGCCTCTGGATCGGCCCAATAGTAGGTATTGGCCAGCCCCGCCCAGGCCAGACTGCCGGCGCTACGACCATTGGGTCCGGTCTTTGGATTGATGGCAAAGCCAAGGCCCCACTGGGCATCGTCTGTCAAACCGATGGGGAGGCCCGCCTCGAGGTCCGAGGTCAGGAACGGCATCTGGCTATCGAGTTTGCGCAAGGGAAGGTCGGCGATCTGATTGGTGCTCATCAGGGCAAGGGTCTGCGGAGCCAAGACGCGCGCGCCGTTGGCCCCTTCACCGCCCCCGATCAGCATCTGTAAGAAGGCCAGATAGTCCGGCGCAGTGCTGTAGAGCCCGCCGCCGCCGCCCCAAAATTCTGGGGTCTCGTTTATGGGAAGGGCAAAGGGCAGTAGCGCGCCATCGGGACCACGAGCATGCAGGCCTGCCAGCCGCGCCAACTGGTCAGGTCCGGGTAGGAAGTGGGTGTCGACCATACCGAGCGGGCCGGTGATGTGATCGCGCACATAGAGGTCCAAGGACTTGCCACTGACCGCCTCAACGACTAGTCCGGCCCAGTCAATGCCGATGCCATATTCCCATTTCGTGCCCGGATCAAAGACCAGCGGCAGGTCCAAAGCGGCCTTTAGACCCGTACCAATGCCCGGCGTACTCGCCTGCTGGACATAGCGCACCAGATCGGCATTCCACATGTCATAGGCAAAGCCAGAGGTGTGGGTCAGGAGTTGGCGAAGGGTGACGGGGCTAGCGGCGTCGCGCAGGATCGGCTCGCCCGTGCCCTTAAAGCCTTCCAACACCTTGGGGCTGGCCAAGCCGGGCAGGACGGTGCCCAGGGGCTGGTCTAGATCAATCAGGCCCTGTTCGACCAACTGCATGGCCGCGACCGTGGTGATGGCCTTGGTCATGGAGGCGATGAAGAAGACATCGTCGACGCTCATGGCCTGATCGCTGCCCAAGGCCTTTGGTCCAAAGGCCCCGCTATAGATCAGGGCCCCGTCCTTGCTGGCCATGGCCACATAGCCGGGCAGGGCAGGGTTGGCGCTGTGGGCTGCGAGGGCCTGATGGATGGCGGTCATGGCGGGCGTTCCTAGAGGCGTTCTAACGACGGTTCGCTCCATATGGGACGAAGGCGATTGGCCTGTAAACCGAAAGGCCTGCGCGGGCGCAGCCAAATCCTTTACAAAAGCTTAACCCCGAGGCCAAAGCCCTCTAGTCTGGCGGGTATGAACGCTCCGGCCTCCATGATTCCCGCGCCCCAGATCCATCCCGACACCACCCCGGTGATGGCGCAATATTTTGATGCCAAGTCGCGCCAGCCCGATGCGTTGGTGTTCTTTCGCATGGGCGACTTTTACGAGCTGTTCTTTGACGATGCGGTGAAGGCGGCCGAGGCCCTGGGCATTGCCCTGACCAAACGCGGAAGCCATGGCGGCGAGCCTATCCCCATGTGCGGCGTTCCTGTCCATGCCTCGGAAGCCTATCTGGCCAAGCTGATCCGTAGCGGCTTTAAGGTCGCGGTCTGCGAACAGATGGAAGACCCGGCGGAGGCCAAGAAGCGCGGCTCGAAATCGATCGTGCGACGTGACGTGGTGCGGATCGTCACCCCCGGCACCTTGACTGAGGACGGCCTTTTAGATGCGCGCGGGGCCAATCGGCTGGCCGCCATTGCCGTGCGAGGCGGTCAGGCCTCGGTGGCCAGTGTTGAGCTCTCAACGGGCGATGTCGAGGCGCTGGTGATGGAGCGCGAGGGCTTGGCTGCCGCGCTTGCGGCTCTTCAGCCGTCCGAAATCTTGGTGCCAGACCGGCTCTTTGCCGATGAACTCGTCTCTGCGGCCTTGAAGGCCGTGTCGGGTCTGGTTCAGCCCATGGCCTCGGCCTTAGCAGAGCCCGGCGCGTCCGAGGCGCGGCTCAAGCGGCTCTATGGTGTGGAGACGCTCGATGGGTTCGGTGCCCTTTCGGGTGCAGAGATCTCGGCGCTGGGCCTGATCGCCGCCCATCTGGAAACCACGCAGGCGGGCAAGCTTCCCGCTCTTCGTCCGCCGCGCCGCGCGGGGGCCTCTGACATCATGGCCATCGATCCGGCCACGCGCTTTAGCTTGGAGATCGACCGCACCCAGAACGGAGGCCGTGAAGGCTCGCTTCTGGCCGCCATTGATCGGACCGTGACGGCGGGCGGTGCCCGGCTCTTGGCCGCGCGTCTGGCAAGGCCGCTATTGTCACCCCTCGCTATTGAGGCGCGGCTGGATGGGGTCGGCTGGTTCCTCGAGCGCCGTAGCCTTCGCGCGCGGTTGCGAGATCAGCTCAAAGGTTCGGGCGACATGGCTCGCGCCCTATCGCGGTTGGCGCTCGGGCGAGGTGGACCGCGTGATCTGGGCTGTCTTCGCGATGGGCTCAAGGCGGGCGAGGCTATCGCCGCTGCGGTGCTGTCCGGCGCAGGTCAAGCTGTTGGGCCGGGCAGTCTGGATGCCCCCCCGCCAGAGATCGCCGATGCCCTGTCGGCCCTGACCCCCTCACTTCACCCGGATCTGGCGCGGTTTCTTGCCAATCTTTGCGAAAATCTAGGCGACGACCTGCCTGCCCAAGCCCGCGACGGCGGCTTTGTTGCGCCCGGTGCACGGCCCGAACTGGATCAGACACGGGCCCTTCGCGATGATAGCCGCCGCGTGGTCGCGGCCTTGGAGCAGGCCCTGATCGCTGAGACCGGCGTGCCTCTCAAGATCAAGCACAATGCCGTGCTTGGCTATTTCGTTGAGGCGACGGCCAAGCAGGGCGAGGCCCTATTCCAGCCGCCATGGAACACCCGCTTCATCCATCGCCAGACCCTGGCCAATCAGGTGCGGTTCACGACGACCGAACTGGCGGAACTGGATGCCAAGATTGCTCAGGCGGCAGAGCGCGTCCTGGCCATCGAGGTTCAGACCTTTGAGCTGTGGCGCGCGGAGGCACAGGCCCTTGCCGAGCTAATCCAAGCCGCTGCCGAAGGGGCTGCGCGGATCGATGTTGCCGCCGCCCTGTCCGAATGGGCTGATGATGTGCAGGCGGTCCGGCCGATCATTGACGATAGTCTGGTGTTCGAGGCTGAGGGGGCGCGCCATCCGGTCGTCGAGGCGGCGGTCAAGCGTCAGGGCCTGCCCTTCACGCCCAATGATTGCCTGCTCGATGGGGCAGGGCTGGCGGGCGTGCGGCTGGCGGTGGTGACCGGGCCGAACATGGCCGGTAAGTCGACCTTCTTGCGCCAGAATGCCCTGTTGGCCGTGCTGGCTCAGGCCGGAGCCTATGTACCCGCCACGCGCCTGCGCATTGGGGTCGTGGACCGGCTGTTTAGCCGCGTCGGGGCAGGGGATGATCTGGCCCGTGGCCGCTCGACCTTCATGACCGAGATGGTTGAGACGGCCGCCATCCTGACCCAGGCCACGGCGCGCTCTTTGGTTATTCTCGATGAGATTGGCCGAGGCACGGCGACCTATGACGGCCTCGCCATCGCCTGGGCCTGCGCGGAGGCCCTTCACGATGTGAACCGCTGCCGTGCCCTATTCGCCACCCACTATCATGAACTGGCCAAGCTCGAGAGCCGTCTGGCCAGCGTCGGAAACCTGTCCCTTCGCGCCAAGGAATGGAATGGCGATCTGGTCTTCCTGCACGAGGCCAAGCCCGGACCGGCCGATCGGTCCTACGGTGTACAGGTTGCTAAGCTTGCTGGTGTACCGATGGCCGTCGTGGCCCGCGCCCGCGAGGTCTTGCAGCGGTTAGAGAGCGAAGCCGCCTCTCCCGTTCGGCTCGATGACCTGCCGCTATTTTCCGCTGCCGCTGTTGCGGTCTCCGCGCCGAACGCGCCGTCCAAGGTCGAGGCAGACCTGCGAACCTTGGACCTTGATGGCATGTCCCCGCGTGAGGCGATGGACGTTCTTTATCGTTTAAAATCCCTCATCATTTAGGTAATTATAAGTATTAAATTTATAGTTTCGAATAATAACTATAATTATTCAAAATAATTTTATGTATTTACCTTTTGTTTATGACCGATCTGTAGAACGGTCCGTGCGGCAAAATGCTGCTCAATTTCTAAAATGGAAATTGAATACTCAGGAACAAGGGTTATCGCTATGGAAAATAGCATAAATACCAATGTGGGTGCGTATCTCGCCCTGCAAAACCTCACCATGACTTCGCAAGAGTTGATGTCGACCCAAAATCGCATCAGTACGGGTCGCAAGGTGAACACAGCGGTCGACAATGGGTCGACTTGGGCGATTGCGCAGAATCTGCGCGGCCAATCGACATCGTTGAATGCCGTCAAGAATTCGTTGGATCGGGCACAGTCCACGGTGGATGTCGCCCTGTCTGCAGGCGGAAACGTCTCTGATCTGTTGCTTCAGATGAAGGAGAAGGTGCTCGCCGCGTCGGACAGGTCGCTCGACACGTCCAGCCGGACTGCGCTTGCAGAAGACTTTAAGGTTCTGCGCGACGCGATCGCTAAGACGGTTGCGAATGCGGAATTTGTCGGCACTAACATGATCAAGACCGGCGGCGTTAATATCAGCGCCCTGGCGAATGTCAGTGGTTCGTCCGTCATCACCGTCAAAGCGCAGAGTTTGGCCTTGGGCGGTCCGAATATCGCAATTTCAGCAACGGCCACAATATCGACGGCCACACTCGCTTCTAACGTTTTGACCTCTTTGAACACGTCCATAACCAAGGTGAATACGGCGCTGGGTGTGATGGGCGCGCAGTCCAAAGCGATCGGTCTTCACCTGACCTTTGTCCGCAAGCTGCAGGACAGCCTTGATGGCGGTGTCGGTAATCTGGTCGATGCCGACATGGCCAAGGAAAGCGCTAAGCTACAGTCCCTGCAGACCAAGCAGCAGTTGGGGATCCAAGCGGTCTCGATTGCCAATCAATCGACCTCATCGATCCTGTCGCTGTTCCGCTAGCGACACCCTATCTCGCAAAAATAGTGATAAGCAAAAGGTGAGGGCGCGCGCGTCCTTACCTTTTCTATATAGTAAAAATAGTTAACATGTGTGTCTAAAAATTAACTATAAAGTAATAATATTTACTATTGTTTTATATATTAAAGTATTTTTAGGCATTTGATGCCAATCTTGGCGAGCGGTATATCGCCGTATGTACCTAAAATAGGTACTAATAACTCTTAAATGGAGCGCCTAAATGGCTATTAACAGTATTAATACAAACGATGGGTCGTTCGTTGCGTTGCAAAATCTTGCAGCAACCAATGCCTTTTTGCGGGACACGCAAGATCGGATCAGCACCGGCAGGAAGATCAATTCCTCGAAAGACAATGGAGCGATCTGGGCCATCGCCCAGAACCTTCGGGCGGGCTCGCAATCGATTAACGCGGTGAAGCAGTCGCTCGATCGGGCCCAGTCAACGACCGATGTCGCCCTAACGGCAGGAGCTAACGTTTCCGATCTGCTGATTCAGATGAAGGAAAAGGCCTTGGCGGCGGCGGATACGGCGTTGGACTCTAGCTCGCGGACCGCCTTGAATGACGAGTTCAAGGTCCTTCGCGATACACTCAAAAAGACAGTCGATAATGCCGAGTTTAACGGCACAAATATGATTAAGGCTGCTGGTACGGGCATGCAGGCCCTCGCCAACATCGCCGGTACAAACATCATAACCGTCAGCGCCCAAAACCTTTCCTTGGGCAGCGCCATTGTGACGGTTACGGCCACGGAAAGCTTCAACACGGCCGCAACCGCGTCAGCCTCGCTGACTAAAGTCAACAACTCCATTGTTGCGGTCAACAAGGCGCTAGCGACTATGGGGGCCCAGTATAAGGCTATCGCCTTGCACAATACCTTTATGGCCAAGTTGCAGGACAATCTCGATGCTGGTGTGGGCAACCTAGTCGATGCGGATCTGGGCCGAGAAAGTGCGCGGCTCCAGTCTCTCCAGAGTCGGCAGCAGTTGGGTGTGCAGGCATCCTCGATTGCCAACCAATCGACGTCGGTCCTATTGGGGCTCTTCAGGTAAGGTTTGCCAGGGGAGGTGGCGTCGCTGCCTCCCCATCCCCTTTTCTCGGTTCATCCGCAATATAAAATATTAATAAATATAAATACCAACACTGAAAATGACTCTTCATTGTTCGATGGCTAAACCCATTCTGTCTGTCCGTGGTCAATTCCAATCCAATAAGAATATTCATCACTCTTCAATGGTGTGTTGTCATGTCCATGAACAGCATCAATATGACCGATGGTTCCTTTGTCGCGCTGCAGAACCTGACTGAGACCTTCAAGGCCCTGCGTCAGACACAAGATCGGATCAGCACCGGCCGCGCGATCAATTCCAGCCGCGACAATGGCGCGATCTGGGCCATGGCCCAAAATCTGCGCGCGGGGTCGTTGTCGATCAATGCGGTGACGGGGTCGCTAGACCGCGCCCAATCCGCAGCGGATGTCGCGCTCAATGCGGGGTCGGCCATTTCCGATCTCTTGGCCCGCATGAAGGAGGCTGCTCTTGCCGCCTCAGATACCGGTCTCGATACGGCATCGAGGTCGGAATTGAATGATCAGTTCAAGGCCCTCAGAGACACGCTTAAGCGCACCGTCGAGACTGCCGACTATAATGGCATCAATATGATCAAGGCCGGTGGAACAAGCCTTTCGGCCCTCGCCACCCCAGCGGGCACAGGCTACCTGACCGTTGCCGCCCAAAACCTGTCGTTGGGCAGTGCCAATGTCACGGTCAGTGTGGGCGCAAGCTTTGCCACAGCGGCCGAGGCCAGCACCTATCTGTCTCGCGTCACCACCTCGATCAATAATGTCAACCAGCGACTGGGCACCTTGGGCGCACAATCCAAGGCCTTGGAGTTGCACAATAGCTTTATGGCCAAATTGAAGGACACGTTGGATGCCGGGGTATCGAACCTGGTCGATGCCAATCTGGGCCGCGAAAGTGCCCTGTTACAGTCGCTGCAGGCGCGCCAACAGTTGGGCGTTCAGGCCGCGTCGATCGCCAATCAGTCAAGCACCATGCTGTTGGGACTCTTTAAGAGCCCGTGACCCATGGCCGGACCGATTGCTAATCTTTTTGATAAGTCAGTGGGCAATGGGCCTTGGGGCGCTTAAGTTAGGCAAAGCCTTCGCCCGAGTTTGAGTGCCCCTATGCCCCCACGGCTTCGTCCGACCCGTCTGGAATATGTCGTCGATGGCTTGCGGCTGCGCGCACAGCTGTCAGCGGCGGCCTTGGATGCGATTGGCAATGAGGCCGAGCAGCGCCGCCGGGCGATTGAGATCCTCAAATCGGCCCTATTTCGCGGCCGTATGATCGCCAAGGAGCGGCTGGAAAGTGGCGCGGGCGGGATCGAGACGGCGCGTCTCCTTTCCGGTGTCACCGATGAGGTGGTCGGGGCCCTGTTTGACTTCACGACCGTCCACGTGTTTCGCGCGCGCAATCCCACCGAAGGCGAGCGTCTGGCCCTGCTGGCGGTCGGCGGCTATGGACGAGGCGCGCTGGCCCCCTTTTCCGACCTCGATCTGTTGTTCCTGCGGCCCTATAAACAGACCGCCTATGCCGAGAGCGTCATCGAATATATGCTCTATGCCCTGTGGGATCTGGGCTTCAAGGTCGGCCATGCCTCGCGCACCATCGACGACTGTATCAAGCTGTCGCGCGAAGATTTCACCATCCGCACGTCGCTCTTGGAGGGCCGGCGCCTGACCGGTGACGAGCGCTTGGTCGAGGAACTGCGCAGCCGGTTTCGCAATGAGGTGGTCAAGGGTACAGGCTC
This sequence comes from Pseudomonadota bacterium, assembly GCA_041182245.1. Classification (GTDB taxonomy): domain Bacteria; phylum Pseudomonadota; class Alphaproteobacteria; order Caulobacterales; family Caulobacteraceae; genus CAISGS01. The sequence continues at coordinate 181,176 of JBEGNZ010000001.1, read as the reverse complement.
GGAATTTGTCGCCGCCAAGCTCAAGGAGCGCGATGATCGCCATATCCGCGCCGGTGCCTCGCGCTATCTGGTCGAGCCCAATGTCAAGGAGGGCAAGGGCGCGCTTAGGGACCTGCACACCCTCTTTTGGATCGCGCAATATCTGCATCCCGCCGAGAATGTCGACGGGGTGGTTCAGCTCGATTTCTTTGAAAAGCGTGAGGTGCGGGCCTTTATTCGGGCTTTCGACTTCCTCTGGGCCGTCCGCGCCCATCTGCATTTCGCCACGGGCAGGGCCGAAGAGCGCCTGACCTTTGACCTGCAGCCCGAGATCGCACGGCGGATGGGCTATGGCGACCGAGGCGATGCGCCAGCGGTCGAGCGGTTCATGCGCCGCTATTTCCTGATCGCTAAAGAGGTCGGGGCCCTGACCCGCACCTTCTGCGCTCAGCTAGAGGCCGAAGAGGCCAAGCGCCGTCCGCAGGGCCTGTCCCGGTTCTTGGGCGCGCCGCGTAAATCTACGCGAAAGGCCCTTGAGGTCGAGGGCTTCCATGAGGATGGGGGCCGTCTCAGCGTCGATGGCATCTCAACCTTTGAAACCGATCCGATCAATATGCTGCGGCTGTTCGAGTTGGCGGATCAACGCAATCTCGACCTGCACCCTGACGCCTTCACCGCCGTCACCCGCGCCCTGCATCTGATCACCTCCAAGATGAGGCGCGACCCCATCGCGGCCAAGGTCTTTCTCAATATCTTGGCGCGCAGCAAACGCACCTATCGCACCTTGACCCTGATGAATGAGGCCGGGGTCTTGGGGCGCTATCTTCCTGAATTTGGCCGCGTCGTCGCCCAGATGCAGTTCAATATGTACCATTCCTATACGGTCGATGAGCACACCCTGCGGGCCGTGGGTGTCATAGCCGATATTGCCACCGGTAAGATGGGCGAGGACCATCCTTTGGCCACCAGCATCTGGCCGCTGATCGAGGATCGCGAGGTCCTGTTCCTCGCCATGCTGCTGCACGATACGGGCAAGGGCGGCGAGGGGGGGCAAGAAAAGGCCGGGGCACGCGCGGCCCGCTCAGCCTGTGAAAGGCTGGGGCTGGAGCGCGACCGGATCGAGCTGATCGCGTGGCTGGTCGAGCACCATCTGGTCATGAGCGACTATGCCCAAAAGCGTGATGTCGCCGATCCTCGCACCGTCACCGCCTTTGCACGGATCATGGAAAATCCAGAGCGGATGCGCCTGTTGTTGGTCCTGACCGTGGCCGATATCCGCGCTGTGGGACCCGGAGTCTGGAACGGCTGGAAGGGCCAGCTCATGCGCGAGCTCTTCAGCGCCACCGAGGCTGTATTCCGAGGCGGACGCGGCTCTGACCCCACCGCATCGGTCTTGCGCCAACAGCAGGCGGCTGCTGGTGCGATACGCGAGCAATTGATTGAAATCGATCCTTCCATCGCCCCTTGGGTGTCTATGATGGAGGACGCCTATTTCATGGGCTTCTCGCTGGAGGAACATGCCAGCCATGCCCGGCTTGGTCTCAGGGCTGCGGAAATGGGCGGGGCCGCCGCCAGCGCTCGAATCGCCAAAGATCGCAATGCGTCTGAGATCACCATTGCGGCCAGCGACCGGCGCGGTCTGTTCGCCGATCTGGCGCAAATCATGTCGGCCATGGGGGCCAATGTCGTCGGGGCGCGGGTCTATACGTCGCGCGCTGGTCAGGCCTTGGACGTGTTTTTCGTTCAGGATGTCAGCGGTGCCCCCTTTGGCGGTGACAATCCAAGGGCTCTAGACCGGATGATCGCAGCGCTTGAGTCTGCGGCGCGCGGTGAGCCCATTACCCTCGAGGGCCGCGCACCCATCGAACTGGGCCGTGCCGCCGCCTTCTCGATCTCGCCCTCTGTGGTCATGGACAATGATACCTCCGAAGAGGCCACCGTGATTGAGGCCTCGGGCCGAGACCGTCCGGGCCTGTTGGCGGATTTGGCGCGCACCCTGTCGGACGGGGGGCTGTCGATCCAGTCGGCCCATATTGACGCCTATGGCGAACGAGCCGTCGATGCCTTCTATGTTCACGACAGTGACGGCCAGGGGCTGACCGATCCGCGACGTATCGGCGCGATCAAGACCCAACTCCTCAAGGTCCTTGATGAGGAAGAGTCTGCGCCCCATGGCAAGCCCAAGCCTCGGCTTCAGCGCGCCCGCGCCAGTGTTGGCCGCTAGCCATGGCCGGTTATGTCCAGCCCCTAGGCTTGACCCAGAAGGCCTCGCAAGCTAGGGCCGCGCAGTGACCGAACCCTTGCCAGATCAGACCCCGGCGCAATCGCCTAAGACGCCTGCCCCCAAGCCCGGGGCGAGCCTGATGCGCTCGTCCTTGATCTATTCGAGCCTGACCCTGGTCAGCCGGTTCATGGGTCTGGCGCGCGATCTGGTCGTCACGGCCCGCATTGGTGCCAGCGCCACTATCGCTGGGGATGCCTATGCCACTGCGCTGGCCTTCCCCAACCTCTTTCGGCGGATCTTTGCAGAGGGGGCCTTCGCCGCCGCCTTTGTGCCTGCCTATTCCAAATCCCTGAGCGAAGATGGCGAAGAGATCGCCGACAAGCTCGCAGCTGATGCTATGGCCACCTTGGCAGCGGCGACCATTATCCTGACCATTGCCGCCCAGTTGGCCATGCCCTGGCTGATGATCATCATGAATCCAGGCTATGTCTCCGATCCGGAAAAGTTCAAACTTTCCGTAATCTTGACACAGTTAGCCATGCCTTACCTGCCCTGCATGGCCATTACCGCCCACCTGTCGGGTGTCTTGAATGCGCGGGGCCGGTTCGGCCTTTCGGCGCTGGCACCGACTTTGCTGAACCTGATGATGCTGATCTTTGTCTTGCCCCAGCATGAGGCCCATGCCGCAGCGCGCTGGGCCATCTATGGGGTGGTCGTTTCGGGTGTGGCCCAAGCGATGCTCTTGACCTGGGGCGTTACCAAGTCGGGGGCTAAGGTCCATTGGCGGCTGCCGCGCCTGACCCCAGAGATCAAAAGGCTCCTCGCCTTGGCCGTCCCCGGTGCCATCGCCGCCAGTGCGACCCAGATCAATATTTTTATCTCTGGAAATCTAGTGTCCAGCGTCAATGGTGCGCGCAACTGGCTCAATGTGGCCGATCGGCTCTATCAGTTGCCGCTGGGTCTGGTCGGCGTCGCCATTGGCGTGGCCCTGTTGCCGCGACTGTCGCGTGCGGTCCATTCGGGCGATACGAAGGATGCGCAGGGCGCGATGGATGAGGCCATAGCCTTAGCTCTGGCCTTCTGTCTGCCTGCGGCGGCAGCCCTGATCGCCATGCCCTATTTCTTGATTGACGGACTGTTCACCCGGGGCCTGTTCACGACCTATGACTCGGTCGAAACCGCTAAGGCGCTGTTGCAATATGGTTGGGGGGTGCCCGCCTTTGTCCTGACCCGCATCCTGTCTCCCGCTTTCTTTGCGCGGCAAGACACCAAGGGTCCGATGACCTTTGCACTCGCCTCCGTGACCGTGAATGTGGCGCTCGGTATCGCCCTGTTCCGGCTTGTCGGCGTGCAAGGTATTGCGGCGGCGACCAGCGCGGCGGCGTGGCTGAATGTGGCCCTGATGATGGGCGCTCTGGCGCGGCGCGGCACCTATCGGCCTAGCGCCGCCGCTTGGAGCCGGATCATCCGCATCATTATGGCCAGTCTGGCTGCAGGCCTGGTCATGGCCGCCGCCGCCCATTGGCGCCCGCTGGTTGAGGCCCCGTTCGAGTTTATCCAGCTCACGGTGGGTGGGACCAAGGCGCTTGGGGCCAAAGAGATTGCCGTTTTGGCCGTGGTGGCCGTCGCCGGGCTGCTCTATCCGCTGTTCCTGTTTGCTTTTGGTGGTTTGACCTTGGCCGAGGTAAAAGCCGCCCTGCGCCGTCCTGCCAAGGCGGAGCAAGACCCATCGGCCGCGCCCGTCCCGCCCCTTGATCTTGGTTAGAACCTGCTCGTCATGACTGAAACGCCCGCCCCCGCCATCGCTCCTGCCGCCTATAGCGGCCCTGACCGTGTCCTGTCGGGCGTCCAGCCCTCTGGCGCGCTGCATCTGGGCAACTATCTGGGGGCCCTGACCAAGTTCGTGCGGCTTCAGGACGAGGTCGAGTGCTTCTTCTGCGTGGTTGATTTGCACGCCATCACGGTCTGGCAGGACCCAGCTCTTCTGACCGCTCAGACCCGCGAGATCGCGGCGGCCTATCTGGCGGCGGGGGTTGATCCCAAAAAGGCGGCGATCTTTCCCCAGTCTGCGGTGCGGGCCCATGCCGAATTGGCTTGGATCTTCAACTGTGTGGCGCGGCTTGGATGGCTGGACCGGATGACCCAGTTCAAAGAAAAGTCGGGCAAGAACAAGGAACGCTCCAGCGTCGGGCTCTATACCTATCCCGTGCTCCAGGCCGCCGATATTCTGGTCTATAAGGCCACCCGCGTGCCGGTTGGCGAGGACCAGAAGCAGCACCTCGAACTGACCCGCGACATTGCTGCCAAGTTTAACAACGACTTTGCCGCGCCGGGCTTCTTCCCTCTGACCGAGCCCCTGATTGATGGACCGGGTGCCCGGGTCATGAGCCTGCGTGATGGGTCGGCCAAGATGAGCAAGTCCGATCCCTCGGACAATAGCCGTATCAATCTGATGGATGATGCTGACACCATCGCCCAAAAGATCCGCAAGGCCCGAACCGATCCTGAGCCCTTGCCCGAAGATCTGGAGACCCTCAAGGGCCGGGCAGAGGCGGACAATCTGGTCGGCATCTATGCTGCGCTCGCAGGCATCAGCAAGGTGCAGGTCTTGGCCCAATATGGCGGGCAGGGCTTTGGCAGTTTCAAACCGGCATTGGCTGATTTGGCCGTCGCTGTGATGGGACCGATTGGCGAGCGCATGCGCCGCCTGATGGATGATCCCGCTGAGATTGATCGTATCTTGGCAGACGGTGCCGAGCGCGCCCGCATCGTGGCCGATCCTGTCGTCGAAGAGACAAAGCGTTTGGTCGGGTTCTGGCCGGGGCGTTAATCTGGTCTATCGTTCCTATTCATTCAGCCGTTGGAGAGTTTTGATGCTCAAGGCCCTAATTGTTGCCGCTGCTCTCTTGGCCGCGCCGAGCTTGGTTCAGGCCCATCAGGTCAAGGCCGGTAATCTGGAACTGATCCATCCCCATATACGTGCCTCGATGGGGCAGTCGCCGACCACGGCGGGCTATCTGACCATCCTCAATCACGGCAAGACGGCCGATCGCCTTTTGTCGGTGTCCTGTGCTTGCGCGGCCAGCGTTTCGATTCACGAGACGAAAATGACCGGTTCAATGGCCTCGATGAAGGCCGTGCCCTCCATCGAGATTCCCGCGGGTGGCAAGGTGACCCTAGCGCCCGGCGGCCTGCATCTGATGGTCATGGGCCTGAAGGCCCCGATCAAGGCCGGGGACATGGTCGAGATGGTCTTGACCTTTGACAAGGCCGGGGCCATCAAGACGCCGTTTGAGGCGGCTGATAGGCCTGCGCCTAAGCCCAAGTCGGACAAGGCAGCCGACATGGATCATATGCATCACTAAGGCTTTGGCGGGTCTGTGCGATCGCCCTTGCACTCTGACCATGTCACCGGCACCTTCAGTCCATGAGCACACGTAAGTTTCTGGTTATTGCCGATGACAGCCCTGAATTTGGGGCTGCGCTTCACTATGCCTGCCGCCGGGCCAAGACCACGGGCGGGACGGTGGCCCTGCTGCGCGTGCTTGAGCCTGCGGAATTTGAGCATTGGTCGGGCGTGCGTGACGAGATGCAGCGCCAATTGCGCCAAGAGGCCGAAGCCGTGCTGCAACGTGCGGCGGAACAGGTGATGCAGGATCTCGGTCGTTCGCCGGAATTTCTGATCATGGAGCATGGTGACACCAAGTCGGCGATCCGAGCGGCCGTGGCAGCCGATCCCGACATCAAGATTTTGGTGCTGGCAGCGGCAGCGGGCGGGCGTGGTCCTGGGCCTCTGGTCGCATCCATCGCCAAGGATGGGGTGGCATGGGGCGCGCGCAAGATACCGGTGACGGTGGTTCCCGGCGACCTGACCCGCGAGGAAATTGCCGATCTGGCCTAACGAGGGTGGCTGAGCGGTTGTCTTTGTTGTCGTGCAGGGCCATTTAGAGGCCTCGACCCACGCCAATGAGGCCCGCATGTTCATTCAGACCGAAGCCACGCCCAATCCCGACGTCTTGAAGTTCCTTCCGGGCCGCGAAGTGCTGGGTCAAGGCACCCGGGAATTTCGCAGCGCCGCTGAGGCCATGGCCTCGCCCTTGGCTGCCGCGATCTTTGATCTGGACGGCGTCGGCCGGGTCTTTTTTGGACCTGACTTTGTCACCGTGACCAAGTCTGACAGCCTCGACTGGCCGCAGCTCAAGGCTCCCGTTCTGGCCGCGATCATGGAGCATTTCACGTCGAACGCGCCGATCCTCAGCGACGGCGGCGAAGCGGCGGGGCATGATGCGGATGTCTATGAGGGCGACGTGGCCCAGATCGTGGCCGAAATTAAGGACCTGCTGGATACGCGCATTCGCCCTGCCGTGGCGCAGGATGGCGGCGATATCCTGTTTAATCGGTTCGAGGCCGCGACCGGCGTGGTTTGGCTCCATATGCGCGGGGCCTGTGCAGGCTGCCCGTCCTCGTCTGCGACCCTAAAGTCCGGGGTCGAGAACATGCTCAAGCACTATGTTCCCGAAGTGACCCGCGTCGAACAGGCCCTTTAGTCCTAAGATTTTTCGGAGATTTTCTGATGTCCCATCCTCTCGACGACAAGGCCTTGGATCAGCTGTTTCGCACGGCGCGTTCGCACAATGGCTGGACGGCGCAAACCGTCTCCGAGACCCTGATCCGGGCGGTCTATGAGCTCGCCAAATATGGCCCGACCTCGGCCAATGCCTCGCCCGCGCGGTTCGTCTTTGTGACATCACCTGAGGCGAAGGCCCGCCTGCTGCCGCTCCTGTCCGAAGGCAATCGCGCCAAGTCCGCCGCCGCACCGGTGACGGTGATCATTGGCCAAGATCTGGACTTTGCCGAGCAGATGCCGCGCCTCTTCCCCCATGATCCTAATGCCCGCTATTGGTTCAGCGCACCGGGCGTGACCGAGGCCACCGCCATGCGCAACAGCACCCTTCAGGGGGCCTATCTGATGATCGCGGCGCGCTCGCTGGGTCTCGATTGCGGGCCAATGTCGGGCTTTGATAGTGCGGGCGTGGATGCCGAGTTCTTTGCCGGCACCAACATCAAGGCCAATTTCCTATGCAATATTGGCTATGGTACCGACGAGAACCTTTTTGCCCGTTCGCCGCGTCTGGCCTTTGAGGAAGCCTGTCAGGTCCTGTGATCTGACAGCGAAGGGCCACAGCATGATCCTTCTGGCCCTCGATACGGCCCTCAATGCCTGCAGCGTGGCGCTGGTCGAGGATGGCCAGGTTCTGGCCCGCCTGACCGAACCGATGGTGCGCGGCCACCAAGAGCGCTTGGCCCTGATGGTTCAAGAGGTGATGGCGCAGGCGGATCTGCCCTTTTCCGCATTGGACCGGGTCGCGGTCACGGTCGGGCCGGGCTCCTTTACCGGTCTTAGGGTGGGCATGGCCTTTGCCAAGGGCTTGGCTCTGGCACTCGATCGGCCCTGTATTGGCATTGGCTCCCTGCAGGCGCTGGCCGCTTCGGTCTCGTCCGAGGGGCTGGTCGCTGCGGTCATTGATGGCCGCCGAGGTCAGCTTTACGTGCAGGCCTTTATCGATGGCCATCCCGTCATGGCCCCCGATGCCTTGTCTGCCGAAGTTGCAGCTGCGAGGCTGGGTGAGCTTTGGCAAGGCGGACCTGTGACCTTGGTCGGACCGGGGGCCTCGGCTCTGGCCGGAATCTTTGCCCAAGCGGTGGTGATGGAGCTTGCCGCTTCCGATCCCGTCGCCATTGCCCAGCAGGCCAGCATTGCCCCAATTGTGCCGCCTAAGCCGCTCTATCTGCGTGCGCCCGATGCCAAGCTTCCGGGCGGTTTCACGCCGCCGGATCTGGACCTTTGACCAAGGTTCAGCAGATGCCGGTTCGGATCGCCGCACCGCGCGATGCTCAAGCCCTTGCGGCCCTCCATGCCCGCGCCTTTGATCATCCGTGGCTGGTAACCGCCATCGCCGATCTGTTGGCAGGCGAGGATGTGATCGGCCTGATGGCGGAGGATTCCACTGGCCCCCTCGGCTTTGTCCTAGCCCGTGTGGTGGCTGGCGAAGCGGAAATCTTGACCATAGCCGTTGATCCAAACCATCGCCGCAGCGGACTTGGGCAGGCCCTCTTGGCGGCGGCCAGCGACCAGGCCACACAGCGCGGCGGCGAAGCGCTGTTTTTAGAGGTGTCTGTCGACAATCAGGCTGCCCTTGCCCTCTATGAGAAGGCGGGTTTCGTTCGCGTTGGTTTGCGGCGCGGCTACTATAGGGGCGCGGAGGGTCGGCCGGTTGATGCCTTGGTCTTGCGACGCAACCTTAACAAGCCCGCCTGATGCCGCTATGGTGCTGAAGATAGGATGGCAGGCGGGTGGGCGTTTTGGACCGTATTGAACAGCTATGTGTCGACAAGGGCATGCGGATGACCGATCAGCGCCGGGTCGTGGCGCGTGTCCTGTCCAATGCGACGGACCATCCCGACGTTGAAGAGCTCTATCGCCGATCAGCGGCCGTAGACCCTCATATCTCGATCGCGACTGTCTATCGCACCGTGCGCCTGTTCGAAGAGGCCGGGATCATTGCCCGCCATGAGTTTCGCGATGGCCGCGCGCGCTATGAAGAGGCCCCGCAAGACCATCACGACCACCTCATCGATATGAAGACCGGAAAGGTCATTGAGTTCATGGACGAAGAGATCGAAGCTCTTCAGGCGGCCATTGCGCGCCGCCTCGGCTACCGGCTGATTGATCACCGGCTAGAGCTCTATGGCGTGCCTTTAGACGTCGCAGAGGACAGCAAGGGTTAAGCGGCTCTGGCGGGGCATCTTGCCACCAGACCTCTAGGACCCCATAACCCCATCATGACCGACCTTCCTGTGCAAAAGCGCCTCTATATCAAGACCTATGGCTGTCAGATGAACGTCTATGACAGCGAGCGCATGACCGACATCTTGCGCCCGCTCGGCTATGGCGTGACCGACAGTCCAGAGGATGCTGATCTGGTGGTGCTCAACACCTGCCATATCCGCGAAAAGGCCACCGAAAAGGTCTATTCCGAGTTGGGCGTTCTGCGCCGGATGAAGGAAGCCAAGGCCGGGGCGGGCGGACAGATGACCATCGCTGTTGCCGGCTGCGTGGCTCAGGCAGAGGGCAGCGAGATCATGCGTCGCCAAACGGCGGTCGATTTTGTGCTCGGTCCCCAATCCTATCACCGTCTGCCCGAAATGATCGCGCGGGCCCATCGCGCTTCGGGCGAGGCGCTGGCGGCGGATTTTGCTGCCGATGAAAAGTTCGATGCCCTGCCCAAGTCGCGTCAACCCGGCGGCGTCACCGCCTTCCTGACCGTGCAGGAGGGCTGCGATAAGTTCTGCACCTTCTGCGTGGTGCCCTATACGCGCGGCGCGGAATATTCTCGCCCGATGGAGGCTGTGCTGGCCGAGGCGACAGATCTGGCCGCCCAGGGCGTGCGCGAAGTCACCTTGCTGGGTCAGAACGTCAATGCCTATGGGGCCGAGCGCGACGAGGGCGGCCTTGCCGGTCTGGTCGAGCGTCTGGCCGCGATCCCCGGTCTGGACCGCATTCGCTACACCACCAGCCATCCGCGCGATATGGATGAGGCCCTGATTGCCGCCCACGGCACCCAAGAGGCCCTGATGCCCTATCTGCACCTGCCCGTGCAGTCTGGGTCTGATAAGATTCTTAAGGCCATGAACCGAGACCATAGGGCGGAAGACTATGTCGCCCTGATCGGTCGCATCCGTCAGGCCCGGCCCGACATCGCCCTGTCGGGTGACTTTATCGTCGGCTTCCCCGGCGAGACCGAGGCCGATTTTGAGGCGACCTTGGATCTGGTCCGTCAGGTCGGCTACGCTTCGGCCTTCACCTTCAAATATAGCCGCCGCCCGGGAACGCCCGCCGCCAATATGGGGGCTCAGGTTGATGAGGCGGTGAAGGATGAGCGTCTGGCTCGCTTGAACAGCCTTTTGGAAGAGCAGCGGCGCGCCTTCAATGCTGAGATGGTCGGCCGGGTCATCCCGGTCTTGATCGAGCGCGAGGGGCGTCATCCGGGCCAGATCTTGGGTCGCAGCCCCTATCTTCAGGCCGTCCATGCGGAGGGCCCTGCCAATCTGATCGGGCAGATCGTCCATATGCGCATCGAATCGGCAGCCCATATGAGCCTTTCCGGCGTTCTGGTGTCTGCCGCGCAAGAGGCCGTGCTTTGAGCCGCGTCATTGACGAGTTCATCGCCCTGCCTGAGCCTGTTCAGGCTGCTATTTGCGGGGCCAATGCCCGCCATGTAGCCCTGATCGAAAATGCCTTTTCAGTGCTGATCGAGACGCCCGGTGGGGGGCTAGCCCTGCGCGGTGCGGCCAAGGCCCTGACGGGGGCCAAGGCGGTGATTGACAGTCTGGCTGAGCGGGCCCGTTCTGGCGCTGAAGTGGCCGAATCGGATGTGCGTATGGCCATTGGGGCGGTGCGTTCAGGCGAAAAGCCCGGCGCGGCCCGGTCCATGCCGATGGGCAAGCGCGGTGTGGTGGCGGCCAAGACGGCCGCTCAAGCCAACTATCTGGAGATGCTGAGCCAATATGAATTGGTGTTCGGCGTCGGCCCTGCCGGAACGGGCAAGACCTATCTGGCGGTGGCACACGGGGCCAATATGTTGCTGCGCGGCGAGGTCGACCGTCTGGTCGTAACCCGTCCCGCCGTCGAGGCGGGCGAGCGGCTCGGCTTCCTGCCCGGCGACCTGACCGAGAAGGTCGATCCCTATATGGCCCCCGTCTGGGAGGCCCTGACCGATCTTTTGGGTGCCGAACAGCTTCGTCGTCGCCGTGAAAAGGGTGAGATTGAGGTGGCCCCGATCGCCTTCATGCGTGGCCGCACCCTGAGCCATGCCTTCGTCATTGTCGATGAGGCTCAGAACGCGTCGCGGCTACAGATGAAGATGGTCCTGACCCGTCTGGGTGAGGGCGCGCGGATGGTTGTTACTGGCGATCCCTCGCAGGTCGATCTGCTCAATCCCAGAGATTCTGGCCTGTCCCATGCGGTGGGCCTGCTCGATGGGGTCAAGGGCGTTGGCATTTCACGCTTTTCGGCGGAGGACGTGGTGCGCCATCCCTTGGTTGAGCGCATTGTGCGGGCCTATGACTCCGACAGTAACCGGACCTAGCGATGGACCCTCTCGCCATTGAGGTGGAGATTGACGACGAGGCTTGGTTATCGGCCCTGTCCTTAACGGAGGATCAGGCCCAAGCCCTGATCGGCCGGGCCGCTCAGGCGGCCTTGTCCGCGCCGCGCCTGACCGATGTTGAGGGTGGCGCGGTAGTGGTGCTGTTGACGGATAATGAGGCGGTTCAAGCCTTGAACGGCCGGTTCCGGGGGCAAGACAAGCCCACCAATGTCCTGTCCTTTCCCGCCCCACATAATCTTGAAGGTCATTTGGGCGATATAGCTTTGGCGCTCGGGGTCTGCATGCGAGAGGCTGATGAGCAGGGCAAGAGCCTTGCCGACCATCTTTGTCATCTAACGATGCATGGGACCTTGCATCTTTTAGGCTATGATCACGAAACCGACGCTGAGGCCGAGCTGATGGAGGGGTTAGAGCGCACCCTTCTGGCTGGACTTGGTATACCGGATCCCTACGGAGCGCCCACGCAAGACCATGTCCAGTCCTGACGAACCCAGTTCTAAAACCCCCTCGAACAACGGCGCTCACAAGCCAGTCGCTCGCCGCCGCCGCAGTGATCGCGGACTGTTCGCTGCGCTGGGATGGGGGCTAAAGGCTAAAGGCGCAAGGCTGGTAACGTCTACGGGTGGGGCTACAACCGACGGGGCCGTGGATATTGTCGATCAGGCCGAGGCCTTCAAGACCCTGCGGGTGGATGACGTCATGACACCGCGCGCCGACATTGTTGCGATCGATATTTCCTCGCCCTTTGAAGAGGTTCTGGCCACCTTCATTGAGGCCGGTCATTCGCGCATGCCGATCTATCGCGACAATCTCGACGATCCGGTCGGGGTGGTCCACGTCAAGGATGTGTTCAAGCTTTTGGCCGATGAGGCCAAGCGCCCGGCCCAGAGCGAGCCAGTACTGCACCGTCTTCGCCGTGAAGTGCTCTATGTCCCCGCCTCGATGAGGGCCGCGGACCTGCTGGTCAAGATGCAGGCGACGCGCATCCATATGGCGCTGGTGATTGATGAGTTCGGCGGCACGGACGGCATTGTCACGCTTGAGGATCTGGTTGAGGCCGTCGTCGGTGAGATTGATGATGAGCATGATGACGCCCATCAGGCCTCTATCGTCGCCCGCGCGGGCGGTATCTATGAATGTGATGCCCGTGCGCCCTTGGAAGAACTCGAGGCGATGGCCGACGCTGAACTGATGCTGGCCGACTATGAAGAAGAGATCGATACGGTTGGGGGGCTGGTCAGCGCCCTGGCCGGACGGGTGCCGCAGCGCGGCGAGGTCATCGCCCATCCGTCGGGCTTTGAGTTCGAGATTACCGATGCCGATCCGCGCCGGGTCAAGCGCCTACGGATGAGAAGCGCGACGCCAGCGGCCACAGAGGCCCCGTGATCTCGAAGCGCCTTGAAGTCTTGGCGCGCTGGGCGCAGGGGCGGTGGGGCGCGGCCCTATCCTGTCTGTTAGCCGGGCTTGGCGCGGCATTGGCCCATCCCCCGTTCGGGATCTTGCCTGGACTGTTGGGCTATGGTCTAGCGCTTCACCTGATTGATCAGGATACGGGCGCGCGCCATCGATTGAGGGGCGGCTTTTGGCGCGGCTGGCTGTTTGGTCTGGCCTATTTTTTCGTTAGCACCTGGTGGGTTGGCGAAGCCTTTTTGGTTGATATTGAGGTCTATGGTTGGATGGCCCCGATCGCGGTCCTGTCCCTCTCGGGTGGGCTGGCCCTGTTCTGGGGCGCTGCGGGTTTGGCCTATCGCTGGGCGGTGCCTCGTCAGGCCCCAGCCCTTGTCCGGATTGCAGCCTTTGTGCTGGCCTTTTCGGGGGTTGAGTGGCTGCGAGGTCATGTGCTCACCGGCTTTGCTTGGAACCTACCGGGTGAGACCTGGCGCGCGGGGTCGGCCCCGTCACAGATGGCATCGGTGGTTGGGGCCTATGGGCTGAGCTTTCTTACCCTTTGGATTGCCGGATCCTTTGGCCTACTGCTGCGTCAAGATCAGCGGCGGCAGGGTGTGATCCTTGCCGGCCTTGCCGTCGCGATGGCCGCAGGTCTCTATGGCTTTGGCATGGTTCGGTTGGGCAGCGCTTTGCCTCCAGCGGAAGGCGGCCCGGTGGTGCGCATCGTTCAGGCCAATATTCCCCAATCCGCCAAATGGACACCGGAAAATTTCCGCAACATTCTGGCCAAATATACCGCCCTGACCGCCCTTCCGAGCAAGGGCCCCGTTCCGGCGGTGGTGATCTGGCCCGAGGGCGCCATTCCGGCCGCCTTGGATGACTATCTGGCACCCGGTAGCTGGACGCGTGATGTGGTTGTCGCCTCCCTCAAGCCCGGTCAGGTCTTGATGATGGGCGGCTATCGACTGGGAGGCACTTTCGATCGGCCGGTCTATTATAATAGCCTTCTGGGTATCCGCCGCGAGGGTGCAGAGCTGAGGGTCACGGGCCTCTATGACAAGCACCGGCTGGTACCTTTCGGGGAATATTTGCCCCTTGGCGAGACATTGGGAAAGCTGGGCATTCGGCGTTTGGTCCATGCTCCAGATGATTTTACGCCCGGCCCAAGGCCGCAGCCCGTGCAGTTTGACGGCTTGCCGTTGGTCCAGCCCCTGATCTGCTATGAGAGCCTGTTTCCTGGCTTTACGCGGCAAGGCGCGGCCTTGGCTGGCAAGCGGGCGGGCTGGATCTTGAACGTCTCCAACGATGCCTGGTTTGGCAAGACCAGTGGCCCTTGGCAGCATTTGAACATTGCCAGCTATCGCGCCATTGAAGAGGGACTGCCTCTGGTGCGGTCCACCCCGACCGGTATATCGGCCGTTATTGATGCCTATGGCCGACGATCCACAGCCCAAAGTTTGGTTCAGGGCCAAGAAGGGGTAATCGATTCAATCCTGCCTAACGCCTTGGCCACAACCGTCTATGGCCGGTTCGGCGATGGACTATTTGTATCCATGCTATTGATAGCATTGATTATTATATTGGCCGCAAGGCGCCGTAATTAGATAAAACCACGTGACAGGTCGCGACTAATGGTAAACAAAAATGCGATCCAAGGTTAAATCTAGATGGAAGAGACATCCATGGGCGTGCTAGCACCGATTGAGCGATTTCCGAATCCCGTAGACTTGCATGTCGGCGCAAGAGTTCGGATGAGACGTAAGCTTCTTGGCATTAGTCAGGAAAAACTTGCTGAAGAGCTTGGCCTGACCTTTCAACAGATCCAAAAATACGAAAGGGGTGCCAATCGCGTCAGCGCCTCAAAACTCTATGAAATTGCGCGCGCCCTATCGACACCGGTCGCCTATTTCTTTGATGGTCTCAGTGATCCGACAGAGCCGCAGAAATTTGGCTTTGCGGAGTCAGGATCAGATCAATTTGTGCACGAATTTCTGATGACGCCAGAGGGTCTAGAGCTGGCCATTCTGTTTCCAAAGGTGCCACGCGGACGGCTGCGTCGGCGATTGCTGGAATTGGTTCGAGCGATGGGCGATCCTTCGGGTGTAGTCGATCTGGATAAGGACCCTCACGACTAGGAGCCCAACCAAAAGACCTGACTTGCAGATATAAACATATCTTTATATGATTGGTGCAACTGGGGTGCGTGCGGCTAAGCTTGCCCACGATCGACCTCGCCTATCCGATAAAGACTTTCCTGCAAGGAGTGTGCCCTGTGAGCCGTGCATCTTATATTTTCACGAGCGAAAGCGTGTCTGAGGGCCATCCTGACAAGGTTGCCGACCGGATTTCCGATGTGGTCGTTGATGCCTTTTTGGGCGAAGAGCCAGAGGCCCGCGTGGCCTGCGAGACCCTCGTCACCACCAATCGCATTGTCCTCGCCGGTGAGGTTCGCGCCTCGACCAAGGAAAAGACCAAATCCATCATTGCTGGTCTAGAGCCTAAGGTTCGCGCCGCGATCAAGGATATTGGCTATGAGCAAAAGGGCTTCCATTGGGAAAAGGCCAAGTTCGCTTGCCACCTCCATGGTCAGTCGGCCCATATTGCACAGGGCGTCGATTCCTCTGCGACCAAGGATGAGGGTGCGGGCGATCAGGGCATTATGTTCGGCTATGCGACCAATGAGACACCGCAGCTCATGCCTGCGACGTTGCAATATAGCCACGACATCCTGCATCGCTTGGCCCAACTGCGTCACTCTGGCGAGCTGTCAGAGCTGGAGCCTGACGCCAAGAGCCAGGTGACCCTGCTCTATGAGAACGGCAAGCCAACCCAAGTCCTACAGATCGTGGTGTCTCACCAGCACAAGAAGCGCATCGACGGCAAGATCGCGACCTCCAAGCGTGTCCTTGACCTGATCAAGCCGCACGTCCTGTCGATTTTCCCCGAGGGTCTGGTGACCCGCAAGACCAAGTGGCACGTCAATCCCACCGGCCGTTTTGAGATCGGCGGCCCCGATGGGGATGCCGGCCTAACCGGCCGCAAGATCATTGTCGACACCTACGGCGGTGCCTCACCCCATGGCGGCGGTGCCTTTTCGGGCAAGGACCCGACCAAGGTAGACCGTTCGGCGGCCTATCTTTGCCGCTATCTGGCCAAGAATGTTGTCGCCGCAGGTCTGGCCGACAAGTGCACGATCCAGATCTCCTATGCCATTGGTGTGGCTCAGCCCCTGTCCTTCTATGTCGACTTGCATGATACGGGCCGCGTCGATCCGGCACTTCTGGAGAAGGTCCTGCCCGAACTGGTCGGCGGCGCGACCCCGCGCGCCATCCGCGAGCACCTCAAGCTCAACCGTCCGATCTATGCCCGTACCGCAGCCTATGGCCACTTTGGCCGCGAGCCGGACAATGAGGGTGGCTTTAGCTGGGAGCGCACCGATCTGGTCAAGGACTTGAGCGGTCTGGCCTAATCGGGCTAAGCGGTGCCATGTCCATTGGCCAAAAACCTCACGGGCCATTGCGTTCCTATGGGCGCATCAAGGCGCGGCAACTGAAGACACGGCAGGCGGGCCTGATCGAGGCCAATCTGCCGCGCCTGTCTATCCCCGATCCCGCCCTCGGACCGATTGATCCAGCGGTCCTTGCGCCGGGTTATGAAGAGGTCTGGCTGGAGATCGGCTTTGGCGCGGGCGAGCATATGGCCGCCCAAGCCCAGCGCCATCCGAAGGTCCTAATCCTCGGTGCCGAGCCGTTCTTAAATGGCGCGGCTAGCGCGGTGCGTCATATTGATGAGCGCGGCATTGGCAATATCCGTATCCTTCAGG
Organism: Pseudomonadota bacterium; assembly: GCA_041182245.1. Classification (GTDB taxonomy): domain Bacteria; phylum Pseudomonadota; class Alphaproteobacteria; order Caulobacterales; family Caulobacteraceae; genus CAISGS01. The sequence continues at coordinate 164,591 of JBEGNZ010000001.1, read as the reverse complement.
GGGACGGTCGCGAACTGGCCGCCGCCTTGCCCGATGCCAGCCTGTCGCGGATCTTCATCCTGTTCCCCGACCCCTGGCCCAAATCGCGCCATCACAAGCGCCGCCTGATCCAGCCTGAGGTGATTGCCGAGCTGGCGCGGGTCTTGAAGCCGGGCGGGCACTTAAGATTTGCCACCGACTGGGCCGACTATGCCGACTGGACCCTGCAAAGGTTCAATCGCAGCTCTGATTTCCGCTGGACTGCCGAGGTCGCCAGCGACTGGACCATGCCGCCAGCGGACCATGTCACCACGCGCTATGAGGAAAAGCGCCTCGGGGATTGTGATCCGATCTTCTTGGATTTTCAGCGGGTCTGAGCCTGTGCGCGTCTCCAAAAAAACGGGGAGGTGACAAGCCGCCATTAGACGCCTATAAGGGTGCTACATCGATCGATGGCGTTGGATGACGCTTTCGAGCGGCGGCCGGAAGGCTCGCCGCTTTTTTGTTGCTTTGAGAGGCCAAGCTTGCGCGGCAAGACCAGTGAAGACCGGGACCTGATCTCCCTCCTCGACCCCGTGGTTGAGGCGGCGGGCTTTGAGCTCGTGCGTCTGCGCCTGATGAGCGGCACCCAGACCCGGCGCCTTCAGCTCATGGCCGAGCGTCCCGATGGCAGTATGAATGTCGAAGGCTGTGCGATGTTGTCGCGCGCCGTGGCCGAGGTGTTGGACGCTGCCGATCCGATCACCGGCGAATATCTGCTGGAGGTTTCGAGCCCCGGCATTGATCGCCCCCTGACCCGCCTCAAGGATTTCGAGACCTATGAGGGTCTTGAGGCCCGCATCGAACTGGACCGCCTGTGCGAAGGGCGCAAACGTTTCAAGGGCCAGTTGGCTGGACTTGAAGACGGCGCTGTCGCAATCAATCTAGAGGGCGAGCCCGACCATACCACCTTGATCCCCTTTGATTGGGTGGTCGAGGCCAAGCTTGTCCTGACCGACGAGTTGATGAAACGTGGCGCAGACGAACGCGCTTCCCGAATGACCCCGCAAGATTCGCTAGATGGCGAAGACGAAGAGGACCTGGCCTAATGAGCGTCACCGGCATTTCCGCAAACCGGCTTGAACTCCTGCAGATCGCTGACGCCGTCGCGCGTGAGAAATCGATCGAAAAGGAAATTGTGATCGAAGCCATTGAGGAGGCGATCCAAAAGGCGGCGCGCTCGCGTTATGGCGCTGAGCACGATATCCGCGTCCATATCGATCCCCGTACCGGCGAAATGACCATCACCCGCGTGGTGACTGTGGTCGCCGATGGCGCGGTCGAGAATGAATATGCCGAGCAGAGCCTCGCCGACGCCTTGAAGGGCGATAAGGAAGCGGCCATCGGCAAGACCTATACCGAAATCCTGCCGCCCTTCGAATTTGGCCGGGTCCAGACCCAGATGGCCCGTCAGGTCGTGACCCACAAGGTCCGCGAAGCTGAGCGTGAGCGTCAGTACGAAGAGTTCAAGGACCGCATCTCAGAAGTGGTCAATGGCACGGTCAAGCGCGTCGAATATGGCAATGTTATTGTCGATCTCGGCCGCGGCGAAGGCATTATGCGCCGCGACCAAGCCATCCCGCGCGAGAACTTCCAGATCGGCGACCGCGTCCGGGCCTACATCTATGATGTGCGCCGCGAGACCAAGGGCCCGCAGATCATGCTTAGCCGCGCCCATGGTGGCTTCATGGCCAAGCTGTTCGCGCAGGAAGTGCCCGAAGTCTATGATGCGGTGATCGAGATCCGGGCCGTGGCCCGCGATCCTGGCAGCCGCGCCAAGATGGCCGTGGTCTCCAATGATAGCTCCATCGATCCGGTCGGCGCTTGCGTGGGTATGCGCGGTAGCCGGGTTCAGGCCGTGGTGGCCGAACTTCAGGGCGAAAAGATCGACATCATCCAATGGTCACCCGATGAAGCCACCTTTATCGTGAACGCCTTGGCTCCTGCCGAAGTGACCAAGGTCGTGCTCGATGAAGAGGACGAGCGCGTTGAAGTGGTGGTGCCGGACGAGCAACTGTCCTTGGCCATTGGTCGCCGCGGTCAGAATGTGCGCCTGGCCAGTCAGCTGACCGGTTGGCAGATCGACATCATGACCGAAAGCCAAGAGAGCGAGCGTCGTCAGCGCGAATTTGCTGAGCGCACGACCCTGTTCCAAGAGGCTTTGGACGTCGACGAAGTGATCGCCCAGCTGCTGGTTACCGAAGGCTTTGCCGCTGTTGAAGACGTGGCCTATGTCGAGGCTGAAGAGATTGCCAGCATCGAAGGCTTTGATGATGACACGGCCGAAGAGCTTCAGGCGCGCGCCCGTGACTTCCTTGAGCGTGAAGCGGCTGAACTGGATTCCAAGCGTCGCGCCCTCGGCGTCGAAGATGCGCTGCTTCAGATAGAAGGCTTGACCATTCCGATGGCCATTGCCCTAGGGACCGGCGAGGTTAAGACCGTTGAAGATCTTGCCGATCTGGTGCCGGACGATCTGCGGGGCTGGTTCGAAGCTAAGGATGGTGCCCGCGTGCGTCAGCCTGGTCTCTTGGAAAGCTTCAATCTGTCACCGGAAGATGCCGAGGCCCTTATCATGCGCGCTCGCGTCGTGATGGGCTGGGTCGAGGCCCCGGAGGCGGCTGAAGACGAGGATGAGCTTGGGGCCGACCTTGAGCCTGAGGCCGATGCCGAGGCTTGATCTTGGTGTGAGGGGCTTGCCTCTCATTCCAGTCTTCTTTGACCGAGGCCCCCGGTGGGGGCGGACTATTTTCATTTAGACCCTCGGCCCTTGGGCGGGGGTGGGTGGGGGACCTTTCCCTCTGGAGACTTCGCGCCCTTGACCACCGATGCCGCGCCCATAGAGCAGGACGCCTCTTTACCGGAGGCCCCGCAAGAGGCGCGTGCGCACCGGACCAAGGCGCAGGCCGACCGCGAGCGACGCTGCATTGTGAGTGGCGAGGTGGTGCCAGAAGAAAAGCTGATCCGTTTTGTGGCGGGTCCGGGCGGCGTGGTCGTGCCAGATCTGGCGCGAAAGTTGCCGGGGCGCGGGCTCTGGGTAACGGCCAATCGCGAGGCGGTTACGACGGCAGCCAAGAAGGGTGCCTTTTCCCGTGCCGCCAAGGCCAAGCTGTCGGCCCCTGCCGATCTGGCCGATCAGGTTGAGCGTCTCTTGACCCAAAGGGTTCTGGACGGGTTGGGACTTGCCCGCCGGGCGGCTGATCTGACCTTTGGTTTTGAAAAGGCCGGGGCGGCCATTAGCGCCGGCAAGGTCGCTTGGATGGTCGAGGCCAGCGACGGCGCTGATGATGGGCGTCGAAAGATGCTGCAAATCGCCCGGCGTGTCCCCCGTAGGCCACGTTTGCTAGGGATTTTCACAGCAGACGAATTGAGTTTGGCCTTAGGGCTTGGAAATGTGATACACCTCGTCTTCCTTGCGGGGCGAGGCGCTGACCGTTGGACACAGGATGTCGAGCGGCTATCAGGCTTTCGCTCGCTCATCCCAACGAGTTGGCGCGAGGAGCCGTGAGAGCGGGCGGGAACGAAACCCTTCGTTCCGGCTCAATTTCTATTGGTTGAAGACTAAGGCCGGGCCCGTTCGGGGACCGGAAGTGAGTAAAGCGAGCGGATGAACGACGCGAACGACAATGAAAACGACCGTCCCGACGGTTCGGCCGGCCAGTCCGGCGGCAGGGCCCCCCTGACGCTGAAGCCCCGTGCGGGTGCGGTCAGTGCAGGTACGGTGAAGCAAAGCTTCAGCCATGGCCGGTCCAAGACGGTGGTCGTAGAGACCAAGCGCCGCCGTGTTGACGGCGCGCCAGGCGGGCCTGCGCCTGCGCCGGTTCAGGCCGAGCGCCGCCCAACCCCTGAGGCTGCCCGTCCGCAGGAGCCGCGTCCTCCGCGTCCCCAGCAACCGCTTCAGACCAATTTGAATCTGTCGCCCGAAGAGATGCGCGCCCGTCAGCGCGTTGTCGAAGCCGCGCGCGCTGAACAAGAGCGCCAGGTGGCAGAACGCAAGGCGCTCGAAGATGCGCGCCGTGCGGAAGAAGAGGCCGCGCGTCGCGCCGCCGCTGAGGCCCGTGCGGCTGAGGCTGCCCTTCAAGCTAAGATGGCTCCATCGCCTGCTGCGGAAGCCGCTGCGCCAGCGCCGGTCAAGACTGAAGCTCCGGCTCCGGTACCAGCCCCCGTAGCCGTTGCCGCTCCGGCCCCTGCGCCCGTCGCGGTTCAGCCACCCCCCTATCGGGCTCCTGAGCCCATCCGGGCCGCCCCAACCCGTCCGGGTGAGCCGCGCCGTGATGATCGTCAGGCCACAACCACCTATCGCAGCGATGCGCCGCGTCCGGCTCCGACCGGTCCGCGTCCGCCGCGGGATGGGCAGCGTCCCAATACGGATCGTCCAGCCCCGCCTGCTCGTGCTGGTGAGACGGTTCGTTATTCTGCGCTTACGCCGCGCCCTGCTCCGCCACGTCCTGGTGGTCCAGGTGCTCGCCCGGGCCCAGGGGGTCGCCAGGCCCCGCCTTCGGCACCGGTCACGCCCGATGTACAGCGCGCCGCGCGTACCGCACCTCCGGGTGCGGGCAAGGATCGGCGTCCTCAGGATCTGGACGAGGACGGCATCAAGCGCGCCAAGGCTGCAGCGCCGGGCGGTAACGCCAAGGCTGTCAGCCGCGTTAAGGGTGCACCTCAACGCCGCGAAGGTCGCCTGACCATCCAAGCCGTCGCAGGCGATGGAGAGTCCGCCGACCGCATGCGTTCGCTGGCTTCGGTTCGCCGGGCCCGTGAACGTGAGCGTGAGAAGCGTAAGGGCGGTGGCGCTCAGGATCAGATCAAGGTCACTCGTGACGTGGTCATCCCGGATGTCATCACCGTGCAGGAACTGTCGCAGCGTATGGCCACCCGTGCCGTCGACGTGATCAAGTTCATGATGCGCCAAGGCATGATGCTGAAGATCAACGACGTGATCGACTCCGATACGGCTGAACTGATCGCCACGGAATTTGGCCATAATGTCACCCGCGTGTCCGAATCGGACGTCGAAACCGGCTTCCTGTCGGCTGACGATCAGGATCAAGACACGGTCACCCGGCCTCCAGTGGTCGCGGTTATGGGTCACGTTGACCACGGCAAGACCAGCCTGTTGGATGCTCTGCGCTCGGCCGATGTGGCCGGGGGCGAGCATGGCGGCATTACCCAGCATATTGGGGCCTATCAGGTCCGCTTGCCGGAGGGCGACCGCGTCACCTTCTTGGATACGCCCGGTCACGCGGCCTTCTCGGCCATGCGTGCGCGCGGTGCCAATGTCACCGACATCGTGGTTCTAGTTGTGGCCGGTGATGACGGGGTTATGCCTCAGACCATCGAAGCCATTCATCATGCCAAGGCTGCGGGTGCGCCGATCATTGTTGCTGTCAATAAGATGGACAAGCCCGGTTCCGACGCCACCCGCGTCGTCAATGAGCTGTTGCAACATGAGATCGTGGTCGAAAGCCTCGGCGGTGACACCCAGATCATTGAGGTCTCTGCCCTCAAAAAGACCGGCCTGGACAAGCTGATCGAAGCCATTCTGATCCAAGCTGAAATGATGGACCTGAAGGCCAATCCGGATCGGACGGCCGAAGGTGTGGTCATTGAAGGCAAGCTCGACAAGGGACGCGGCCCCGTGGCCACGGTTCTGGTCAAGCGTGGCTCGCTCAAGCGCGGCGATATTGTCGTGGCCGGTGCGGCTTGGGGCCGCGTGCGCGCCCTGATCAACGAGCGTGATGAACAGGTCTTGGTGGCTGAACCCTCCGTGCCGGTCGAAATCCTCGGCCTTGATATGCCCCCAAGCCCCGGCGAAGCCTTCGCTGTGGTGGAAAATGAGGCTCGCGCCCGTGAACTGACCGAATATCGTGACCGTAAGCGGCGCGACAAGATGCTGACCCCTACCGCCGCTGGCGCAACCTTGGCCGATATGATGGCCAAGCTTCAGGACAAGAAGCTGAAAGAGCTTGCCCTGATCGTGAAGGCAGACGTGCAAGGTTCGGCCGAAGCCATCATCGGGTCGCTGGAGAAGATCTCCACCGACGAGGTGCGGGCGCGGATCATTCACTCTGGCGTCGGTGCCATCAACGAGAGCGACGTGCTGTTGGCCAAGGGTTCCGGTTCGCCGATCCTCGGCTTCAATGTCCGCGCCTCGAAGCAGGCTCGTGATTTGGCTGAGCGCGAAGGCGTCGAGATCCGTTATTACGCGATCATCTACGACCTGCTCGACGATATTAAAAACGTGCTCTCGGGCATGTTGTCGCCGATCCAGCGCGAAACCTTCCTCGGCAATGCCGATGTTCTGCAAGCCTTTGACATCTCAAAGGTTGGTAAGATCGCCGGTTGCCGTGTCTCTGAAGGCGTGGTCCGTAAGGGTGCCAAGGTCCGGATCATCCGCAACGATGTGGTGGTTCTGGAACTGGGAACCTTGCAGACGCTTAAGCGCTTCAAGGACGAGGTCAATGAGGTCAATGCCGGTCAAGAGTGCGGCATGGCCTTTGCGGGCTTCCAAGATATCAAGGCTGGTGACGTCATCGAGTGCTTCACGGTCGAGACCATCAAGCGTTCGCTCTAGTCGTCGCTTGGGGTGATTGAGATATCAGGCCACCGGACCCGATGGGGTGCGGTGGCCTGATCCTTTTGGGCTTTGGCTTGGGCTGGCCAAAGGTCTTGGCCATAATTGCGCCTGATCGATAAGGCTCACTGTCCCGAACGGAGGCCACCCATGACCCTTTCCCGCTGGACCTTGGGCCTCATCGCCGCAGCCCTGCTGAGTGGATGCGCCACCACCAGCCGCTTGGACGCCGCTGGGGATGTTCATGCCCTGTTGGTGGCGGTTCGAAATCACGACCGGCCAGGGTTCGATGCCCATATTGATCGGTCTGCGCTCAAGGTTCAGCTGCGCGGCCGACTGGTGGCCGAGGCGGCGCAGGCCCATGGCACAGACAGTCTTGCCGTGCTTGGCGCGATCTTGGCCCGGCCCCTCGTCGATCTGGCGGTCGATCAGCTGGTCCAACCCGATGTTTTCGCCGCGGTTGCCGAGACCATGGGCTATTCGGCCACCAAGCCCTTGCCCGACCGTCTGGCCATTGCCAGCCTCCTTCGTCCCATCGATGAGACGACCGTCTGCGCGCCCCGCAAGAAGGATGGCCCATGCCTCTTGATCTTCCACAAGGATGCGGGAAGCTGGCGTCTCGTGGGATTTGAAGGCGATACAGGGATGTTGCGGATGGGGCTGAAGCGCTGATAGCGCATCTACCAAATTCATGATCTACTCAGGGTCGAAACCCCCGGAGGGCCTTGCGGCTGTCCGAGGGCTCTGTCTGGTCCGCACCCCGAAGGGACGGCACGCCCTTACGAAATGACGTTTCAATGCCTATTCGTCAAGATCAAATCCCTGATCCGATAGCGCCAGCCCTAAGGTCTGCGTTCGATCGGACGGTTACAGCCGACCGTTGGCGTACCTACCAAATCGCAGCCGGTTTTGATGAGGACCGGGCCCATCGGCTATATCTTTGGAACGCAGCCGTCGGACAAGGTTTCCATTTCCCGCTGCAAGCCGTCGAGGTGGCCTTGAGGAATGTTATCCATCAAGCCTTGACCACCAACTATGGCCCGGATTGGTGGGAGGCGAGTAACTTTCGCGCCGTCGTCAAGCGAGCCCCACAGGACGATATTCAAAAGGCGGTGCGACGCTACAGGCGCAAATATGGCACCGATCCCACGACAGCTCAGATTGTTGCGTCCCTATCGTTAGGGTTTTGGATCATTCTGTTGGCGCGGGACTATAATGTTTCGCTATGGAACGACCATGCTCGCACAACCTTTCCACACCTGTCGGCAGAGGAAACGATGAGTGCCGTGTCTCAGACAGGCCGAACCATTCAAGATCTTCGCAATCGAATCTTCCACCAAGAACCCTTAATTGGTCGGAATCTCACCGCAGACTATGCCGCCATATTGCGGATGCTGGGATGGATTTGTCAGGATACCCGCGCGTGGGTCCGGCGGTATTCGTCTGTTCCCCGGGTGATTAGAATGCGCCCCTAGTCGGCGATCCCACTTCGCCCGCCCCCTCCCTCGACTTTCCGGCTTGGTGGGGCTACAAGCCACGTCCTTTTGTGTCCGTCCCTTTCGCGGCGTCCGATCCGCCGGTGAGGCTAGGAGAGTGCTATGAAACGTCCTGCCAAGGCTTCGCGCCCGACCGGGCCCTCGGGTCCCAGCCAGCGTCAGTTGCGCGCGGGTGAGCTTGTCCGCCATGCGTTGGTCGAGATCCTGCGAGAGGAGACCTTTCTAGATCCGACACTCGCCGGGGTGATCGTCACTGTGACCGAAGTGCGCATGACCCCGGACCTGCGCCATGCCATGTGCTTTGTGCAGCCTCTGCGCGGTGAAAATGCCAAGGCCATCGTCAAGTCGCTTAATGCCGTGTCGAAATATATCCGCGGCCTGCTCGGTCGGATGATTGACATGAAGTTCACGCCCGATCTGCGGTTCATCCACGATCAGAGCTTCGCCACTGCTGAGCATATCGAGCGGCTTTTCGATGATCCCAAGGTCCGCGCCGATCTGGCTGCGCCAGATGAGCCGACTGATGAGGATGAAGAAGACAGCCATGGCCCGGCGTAAGAAGGGACTGCCCGTCTCCGGCTGGATCGTCCTTGATAAGCCTCATGATATGGGATCGACCACAGCGGTCAGCCGCGTGCGGCGGCTGTTCAATGCCCAGAAGGCCGGTCATGCCGGAACGCTTGATCCTCTGGCCACCGGCATCTTGCCCATTGCCCTAGGCGAGGCCACCAAGACCGTGCCCTATCTGATGGAGGCCGATAAGACCTATCGGTTCACCGTCGCATGGGGGACATCGACCGCCAGCTTTGACCGCGAAGGCGCGGTGACGGCGACCTCGACTGTGCGGCCAGAGCCTGCGGCCATTGCCGAGGCCCTCAAGAGCTTTGTTGGCGAGATCGATCAGGTGCCGCCCAACTTTTCGGCCATCAAGGTCGATGGCGAGCGGGCCTATGATCTGGCGCGGGAGGGGGTTGAGTTCGAGCTCGCTGCCCGCCGCGTCACCATCTATGAGGCCGATCTGGTCGAGATTCCAGACCCGGACCATGCGGTAATTGATATTCGCTGTGGCAAGGGAACCTATGTCCGTTCCGTGGCCCGTGACCTTGCCGTCATGCTCGGGGCCTGCGGTCACGTCAGCGATCTGCGCCGCCTGCGCGTTGGGGCCTTCGGGCAAGAGCGTGCAATTACACTAGAATTTCTGGAAGAGTTGGTGCATAAGAGCGCCGCTTCGGAGGCTTTGCTTCCCGTTGAGACCGCGCTGGACGACATCCCGGCGCTGGCCATAACTGAGGAAGAGGCATTCCGGCTCAAGCAAGGGCGCCCGATCATTCTGCTTCCCAGACAGGTCGAAACGCTTCGTGCGTCTCGCGTTCCCCGCACCATTGGGGGGCAAGATGCGTCTCGAATCGTTTTGGCAAAGCTGGATGGCCTAGCGATCAGCCTTTGTGAGATGCGCGCCGGACAGCTTAGTCCGACGCGGGTATTTCATCTTGAACAAGGAGACACCGATGTCGATCACGATTGAACGTAAAGCTGAAGTCATCCAAGCCCATGCTCGCTCTGAAGGCGACACGGGCTCGGCCGAAGTGCAGGTGGCGATCCTGTCAGAACGGATTGCCAATCTGACCGAGCACTTCAAGACCCACAAAAAGGACAACCACTCGCGTCGCGGCCTTCTGAAGATGGTCTCGCAACGCCGTCGTCTCCTGGACCACCTGAAGGACACAGATCAAGGCCGCTATGCCGCGCTGATCCAAACCCTAGGCCTGCGCCGCTAAGGCACAGCCAAGACTGCCTTCCTTCCCGTCCCAATGGCATGAGTCCGATAGGGGACGGGAGGAAGTCTAGACCAAGGACGACAATGCCGGGTTAGCGAATGGTCGCTCCCGGCTCGTCCCGCATCCCCCGTAAGGAATGGGCCTTGGGGGAGACCGAAAGACAAACATGTTCGACATCAAACGCAAATCCATCGATTGGGCCGGCCGCACGCTGACCCTCGAAACTGGCCGTATCGCGCGCCAAGCTGACGGCGCGGTTCTGGCCACCTACGGCGAGACCGTGGTTCTGGCGACCGTCGTCGCCGCCCGTTCGCCAAAGCCCGGGATCGACTTCTTCCCGCTGACCGTGAATTATCAGGAAAAGACCTTTGCCGCCGGTAAGATCCCGGGTGGCTTCTTCAAGCGCGAGGGCCGTCCCTCCGAAAAGGAGACCCTGGTCTCGCGCCTGATCGACCGTCCGATCCGTCCTTTGTTCGTCAAGGGCTTTAAGAACGAGACCCAGGTGGTCGTCACCGTTCTGGCCCACGATCTTGAGAACGATCCTGACATCTTGGCCATGGTTGCAGCCTCTGCGGCCCTGACCCTCTCGGGCGTTCCCTTTATGGGTCCTATTGGTGCGGCACGCGTCGCCTATATCAATGGCGAATATGTCCTGAACCCAACCCTCGACCAGATGACGGCTGAAAACCGTATGGATCTGGTTGTCGCCGGCACCAACGACGCCGTGATGATGGTTGAATCCGAAATTAAGGAACTTCCAGAAGAGATCGTTCTGGGCGGTGTCATGTTCGCTCAGCGCGGCTTCCAGCCTGTGATCGACGCGATCATCGAACTGGCTGAGCACGCAGCCAAAGAGCCTTGGGACTTCCAAGCTGAAGACCTGTCGCCTTTGGAAAACAAGATCAAGGCCCTCGTCGGCGAAGATCTGAAGGCCGCCTACAAGCTGACCGGCAAGCAAGACCGCCATGCGGCTCTGGACGCGGCCAAGAAGATCGCCGCTTCGGCGCTGATCAAGTCGGACGCCAACCCAGACGGTTATGACAGCAGCAAGTTCGGCTCAGCCTTCAAGGAATGCGAAGCCACGGTTCTGCGCCGCGATGTTCTGGAAACCAAGATCCGCATCGATGGCCGTCCGCTGGACAAGGTCCGTCCGATCATCGGTGAAGTGGGCATCCTACCTCGCGCCCACGGTTCGGCCCTGTTCACGCGCGGCGAGACCCAAGCCCTTGTGGTTGCCACCCTCGGCACCGGCGATGACGAGCAGTTCATCGACGCGCTGGAAGGCACCTACAAGGAAAACTTCCTGCTGCACTATAACTTCCCGCCCTATTCGGTCGGTGAGACCGGCCGTATGGGTTCGCCCGGCCGCCGCGAAATCGGTCACGGCAAGCTGGCTTGGCGCGCCCTGCGGCCCATGCTGCCTGCCAAGTCGGACTTCCCCTACACCATCCGTCTGGTCTCCGAGATCACCGAGTCGAACGGCTCGTCCTCGATGGCGACGGTCTGCGGCTCCTCCTTGGCGCTGATGGATGCGGGCGTGCCAATGGTGAAGCCTGTGTCGGGTATCGCCATGGGTCTGATCCTCGAGCCCGATGGCTATGTGGTCCTGTCGGACATCTTGGGTGACGAAGATCACCTCGGCGATATGGACTTCAAGGTGGCTGGTACCGCTGACGGCATCACCAGCCTGCAGATGGACATCAAGATCCCCGGCATCACCGAAGAGATCATGAACAAGGCCCTTAACCAGGCCAAGGGTGGTCGTCTCCACATCCTCGGCGAAATGGCCAAGGCCATTGACGGTGCCCGTTCTGAGATTGGCGAATATGCCCCCAAGATCGAGACCATCACCATCCCGACCGACAAGATCCGTGAAGTCATCGGTTCGGGCGGCAAGGTGATCCGTGAGATCGTCGAAAAGACCGGCGCTAAGATCGACATCCAAGACGATGGCACGGTCAAGGTCTCGGCTTCGGACGGCTCCAAGATCAAGGCCGCCATCGATTGGATCAAGTCGATCGCGTCCGAGCCTGAGCTGGGCGCGATCTATGACGGTAAGGTCGTCAAGGTTGTCGATTTCGGTGCCTTCGTGAACTTCTTCGGTGCCAAGGACGGCCTGGTCCACATCAGCCAACTGTCGCAGAACAAGGTCGCCAAGACCTCGGACGTGGTCACCGAAGGCCAAATCGTGAAGGTCAAGCTCATGGGCTTTGACGATCGCGGTAAGGTCAAGCTGTCCATGAAGGTTGTGGATCAGGAAACCGGCGAGGACCTGACCAAGCGTGAAGCGCCAGCCGAAGAGGCCGGTGCCTAAACTGGCTTCAAAACTCAAGACAAGATCGCAGGCGGGTCCCACAGGGCCCGCCTGTTTTCTTTTGAATGGCCATCGTGAGCCGGCCCGTTCCTGTTCCTGTCCAAGCCGATAGACCCAAACCTGCTGGTCGCGACCCTAAAACAGGTTATCAATAGTCAAGAGGATGCGGAGCCTAGCCATAACCCGATCTCATGATATGATGGTTATCATTCTATAGGTTGGGGTCGAGATATGACAGCGAAGGTGGCCTTGGTAATCGGGGCAGGGGATGCCTTGGGCGGTGCCATTGCCCGTCGTTTCGCGCGTGAAGGCTATGTCGCCGTCGGTGTGCGCCGTCAGCAAGATAAGCTAACCGCTCTGGTCGAGGCCATAGAGGCCGAGGGCGGCAAGGCCTTTGGCTTTGGCTGCGATGCTCGCAAGGAAGAGGAGGTCATCGCCCTCTATGACCGGATCGAAGCCGAGATCGGCCCGATTGAGGTCTGCGTCTTCAATATTGGGGCCAATGTCCGATTCTCAATTTCTGACACTACAGCGCGGGTCTATTTCAAGGTCTGGGAAATGGCCTGTTTTGCGGGCTTTCTGACCGGTCGCGAAGCCGCTCGCCGCATGGAGCCACGTGGCCGGGGCACGATCCTGTTCACCGGTGCCACCGCCAGCGTCCGGGGCCGCGAGGGCTTTTCAGCCTTTTCCGGCGCGAAACATGCGCTGCGCGCCTTGGCCCAATCGATGGCACGCGAGCTTGGGCCAAAGGGTATTCATGTTGCTCATACCTTGATCGACGGCCCGATTGATACCCAATGGATCGCGGAAAACTTCCCCGAATCCTATGCGCGCAAGGCTCATGACGGGATCCTTGATCCAGACCATATTGCCGAAAACTATTGGCATCTCCACAGCCAGCCGCGCGATAGCTGGACCCATGAGCTTGACCTTCGTCCCTGGTCAGAAAGCTGGTAAGGGCTTGATCGTTGATTTTTGGACGTATCAGTCCATTTGACGATTGAGTCTACAGGGTCGGGCCGATAGACAGGCTGTTCAAATGTAAAGTTCGGGGGTCGGCGCATGCCGAGAGCAAAACTCATTCCGCTGCTGGTCGCCGCGACGGTTGGTCTGGCGCTGATCGCGGGTGTTTCGGTCTGGTGGACCAACAAGCAGCGCTACGAAAAGACTGACAATGCCTATGTTCAGGCCGATACGGTCACGGTCAGCCCTCAGATCGACGGCTATGTCGCCGAGGTCTTGGTTGCCGATAACCAGAAGGTCGAGGCCGGTCAGGTTCTTGTGCGTCTGGACGCCTCGCAATCCGAAGCGAAGCTGGCCCAAGCCGTTGCCAAGGTTGCAGCCCTCGAGGCGGCGATCAAGGGCGTTGATGATAAGGTCTCGCTTGAGCAGGCCTTGATTGCTCAGCGCGCAGCGGTCGTGACCAGCGCTAAGGTCGATGCCCAGCGCGCGGCGCTTGATCTGCAACGATACCGCGCCCTGTCCGGCAATGGCTGGGTCTCTGACCAGCGGCTCCAGACAGTCGGTGCCACGGCCGCCCAGACCAGCGCCAATGTCGCCCAGGCCGAAGCCAGTCTGCAGGCTGAACGTCAGGTCGCCAATTCCCTCACCTCCGCCAAGGCCCAGACCAGCGCAGAGGCCGCAGCGGCCCGTGCGGCGATGGAGCAGGCGAGGATTGAGGTTGAACGTACCGTCATCCGCGCGCCGGTCGCCGGTATCGTTGGGGCCAGAGCCGTGCGTCCTGGCCAATATATTCGCCCCGGCTCGGCCCTGATGAGCGTCGTGCCCCTGACAGATACCTATGTCCTGGCCAATTTCAAAGAGACCCAAGTTAGCCGCATCCGGATTGGCCAGATGGTCGAGATCAAGGCCGATGCCTTCCGCAAGACCCCGATCCGTGGCCGGGTGGATAGTTTTGCCCCCGCAACCGGTTCAGAATTTGCCTTAATCCCTGTTGAAAATGCCGTGGGCAACTTCACCAAGATCGTTCAGCGCGTGCCGGTAAAGATCGCTGTCGAAGCCAATGATCCGCTTAAGGGAGCCTTGCGGCCCGGTCTGTCGGTCGAGGTTCAGGTTGATGTGCGCGGTAAGACCGGTCCGTCTTTTGCCGAGGCCAGCTCTGCCGCGCGTCAGCCAGCCCCTGCGGCGGATCCAAAGAGCGCGGCTCAGTGAGCCAAACCGGCGTAGCCGCGCCTGACGTCGGCGCTCCGGCCACGGTCGACTGGGTCAAACTCTTTCTCGGGTTTGGCGCGATGGTGGTTGGCCAATTTATGGCCGTTCTCGACATCCAGATCGTCGCCTCGTCCCTACCTCAGATCCAAGCGGGCATCAGTGCCAGCGCCGACGAAGTCAGTTGGATCCAGACCTCCTATCTCGTGGCCGAGGTGGTGATGATCCCGCTATCGACTTACCTGTCCAGAATCTGGGGCACGCAGAAGGTCTACATGGCCTCTTGCCTTGGTTTTGTGGTGATGAGCGTCGCCACCGGCCTGTCCTCCAACATCGAGACCATGATCATCACCCGGGCCCTACAAGGCTTTGTCGGCGGGGCCATGATCCCGACGGTCTTTGCCGTCGCCTTCACCGCCTTCCCGCCGGAGAAGCGGATGTTGTCCAGCGTGATCATGGGTATGATCATAACCCTGGCCCCAACGGTCGGCCCTGTGCTTGGAGGACATCTGACTGAGTGGCTGAACTGGCGCTGGCTGTTCTTCATCAATGTCCCCCCCGGTCTGTTGGTCCTGTTTCTGGTCAGCCGCTATGGCGATTTCGACAAGGGTGACCGCAGCCTGACCAAGGGCTTTGACTGGATCGGACTGGCCTTCATGGGCGTCTTCCTCATGGCCACGCAATTTGTCTTGGAAGAGGGTGCCCGGAAAAATTGGTTTGAGGATGACCTCATCCTGTTGCTGGCCGTAACCGGTGCGGTCTGCGGTGCCGTCTTTGTTTGGCGGTCCTTGAGCTACAAGCAGCCGATCGTGGAACTGCGAGCCTTCAAAAACCTGAACTTTTCGGTTGGCATCGTGATGACCTTTGTCACCGGTATCTGTCTGTTCGGCGGCACCTATATGCTGCCTCTGTTTTTGGGACGGATCCGAGGCTTTTCGTCAGGCGAGGTTGGCACCACCATGGTGGTTGGCGGCTTGGCCATGTTCCTGACCGGTCCGATCCTTGGCCGCTGGGTTCGGTTGATGGATCCGCGCTATCCGCTGGCCTTTGGGTTCGTCTGTGCGGGCTATGGCTTTTGGCTCGGCCATGCTGTCACACCGCAATGGGGCTATTGGGAACTGGCCAGTCTCCAAGCTTTCCGAGGATCTGGGATCATGATCGCTATGATCGCCAGCCAGAACGTTACCATGTCGACCTTAAAGCCTGAATTGATCAAGACCGCTTCGGGTCTGGTTAATCTATCTCGCAATGTCGGTGGGGCGATGGGACTGGCGGTCCTCACCACGGTCCTAAGTAACTCGACAAAACTGCACATGAACGAACTGTCCTCGCGCATGAGCGTGGCCAGTCAAAAGGGCCAAGAGATGCTCTCGGGCATGGCCATGAAAATGACCGAGATGGGGGTCTCTGAGCCGGCTGCGGCCAGCCGCAAGGTCCTCCAGTCTCTGCTGATGAGAGACGCTGCAACCTTGGCCTATGGCGATGCTTTTACAGCCTTGGCGCTGTGCTGTTTCTTCGCCGCCTTTGGGGCTCTCTTCGTTCAGCCCGCGCCCAACCTCTATAGTGCTCAGCCAGTAGAGGATCACTAATGCCGCGTGTGGTGGGTCAGATCGATCAGGCCAAGAGCGAGGCCATTCTCGATGCCGCCTCTGATGTTCTGGGCGAGCGTGGGCTGGGTGCGTCGATTGAGGCCATTGCGCGCCGTGCTGCCGTGTCCAAACAGACCATCTATAATCAGTTTGGTTGCAAGACGGCCCTGATCGAGGCGCTGGTGGCCAGGCGGGTCTCCCATATCACCGCCCCGCTGCGGGTCCCCGGTGCTGCGGAGCAACCGATCGAGACGCTAACGGCGCTGGCCCAGACCTTGATTGAGATTGTTTCTAATGTTCGAGCCTATTCTCTGATCCGGGTCACCGTCCAAGGCGCTGGGGCCATGCCGGAGCTTGCCAAGGCGGTGTTCGAGGCCGGACCAGCGACCACCCGCGCCCTCATTGCCGACTATCTGGCCGCAGAAACGGAAGCGGGCCGGATGGCCGTCGATGATCCGATGGAGGCCGCAGAGTTCTTTGCCGGTATGTGCTCGGGCCACCGACAATTCCGCGCCCTGATGGGGATGGAGGTCAAGGCCGATCCAGAGCAGATTGCTCATCTGGCGCAAACCGTCGCCAAGCGGTTTTTCAGGGCCTATGCCCCCTAAGCCGTGCTTGCCACCTAGGTTTTCTGAGCCGTTAGGTTTACATCGATAAGATAATGACATTGGGAAGGATCAGGACATGACGGGATCACTAAACGGCAAGGTTGCGGTCATTACGGGCGGTTGTTCCGGCATTGGCCTTGGTACGGTCGAGCTCTTTATTGCTGAAGGCGCGAAAGTGGTTTGCGCCGATCTGCAGGATGAAAAGGGCGCTATGCTCGAGGCCCGTTTCGGTGACCTTCTGCGCTATGTCCACTGCGATGTGACCCAAGAGGCTGATATTGCCAAGGCGATCAATACTGCCGCTGAAGCCTTTGGGGGTCTCGATATCCTGTTCAACAACGCCGGTGCGGGCGGGGCCAGCAATGGCGTCGAAGATATGACCGCAGAGGCTTGGGACAGTGTCCAGAACCTGCTGGTTCGGTCTGTCGTCTTGGGCATGAAACATGCCTTGCCGCTGATGCGCGCGCGCGGCGGCGGAGCCATTGTCAATACAGCCTCGATCGCGGGCCTTCAGGCCGGTTGGGGTCCGCTCGCCTATTCCACCGCCAAGTGTGCCGTGATCCACCTGACCAAGTGCGCCGCGGCTGAGCTCTCGCCGCAAAATATCCGCGTCAATGCCATCTGCCCCGGCTTCATTGCGACCTCAATCTTTGGCACAGCCTTTGGTCTTTCGCGCGATGTCGCTGATCAAATGGTCGCGCAGATCGCTTCGGTCGCTCCCGCCTTCCAGCCTGTGCCCAAGGGCGGTATGCCGGACGATATTGCTAAGGCTTGCCTCTATCTGGCCTCCGACGCCTCAGCCTTCGTCACCGGCACCCATCTGGTCGTCGACGGCGGCATCACCATCGGGGGCCGGAACGCTTGGGACAAGAGCGCCCCATCGCCGCTGCTCGCCGCCCTTGGCATTTCGCCTGAGCAGGCCGAACAGATGCGGTTGGCCATGACCGCGACGCAAGGATGACAGGCCTATCGCCAAGATTGAGAGCGGTCCGCTGGGCAGAAGGTCTCGCGCCAAATGTGCGTGGGGCCCTTTGGATGCTGGTTTCGGCCCTGACCTATACGGCCATGACCACCCTGATCAAATTTCTTGGCGACGACTATCCGGCCTCGCTCCAAACCTTCTATCGACAGGCGGCGAGCATGGTCGTGCTCGCCCCCATGATGATGAAGGATTGGCGTGGGACCTTCGCCACCAGTCGTCCGGGCATCTTGCTGTTCCGATCAGGGGCCGGCGTTGTGGCCATGACCATGGGCTTCTATGCGGTGCAAAAGATGCCGCTGGCCGAGGCCAATGCCCTGTCCTTTACCCGTACACTCTGGCTGGTTCCTTTGGCCGCCTTCGTGCTGCGTGAGAAGTTGGGCCTGCTCCGCATCGGGGCCAGCCTCGTGGGCTTTGGCGGGGTGCTGTTGATGCTTCAGCCTGAGGCCGCGGCCCATAGCGGTTTTACTATGCCGCAGTTGGCCGCGCTGGCCTCGGCCTTCCTCTTTGCCCTGACCATCACCGGCATGAAGGTCATGACGCGCGATCACAAGACCATCACCCTCTTGGCCTGGGCGGCTGTGCTGGGTCTAGTCTTTGCCTTGCCACCGGCCCTGCTGGTCTGGCGCTGGCCCAGTCCGATGGATCTGGCTCTGCTGTCGGCGATGGGTGTGCTGGGGGTGGTGACCCAGGCCTGTTACATCAAGGGCATGCAGATCGGCGATGCAGGAGCCATGGCCCCGATCGACTATACGCGGCTGGTTTTTGCGGTCCTGTTCGGACTGGCCTTCTTCCACGATGTGCCCAGTGTCGTGACCATGATTGGCGCGGCGATCGTGGTGGGATCGACCCTGATGATCACCTGGCATGAACAGCGCGAAGCCAAGAAGGCCAAGGCTGAAGCCGCCGCGCTAGAGGTCTAGCCGCATCAGGCCAAGGGCGATGGCGGCCTGGCCCCCGTAATAAAGGGCCCAGATGGCATAGGCGCTCATCCGCTCTGACCCTGCGATCCGTGCACTGCGAAACAGGTCCGCGGATAGGATCGCGTCGGAGGCCATGAAGGCCAAGGCCCCAACCATCACCGGCCAAGCGGTCCAAGGCAGCATTAGGCTGGAGGCCAACATGGCCACGATAGCGGCGACATAGGCGCTGACCGCGCCCCTCATTGCCCCCAGATGTGGCCACAGCCATGTGAGCATGCCAATGCCCCCAAGTGCCGATAGGGCGATCAGGACAGGCCTGATGGGCTCCGACAGAGCGCTCGGCCCGCCAGCACTCCAGAACTGGACGACATAGATCAGATGGGCGACCAGAAAGCTGGCCAGACCCAGAGGCAGCCACCTCTTCGGATCCCCTGCCAAGAACCCATCCCCCACCGCTGAGAGGGCAAGGGCCGCGGGTAGCAAGAGGGCCAGCCCATGCCGCGGGCCGGTCAGATAGGCGATCAGGGCCAGAGCGGCGACCGGCACGATCTTGATCACGGTGCGCAGGGGCGAGATCGGAGCCAAGACCCAGAACACCCCATAGGCCAGCGCGCTGAGGGCAGAAACCAGCCATAGGGTGGTGATCATGGGCAAAATCCTAATCCGAGGCGGGCGCGAAGGCCTTGGAAAAGGCCCATGGCGTAAGAAATGTCATCAACCGGCTAAGGTGCCCTTGCGTCAGACTTGGACTCTGCGTCCATGAGCGGTACATCCCTAGTCAGGTCGATCTAACGACTTCATCATGAAAAGCATCAACAGGGAACTCGTCCAATGGAGCTTAATTCTTCGGTTGCCGCCGTCGTGACTGGCGGGGCCTCTGGCCTCGGCGAAGCCACGGCCCGCGCTTTGGCTGCTCGCGGCGTTCGCGTCGCCATTTTCGATATGAACGAACAGAAGGGCGAAGCCGTCGCCAAGGACATTGGCGGCGTGTTCTGCAAGGTCAATGTCACCAGCGATGACGATGTCGATGCTGGCTTTGCCAAGGCCCGTGCGGCCCATGGTCAAGAGCGCATCCTGATCAACTGCGCCGGTACCGGCAATGCCGCCAAGACCGCCAGCCGCGACAAGCAGACCGGCGAGACCAAGCACTTCCCGCTCGACGCCTTCAACATGATCTTGCAGATCAATCTGGTCGGCACCTTCCGCTGCATCGCCAAGTCGGCGAAGGGTATGCTGGATCTGGAGCCACTGGCCGATGGCGAGCGCGGTGCGATCGTCAACACCGCCTCGGTGGCAGCGGTTGATGGTCAGATGGGCCAAGCGGCCTATTCGGCCTCCAAGGGCGGCGTTGTCGGCATGACCCTGCCCATCGCGCGCGATCTGATGGGTGACGGTATCCGCGTCAACACCATCCTGCCCGGCATCTTTAACACCCCGCTGATGCAGGGCGCGCCAGAGCCTGTGAAGGCCGCACTCGCCGCTTCGGTGCCTTTCCCCAAGCGTCTGGGCAATGCCTCGGAATATGCCTCCTTGGCCGTGGAAATGTGCTCGAACAGCTATTTCAACGGCGAGCATGTCCGCATCGATGGCGCCATCCGTATGGCCCCGCGCTAAACCGAACGAACGTTTTTAGGAAGGGCGCAGGTCTTCGGGCCTGCGCCTTTTTTATTGGAATGATCCTCGTCACTTGGAACAAAGCCGCGTTAGACTTTGCCCGCCGCTTAGGGTTCTCACAGCAGAACGAGACGCCATAGGCCAAGGGGACCGTCATGACCAGCACCATGCCTAAGATTTTGCGCACGCCCGATGAGCGCTTTGCGGCCATCACCGACTATCCCTGGGCACCGCACTATCTGGAGGTCGAGCCGGGTTTGCGGATGGCCTATGTCGACACCGGTCCTGCCGAGGCCTCCGAGACGGTGCTTCTGGTCCATGGCCAGCCCATGTGGGGCTATCTCTATCGCAAGATGATCGGGCCTTTGGCGGCGGCGGGGTACCGGGTGATTGTGCCGGACCTGATCGGCTTTGGCCGCTCGGACAAGTTCACGGACCAAAGCCGCTATAGCTACAGCGCCCATGTCGGCTGGCTCAATCAGTTGGTCCGGCAACTGGATCTCAAGCGCATGACCGTCTTTGGTCAGGACTGGGGCGGGCTGCTGGGCAGTCGGGTGCTGGCCGAGAATGAGGCCCGCTGCTCGCGCGGGGTCATGGCCAATACAGACCTGCCCGGTCACGGGCCGGGCTTTCCGGGCCTGAGCCCTCAAGGGCCCCTGTCGCCTGAGACCCTCAAGGCCCAGTTCGGCATCGATTGGCGCGAGACGGTCGATGAGGATGACCGCATCAATCCCGAAAAGATCGCCGCCGTGATCGCGCGCAAATCCATGACCTATTTTCTCGATTGGCGGGTCTATAGCCAAGAGGTGGCGCAGCTTGTGCCATCCAAGATCGTTCCGGGCTGGTGTGTCACGCCCCTGTCGGACGCGGCCAAGGCGGCCTATGACGCCCCTTTTCCAGATGAGCGCTATAGGGCCGGGCCGCGCCGGTTCCCGATGCTGGTGCCGATCACGACGGACGACCCAGAGCGCGAGATCAATGAGGCAGCGTGGAAGGTGTTAGAGGGCTGGCACAAGCCGTTCTTGACCCTGTGGGGTACGCAATGTCCCTTCACCTTTATGAACCGAGGCAGACCCTATCGTACCCGTATTCCCGGCGCGTCTCTGCCGGGGATCGAGCACAAGGTCTATGGGTCGGGTCACTATATCCAAGAAGATTTCGGCCCAGAAATCGCCGCCGACATGATCGCCTTTATCGAGGCCTTCCCCGTTCCTTAGGGCCTAGCTGGTTCCCTTAGGACTTAGGCGTGGGCCGAATCAGCTTGGGGCCGAGATTTTCAACCACCTGTTTGGCATCAAAGGCCTTGGGGTCGTTGACGGGCTTTTGGCCTGTGCCGAGGACAATCTCAGAATAGGCCTCGTACTTTTCGAGGGTCTGTTCTTGCGCGCGCATACGCCACGCCATGTCGTCCATGAAGGGATAGGCATAGCCGACCACGACCCCGCGAGAGACCAAGAGGGTTGGGCGTCCCATAGGGCGGCGCATCATAGGGTCAGGTAGTATGATTTTTTCCACGCTTTTGGCCAGTCCGCGCTCGGCCATCATAAACCAGTCCTTGCCTTGGGCCAGGGTCAGTTCGGCGGCACGATGCAGCAGATAGTTTTCCACCACGTCGCGCGATGTCAGGCTGTTGCCGGTGAAGGTGATGCGATAGCGGTCCTGTTCGAGCTTGGTCTCGCTATAGCCGCCGCTCTGGGCCGTGCCCGCCGCCAAGGGTTGATAGGGCGTTGCCGTGACGCAGGCGCTTAAGGAGATCGCTGCGAAGGCGCTCAGGGCCAGGGTCTTGAGGGTCGAGAGGCGGATCACGGTGCGCTCCTAGAACGGGTTCAGTGCCGGAACAGAATGAGGCCTGAAGCTGAAATCAACAAGAGCCCAACCGTCATGGCGAAAACACGTTGAAACCGGGGTTCTGTCATTCTTTGAGCGATGGCGGCACCGCCAAGGCCGTAGGAGGTCATGGTGATCATGTCCATGCCGATGGTCGCCGCCGCGAAGAGAAACATTTGCGGGGCAATCGGGCTATCAACCTCCAGAAAGGGTGGGATGACGGCGCTAAACAGCACCAAGGCCTTGGGGTTGGAAATCTGCACGATAAAGCCATCGCGAAGGGCTGAACGTCCGGCTGCGGCGACCGATTGGATCGGCCCGCCCGTGCCCTTAAGCCCTGACCAAAGCGACTTGCCGCCCAGCCAAACCAGATAGGCGGCGCCGACGAAGGTCAGCAGATGAAACAGCTTTGGAAAGGCCAAGATCAGGGCCCCCAGACCTGCCGCTGCGGCCGTGAACCAGACCAGTGTGGCAATGGACATGCCTAATATGCCGACCAAGGCCGCGCGCTTGCCCCGCTCCATACCCGTGGCGACGGCAAAGAGGTTGGCGGGCCCGGGCGTTGCGGCCATGACCATCATGACGCTGAAAAAGGCCCAGAATTTGGTCGGGTCGACAGGCAGTTGCACGGTGGGCGGCCTTGATAGGGCTAAGAAAAAGGGCGGGCGCGAGGTCAGCCCTCACGCCCGCCCAACTGTGCCTATAGCCATGCTTTAGGACTGACGCTAGAGCGCCTCACCCATGCGCTTAAATGCCGTTCTGGATCAGTCCCATAATGACAAAATAAAGCCCGCCAAGCTGCAAGGCGAGCATGGCGAGGCCAGCGATCAGGAAGCCTCGGCCGCGCGTAGCGGGATCCTTGACATAGGCCAGAGCATAGAGGATCCGGCCGACGATCCAGATCAGACCCAAGACTGCGCCGATCTTTTCGTTGGCAAAAAGGGCGAAGATCCAGAGCGAGGGCAGGAACTGGATCAGGCCCTCCATCGTGTTCATCTGGACGCGGAAATAGCGGTCAAACTCTTCAGGTCCGCTGGTCGCAGGAGCCTTTACGTCATATTTGCCACGGGCCATGCCCACGCGCAGGGCTGTCCAGAAAAAGGTCAGGACGGCCAGCAAGGTGACGAGTGCGGTGAGATAATGGGGCATGATTTAGGGTCCTAATGAGAGGTTTGGGCCAAGGCCCTAGTGATCGAAAACAATGACCGAGCGGGCCAGTTCGCCCCGCCGCAGTTCATCAAAGGCATCATTGATCTGTTCCAGCTTGAGCCGGCGCGAGATCATCTGGTCGAGCTTGAGCTTGCCTTGCAGATAGAAGTCGACGAGGCGCGGCATGTCGACGGGGAAGCGGTTGGAGCCCATCAGTGAGCCTTGAATGCGCTTTTCTCCCAAGAAGTCGGCCCCGTGCAGCTCAATATTCACGCCGACCGGGATCATGCCGATGATATTGGCCGTGCCGCCCCGGCGCAGCATCTTGAAGGACTGTTCGGCAGTCGCCTTCAGCCCGATGGCTTCGAAGCTGTGATGAACACCGCCGCTGGTCAGTTCCATCACCTGGGCCACGGCATCGCCGTCATTGGCATTGACCACATCGGTGGCCCCAAAGCTCTTGGCCAGTTCCAGCTTGGAGGGGAAACGGTCCACCGCGATGATCCGGCCTGCCCCAGCAATGGCTGCGCCATTGATGGCCGCCAGACCCACGCCGCCGCAGCCGATCACGGCCACGGTCTCGCCAGCGCGCACATTGGAGGTGTGGATCACCGCGCCTACGCCCGTGGTCACCGAACAGCCGATCAGGGCGGCCACATCCAGCGGCATGTCCTTGCGGATCGCCACGCAGGCATGTTCGTGGATCAACATCTGCTCTGCAAAGGAGGAGAGGTTAAGGAACTGGTTCATATTGCCGGGGCGCTGAGGCGTGACCTCTTCGCACAGGCGTGGCTCTTGGCCCGCGCTACGCTTGGTCTCAGGGCTGACGCAGAGCGACATGCGTCCGGTCAGGCAGGATTCGCAATGGCCGCAATAGGCTGACAGGCAGGTGATCACATGGTCGCCGACCTTGACGGTGCGAACCTCAGAGCCAATCTGCTCGACCACACCGGCGCTCTCATGGCCGAGCACGGCGGGGAGCGGGAAAGGATAGGAGCCTTCGATGAAGTGGAGGTCCGAATGGCAGACGCCTGCGGCGGCAGTGCGGATCAGCACCTCGTGCGGCCCCGGCTTGCCGATCTTGACCTGCTCAATGAGGAGGGGGCTGCCCACCTGACGTAAAACAGCGGCCTTCATGATGCTCTCCTACCCGTTTCCATATCGCCGTCTCATGCAGCGTGGACACAGAAGAGCATGGGCATGGGGCTTGCTGTCAAGGCGAAGGGCGGCTTGAGCCCTAGGAAAAGACCACTGTCTTGCGTCCATTGACCACGATACGGCGTTCGACATGCCACAGCACGGCGCGGGCCAGGACGTTACATTCCACGTCGCGGCCAATCTCGACCAGATCGTCTGGCGTATCGCCATGGTCGACGCGCTGCACGCCCTGCTCGATGATCGGACCCTCATCAAGGTCGGTGGTCACATAGTGGGCCGTGGCCCCGATGATCTTGACCCCCCGCTCAAAGGCCTGGTGGTAGGGCTTGGCCCCCTTGAAGCTGGGCAAGAACGAGTGGTGGATATTGATGCAGCGTCCAGACAGGGCGCGGCAGAGGTCCGGCGATAGGATCTGCATATAGCGGGCCAGAACCACCAGATCGACGTCGAGATCCTTGACCAGACCCAAGAAGGCCGTCTCTTGCTCGGTCTTGGTGTCCTTGGTCACGGGCAGATGGAAATAGGGGATGCCGCTCCATTCGACGAAGGAGCGCATATCGTCATGGTTGGAGACCACCCCAACAATATCGACCGGCAAGATCCCGCTGCGCCAGCGGTGCAGCAGGTCATAGAGACAGTGACCGAACTTCGAGACAGCGATCAGCACCTTGGGCTTGATGCTGGCGTCGAACAGTTCCCACTCCATGCTGAAGCGGCGTGCAATCAGGTCGAACCCCTTGCGCAGGTCCTCGAGCGGCGGCATGCCCTCGCCATCCTGACGAAAGACCGTGCGCATATAGAACTGATCGGTCATGCGCTCGTTGAAGTGATTGGACTCCAAGATCGAGGCGTCATTATCGGCCAGAAAACCAGACACTGCGGCGACCACGCCCTTACGGTCAGGACATTTGAGGATCAGGATGAACTGGTCCTTGTCGGCAGTTGCGGGTGTCGTGGTCATCGGTTCGGGCCTTTATCAAAGCAAAAACATCTTCGGCGGCTTCTATACCGCAGAAAATGAGCCCCAGACGACGGCACAAAACCCTTTTTAGCGAATATAATTTTTTTGGTTATTGATATAATTTTTATGCGAGGCCAAGTCTGCCAACGCCTGTATGAGGTTATCTCCAGCCATAAGGATGATCCTTCGCCATGCAGCGCTACTCGGCCCTTAGCCTGTTACGCGGCGGGCTCAATGGTCAAAAATCTTGGCAGCGGGCGTGGCGCGATCCAGCCCCCAAGTCCCATTATGATGTCATCATCATTGGCGGCGGCGGCCATGGTCTGGCTACAGCCTACTATCTGGCCAAGGTCCACGGCGTCCGCAATGTGGCCGTTCTGGAACGCAGTTGGATTGGCGGCGGTAATACGGGGCGCAACACCACCATTGTGCGCTCGAACTACCGCCAACCGGCCCTGCACAATCTGTTCGAGTTCTCGCTGAAGCTCTGGGAGGGCATGAGCGACGACCTCAACTACAATGTCATGTTCAGCCAGCGCGGGGCCATGTTCCTGGGCCATTCGGACAGCGACATGATCCGTCTGGCCGAGCGCGGCGATGCCATGCGGGCGGCGGGCATTGATGCTGAGTTCATGACCATGGATCAGCTGCGCAAGAAGCTGCCCCTGCTCGATCTGTCCGACAAGGCCCGCTATCCCATCGTTGGGGCCTTGAACCAGCCGCGCGGCGGAACCGCGCGCCATGATGCTGTGGCCTGGGGCTATGCCCGGGCGGCCGATGCGCTGGGCGTTGATGTGATCCAGAACTGCGAAGTGCTGGGCATAGATCGGGTCGGCGGCAAGGTCACGGGCGTTCAGACCACGCGTGGCTCCATCGGAGCGGACCGCGTCGGTATCTGTGTGGCGGGCAATTCCGGTCAGGTCGCGGCCATGGCGGACCTGCGTCTGCCGATCGAGTCTCACCTCTTGCAGGCCTTTGTGTCGGAGCCGGTTAAGCCGATGATCGACATGGTCATCATGTCTCAATCGATCCATGCCTATGTCAGCCAGTCGGATAAGGGCGAGATCGTGATGGGCGGCGACCCAGACCTCTATCCGACCTATTCTCAGCGCGGCCGCCCCGACCGGATCGAGGGCGTCGCGGGTCAGTGCATCGCGCTCTTCCCCGCCCTGTCACGCCTTCGGATGCTGCGCTCTTGGGCAGGTACGACCGATATGAGTTTTGATGGGTCACCGATCATCGGCACCACGCCGGTTGACGGGCTCTATCTCAATGGCGGCTGGTGCTATGGCGGCTTTAAGGCCACCCCGGCGTCGGGCTGGACCTATGCCCACACTCTGGCCAAGGGCGAGCCCCATGCGCTGAACGCGCCCTTTAGCCTAGATCGGTTTGAAACCGGCGCAACCATCGACGAGACCGGGTCCGGTCCCATGCCGCATCACCGTTGAGGCCCCCATGCTGTTGATCGCCTGCCCCAACTGCGGACCCCGAGCCCAGGCCGAATTTACCTTCGAGCGCCCCTTGGCCTCGATTGTGACGCCGACCGAAACCTTACCCGACCTGATCCATAAGCTGTTCACCCGAGACAATCCACGCGGGCCCTCTTGGGAGCTGTGGCGTCACACCTATGGCTGTGCGGGCTGGCTCAAGGTGCACCGGGATACCCATAGTCATCAGATCAGCGCGGCCCTTCCCGTCGACATGGAAACCCCCTCATGAGCGGTCCTATGCGCCTTGCCGATGGCGGCCTGATTGACCGCTCCCGTCCGATCCGCTTCGTCTTTGATGGCAAGTCCTATCAGGGCTATGCCGGCGATAGCTTGGCCTCAGCCCTCTTGGCCAATGGGGTGGTCCTGTTTGGCCGCAGTTTCAAATATCACCGCCCGCGCGGGGTCATGGCGGCAGGCATTGAAGAGCCCAGCGCCTTGGTTCAGGCTGGATCTGGCGGGCGTTATGAGCCCAATAGCCGCGCGACCGATGTCTTTATCTATGACGGTCTGCAAAGCCGGAGCCAGAACCGTTGGCCGAGCCTCAGCTTCGATCTGGGCGGCATCAATAGCCTGATCTCCCCCTTCATTCCGGCTGGGTTCTATTACAAGACCTTCTTTGGTGGGCCCAAGCTTTGGCTGCTCTATGAGCATCTGATCCGCCAGATGGCCGGTCTGGGCATGCCCCCGACCCAAGCCGACTCCGATATCTATGAGCACCGCGCCGCCTTCTGCGATCTGTTGGTCGTTGGCTCGGGCCCCGCAGGCTTGGCCGCAGCCCTGTCGGCCAGCGCGACGGGCGCGCGCGTGATCTTGGCCGAGCAGGATGAGCGCCTCGGCGGCTCGCTTCTGACCGACCCGGCGACCATTGATGGTCTGCCTTCGGATCAATGGATAACCAAGGCGCGTGAAAGCCTGATCGCGGCGGGCGGGCGGATCCTGACCCGCACCACGGCTGCGGGCTATTATGATCATGATCTGGTCAACCTTGTTGAGCGCCTGACCGAGCCGGGCCAAACCCCCGGCCCCGATGGTCTGGCCCAGCGGCTTTGGCGCGTGCGGGCAGGCAGGGTGATCCTGGCAACGGGCGCGTTCGAGCGGCCCCGTCTGTTTGAAGGCAATGATCTTCCGGGCGTCATGCTGTCCGGAGCCGTGCGCACCTATCTGCGCCGCTATGGCGTTCGGGCCGGATCGCGAGCGGTCATTACGACCGACAATGACGATGCTTACCGCACCGCTCTGGCCTTGGCCGAGGCGGGGGCATCCATTGCCGCCATCCTCGACAGCCGTCCCGGTGATAGCGTCCGCAGTGCGTTGGTCCAAAAGGCCATGACGCAACTGCCCGTCCATTTTGGGGCCAAGCTGATCGCGGCCAAGGGCTCAGCCAAGGGTCTCAAGGGGGCCAGTGCCCTGATTGATGGCAAGGTGACGGCTCTGGACTGCGACCTGATCGCGGTCTCGGGCGGTTTTTCGCCGATTGTCCATCTGCATATGCAGGCAGGCGGCACTTTGGCTTGGGACGAACTTTCAGGATCCTTCAGCCCAGACCAGACTCGGCAAAATCAAACCACGGTCGGGGCCGCTGCCGGGGTTGATGGCCTGAGCGCCACTCTGCTCAACGGTTGGACCAAGGCCTCACCGAAGGCCAAGGCGACGGCTGCGCCGACCTGCGCGTCCGACGACGATGTGGCCCTCAACATCATTGCCGACTGGGAGCCTGCGCCTCAGGCCCGTCTTAAGAAGGCCTTTGTCGACTATCAAAATGATGTCACGGCGGCCGATCTCGATCTGGCCTGGCGTGAGGGCTATCGTTCGGTCGAGCATCTCAAGCGCTACACGACCTTGGGCATGGCCACCGATCAGGGCAAGACCAGCAATCTGGTCGGCCTCGCCCGTCTGGCCAAGTCTGAAGGACGACCTGTGCCTTCGGTAGGCCTGACCACCTTCCGCCCGCCCTATACGCCTGTGACCTTGGGTGTGCTGGCGGCAGAGGCGACAGGGGCCCATCTCGATCCGCGTCGTCGCCCCGTGCTTTACAAGACCCACGCTGCCGAGCAACCGATCTGGCAGCCCGTAGGCTATTGGCATCGCCCCCGCGCCTATCCGATGGGGACTGAAAATCTACATCAGGCCGCCCGTCGCGAGTCCTTGACCGTCCGCACCAAGGTCGGGGTCACGGATGTCTCGACCTTGGGCAAGTTCGATGTGTCGGGTCCGGATGCCGCCATTTTCCTAGAGTTGATCTGCGCCACGACGGTGGGCAAGCTGGCGGTCGGACGAGGTCGCTATACGATCATGCTGCGCGAAGATGGCATGGTCATGGACGACGGAACAGTCTGGCGCACGGAGGAAAACCGCTTTTTGCTGACCAGCTCGACCGGCGGTGCCGACCGCATGGCCGCGCATCTGTCCTATGTCCGCAAGGTCATTGCGCCGGATTTGAAGGTCGCTGTCGCCAATGTGCAGGAACATTGGGCCGCCGTCGCTGTCGCAGGACCTCTGGCTAAGGCTGTCGTCGCCGCTGTGCTGCCGCAGATGACGGTGCCGCGTCACATGTCGCTAGACCGTGGCGATCTGGCCGGGGTGCCCACCTTGACCCTCGCGGCCAGCTATAGCGGCGAGCGGGCCTTCGAAATCTATGCCCCGTCCGATCAGATCGCGCCGGTCTGGGCCGCGATTGTCAAGGCGGCGCGCGATCTGGGCGGCTGTCTCTATGGGCTCGAAGCCCTCGAGATCCTGCGGATCGAGAAGGGACACATCGTCGTCGGCGGCGAAATTGATGGCCGAGCCTCGCCCCATGATCTGGGCCTGAGCAAGATGTTACGGCCTGCGGGTGGATATATTGGTCACACGGCGCTGCAACGTCCGGCCTTTGCCGAGCCGGGGCGGTTGCAGATGATCGGTCTTGAGGCGGTTGATGGCAGCGCCATCCCAGAGGGTTCGATGTTGCTGACCGCGCCCAAGACCTTGCCAGTCGGGCACGTTACTGCGGCAGGTCTGAACGTGATCAAGGGCGGGTCCATTGCCTTAGGCTTCCTGCGCGATGGCTTTAGCCGTACGGGCGAGAGCCTGATCGCCTGGTCGCCGACCCGCAATCAGACGGCCAAGGTCAAGGTGACCGCGCCGGTATTTTATGACGTGGCCGGAGTGCAGTATCGTGACTAACGCCGCCCATCCTGATCTTGTCACGCTTCAGACGCCTGAGCCGTCGCGCTTGCTGCGGTTTGAAATCTGGTCTGGCCATAAGGCCGCGCAAGCCCGTTTGGCTAAGGCTCTCGGCGGACCTCTGCCAGGCGTCTGCAAGAGCGCAGATCTTGGCGCGGCCCGGCTGATCTGGGTCGAGCAGAACACGTGGCTTGTGCGGACCAGCCCCGCTGACGGGGACCAGACCTTGGCGACCTTGACCAAGGCCTTGGGCCAGGACGGATCAGCGACCGATATGTCGGGCGCGCTTCGCCGTCTCAGGATCAGTGGCCCGGGTTGGCGGACCCTCTTGACCATCGGCGGCGTGTTTGACGCTGAAAGCCCGACCTTCGCGCCGGGCTGTATGGCCGGAACCATCGTCGCCCACTCACCGGTGCGATATGATGTGATCAGCGAAGATTGCGTCGATGCCTACACCCCACCGAGCTACGCCCCAGACCTGTTCGGGTTCTGGTGCGAAGCGGCAGAGCGATTGGAAAAGGCCCGCTAGAGGCCCAAAGGGTTTAGGCCGGTTGAACGCCGGACTCGTGAAGCCATTCCAAGATCTTTTGCTTGGGCATGGCGCCGACCTTCATGGACGCCATCTGACCGCCACGGAACAGCATCATGGTCGGGATGCCGCGCACGCCATAGCGTGAGGGGGTCGTGGGGCTGTCTTCGATATTGAGCTTGGCAATGGTCACGAGGCCAGACAGTTCTTCGGAAATCTGTTCCAGCGCTGGTGCGATCTGCTTGCAGGGGCCGCACCATTCGGCCCAAAAATCGACCAGAACGGGCAGTTCCGCCTGCAAAACCGCTTGTTCGAAGTTTTCGTCGGTAATCTTGACCGTGCTCATAAGTCCGTCCCTCAACGGCGCGTTCGACTCAAGCGACCGCGCATCTCAATGTTGCCTTTCATTTTGCATGTAGGTCTGTTGGTGTCACGGATCAATGGCTCGTCAGGCCCTCAAGGGTGATGGCAATCAGATCTGAAGGCACAGGCATCAGTTTCGGTCCATCGGTCCAGACCAAGGCTGCCTCGATGGCCCGGCCGGGGAACACCTCGCGCAAGACCGCCACATAGACCGCCATCTGAACCAGATAGGCCCGGTCCGCCCTGTCGATGGTCGAAGGGGCCGGACGATTGGTCTTATAGTCCACCACCAAGACCCGCTCAGACGAGACCACCAGCCGGTCGACCCGGCCCGATATGGCGAGATTTTCCGGCAATCCCTCGGCCCGGCCAGCAATGGCCACTTCCGGTCTGGAGCCAGGGCCAAAGACGGCGGCAAATTGTGGATCGGTCAGGACCGCTAGGGCAGCCTTGGTCATTTCCTGCCGTTGGGCATCGGTCAGATCGCGTTCGCGGCCAAGGATGCGCTGGGCCCCGGCTTCGAACTGCTCGGGTGGCAGGTCGGGCAAGACCTGCAACAGCTTGTGGATCAGGTCACCGCGCCGATAGCGCCCAAGCCCGCCCAAGGTGGCGAGCGGCGAGGGGGCTGGGCCCTTCTCCGATTCCGCCAAGGTCGAGGGGGAGGCATAGCGGGTCCCTAGGGCCTCCTGTTTGGCAAGGGCTCGCGCCCAAGCGGGCAGGACAGATGCGGTCTCCAAGACCGTATCGCTGCGGGCTGCAGGCACTGGGTCGGCCCCGTACCGGCGCAAATCCGCCTCCAGAAAAGGC
Organism: Pseudomonadota bacterium; assembly: GCA_041182245.1. Taxonomy (GTDB): domain Bacteria; phylum Pseudomonadota; class Alphaproteobacteria; order Caulobacterales; family Caulobacteraceae; genus CAISGS01. The sequence goes on along the minus strand of JBEGNZ010000001.1, from coordinate 133,086 downwards.
ACGTCTCGCACCTGATTGGCGATGGCGGGTTTGCTCAGAGCCCGTTCGACATAGTCATACCAACTGCCGACCTTGTAGTGAGGCTTGCCCGGTTCGACGCCGCAGACCACCAACCGGTCGCGCGCCCTCGTCAAGGCGACATAGAGCAGGCGCAGGCTTTCATGATCGGAGTCGCGACTGCGGATCTGCCGTGCCCTTGCCGTCGCAGCAATATCGTTGACCTTTTTTGGTGCCCAATAGAAGGCCCCGTCTTCATCCTGCATGAGGTTGGTGCCTTGGGCCGAGGACTTGGTCGCCGTGTCCGGAAGATAGACAATGGGGGCTTCCAAACCCTTGGCACCGTGGGCGGTCATGACCCGCACCTCGCCCTTACCGTCCTCCTGCTCGCGCTTCACGTCGATCTCGAGGGCGGCCATTTCAGCGACGAACTGTTCCAGATCGTGCACACCCCGCGCTTCAGCCGCTAGGGCTTGGGCGAGGAAGGCGTCGAGGGCCTCTTCGGCCTCCTTGCCGAGGCGGCTGAGCAGGCGCTCGCGCATCGACCGGCCGTTGCCGTCCAATCGGCTCATCACCTTGGCGTAGAAATCGAAGGGTGAGGCGGCCCCGGCCGTTTGCCTTGCCCATCCGAAGAACTGTCGCGCGGCCAGCCATTCAGCCCGCTCATCGCCGCGAGCGGTTAGGGCCGCCCAAAGTCCGCCCCGCCGGTCATGGGCCAGATCATAGAGCGAGGTCTCATCCACATCACAGAAGGGCGAGCGCAGCAGAGCCGCTAGCATCAGATGATCGTCCGTAAACAGACAAAATTGAGCCAGACCCAAAAGGTCCTTGAACACCACATGCTCGGACAGTTTCAGTCGGTCAGCGCCGCCGACCGGGACGCCCTCGCGCTTGAGAGCGCGAATAATCTCTTGGAACAGGACCCCGCGTCGGCGCACCAGAATGAGGAAGTCGCCATAGCTGACCGGGCGAAAGCCACCGGTCTTGGAGTCGCGATCCTGCACCGCGTCGCCGCGCTGGACCTGAGCCTTGATGTCATTTGCGATCTGTTGAGCCAGAATCTTGTTGGCGCTCTTTTCCGGCTCAGCATCGACCGGTTTCCACGGGTCGACCTCTTGCTTGGGCGGGTTCTGGACCAGAGGCCACAGGTCCACGGCCCCAAAGCCTGACGGGCGTCGCGCCAGATGGGTGATGACATTGAGCGGGCCCTCGCCATCGGCCTGCGGCGGACTAAGGCCAAGGCGCGCCTCTGGATCGAGGAACACGCTATCAACAAAGCTCAGAACCTCCGGCGTCGAGCGCCAGCTTTCGGCCAGGGACACCGCCTTGAACTGGCGCTGGACCTCTTCGATCAGGGTTTGGAAATACTGACTTTCAGCCAGAAGGCGCGCGGGATCGGCCCCTTGGAACGAAAAGATCGACTGTTTCTCGTCACCGACGGCAAAGACGGTGCGCTCCTCATGGCCTTCGCCGCGTAGCCTTCCCGCCCCGACAAAGAACTCTGCCGTCAGGGCGCGGATGATGTTCCACTGGTCCGGTGCCGTATCCTGCGCCTCGTCGACCAGCACATGGTCAATGCCGCCATCGAGCTTATAGAGCACCCATGCGGCGTCAGATCGTCCGGTCAAAAGCTCCAGCGTCTTGACGATCAGATCCCCAAAATCCAGCGCGCCGTGCTGGGCCTTTTCGGTCTCATAGGCGGTCACATAGGCTTGGGCGAGGGTCAGCACATGGATGGTGTCCTGCGCCACCTTGGCTTTGTTCAACAGGTATCGAACATCGCCGAGCCGGTCCTGCTCCGCGCGTAGATAGTCCTTTGCCCATGGCGCGACCTTGGCGGTTCCTAAGGTTTTTAGCGGTGTTTCGTCTGTCTTGGTACTTAGGCAAGCCCAGACCTCAGCTAAGGACGAGGCGGCATTGACCCCCTTCAGGGCTTCACCGAGCGCGAGGTCCGTTTTCTGGCCACAGGTGAGAACCGCATCGGCAGCCCCATACCATTGCGTCCAATTGATCGCTTCGAGGGCCTCTAATTCAATGGCCGCAACATCAGGCACAGAACTGAAACCGCAATTGCGCCAAATACGATCTTCGAGATGCGCATAGCCGCCTTCAGCCGATATGAAGGTCGAGATATCCCGCCGCCGTGACTCGAAATCAGCGAACAGCATGCCAAAACGCTCATAGTCGAGATCGACCGAGAGCTGGTCAAAGGCGAGGCCAACGGCCCCCTCAGGGTGATTATAGGCATATTCGGAAAGTCTATCGCGCGCCGCCCGCGACGTGTTGGCGGCGGCGGAGTCTTCCAGCACGACAAAGCCGGGCGATACGCCCGCCTCGAGAGGAAACCGCCGTAAGAGCTTTTCGCAAAAGGCATGGATGGTCTGGATCTTCAGGCCACCCGGCGTTTCGAGGGCTTGGGCGAACAGGCGGCGGGCCTTGGATAGGTCCTCGGGGGCCTCGCCCAGTCCGGCCAGCGCCTCTGCCAAAGCGCCATCGGCCATCACCGCCCAACTGCCGAGGGTCTGGAACAGACGGCGCTGCATTTCCGCCGCTGCGGCCTTGGTAAAGGTCAAACACAGGATGGTTTCAGGCCGAGCGCCGCGCAGCAACAGCCGTGCCACGCGTCCGACCAGCGTTGAGGTCTTGCCCGATCCGGCATTGGCGGTGACGAAGGCCGAGACCGACGGGTCATTGGCTTGAAGTTGCGGGTTTAGGCTTGGCTCTGCGGTCATTCTGAGGCGGCGCCTTCATCGCTACTGCCAATCACATGCCACTCCCAAAGGCGCGCCAGATGGTCGTAATCGCCGATGAACTTGCCGATGAATTGAGGCGCCGCCCAGGAGGGATAGCCGGTGTGCGGATCATCATATTCCGCCACCTTATCCTTGAGGCGCTCGAGCGCCTTTTCGGTTTCCTGTTCGGCATCCTTATCGTCAACAACGATAAATTCTTTGCCGGGGTGGCGTCCGCCCGAGACCTTCACATAGACCATTTGGCGCGGAAGGGCGGGTCCGACGTCGACAAAGCCGCCGCCCGCAATGATCGCCGCCGTCAGGGTCAATTGCGGCGATAGGCCGAAGAGAACCTGTTTTTTCGTGGGCGGCGTTCCGGTCTTGAAATCGAGTATATCGGCGCGGTGGTTTCGCACCTCGATCCGGTCGGCCTTGGCGGTGACGGTGAAATCACCGGCCTCGGCGGCAAAGGTTAAGGTGCCTGTCTTTTCAACCACCAACTTGGCCCCATCCCGGCGGCGCTGTTCAAAGGCGATGACCCAAGGCGCGACATTCTTGGCTAAGGCCCGCTCGCGGGTCATACGGGCCAGAGGCATTCCCGCCTCGGTCAGGGCCTCGACCAGACAGTCGGCAAATTTCTCTTCGGCATCGTCCGGCAGGGTGGGGCCATATCGCTCAAAGAAGGTCTCGAAGGCATCGTGGATGGCTGTACCGCGCGCACGGGCCTCGATCGGCTCGTTGGGACGCTCCAGCGGCTTGAGGTCGAGAATGCGGCGGGCATAGACCGCATAGGGATCGCGAACCCACCGCTCGATCTGGGTGACGGCCATCTGACGGGGCCGCACGGCGACGGGTGGCTTGGGATTGGGGCGAGGGGCGGGACTATAGGCTTGGCGCGGTGCATCGAGCGCCCGGACCCAGTCCAAAATCTCTGGCCGATTTGGAATGGTTTGGTCCGCGCCCTTGACCAAGGTTTCCAATCGCCAAAGCCAGCGTGAGGCCACAGCCGGGGCCCCGCCGCGCCGCTCGCTATGCAGCAAGATGACCTCTCCGGCGCAGGCGGCTTGGGCAAAGTCGTGGGCCGACAGACCAATACGGCGCTCGGGTGGCGGCAGGCCAAGGGCCTTGCGCATGGGCCGCGAGAGGAACGGATCGGTGGGCGCGGCCTGGGGCCAAACCCCCTCTTCAAGCCCGGCCAAGATCAGCCGGTCGGCGCGTACCAGGCGGGCCTCAATGGCTCCGAGGATGCGCAGACGTGGATGGGTGGCGCCGCCTGTACGGACGGTCTCGTCGGCCAGCAAGCGCTCGATCAGGGCTGCGGACTGTTTGGCCGTTACGGTGGGTAGACCGTCGCTTTCGCGGATCAGATTGGCGAGCAGGTTTGCGGCCGCCTCGCCCGTGGCTCCAGCCCAAACCGTGCTCGGTGCCACCGGATCGTCCGTGAGCTGATCAATGGCGTGAACCAGAGCTTCAATAGCCTGCGACAGGCTCGCCGCCTCGTCGCCGTCGAAAGGTGCCATCGCCTCTTCCAGCGCCAGATTCAACCGATGGAGCAGGTCCTGCGCCCGGTCTGCGCGCTGACGACGGCGTTCCTCGGCCTCTGGGTCTGGCGTGTCTTCGGTATGGCGATCAGGCTTGGCAGATTTGGCGATCTTGGCCTCTAGGGCCTCCCAACTATGGGGATGGGCCCCGCGCAGGGCCAGATGTTCGAGGTCTCGCCGCGCCCGCTCATAGGCCTCGGTCTCAAGACCCAGCCTGACAAAAGGCATCTTGAGGAGCGCCAAGAGCTTGACGGGATCGACCTTGGCGGCGGCCAACTGGGCAGTGAGGGCAATCACGATCCCGACCGGTGATCCGGACAGGGGCGAGCCCGCCGAACTGTCGGCCTCAATCCCCCAGCGCGAGAGCTTGGCCGAGACGCGCCGCGCCAAACCCTGATCGGGGGTGACCAAAGCCGCCGTGCGCCCTTCGGTCTCAAGCGTTTCGCGCAGCAAGAGGGCCGCCGCCGTTGCCGTTTCCTCCTCGGTGCGCGCCTTTATCAGGCTGAGGCCCTTGAGCCCTTCAAGGATCGGGTCCAGGCCGGCCTTGGCACCTTCTTCGCGCAGGGCCGCGATCTGATCGAGCCAGTCAGCGGTGGCCTCTGCTGGGCGTAGGGCCTCATTGATCAGGCGGCGGCGCCATTGGCCGCGAATCTCATCGTCATGGTCGGTCGGCACGGACCAGACCCGAACCGACTGGCGCTCTTGGCCCGCCCGTTCCAATAGCCGCTTCATCGCCCCTTGCGGATGCTGTTCCCCGACCTGTCGCCAAGCCGCTTCGGCAAGGTCTAGGTCCAGACCCGGCAGAACCACCGCGCCCTGCGGTGCCTTTGCAATTACGGCCAGCAACTCCGCTGTTGCCGGGGCCGTACCGGTCGAGCCCGCCGCGACCAGTACCCCCTGCGGCGGATGGTCGAGCCAGCGTTGGCGAAGGGCGCGCAGCAGGGCCACCCGCCGCGTGGCGACATCCGATAGTCCCAGTCGCTCCAGCCGCTTGGGCCAGGCCTCGACGGCCAGTTTGAGGAACCGCGCGGAGGCTTGCCAGTGCTGGGCCAATTCGCCCTCGACCAGGGCGTCAAGGCGCGAAGGGTCAGCGACCTCCTCGATCTGGACGCTGTCTAGGAACCCCGCCAAGGCGTCGGCAAGGTCCATGGCCGATGAGGCGTCAAGCGTTCGCCCGATCATATCCGAATGGTCAAGGACCAGCCGCGCCAGCTCAAATCGGCGACGCAAGGGGCTGACCGAAGGCGGCAGGTCGAGGGCTAGATCGCCGGGCTCGAAGGGCGGCTCCCCGGCTTCTAGATCCCCAAGGGCCCGGATCTGCGGCAGCAAGACGGCCTTGCCACCGGCGGCCTCGACAAAGGCTTCGGACAGGGCCCGCGCGCCGCGACGGGTCGGGGTTAGGACAATGGCTTCGGACAGGGCCGCAGGATCATGCCCTTGTCCCAGCGCCAGATAGAGCCCGCTGGCTAGGTCGCGAACGAAGGACCGATGGGCCGGTATCGTGAACCATCGGGGTCCGCTCTGGTCCAGAAAGGACGTCATCGGGTCCGCCTCAAGAGGGGGTGAGGGTCAGGCGCGCCTCGGCCTGATCGCGGGAGAGGGGATCTCCCACATGCATCCAATCCCCATCGAGCACAACCCCAAATAAGCGTTTCTTGGCCGCAAGGGCACGCCAGAGCAGGGCCAGCGAAAAGGCCCCGTCTGGGCCATCATCGACGATCTGAGGCTTGGTGATGTGCAGGCCCATATAGCCAAAGGGCGCGCTTGGTGCATCGCCTCGAAAGGTCAGGGCCCCATCATTGGCGATGAAAAAGTCACCCAAGCCATCAAAGCCGATGGTTCGGTCGAGTGGGGCCAGCGCCAAGAGCACATCCATGCGCTCTGGGTCCCAAGCCGCCTTCAGGGCCTGTGCAATCGACGGTCCGGTCTCGCGCCAAACCGAATCAATATTGGCAACAAAGATTGGATCTTCCCCCAGCAGGGGACGGGCTAGACGCAGACCGCCGCCCGTTTCCAAAACCTCTGACCGTTCGTCCGAGATTAGGATGGTCGGCGCGGCGGTGCGGGCCTTGAGGTGGCTCTCCAAGCGATCCGCGAAGGCATGGACATTGACGACAGCGGTGGTGACGCCGGCCTCGGCGAGGCGGTCGAGCATATGGTCGATCAGGGGCTGCCCTGCCACCTCGACCAGAGCCTTGGGCCGGTCATTGGTCAGGGGCCTCATGCGGGTACCAAGGCCTGCGGCCAAGACCATCGCAGTCGAGAAGGGCGCGCTCATGCCCGTGCCTCTGGCGGGACGTGTCGGTCAAACCAAGCCCTTAAGGGGGCCATGGCCGGGTCAGCGAGGTTGCGCTCCAGATAGCGCCAGGTCCGGGGCATGAAATCAACATAGCGTGGCTTGCCAAAGCCTGCGACCTGCCGGGCAAAGATGAACAGAATGCGGCTGGCATTGAGGGCGGCAAGCCCACGATAGTCGCGCAAGAAGGCCTCGCGATCGACGCCCGGCCGAGCCGCGAAATAGCGCTCGAGCATGGCCGTCTCGAGGGCGGGATCAATGTCGCGCCTCGCGTCCTGCAGGAGGGACAGGAGGTCCCAGGCCGGGTGGGCGCGAAGGGCATCTTGGAAATCGATCATACCGACGCGGGCCACGCCTTGGCGCTGCGGCAACCAGAGCAGGTTCTCGGCATGAAAGTCACGGTGCGTAAAGACGCTGGCCCCCGCCTCGCCTCGTGCCCGGATCGGGGCCCAGAGGCCTTCCCACTCGGCGGCGGCATCGTCTGAATAGACAGGCGTCTTGGCAAATTTTGGCCACCATTCGAGGAACAGGTTGCAGCCGGTCTTGAGGGCCAAATCGTCATAGGTCAGTAACGGCCAGCTTTGCCCATCGGCCTCTAGGGTCGCAGGCGGCGCGGTCTCGTGCAGGCGCACAAGAGCGTCGATGGCCGGGCCATAGAGTTCGGCCTCGGCCATACCGCCAGCGACCTTATGGACAAAGAGATCATCGCCCAGGTCTTCGAGCACGGCGAGGCCTTGAACGGGATCGGCCGCATGGATCAGGGGCGCGGACAGGCCTTGTGCCCGAAGATAGCCCGCGCAGGCGACAAAGGCCTCAATCCGGCCCGCCGCCAACCGCGCCATGGAATTATAGCCCAGACCGATCCGTTCGGCAGGGCTGGCATCCGGCGGGCAGGGCTGGGTCTCAAGGGCGGGGGGCTGGTCCATCAGGATCAGGCTCGCGCCCCCGCCTGCGGGATAGAGCCGCTCATAGCGTCGGGTTGACGCGTCGCCGGGCAGGGCCACGCGCCGCGCGTCGCCCAGGCCATGGGCAACCAGAAACTCAGCCGTCGCGGTCTCACGTTCAAAACTCAAGCCCGCGTCCTTCCCAACTGCCGTGGGGCACCAGACGCACCCGTCGGCCCCCGCATTCATGATCTGCATCAAACACTATATCGAGTCGGTCCTGAGGCAGATCCTCCTCCAACCGTTCCGGCCATTCGATGAGGGCGGCACCGTCCTCGAGAGCCTCGTCGAGACCGATCTCATAGGCCTCCGATGCACTGCTGAGGCGATAGAGGTCAAAATGGGCGAGGGGAAAGTCCGGTCCCTCATAGAACTGGACCAGGGTGAAGGTCGGACTGGGCACATCCTCGTCGGGGCGCGTCAGGGCCCGGATCAGGCCCCGCGCCAAGGTCGATTTTCCAGACCCGAGCGGACCCCACAGGCAGATCGCCTCGCCGCGCAAGACCTTTCCAGCCAAGACCGCGCCCAAGGCTGTCGTGGCCTGTTCGTCGGGTAAGAGGTGCCAAGGGGCGGTGGCGTTCAAACGCAAGGGTCCAAGCTGTAATCTATCGGGTCAACGAAAAGGGTTGATCCGGATGAAGCGGAAGGTGGCGTTCGACATAGGCCTTGATGGCCACCGTCGCCAAGGCTGAATCGTGACCCAGATCGCCGGGTGGGATCAGGGGTCCGATGGTGATACCAAACTGACCCCGGCGCTTATTGAGCAGCTCGTGAAACAGGGTGATGTCGCGAAGCTCACGCGAAAATCTGTCGAAAAATTGAAACAGGTGTGGATAGGGGCCAGTCAGATGGATCGGTAGGACCGGCGCATCATATTTGCGGGCCAAAGAGATGGCGCTCGGCATCCAGTCGGGATCCTCTAGGCGTCCATCCTCGCCGCGAACCGCCAAGCGCCCTGCGGGGAAGATCATGATCGCCCGTTCCGCCTCGAAGGCCTCTTGAGCGCGCTTTAGGGTCATACGGGCCTTTTCGCGGGTGCGCTTTTCCTCGACCCATTCGACGGGAATGAGCACATCGTCAAGGCCGGGGCAGACCCTGTGGGCATCGGCATTAGCAAAGAAACAAAGGTCCGGTCGCAAGGGCTGAAGCCCGTCGCGCATAGCGATCCCGTCGGCAATGCCGGTCGGGTGGTTCGAAACAATCACGACCCGGCCGGTGGTGGGCAGGCGGTCAGACTGGTTCAGGGTGACGCGGACCTGAAGCAGGCTGGACACATAGTCCATGGCCTCAATCCCGCCCATGGTGGCAATGGCGTCGGCCATCTGGCGCGCCTTGCGATAGCCAAGGATTTCATAGAGGAGCGGCCGCAACATCGGCCACATACTGGACTGCACCAATTTCGGCGCACGCTCATAGATGAGTTGGTCAACGATATGGCCGCGGGCCAAGGGCACCGCCTGCAGATCGGTCATGGTTCGAGCCTTCGCATCCTGATCGGTAGGATGACCTGACCCTAGGCCCTTGGGCAAGGGTCAGGTTGCAAAGACTTTTAGGCCTGGTCGGTTCCAGACATGGGCAGGGCTTCCATCAGGGCGCGGCGAAGCAGTTCTGAGGCCTCGGCAATGATCACCTCTTGCGGCAAGCGATCTTCTTCGAACAGAAGTTCGTCGGCGCTGAAGGCAAACTCTAGGGCGATCCGCACCCGCAGCCACAGATCGTCTCTGGGCGGATGGCCAAGCGTGGCGCTAAAGACTGATGTGACCATGTCGGTCATGTCCCGATAGGTCTCGACCCGAACATGAGCCAGTTGCGGCACCGCGCGCAGGGCCTTCAAGATCCAGACCGCGCCTGGTTCTTTCAGCGTTGCTGCCCAGGTGTCGCCGAGCACCGCTGGCAACCCATCGGCCAAGGCCTGCTGACCCTTGGGCGCGGTTTCGGCAAGCCATAGGGTTAGGATATCGGAGCGCCGCGAGAGCAACCGACGGCCCAGCGCTTCGAGAACCGCATATTTGTCTTTGAAGTACCGATAGAGCGCTGGAGGCGTCATGCCTGCCCGGGCGCAGATTAGATTGGTGGAAATTCTTTCAATACCGACCTCAGCCAACAGGTCGCCCGAAACGTCTAACAGGCGCTCGTAGGTCTGAACGGCGCGACCCTGCTTCGGCATTGCACGAGTACTATCCTGGAAAACTTCAGTTGAGTCGGGCATGAACACCTCGATGATAGCTTTTAATACCGATTTTAGAACCTAAGCAAGTGCAGCCATATTAACCTTTAGGGTGCGGCACTTTTGCTAATGGATAATATATGCAGCTTTTCTGATCAATCGGAAAAGTAGCGAAAATGTCCGTTTTTAGAAAAATTATTCAACCCCATCAATAAGTTAGTTTTCACTATCTAACTGACGGATCGGACTGAACCTTTGGCCCTATGGGGGTGAATTGACCATTGGACTGGCAATGAAGTGTTAATGGTCGCATGAAGTGGGTGCAGCGATGGAACAGTTGGGATGATGAGTCTGAACCAACCCACGGAAATTGAACTGAAACTGGGTGTCGCTGGTCCCGATGTTGGTGATCTTGCAGCCTCGCCTGTTTGGAAGGATCAGCGGCCGCGCGCCCTGACCTCCATCTATTTTGACACCGAAGATCAGCGTTTGCGCCGTGCAGGTTTGACCTTGCGGCTACGCGCGGGGATCCAGACTCTCAAGGTCATCGCAGCCGAGGCTTCGGGCCTTTTTGAGCGCGCTGAGTGGGAACATCCGGTTCAGGGCACGAGGCCGGATCTGTCTTTGCTGGCCCACACCCCTTTGGCCGCAGTCGATCTGGGTACGAATCTGTTGCAACCGGTCTTTCTGGTTCAAGTGGAGCGGCGAACCGCCCTCATAGGCCCCACATCCGACTGTCAGATTGAAATGGCACTCGATATTGGCCGCGTCGAGGCCGGCGGGCGGACCCAAGACTTTGCCGAACTGGAATTGGAACGGATTGAGGGACCCACACGCGCCCTGTTCGATTTGGCCCTCAGCATGGCCGCTGAGACCCGCCTCCTGGCCTCATCTCAGTCTAAGGCCGATCGGGGCTTTGCCTTGCTGGCAAATGAGCCAGTTTTGCCGCTGAAGGCAGAAAGCCATTTGGACCTGTCGGGTCTTACCGTGGGCCAGGCGCTTAGCGCTATGGTTCGCGAAGGCCTTGGTCAGATCGTTCACAATGGGGCCTTGGTTCTTCAGAACCGTGAGGTCGAGGCCCTTCATCAGATTCGCGTCGCCCTACGCCGCCTCAGGGCGACTTTGGGGCTGTTCAAGGCTGTGGCGGCCGATCAGGCCTTTATCGATATGCGTGATCGTCTTCGTTCTCTGAGCCAAACTATGGGCCGCGCACGCGATCTGGATGTTCTGATTGGGCGGATTGAGACCTCGGACCAGCCTTCCGCACGCCTGCTCGAAGCCCTGATCCTTGATCGCGGTCAGGCCTATGATGAGGTCAACCGGGTTCTGGCCTCCCACGCCTATGGTCAAATCCTCTTAACGGTCATGGCTTGGGCTGAGACGGGGGATTGGCGCCAGAGCCGTTGGTCACAGGCGAGCCTGCGCGATCAGCCCGTGTTGGACTTTGCTGATCCAGCACTGGAACGTCTGCGTCGTAAGCTCAAGACCGATGGCAAGGACCTAACCAACATGCCCGCAGAAGCTCAGCACCGGGTCCGAATTCGCGCCAAAAATTTCCGTTACGGGATGGAGCTCTTTGCCAGTCTCTATCCCAATGATCCGGCGCGCCGCCGCCATCTGATCGATGCGGTCAAACAGGTTCAAGATCGGTTAGGTCTCATCAATGATTGTGCCGTTGCAGAGGCGTTGTTGCGCGCCCATGCCACCGATCCGGCTGCCTTTGACGCCGGTCACGCGCTTGCGAGCCTTTATGTTGGACAGGCAGATGCAGCGCTAAAGGCTGAGCAGGCCTTGAGGCTTGCGCTGGACCTGCCGCGATTTTGGTCCAAGCCCTAAAGACTGCAGACCCTAGCCGTTTGGACTGCGATCTGACCTTCTTCGTCTGTGGGGATCACGCAAAGGGCGAGGTGTGATCCCACCAGCGACAGGTCACGCTGCCCTTCCTGATTGGCTACGGGGTCCAAGCTTGCCCCCAGCCATTCGAGCCTCTGGCTGATATCATGACGGATAAGGGGCGCGTTCTCACCAATTCCAGCGGTAAAGATCACGCCATCAAGCCCGCCCAGCTCTCCGGCCATGGTGGCGATGCTGACCGCGACTCGGCTACAGAAATAGTCCAGTGCCTGTTTAGCCTCTGGCTGATCGGAGGCCTGAAGATCGCGCACATCAGCCGATAGGCCAGACAGGCCCAATAGCCCCGAGCGCCGATAGAGTAGGTCCTCAATCGCCGTGGCATCCATGCCGCGGTCGGTCATCAGATAGAGCAGAACCCCCGGATCGATGGCACCCGTGCGCGTGCCCATCGGCAGGCCATCAAGGGCGGAAAAGCCCATGGTCGTAGCGACGCTAAGCCCTTGATCTAGGCCACAGAGTGAACAGCCAGAGCCCAGATGCGCGATGACGATCTTGCCCTCGGCCAGATCGGGCCGTTCTTGGCGCAAACGTTCAAGGACCGAGGCATAGGACAGGCCGTGAAAGCCATAACGGCGAACCCCCTCCTCATAGAAATGGCGCGGTAACGCAAAGGCCTCAGCCTCAAAGGCCCGCCCGTGATGAAAGGCGGTGTCAAAACAGGCGACATGTTGAGCCTTGGGTAGGTCTTGCAGGGCGGCCTCCAGCACGGCCAGATTGTTCGGTTGATGCAGCGGGGCGAGGGGGGAAAGGCGCTTGAGGCCGGTCAGGACAGCCTCATCGATCAGGCAGGGACCGGCATGGTCGGCCCCGCCATGGACGATTCGATGGCCCACCGCGACGATCTCGAGAGCGCTATGGCGGGTCTTCAGGGCGGGCCAGAGGATATGGAAGGCGGCTTGTGCATCGGCGGGCCCTTTACCCTTGGGCCAGTCCTGCACAAGATCGGCAAGGCCCGGCGCGCGCAGTCGTAAGCGCGGTCCAAGACCAAACCGCTCAACCTGTGCCTCGCCAAGTCGGCGATGGGGTGCCGCGGCCTCAAACAGAGCAACCTTTAGCGTTGCCGAACCACCATTTAGGGTGAGGATAGCCTTCACGGGCTTAGGCCTTTTGTACCAGCGGAGGTTCCGCTAGCGCGGTCCAATCCATGATCGGGGCGCCCGTCCGTCGCCAGACATCATAGGCCAGAGCCACGGCGCAGGAGGCGACCCGTGCGGCCGCATCATCAGAGCGACTGGTCAGGATGATCGGTACGCTCGCGCCAACCACAAGGCCTGCAGAGGCCGCACCACTGACAAAGATCAGATCCTTGGCCAACATGTTTCCGGCTTCGATATTGGGCACGATCAGCACATCGGCATGGCCTGCAACCTTCAGGTCCAAGCCCTTGGCAATAGCCGCCTCAAGGTTCATGGCATTATCCATCGCCAAGGGGCCATCGACCATGCCGCCGGTGATCTGACCACGTTCGGCCATTTTGGACAGGATCGCAGCATCGATAGAAGACGGCATGGAGGGACTGACGGTCTCGATCGCCGACAGGATGGCCACCTTGGGCAAGGCGACACCGATGGCTCTTGCTAGATCGATAGCATTTTGGGTGATGTCGACCTTTTGCATCAGGTCCGGCGCGATGGCGATGGCCGCGTCGGAGACGAGGATCAGACGGTCAAGGTCATCACTATCCATCACGAACACATGGCTCAGCCGCCGACGGGTGCGCAGACCCCCGTCGCGCCGAACGATGGGCCGCAAGAAATCTTCTGTGTGCAGATGGCCCTTCATCAGGGCGCGCACCGTGCCGTCTTTGACCAGGGCGACGCCCTGATCTGCCGCTGCAATCGTATCGGCGGCTTCGATAAGGGTCACGCCCGTAAGGTTTGCCCCGAGCGCTGTAGCAAGCGACGTGATCTTGCTGCGGTTACCGATCAGGATCGGGGTGATCAGACCCAGAGCGCGGGCCTCCAAGGCTCCGGCGAGCGATTCTGACGATTCTGGGGCAATGACGGCGGTCGGCAACGGACTGTGAGCTTTGGCGATCTCGAGCAGCCGCTCTAGGCGATGGCCGCGCTTAGGAATTTGAGCGTGGGGGTTCACCGCAGGGTCTTGTGTCTTGTCCATCAGGTGCCGTCCTAAACCTCGTTTGCCTCGTCAGGCGCGGTGACCGGTTGGCCGTCATCAAGGTGATCATAGGAGATGCGGCCCGGTTTGCCTTGGAGATCATCATACAGGTTGGTCTTAAAGGTCCACCCAGAGGCAGTTATAGCTCAGGCCCTGAACGGTGAGGTTCAGGGCCTGTCATTGATCATCAATGTCGAAACAAAGGGTCTAGAACTCTTCCCAGCCTTCGTCAGAGGCTGAAGGGGCAGGTTTGCGGGCTGGTGCAGCCGCTGCAGGAGGCCGAGTTGCGAAGGTCGGGGCTGGTCGGGCGGCAGGCTTGCTCGGTGCGCGGCTGCTCGTAAGGTTGGCCACTTCGCCATAGTTAAAGCGCCCAATCAGAGCCTGGAGGTTGGTGGTCTCATCGGCCAACTGACGGCTGGCGGCGGTCGATTGCTCGACCATGGCGGCGTTTTGCTGTGTCACCTGATCCATCTGGACGACGGTGGTGTTGACCTCTTGCAGGCCGATAGATTGTTCCTCGGCGGAGGCGGCGATCTGTGAAACCAGATCATTGATCTCGGCCACCTCTTCGACAATTCGCTTCAAGGCCTGACCGGTCTGACCCACCAGGTCCACACCCGCTGCCACTTGGCGAGAACTATCGCTGATCAGGCCCTTGATCTCTTTGGCTGCTTCAGCAGAGCGCTGAGCCAAGGCTCGCACTTCAGAGGCGACAACGGCAAAGCCGCGCCCGGCATCACCCGCTCGGGCGGCCTCGACCCCGGCATTGAGGGCTAGGAGGTTGGTTTGGAAGGCGATCTCGTCAATCACGCCGATGATCTGAGTGATCTGACGCGAGGAGGATTCAATTTCGCTCATGGCCGAGACGGCTTGGCTGACGATGACACCGGACTGTTCGGCACCGGTTTTGGCCGAATTGACGGCTCGCTTGGCCTGGATCGCCCCTTCGGATGACCGGCGCACGGTCGAGGTAATCTCACCCAGAGCCGCAGCGGCCTGTTCCAAGCTGGCGGCTTGGTTCTCGGTACGACGCGACAGGTCATCTGACGCCATCGAGATCTCATTGGTTCCAGAACGGATCCCGTCGGAGGCTTGGCCAATGACTGCCATGGTGCTCTGGAGTTGCTCCATGGCCCCGTTAAAGTCATTTTGCAGTTTCGTATATTGCGGCGCGAATTTTTGGGTGAGGCGAGTGGTGAGGTCACCGTTTGAAAGGTCTGCCAAAGCCTTGGCCAGAGCCTCGACCAGCGCCGATTGCTGTTGCTCAGCCTCTGCCAATTCCGCTTCCTTGGCCTTACGCTCATCATCAAGCGCTTCGATATAGATCGAGATGCTGAAGTCCATATCCAGCATGACCGCCTTGATTAGGGCGACAATCGGATCTGCCAGATCCGCATCTTTGAGCGGCTTGGTCAGTAGGCCGCCCTTGGGGAGCCGCTCCTTCAAGGTAGCGCGGATCAGCTGTTCTGTGATGAGGGCGTAGCCGCCAATGTACCAGCGGGGCTCTAGACCAATGCGGGCATGAACATGGCCAATGGTGCGTACGCTGCGCACATAGTCATCATTGAAATCGGCCGAGGAAATATTGCCCCAGTGCCGTTGCTGACGCGCACCGGCGCTTTCGATCGCGCGGTCGTCGCTAAAGAAGCGTTTGACCTCAGGATATTGCCGAACCTGTCCATAGAACGTTTCGAGCGCGCCCGGTAATGACCGCTCGATGATTGGCTTGATTGACCGCAGGGCCCGGCCACTGGGTTCATCAAGACGCATAAAGCTCATACGTTGATTGAGGTCATTATTAGTGGTCATGGCTAAGGTCCCTGGTTCCCAGCATGGCTGGCGACATCACGGTCGTTAGCTCTTCAATATGTCCGAGTTCATTAAAACTCAGTAAACTCAACTCGTTACCAAGTCTAAATATCAGAATTTTCAGTGCAATATTGTGCCAACCGATCAAATATTTCTAAATATTTGAAAGCTAGTATCGATATTTAGAGCGAAATTATCGCATTTTTTATATATTTAATATCTATAATTATGATTTTTTACTTCTCTTTTTATTTACATTTTTATAAAAAAACACCCATGTGCAAAAAATTTTAGATCTTTATTTAATAATTTCGTATTTTAGAAATCTGTAATTCAAGGTTTTTTACATTTGTTTTCAGGCCTCGGATGGCCAAAGGGGACGGCTGGCGTTCGCCACACCGTCCCTGGAAGTGCAAATCAGGGTTACCGATTCACCTGCCGGCTGCCCCTACTGAAAAAGACTTAACAGGGTTTGAGTCGACGCGTTCGCGATGGCAAGGGCTTGGACACCGAGCTGTTGGCGAGTTTGCAACGACTGTATCTTGGCACTTTCCTTAGCGAGATCGGCATCCACAAGGTTGCCTATACCGTTATCGATGCTGTCCTGTAGCTTGTTGATGAAGGTCAGGTGCATATCCAATGCTCTTGATCCGGTGCCGAGCTTGGCCAGAGCTGTGCTGACCTTGCCGATGGCAGTGTTGACCGTTCCAATCATAGCCTGCGCCGTACCCGCAGACGCCGCATAAAGAGACGCCGTGCTGTCGATACCGGTTAGGTTTGCGCTGCCCAGACCCAAGGATTGGGCCAAAACTGTGAGACGGCTGGTCCCAGCAGCATTGGCCAGGGCATAGATGCTGGCCCCACCGGTCTTGATCATGTTGGAGCCATTGAACTCGGCATTTTCAACTGTTTTGGCGATCTGATCACGAAGGGCTTTGAAGTCGACATTGAGGGCGTCGCGGCTGGCCGTATCGAGTGTGGTATCAGACGCGGCGAGAGCCTTTTCCTTCATCTGCAAGAGCAGATCCGAAATTGAACCAGCAGCAGCCATCGCCACGTCGATGGTCGATTGTCCGCGCTGCAAGGAGTCGCGGACAGCATTCAAGGACCGAGAATTGGCGCGCATTGACTGTGCGATTGCCCAGGTCGAGCCATTGTCTTTGGCGGTATCGACCTTGCGTCCAGTGGAGATGCGGGTTTGGCTGGTGCCGAGCTCTGCGCCCGTAACATTCAAATTTTGCAGAGCAATCATTGCCTGCGTGTTCGTGTTAACGCTGTTCAGCGCCATGACGATGTTCCTTCTTCGAGGTGTCCGGGCTCATTTTAAGACCGGGGGCATTTTGCCCTATGGCAGGAACAGAAGCTTCACTCGAGAGTTATCGCTACCGTCCAGTACCTCGATGGCTATCACAAGCTATCGAAACTTCGCAAGGGATAAATTACGATTTTTTGCAAAAAAGTTTGAGGTCGCTGACCTTATGAATCTGGACCCAAGACAACTCATCATCATCGGCATTGGTGTAGCTATAGACAACCAATACATCGGTTCGGCCGGGGTATGAAACACGGTATATCTGATTGAAACTAAACATATCTCCGACCCGGCACTGGAGGCGGGGCTTGAGGTCTGCGCTCGCAAAAACCTGCTCGGCGGTAAAGAGGCAGCCCGAATAGAAGATGCCAAAACATCCCTTTCCCGGCATGCCAGGAGAAATCTCGATCCAGCGGGGACCAAGCGCCATGGGCTGATCGGTCATCAGTTTGAGAGTCCAACCCGCCTCGCGCCGCCGACGTCTCAGCGCCACTGGTGCGGTGCCTTGGGTATGGATCCGGGCCAAGGCTTGGCGCATATAGTCGCCCATTTGGGTGCGGCCTGGCCGGTCTGATAGCCAGATGACCGAGGACTGAAGCTCGGGCTCCCAGTCAAAGTCGGTGCCGGATTTGGGCATGAGGTCGATAATGAGGTCGGACATCTCAACAGCCGGTTGATGGGTCAGGCGAGGTTTTTGGAGCCTGGCAATCTGATCTTTTAGCCCGTGAGACGGCGCGGCTAAGGCGGGGACCAGTGGCAGGCCCACCATGAGGATCAACAGCGATCCAAGCAGAGATGCGCCAAGAGGACCTCTCACGGCATTGGCTTCTGAAACGGCACTACGAGATTGCGCAAATCGCCCTTCAGCTTGGCTAGGTCCGGTGGTGTTGGAGCGGGCAGAGGGAATCGAACCCTCACGACAAGCTTGGGAAGCTCGCAGGCTACCACTACATCATGCCCGCCTAAGGGCTCTTCTAAACAATCCCATCTTGCTTGTCAGCAACCGGTTTTGTTGACGAGACGATCTGTCCGGCGCACGATCAGAAAAAACATCCTTTGGAGACGCGCCATGGCTGACGGCCATTCCCCCTCGACTGAATCTGCTAAGTTCCATGCCATGACCGAAGGCACGGCTGAAGACTGGGCCATTATCGGTCGGTCTATGGCACCCTTCGTTAAGGAGTTGCCCGATCGGGTGCTGTCCCATCTGAAGATGCTTGACGGCGATTGCGGCGGTTTCGCTGTCGACCGACTGGAGCATAGCCTGCAAACGGCGACCCGCGCCTTTAAGGATGGCCGCGATGAAGAATATGTCGTCTGCGCCCTGCTGCACGATATGGGCGACATTCTCGGCCCTCGGAACCATGCCGACATTGCCGCGGCCATTCTGAAGCCCTTCGTCAGCGAGCAAAACCATTGGATGGTTGAGCAGCACGGCATTTTCCAAGGCTATTATTTTTTCCACTATATTGGCCTTGACCGTGAGGCCCGCGAACAACATCGCGGCCATCCGGCCTTTGAGCACACCGCGCAGTTCTGTCACCTCTATGATCAGGCCGCCTTTGATCCGTCCTATGAGAGCATGCCCCTCAGCGCCTTTGAGCCGATGGTTCATCGGGTATTTTCGACCGTAAAGCGCTCGATCTACGTCAAGTCCGAGGCTTAAAATTAGGCGTTGGCTGTAAAGCCACGCCCTAGCCCTTGCGAAGTGGGCCGGTTCGGGGCAATCCCGATCCGGCGACGCTCGGCGCTGACATAGATATCAATTCGAGGACTGGATATGGCGCTGCAAACCTTCGTCAATACCTTTGCCGGTAACCCGCTCAATCGGGTCAGCGACCGACGCACGGACGAGGCTTGGCTGGCGGAAAAGCTCGATGATCCTAACTCCTTGGCGATTGCCCTCTGGAACGGCAAGCCTCTGGTCGAGAACGGGACCGCGCCCAAGAGCGTCCAAATTGCTTACCTACGCGCCAGCTTGGCCGGGGAATTGGCCGGTGGCCAAGAGCGCTTAGCCTTTATGGGCCTATGGAAAGACATCGCTGTTTTTGCCGTTGATCTGGAAGGCGGCGCGGACCCCGCTGAAGGGCCATTGAACGGACTGGGCCGGTTCGAAGATCTACGCGCCATCGCCCCGCGTTTGCCCGCCTCTGACGCCGCGATCCTATCGACGGCGAAGAGCCTGTTTGAATGGCGCCGTCGTCACAAGTTCTGCTCGGCCTGTGGCCAGCCGAGTGAAGTGCGCGAAGGCGGCTGGAAGCGGGCCTGCCCCTCTTGCAAGGGCGAGCATTTCCCGCGCACGGACCCGGTGGTGATCATGTTGCCTGTCTATGGCGAGCGCTGTCTCTTGGGTCGCCAAGCCATCTGGCCTAAGGGCATGTTCTCGGCTCTCGCGGGCTTTTTGGAGCCCGGCGAATCGATTGAAGAGGCCTGCGCCCGCGAGGTCATGGAAGAGTCGGGTCTGACCGCCCTGTCGGTGCGCTATCACTCCACCCAGCCTTGGCCCTATCCCTCCAGCCTGATGATCGGCCTTATCGCTGAGGTCAGCGATGATGAGGCCACGCCCGACCAGACCGAACTGGAAGAGGTCCGCTGGTTCAGCCGCGATGAGGCTGCAGCCCTGCTCAAGGGAGAACTCCCGGGCGTCTTCGCCCCGCCGCCTCTGGCCATTGCCCACACCATCCTGAAGGCTTGGGTGGAAGGTTTTTAAACCCTGTCGCGGAAAGGATCGGCGGGATAGACGCCGAGCACCTCAAACCGGTCCGTAAAGAAGCCCAGCTCCTCGAAGGCTAGGCCCATAGCCGCATCTTCGGGCCGCCCATCGACCTCGGCATAGAACATGGTGGCGGTGAAGGCCCCGTCCTCCATATAGCTTTCCAGCTTGCTCATATTGACGCCATTGGTCGCAAAGCCGCCGAGCGCCTTATAGAGGGCGGCAGGAAGGTTGCGGACGCGGAACACGAAGCTGGTGACGCAGCGCGCCTCGATGGGGGGCGGTGTCGGTGCCGGATCGGCCGTCATGACCAAGAAACGGGTGGTATTGTGGGCTGCGTCCTCAATATCCCTTTGCAGAATATCGAGTCCATAGAGCTCAGCGGCCATGCGAGAGGCAATGGCCGCTTGGGTCGGATCGGGATTGGCCGCTAAGAACCGGGCCGCCCCTGCCGTGTCGCCAACAATGTGAGCGGTCAGACCAAGGGACTTGATCACCTTTCGGCATTGAGCCAGCGCCATCACGTGACTGGAGACCTCGCGGACTTGAGCCAGTGAAGCGCCGCGATTGGCCAGCAATTGGTGGTGAATCGGCATGAACCGCTCACCGATAATCTTTAGGCCCGAGGAGGGTAGCAGATGGTGCACATCGGCCACGCGTCCAGCCACTGAATTTTCAACCGGGATCATAGCCAAGGCGCAGGCCCCGCTGCGCACCGCCTCAAAGGCCTCATCAAAGGTCGGGCAAGGAACGACCTCATAGTTCGGAAAATGCAGCGAGCAGGCCTCGTGGCTATTGGCACCGAGTTCACCCTGAAAGGCGATCTTTGGATGGGACGTCATGGGCGACTGATCCGCTTAGAGTTGGGCCGCAAAGGCGCAGGCCGCCTCAAGGTCCGAAGGGGTATCCACCGAGATGGGGAAACTGTCCACCACCGAGGCCCAGATCGACAGGCCCATTTCGAGGGCTCGCAGCTGTTCCAGTCGCTCAAGCCGCTCCAAAGGCGAGGGGGCTGCCGCGTGAAAACGCAGTAGAGCCTCACGACGATAGGCATAGATCCCGATATGGAGCCAGACCGGTGCGTCGCCATAGAGGGTCGAGCGGGTGAAATAGAGCGCTCGGCCCCGCCGGTGGTCATCCTCCATCGCCATGATCGCCTTGGGCAGGTCTGGATCAGAGCGATCGGCGGCCTTGGTCTCCGGCGCAATCAAGGTGGCGATGTCGCAGAAGGGCTCTGCGGCCAGAAGGTCGGTGCAGGACGCGATGGCGTTGGGCGAAATGAAGGGAATATCGCCCTGAAGGTTCACCACCATATCATGAGCGCCCTTGGGGTCCAAGACCTCTAGGGCCGCGAGAATCCGGTCAGATCCAGACGGCAGGTTCGGATCGGTCAGAACCGCCCGCCCGCCAGCGGCCTCAACCGCGTCGACAATGGCCTGATCACCCGCCGCAACGGCAACCGGTCCAGCATTGGCCGCTTCGGCCTGCCGCAGGACCCGAACAATCATCGGGACCCCACCAATCATGGCTAAGGGTTTTCCCGGAAGACGCGTGGCAGCAAGTCGGGCGGGGATAATGATGATCGGGTTCATGGGCTAGATTCCGAAACCTTAGGGGCGGTGCACATCGTCTATTGAATTGGTCCCAAACGCAGCCGTATTTGCGACCAATTGGCGCGGCTCATGGGCCTGTCGCGGTGACGGGCCATTTGGAACGTTGCACGAGCGGCGGTAGCGTGTAAGAGACGCAAACGCAAGAACAGGGTATAGATCTCCTCTGGGGACAGATGCCTGCTGAGAGGGCTTACGAAAGAACATGAGCGACCTGGGGTTTAACAAGATCGCTGGCGCCGTATTGGCGACTGGACTGGCCATTGTCGGCCTCAAAGAATTAACGAGCGTGATTTATAAGGTCGAGCCGGTTGAAAAGCCTGGCTATGCCATCACGGTGGCGGAAGAAGCCAGTGAAGGCGGTGCCGCTGCGGCCGAAGTGGCGATCGATTGGGGCACGGTTCTGCCGACCGCCAATATTGCCGCTGGTGAGGCTGTCGCTAAGAAGTGCATCTCGTGCCACAGCTTCAATCAGGGCGGCGCCACGATGGTTGGCCCGAATCTATATGGCGTCGTTGGTCATAAGCCCGGCAGTCACGCAGGCATGGCCTATTCTGACGGTATGAAGGCCTTTGGCGAAAAGACCCCGGCTTGGGACTATGAGCATCTGAACGCCTTCCTGCTCGCGCCGCAAAAATATATTGCGGGTACCAAGATGTCATTCGTCGGTCTGAAGAAGCCCGAAGATCGCATTAATATGATCGCCTATCTGCATAGCCTCGGCTCAACCTTGCCGATTCCGGCCCCTGCCCCCGCGGCAGCCCCCGCGCCAGCGGCGGAGGCCACTCCGGCTGCAGATGCAGCGGCGGCTCCGGCAGCAGCACCAGCGGCCAAACCTGCGGCCTAATGGATCTGATCAAGCTTTTCGTCAGACCCTAGGGTCTGCGAAAGGCGGTCGGTCTTCCACTTTCTGCAGCTTCTATACGTGAGATCGCGCCATTGAGTGGCTCGCTTTGCACGGCCATATGATGGGCATTCGCGTGCAGCAGGGTGATGCCATCCTGCATCAGCCCGACATGCCCCTTCCAGAACACCAGATCCCCACGCCTTAGCTCTGAGCCATCGATTGCCCTGCCGATCTGCGCCGCCTGCATGTCCGTGTCGCGCGGGCAGGCCAGTCCGCAGGCATAGAAGGCCTGCTGCACCAATCCTGAACAGTCGAGCCCGAGGCTCTCTCGCCCGCCCCACTGATAGGGCGCACCCAAGAACCTCTCAGCCACAGCGACGGGATCGGTTTCGAACTGGCCGATGGGAGAAAGTTGGCTTTCTACGAACCACCCAGCCCGCGCGGTGCGAACGAAGCGGCCCTCTTCAGCCTCCACCGTCACAAGGGCGTTGAGACTATAAAGGCCAATGGGAGCGGACTTGATCGACGGCTCGCTAAAGCCATAGGTGCGCAGGGCGCTGACCCGGTGGGTCGGGGCCAGAACCGGTGCCGACAGGGCGTCGATGGCGACATAGCCGACATAGCCATCACGGTGGGCCTGTCCCCACCCAAAGCCATCGACCTCTGCCAACAGGTCAAAGCCCTCGCCAAAGATCATCTGGTCCCACTGTTCGGCGTCGCCCATGGGCGCGGCGCGGATGGGCACAACGGCGGCGCTGACCTGCATCAGCATAGGGGCCTGATAGGTCTGGGCCGGGACGATCCCCTGCAGCGCGCGAGACGCCACCCGTTCATTAAGGGCCGTGACCCGAGGATCGAAGGCGGGGCTCATAGATAGCGAGCCTTGATCATGGCATAGAGCGCTCGGATGGCTTGGGCCTCGCCACCGCTGGGGAAGCCGGGTCGATTGCGCGGGTTCCAAGCGAATATGTCCAGATGGACCCAAGCCCCCTCGGGCGCGAACCGTTGCAGGAACAGGGCGGCTGTGACCGATCCGGCTTGGGCCCAGCCGTCGGGATCATTCTTGATGTCGGCAATATCGCTATCCAAGGCGGGCCTATATCCCTCCCAAAGTGGCATGCGCCAGAGGGGATCGGCCGTCTGTTGAGCCGCATGGGCTAGGTCTGCAGCGAGGCGATCATCGGGTGTGTAGAAGGGGATCACCTGCGGTCCCAGTGCGACCCGCGCGGCACCGGTCAAGGTGGCCATATCGATGGTGAGGATCGGATCGAGTTCACAGGCTCGGGTCAGGGCGTCAGCCAAGATCAGTCGGCCCTCTGCATCCGTATTACCCACCTCAATGGTGAGACCCTTGCGAGAGGCCAAGATGTCACCCGGCCGCATAGCATCGCCGGAGATCGCGTTTTCGACGACTGGGAGCAGAACGCTGAGCCTGACCGGCAACTTCGCCATCATGATCATTTTGGCCAGTGCCAAGGCATGGGCCGCGCCGCCCATATCCTTCTTCATCAGTCTCATGCCCGCTGAGGGCTTCATATCGAGGCCGCCCGTATCGAATACCACGCCCTTACCAATGATGCAGATGTGGGGGTGCTCGGTCTTACCCCACGCCATCTCGATCATTCGTGGCGCTCTAGAATGATCGGCGGCGCGGCCAACCGCATGGACGGCAGGATAGTTGTGCGTCAGCAGGTCTTGGCCGGTTATGACATCGATCTTAGCGCCATAGGCCTCGGCCAGGTCGCGGGCAATCGACTCAATTTCAACCGGTCCCATATGGTTGGCCGGTGTATTGACCATGTCTTTGGCCAAGGTGCAGGCCTTGGCAATGGCGCTGATCTCGGTCACATCGACATTCTCAGCGGCGATCAGGTGCGCCCTGGACCGAGATTTAGTCGATTTGAAGCGCGTAAACCCATAGCCCCCGAGAGACCAGGCGAGGGCGATGGCCTCGTGCCTATATCCCAAGGGAGCCGAGGCGATTTGATACTGCCCCTCCGGCAACTTCGTCGCTAAGCTCCGAAAGGCCATGGTGTCGACCTCATTGAGGTCTTTTGGGGCCCCGCCCAAACCAAAGAGTACGCACTCGATTTGACCGTCCGGAAGCGGAACGATCAGGACCTCACCCGCTCGGCCTTTAAATCCAGAAATTTCCGCGAAACGACCCATCGCCTGTGGGCGCTGGTTCAAGAACCCGGCAACATCCCCCTCATGAAGGGCATGGATGGGCAGAACGACGCCCTCTTGGGCCTTGGACAACAGGTCTGACATACGAAGCCTCTACCAACAAAATCAACCGAAAACCCGCTTGGGTTAACACTTAATTGAACGCACCTAGGGATAGTGAATGGAGCATAGGAAGGATGTTACCTCTCATGTGTCCCACGCGCACCTCTCTCGCAAGGCCTAGGGCCCATCAGATCGCTGTAGCGGCCCTATTGGCTATAATATTGGGGTCAGGTCTCAGCGTCCCGACCGTCGTTTGGGCATCTGATGGTCCTGTTCCAGCAAAGGCTATGGCAAAGGATGCTGCGGGCAAGCCTAAGCCCAATAGCCGCGCAACGGCGAAGGATCGCCAGCAGGCAGACCGGCTCGATCCCTTGGCCCGGGCAGGGTTCTGGGCGCAGCAATACAGTCTGGATGAGACCGATCTTGAGGCGGGGACCCGTCTGGCGGCGGCACTGCGCGGTCTTGGACAATATGATGAGGCGGTGGAGACGGCCAAGCAGGTCTTGGTCTCTGATCCTAAGGCCTATGAGGCGCTGCTGGAATGTGCCCGGGCCTATACGGCGGCAGGGCAGGGCTTCTATGCCATTGAACCGGCCCTCAAGGCCGCAAACCTAAAGCCCAGAGACTGGCGGCCCCTGTCCTTGCTTGGAGCGGCCTATGAGCAGGTTGGCCGCGATGCCGATGCCATCGGATCCTATGTGCAGGCCTTGAAACGGTCGCGAGACAATCCCGCGGTCCTGTCCAATCTGGCCCTCTACTATGCTGGCCGGGGCGACTATGGCCGCGCAGAGGGGCTGCTGCGCAAGGCGGTGAGCCAGCCCGGGGCGACAGTGCAGATCCGGCAAAATCTCAGTCTGGTTCTGGGCTATCAGGGCAAGATCGGTGAGGCCGAAAAGATCTTGCGCGAGACCCTTCCCCCGGCCATGGCCGACAATAATCTGGCCTATCTGAAGGCGGCATCCAGCCTCACGCCAAGGCCTTAAGGCGGGCTACTGTTTGCCCAATAGCTCCTGAACCTTGATGATCGCAGGGCCAAGGATGACAGTGAACAGGACCGGCAAGAAGAACAGGATCATCGGGACGGTCAGCTGGGCGGGCAGGGCGGCGGCCTTCTTCTCGGCGGCCGAAAGGCGCAGTTCGCGATTTTCCTTGGCCATAACCCGCAAGGCATTGCCAAGCGGGGTGCCATATCGCTCGGCCTGGATCATGGCGGTCGCGACGGACTTGATGCCCGGGTGATTGACCCGCTTGGCCAGCCCCTCATAGGCCATGCGCCGTTCGGGCAGGAAGCTGAGTTCCGCCACCAGCAAGATCAGCTCCTCGGCCAGAGCGATGGAGGTCGGGCCAATCTCTTGCCCCACCTTCTGCATGGCGACCTCGACGGACATGCCGGACTCTACGCAAATGAGCAGAAGGTCCAAGGCGTCAGGCCAGGCTGAAACGATGGCGTCTCGCCGCTTGGTCGCGGCATTGGTGATATAGAGGTTAGGAAGATAGAATCCGACGGTCAGCGATCCGAAACAGGCGCAGATCTTGGTCAGGGTCGGTAGGCCAAAGTCCTGAAGGAAAAACAAATAGAAACTGACAAAGCCTGCCGAGATGAACGGCATGGAGAAGCGAAAGAAATAGAAGGTTGTCACCGGCCTAGGGCCACGAAATCCGGCGCTCGCAAGGGTCTCGATGACCTTGGGATCTTCCAGTAAGCGCCGTAACTTCAATGCGTCTACCACCCGTTTGAAAAATCCCTCATCAGTTTGGCGAAGTGCTGATCGGCTCGACTTGGCGAGAGCCTCACGGCTTTGTCGGCGCAGGTCGTCGCGTTGGCGGGTGACCAGTTTCATCCGCTTCTCGAGCTTTCCGCGGCCAAAGAGCGGTGAGGCTAGGGTCAGGATCGTAGCGAAGGTCACGATGCCCACCAAGGCGGTGAGCAGGTTGTTGGGGTCCAGAACGGTCTCGGTGAAGCTCATATCCGCCCCTAGATCTGGAAATTGATCATTCGGCGCATGACGAAAATGCCCAGCGCCATCCAGATCAGGCCGCCGAGCAACATCAGCTGGCCCTTGGGTACGGTGAACATTAAAGACATATAGGCCGGCGAGGTGACGCTGATCAGAATGATCACGGCGGGCGGCATAGACCCGATGATAAAGGCCGAAGCCGTCGCCTCAGATGACAGGGCCTTGATCTTTTCGCGCATCAGCTTGCGGGCACGAAGAACGCTCGACAGGTTGCCTAGGGCCTCGCCCAGATTGCCCCCGGCCTTTTGCTGGATCGATAGGACCACGGTGAAGAACCGAAGCTCCTGCGTCGGAATCCGCCCTGACATTTGCGCCAGAGCCATTTCCACCGAGCCGCCCAAGGTCATGGTCTCGACCAATCGGCGAAATTCACCGGCCAAAGGCTCTGGACATTCTTGACTGATGATCTTCAGGCAGTCGTTCAAGGGCAGGCCTGAGCGAAGGCCCCGTACAATGATGTCAATGGCGTCCGGAAAGGCCTCGGTAAACTGTTTCAAGCGCCGCTTGGCGAGGTTGCCTAGTACCCATCTTGGCAAACCAAATCCCGCCGCGAAGCCGAGGCCGAGGGCTAAAAATAGCTTCACCTTGATCAACAAGGCCAGGACAAGCACGCCCATCCCTACCGCCGCGCTCATGACCAGAAAGTTCAGAGGGGTGATCTTCAGGCCCGCCTGCTGGATCTGCGCCTCGATCGATTGGGCGGCCTTGACCTGGGCCTTGGTTTGCCCGTGAAGGGTCTTGAGCATCTGCCTGCGCCGGCCCTTGACCGGAGCGTTCCCGGCGCGCGCGCGGGAGGTGGCAGCAGCCATGGCGCTGGCCCGTTTGATCATCCGGCTGCTGGGCCTGCTGGTCCCTGCAAAGACCAGCCCCAAGGCCCCAACCATCGTAAAGGCCAAGATGGCGACCAAAAGGATGAGGGTCGTGCTGTCCATGCCTATTCCGAGGCGTCCAAGGCATCGGCCAGCTTGCGCTCCAGCCCGTAATATTTTGCGCGGTCCCAGAAGCGGGGACGGCCAATGCCGGTGGATCTATGTCGGCCGATCAGCCGACCGTTCTCGTCCTCGCCGGTGATTTCAAAGACGAACAGGTCTTGGGTGATAATGACATCGCCCTCGAGGCCAACCACCTCGGTAATGTGGGTGATGCGGCGCGAGCCATCGCGAAGGCGGGTCGCTTGGATGATGATATCGACCGAGCCGACAATCATTTCGCGGATATTTTTTGACGGCAGGCCATAACCGCCCATGGTAATCATCGACTCGAGGCGACTGATGGCCTCGCGCGGCGAGTTGGCGTGCAAGGTCCCCATCGAGCCATCATGGCCTGTATTCATGGCCTGCAGCAGGTCAAAGGCCTCAGGTCCCCGGACCTCGCCGACGATGATCCGCTCGGGCCTCATGCGCAGGCAGTTCTTGACCAGATCGCGCATGGTGATGGCCCCGCTGCCTTCGAGATTGGGCGGGCGGGTCTCTAGGCGCACCACATGGGGCTGCTGAAGCTGCAGTTCGGCCGCGTCCTCGCAGGTGACGATCCGCTCGGTTGGGTCGATGAAATAGGTCAGGCTGTTGAGCAAGGTGGTCTTGCCCGAGCCGGTCCCCCCCGAGATGAGAATATTACATCGACAGGCGCTGATGACCTTGAGGACGCGGGCACCGTTTGGGCTGATCGATTGGAAATCGACCAGATTGCGCATGGTCAACTTGTCCTTCTTGAACTTGCGGATCGTCAGGGTCGGGCCATCGATCGCCAGGGGCGGGGCAATGACATTGACGCGGCTGCCATCGGGCAGTCGGGCATCACAGATGGGGGAGCTTTCATCGACCCTACGACCGACCTGAGACACAATGCGCTGGCAGATATTCATCAGTTGGGCATTGTCGCGAAAGCGAATGGGGGTCAGTTGAACCTTACCATTGACCTCGATGAAGACGCGGTTGGCCCCATTGACCATGATGTCCGCTATGTCGTCGCGCATCAGGAGCGGCTCTAGCGGGCCATAGCCCAGAACATCGTTGATGATGTCCTGCACCAGCATGTCCTGCTCGGCAGAGGACAGGGTGACGTTCTTCAAGATCACCAGTTCGGCAACGATCTCGCGAATCTCGTCGGCGGCGACGGTCGCCGACATTTGGGCCAGTTCGGGCAAATCGATGGTGGTGATCAGGGTCGAAAAGATCAGCGACTTGGTGGCCTGATAATATTGCGACCGCTCAATTGAGGCGGGGTCCGAGGGGGCGGTGCCATTGATCAGTGAAGGCGACTTGCCGGCTGACTGTGTCCTGAGCCGCTCGGTCGCCGCCCGCATCTTTGCGGCGGTGGCCTCCAGGGAGGGGGAATGGGGTGGTGTGGATTTGAGCGGGCTGGCAAGGGCCTGTTGAGCCGGGCCGCCCGCCGGGTCTGGCGGGGGCGTTTGTTTTGCACTCACACCGGATCCGACCGGGGGTGCGGGTCCGCCATCGGCGGAAAGGGGGCGTTTGCCAAACATTGACTGGACCTATGAACGCTTGAACAGGCTGGAAAGCAGCGAGGTCTTTGCAGAGCTCGGACCTTCCCGGCGACTGATCATCTGGGCGAGCCGGGTCAGGCCCTCTGAGACCTTGGACTTCGGATTGATCGCATGGATCATCTGTCCATTGTTGGCTGCCTCTCCAAACAGCTTGGGCTCCCAAGGAAGGATCAGGGAGGGCGTAAGGCCAATGGCCTCGCCAAATTCCGAGGGAGGAATTTCTGGACGTCCGGTGACGCTGACCTGATTGAGGACAAGGCGCGGCGGCGGATCATTGGGCCGGGCCTGACGGATCAGGTCGATCAGGGCCTTACTATTGCGCAAGGCGGCCAGATCCGGCGTGGACACGATCACCACATCGTCAGCCGCAATGATCATCTGCCTAACCCAAGGCGACCATAGATGCGGCAGGTCCCAAACCACGAAGGGCGCGCGGCGGCGGATCTTACCGGCCACCGCCATATAGGCCTCCGGCGGATAGTCGATGTCACGATCGAGACTGGCGGGGGCGGAAAAGAGGCTCAGCCGTTCGGTGATCTGGACCAAGAACCGGTCCAGCAGGACATCATCGACCCGGTCAGGCTGGCTCAAGGCATCGACAATGCCTTGGGTTGGGTCCTGATTGAAATCCAACCCCGATGTGCCAAAGGCCAGGTCCAGATCGACCAGAACCGTGCTGGCCATGACCGATTCGGAAAGGGCATAGGCGACATTATGTGCCAAGATCGACGAGCCTACCCCGCCCTTGGCTCCGACAAAGGCCACCATCCGGCCAATGAATGGGGCCTCTGGATCGGTAAACAGATTAGCGATCGCCTCAATGACCTGACCGATCTTGAGGGGCGCGACCAGATAGTCCGAAATGCCGCGCCGGATGAGTTCGCGATAGAGGCCAATATCGTTGGTCAGGCCGACAACCACCACTTTGGTATCGGCGTCACAGACCTCCGCTAAGCGGTCAAGCTGGTCCAGAAGATCCCGTGCGGCCTTGGTCCATTCGACGAGGATCAACTGCGGCGTTGTTTCGCTGCGATAGAGATCGGTCGCCGCGCCAAGACCGCCGGGGAGGATGCGCGACTGCACCTTGGCCATGCGGCGGTCGCTCAAGATGCGTTGGGCGAAGGCGGCCATGTCTGGTGTCTCGTGAAAGACATGGATCGCAATATGGGGCACATCCGCTCGCCCCCCGACATCGGTGGGGGTCTCGGCCCTGTTCAGATCAAGCGGGGATGCAGGGTTGTCGCTCGAGGGTCCCATGCGCCTATTGAACCGCCTTGGACACGGCCCCAGAGGCTTGGGCGTCCTTGGCCGATGAGGTGACCGCCCCCTTACGATAGAGGTCTAAGACATATAGGCGGCGCGCCGTATCCGCGGGATCTTGCGTGCGCGGTGTGAGCAGGTCGTGGGGATTGACCAGCTGAGCGGCCATATTGGCGTTCAGCGCACAGCCAAAATGGGCCGGTGTCTCATTGGAGGCGGAAATGGACAGGTTGCCTGCCAGCGCTGCGCAGTCGACGCGCCGGACCGAAACATGGTCATAGCGCAGGCGAACCGGCGCATCGACCACCCCGCCCGCATCATAGCCGACAAGCTGCATCTGATGACGTCCAAGCCCGGACAGCTCAAGAGCCGATAGGGCCTGAGCACTGGTCTCATAGGCGCCCGGCACGCCAGTGGAGGCGGCCTCAACGGTGATCAGCCCGCCGCCATTGTCGCGCCATTGGGCAACGAAGGCGGAAATGGCCTGCTGCTGGCGATCCGACAGGCCGGTCTCATGCGGGGCGAGGAGCAGGGTCTGGGCATAGGTTTCGAGCTGGGGGGCAAATCGCTCAGACAGGGACGGTGCCGACGCTAGGCTTTGGTCGCCGCTCTGCGTTGCGCAGGCGCTTAGACTCAGGCTCGTGATCAGGATTGTAACGCTGCAGAAGGCCTTAAGGATCATGGTCATCAGGCTCCTAATCTACCACATAGCCAAAGGGGCCGACAAAGGCTTGGCCCTCGGCAGGACCGCCTTTGGCCCCGGCTCCGGCTCGCGCGCGCTGAACCCGGTTCATGCGTCCCAAGAGATAGGCTTGAGCGTCGCTCGCGATCTGGATCCCCGCATCCGGGGTTTGAAGCTGATCGGGACGGGCGGAATCGACAATGTAGGGCGTGACGATCACCACCAGCTCGGTCTGACCGCTGAGAAAATCGCGCGAGCGAAATAGGGGCCCGAGTACGGGCATGTTGGTCATGCCGGGGATCGAATCGATGGCCTGACGGGTCTTTTCTTTGAGTAGGCCCGCAATCATTAAGGACCCGCCTGATGGCAGTTCGATGGAGGATTCGACACGATTGACCGTCAGGGCATTGATGGTCAGCCCCGCCGTTCCCGCGCCTGAGCTTAAGGTAAAGGCCCCGTCATTGCTCAACTCCGACACCTCCGTAGAGAGTTTGAGGGCAATCCGGCCGCCGGACAGGACCATCGGCGTGAAGCCGAGGCCAACGCCATAGGGCTTAAACTCCACCGAGACCTTGCCGGAGCTGTCTTGCCCCGTTGGAACCGGATATTCGCCTCCGGCCAAGAACTTGGCCGATTCTCCGGAGACCGCCGTCAAGGTCGGCTCGGCCAAGGTGCGGATCAGTCCCGCCCGTTCGAAGGCCTGAAGCTTGCTCAGCGCCTTGTTCCAACCGGACTTTCCCGTGGGATTACTTCCGGTTATGGTGTTGAAATCATAGCCACCAGTCAGGCCCCCTTGTAGGGCTCCATTGACACCCCAGCTGGCGGCCTTGCCCAGCATATATTGCGGCTGGCCGGCTTGATTGATGACGGCGCTGAGATTGACGCCCAGTTGCTTTATGACGCTGCGCTGCATCTCGACGATGCGGACCTTCAGCATCACCTGATCCTTCCCGGCGATGGTCATCAGATTGACAACCTGCTCGGGCTTGCCAACGAACTTTTGCGCGATCTGCAGGACTTGCCCCGCCTCGGCGAGGTTGGCGACGGTGCCGGACAGGACGATATTGTCATTCAAGCCCTCGACCTTCACCTTGGCCCCGGGCAAGAGGCGCGTCAGGGTCTGGGTCAGGGCAGCGGTGTCACGATCCACCCGGATGTCGAGGGTCAGGAGCCTGCGCCCTCCAGCATCGGTGATCACCACATCGCTCTGACCGCTCTTTAGGCCCAAGACATAGATGCGGCGCGGCGTGCGCAGGACGGCATCGACAGCGGTGGGATTGCTGATCAGCAGGTCTCGCGCCTCTTGGGAAAGCTCGATCATGGCCGAGCGGCCTTGCGGCAGGGTGAGGCTCTTGGCACGGGTCGTGGCCAGATCGATCTGGACCAGACCGGGCTGCGAAGCGACGGTTTGGGCCAGCGCGAGTCCCGACAATCCTGCCAACAGAAGGCTAAGCGCCGTAGACACGGCAAGGGCGCGGAGCCTTTTAATCCTTGCCCTCATCGGATCACCGTCACATCGGTAGCGACCCCGTTACGGATGATCTGCACCACCTGAACAGAGCTGCTCTTGACAGTGGGGCTGGGCGTTGGGGTTGGCAGTTCACGATTGACCCTCGCCACGCGACCGGACTCTTCGATGGCCTCAGCATAGGGGCGCAGTACGAGCACAAGATTGCCTTGGGCCTTGGCTTGAACGAGATATTCCACATCGTCTTTGGCCACCTGCAAGGTGGCTGACGCCCCAACCGCAGACTTGGTGTCCTTGGACACGCTGGTGTTCTGGTCGATGGCCAGCACCTTGAGGTTCTTGAACAGGGTGTCTGAGACCATGGCCGATTTCAGACCGCCGGTGGGAGCCAGGACCTCGATCTGGCGGTTGAGCACGACATCGACATGGTCGCCCGGCAGGATGAAGCCGCCTGCGCCGCTCTCAACCGTGACAGGGACCGATACGGCCCGGGTGCCGGGGTGCAGGACGATGGACATATATCCGCCTTCACCCTTTGACAGCAGTTTGGCGGCGGCGATGGGTTCTTTGGCCAGGATGGGGTCCTTGACGACCTGGCCGTAGAAGCGGGTCATCTCTCCTGATGAGGTTGCAGCCTTGGAGGCTGGGGCCGGACGCGAGATAAAGGCGGCATTGACCCCATCCGCAGGCCAGTCCTGCCACGCCAAATCGCCTGCCGCGAGGGTCTTTCCCGTTGCTAGGTCCTGCGCGGCGACCAGAACCTGAACCAGTGGCTTTGGCGCTGGACCCGAGCGGATCGATAGGGGACCTCCGCCTGCGACAGCCGTTTTCGAGCCGACCATGGGCCGTAGAATGAGGGCCAATAGGATCGCCGACAGGGCGGCTGCCCCAAGGATCACGAGATTTCGGACAGATCGCATGGGTAGGTCTTAGCCCTCAAACGACATTGTGGTTTAATACCCTAGATTGTTAAGATTAACACGCTGCTAAAGATAGATGAACCGCGCGTGGCGTTCAGTTCAGCCGATCACTGGATGTTGAAGCTGTTGGATAAGGTCGCTTTGCTCAAATGTGATCAGGGCAGCAACAGCGATGGCCACGCCATAGGGCACACCTTCTCCTGGGGTGAGCAGCCGCTTGGCCCATGGCACCAAGCGCTGAACGAGCGGAACAAGGAGGGGGTTTCGAAGAGCTATTAGACCAAGGGCTAGACCGCCTCCGATCAGGGCTGTGGTCACTAAAAACATCATCAGGACCGATGGTCCCAACCAAAGCGCACAGGCGGCCAAGAGCTTAGCATCGCCCCCGCCGATCAAGCGCAGCGCGAACAGCATGATACCGACTATGAGCACTGCTAAGGCGACCAGGAGCGCCAAGCCGATCTGGTCAAGGCTCAAGCCCAGTAGGATTGCAAGGGGCGCGAAGGCCAGCGCGAGTGTGGCTGAGATCCAGTTGGGGATGGTGTAGCTGGTGGCATCTTTAATCCCCGCCCAAATGACGAGGGCCGGAAAGAGCATCAGGCTGAGCTTTAGAACTGTCACGGCAAGGCACTCTGATCGTCAAAGCCCGTCAATAATCGACAAACACAAAGGCCGCCGATTGTGATCGACGGCCTTTGCTTGAATGAAAGAGACGTTTGGCCAAACAAGGTGGTTTAGTTGACCTTGTCGCTGACCTCTTGGAACTTATCGCTCATGCCGGTTCCAATGGTGGTCACGGCACCGACGATGACAACAGCGATGAGCGCCACGATCAGACCATATTCAATGGCGGTTGCGCCGGACTCATCTTTCAGAAATTGGGTTACGAACTTGGACATCTTATCCTCCAGACTGTGTTCGCCGCACGGGATGACCGCGGCATGACGTTCAAGGGTCAACAGGTTGATCCTGCCCGTCCGGGATAGGTTATCCATGATTGCCAATCTGTAAACACATCTAAAGGTTACTTATCGCTACTATAATAATGGTTTGGAGGTTACGAGAGGGGTTTACGCAAGGGTTCCAAATCTCGAAAGAGGCCCGATATCCCGCTGCGCGTTGAATATTTGGAATTGTTCTTAATTATTTAAAGCATAATAATCATTTCCACATATTCTCATTATCAATCTATTAGAAATATATGACAATATTATTTTAATTTGATATAAAAGCGTGAAATATAAGTTTATATTTATAAAAAATCAAAAAATTTATTTTGTAAATTTTACACATAACTTAAAATATATTCTATAATTATTATTTTATTTATTTGAAATATTATTAATTATATTCATTTTTTTATCAAAATATATTTATTGGTATCGATTACGTAAATCGGCATAAATTGACATATTTCATAATGGAGTCATGATGGATGATTGGATGAAATAAATAATAATTATAATTACTCTCTATAATTATTCTTTATTTCATAAGATCAAATATTTGTGAGCGCGAAACAGAAATTTCATAATTATTTATAAAGTCCACAGCATGGTATTTGCTTATTATTCTGAGTGAGGATTTGGGAGGGCTCCCATGCGGTTTGCCATGGCGCTTTTGGTCTTGGCTGTCAGTCTTTCTGGAGCGGTTCAGGTGCCTGTTAGCGTGGCGGCGGACAGGGTGCCGATCTTGGCCGTTGGTCTCGATAGGGTGGTCAATATTCGCCTTTGGGGTCCGGCTTCAACTGTGGTGGTGGGCAATCCGGCTATTGCCGATGTCAATCTGGTCAATGGCCGTAGCCTGCTCATCACCGGCCATGCTGTCGGGCAAACCAGCATTATGGTTCTCGATAGCAGCGGACGGGAAACCTTTCACCAGACCATCGTCGTGGGCGCAGCCGATGTCGGTCAGGTTTCCGTCCAACGGGGGCTGGACGCAACGGACTATAGCTGCTCACCGCGTTGTGAGCGGCTTGTTCCTGCTCAGGGGTCGGCGGGTGTGGCGGCCTCCTCAGATCCCGCGCCTTGAGGCCGGGATCATAGATGCAGATGCAGTCTTACGCTCAAGAATCGAGACTGGGTCGGTTTCATACCGACTTAGGGGGCGCTGCTGCTGTTGAGTTCGCATTGATAATCTTGCCCCTTGTCATGTTGATCTTTGCCATATTGGAGCTGGCGCTGGTCTTCTGGCTTTCGGCCCTTATGGATGATGCCGTCAGCACGGCCGCCCGCAGGATCAAGACAGGTCAGGTCACCGATTCTACCCCTGCAGCGGCGGCCGCTTTCAAAAGCGCCATGTGCGACGAGATCAAGTTGCTCGCCGCTGACTGCACGACCCATCTGGCCATAGATGTTCGTACCTTTGCGACACTTAACGCGATCGACACCTCGCCACCGGTGATCAACGGCATTGTTGACCCAGCGGCCATGACCTTTGTTTCGGGCGGGCCGAGCGACATCGTACTGGTGCGGGCCTATTACCGGTGGCCGATCTTCACTCCGGGCCTAACCATGGCCATGGGCTCAACACGGTTGATTACCGCGACGATAGCCTTTCGCAATGAGCCCTATGGGAGATGAAGCGGATGGTCACGGACGCTAGGCTCCGTCTTGCACCGCTGAAAACCGACCAGAGCGGCGTATCGGCTGTTGAGTTCGCCCTGCTTTTGCCCCTGCTGATCATGATCTATTTCGGTCTGGCTGAGACGACCCAGATTCTGCTGGCGGATCGCCGCATTAGCCAAGTGGCCTTTAGCGTTGGTGATCTGGTGAGCCAGACTGATCAGATTGATGATGCCCAGATGACCGACATTTTCACCGTAGCCCGTGTCATTATGGAACCTTTCCCCGTCTCGACCGTCATGGGCATCCGGGTGACCAGCATTGCAGTGGCTCCCGATGGCCGTGCATCGGTGGTCTGGAGCGATGCCAACGGCACGCTTGGGGCCTATGCCACAGGCGCCCCAATGACGATTAACGGCAACCGGGTCGATCCGGGTGAGACCGTGGTCCTGTCTGAGGTCCGATATCGCTATCGGGGCGTAACGAGTATAATCATCGCCGATGGCGCGACCCTAAGCGCAAAGTTCTACCTGAAGCCTCGCAAGACGGATGCCGTCTTAAGGGTCAGGAGGTAGGCCTTAAGCCTTAATATCGAGGACCATCTTCGTCATGGCGTCGGCGGTCTTGTAGACGCTCATATTGGACAGGAAAGACTGCTCGGCTGTGATCATCTGCACGGCTTCTGTCACAGGATCGACATTGGGTGATGCGACCATCCCTTGACCATTGGCAAAGGCGGCGTCGGGTTTGTAGCTGGCAAAAAAGTCCGGTTCCGCTCTAATCTGAGCGTCTACCCCTGCAACCTTGCTGGCCGAGGGAGACAGGCTGACCTGGTCGATCCGGCGCGGATCATAGACTGAAGGGGCGTTGGAATCGACTGCGGAGCCATCGTTTGGCAGCAGGACCCCATCGGACTGGGAATTGGCTAGGTTCGAGGCAGCCGCATCCAACCGCAGGGTGGCGGCGGCCATACCAGATTGTGCGATCATTTGAGCTTGCATAGCGACCATCTTGGCTCAGTCCGCACCAAGAGTCTCCAAAAAACGTAAAAAATCCCGTCTCAAGCGCCCTAAATCGGCAAGGTTCGCGCGCCGTCTTTCACGGGGTCGGCGTGGGTACTTCTGCCGCGCAGCCCCGTCAAATTGCCAAGAAGGGCTTTTGCCAAAATTACTGGTGCGACAAATAGTCTTTTCCCTATATAAATCAATTTTCTAATCACCGGTTACTTATTTTTTGGCGCTGTGACAACCTGCCGCAATATGACAATTCAGTTGTGTAGAGTGAGTGGGTCGATTGACACTCGTCATAGCGGATCTTCGAACAATCAGAAATCGAGGAACGTCCTAGGAGGGATAAAATGAATAAGCGCATTCTGATGTGCAGTGGAGCTATGCTCGTCACTGCCCTTTCAATTGCGGCGACAGCGACGACTGCCGCCGCTCAAGGGACCCCCAGTTCCGCCGGAGACAAGATCGAAGAGATCGTCGTCACAGGGTCATTCATTAAAGGCACCCCAACCGACGCGGCCTTGCCCGTGGCCGTGCTGAGTGCCGAACAGCTACAACGTCAAGGCTCCCCGACCGTCTTGGAACTGATCAAGGCCTTGCCGATCAGTAATGGTGTGCTGGGCGAATCCAACCAGTTTGACGCCCGTGCTCAGGGCTCCGAAGGCTCCGGTAGTGTGAACCTTCGTGGTTTGGGTTCAGCCCGTACCCTGGTTTTGATGAATGGTCGGCGCATGCCCATCAATCCGCTCGGTCAGGGCGGCGCGGGTATTGTTGACACCAACATCATTCCAGCCTCCGCTATTGGTCGCCTCGAAGTCCTGAAGGACGGCGCGGCCGCG
The DNA here is from genome assembly GCA_041182245.1 of Pseudomonadota bacterium. Lineage (GTDB taxonomy): Bacteria > Pseudomonadota > Alphaproteobacteria > Caulobacterales > Caulobacteraceae > CAISGS01. The sequence goes on along the minus strand of JBEGNZ010000001.1, from coordinate 95,593 downwards.
ACCTACGGCTCCGACGCCATTGCCGGCGTGGTCAACTTCATTACCAAGAAGGACTTCTCAGGGCTTGAAGTTGGCGCAACCTACAAGCACGTCGCCGATTCCGATGGCGACTATAACCTCAACTTCACCTATGGCTGGGTTGGCGATAGCGCCAATGTCCTTATCGCCGGCGGATGGGACCATCGTTCGGTTCTCCAAGCCAAAGATCGGGATTGGGCCTTTAGGCCCTATTTGGAAAACCCAGACGGTGGTTGGTCTGGGGGTGGTAATCCAGGCATCTATGCGCCCTTGTCATCAGCTCCAGGTCTGCCCCTCGCGGGCGGTCTGACGCGCGACGCGGGCTGCGCGGGTGCTGGTGGCTTTGCGGGCTTCTCCGGAACCTCGCCACGCTGCCTGTTCCACTTCGTGCCTTTCGACAATATCGTCGAAAAGGAAGATCGCTTCCAACTCTATGGCGAAATCAATGCCGACCTGTCGGACAAGACCAAGCTGCATGTCGAGGCGCTCTATGCGCACACCGATGTGCCAAACTGGTCCACTTCGCCATCATACCTGACCCTGTCATCGCCAACGTCGGAAGCCATGCCTGCCGGTTCCGGCACGGGGCGCTATATTGCTCCGGCCAATAACCCCGGCGTTGCCGCCTACTTCGCTTCGATCGGCCAACCGGTCCCATCGGGCGGCGTGCAGCTGTTCGCCGGTACTTGGCGTCCGTTCGGCTGGGGCGGGAATCCAATGTTCGACTATGGCCCATCGACCGGCACACGCGGCTATGAGGCCTTCCGGGTCTCCGGCAGCCTGACGGGCGAGTTCTCAAATGGCATTGGCTGGGAAACGGCCATGACCTACGGGTCGGAAACGGGTCGTCGCAGTGGCTCTGACGCACTCGTCAACCGTCTTGAACTGGCCCTGCGCGGCCTTGGCGGCCCCAACTGTAACTTCGCTGCCAATACGCCCGGTGCCAATGGCTGTATGTGGTACAACCCCTTCTCGAACGCGATCAAGTCGAACGCGATTACGGGCGCGGCTAACCCCAACTACAATGCGGCGGTTGCCAACTCGCCGGAACTGACCAAGTGGTTCTTCCAAAAGAGCTCCACCACCCAGACCGCCAGCACCTTTGTGTTGGACGGCGTTCTAAACGGCAAGTTGAATATCAGCCTGCCCGGTGGTCAGATTGGATGGGCGGCCGGTGGTCAATATCGCCGCAACTTCTTCACCTCGGACTATGGCGCTCTGGGCAATGCGCAGGCCACGCCTTGCGTCAACACCCTCGACTTTGGGGTGACCAACTGTGTTGGCGCGGTGCGGAACGGTCCGTACGTGTTCCTTGGCGTTGCGACGCCACAGGATCTGACCAGCGATATTTTTGCGGGCTTCGGCGAATTGAGCCTTCCCATCACCGAAAAACTTCAGGCCCAAGTCGCGGCTCGTTACGAAGACTATGGTGGGCAGGTCGGATCGACCTTCAATCCAAAAGTGTCTCTACGTTATCAGGCCACCGAATGGTTGGCTCTGCGGCTTTCGGCCGGCAGCACCTTCCGCGGCCCACCTGATACCCAGTTGGCCAACAACAATGTTACCTCCTTGCAGCAGATCACCGGCAGCTTCCGCGCCGTGGATATTGGCGGTAATCCCAACCTCGCGCCTGAAAAGGCCAAGACCTACAATCTTGGTGCCATCTTCAAGATTGCCGGTTTGAGGGCGACCATCGACTATTGGCAGTTCGACTTCGAGAACCCCATCGTTGCTGAACCTGTCTCTGGTCTGGTCAATGCGGTGTTCCCAACCGGTGCCGCGGCTAACTGCTCCAGCCCCCTGGCTGCGCGGTTTACCTTCAACAACCTCGGTTGTGCGGGTGCCAACATTGTTCGCTTGCAGACCTACTATTCGAACGGCTCTGAGGTTAAGACCTCTGGTGTCGATATTGTCGGCGACTACAAGTGGGATGAAGTGCTAAAGGGCGGCGACATCACGGTCGGCGGTAGTGTCACCATCACCAACGAATATAAGGTGGGTGCGACCTATATTGGCGGCAACCTCGCCTCCGCCGCCTTTGATGGTGTCGGCTATCTGAACTATCAGACCACGGCTGTGCCGATCCCGAAATGGAAGGCTGAAGGCCATATCGAATATACGGTCGGACCGCACAATCTGCGTTACGTGATCCGTTATATCGACTCCTACGAAGACCAGCGCGTTGCGCCCTTCACGGCAGGATATGCCAGAGACCTGTTGGGTAACCCCGTCACCGTCTCGGCCGGTAAGACGATCGATGCCCAGATGATTCAGGACATCAATTATCGGGTGTTCCTGCCTTGGGACACCACCCTTACCGCTTCGATTGCCAACATCTTCGACAAGGATCCATCCTTCGCACGACTGGAGCTGGGCTACGACCCGTTCACGGGTAACCCCCTCGGCCGTGTCTATAAGATCGGTATGACGAAGAAGTTCTAAAGGGACGCCCCCGGCGGGGCTGACTGGCGCCGCGTTTGGGCCTTCGGGCTTGGGCGCGGCGTCTTTTTTTTGACTCGTGCAGTTCAAACCCTGTCGCTATGTTTTGAGGCCAAGGGCGCGCATCAGACGCCGGGCCAGAGATTTCTTAAGGGAGCAGACCGATGGCTATCACCAATCGTATTACCCAGATGCTCGGGATCGACTATCCGATCGTCCAGGCTCCAATGGGCTGGATTGCGCGCTCTCAGTTGGCCTCTGCTGTATCCAATACTGGGGCCCTAGGCATTATCGAGACCTCATCGGGTCAACTCGACGCCATTCGCGAAGAAATCAAGAAGATGAAGGCCCTGACCGACCGACCCTTTGGCGTCAATATTGCCCACGCCTTTGTGCGGGACGAGGAGATCGTCAATTTCGTTATTCAACAGGGGGTCAAGTTCGTGACCACCTCTGCGGGGGACCCGGCCCGCTATTGCCAGCAACTCAAGGCCGCTGGCCTGACCGTGTTCCACGTCGTTCCGACCCTGAAGGCCGCCATGAAGGCCGTCGAGGCCGGAGTTGACGGTCTGATCGTCGAGGGCGGTGAGGGCGGCGGTTTTAAGAACCCGCAACCGGTCTCGACCATGGTCCTTTTGCCGTTGGTTCGTGCCCATACAAACCTGCCCATCGTTGCAGCAGGCGGTATTACCTGTGGCAGGACCATGGCCGCAGCCTTCGCACTTGGGGCCGAGGGGGTCCAGATGGGCACCCGGATGGTCGCGGCAGAAGAATCGCCGGTGCACCCCAACTGGAAACAGGCCATCATTGACGCAGCCGAAACCGATACGGTGTTCCTGAACCAGTTCTCAAAACCCGCCCTGCGCGCGCTTCGCACCAAGAAGACCACGGCGCTCGAACAGGTCCATGGTCCGCAGATCATGGCCGAGTTTGGTCGATCGCAAGATCTCTATTTTGGCGGCGATATGGAGGCCAGCATCGCCCTGTCAGGACAGGTCTGTGGCCGGATCAATTCGGTCGAGCCGGTGGCCAAGATCGTCGAGGAAACGATAGCAGAGTTCAATCAGGTGATTGCTGATCTGAGCCGTCAATATGGCGCTTAGCAGGTCTTAAGCCGCCTCAAGGGCGTAGCGCAAAACCCGGGCAGCCTCTTGGATCACCCGTTCGCGTTGACCCTCTTGCGGTTCAGCAGCCGCGAGGGATTGGGCCGATAGGGCCATATCGACCGCGATCCGATAGCGCGCCCACAGCCGGTCACGCGACTGGCCAGGTTCCATGGTGCCCAGAACATGGACGAACTGGTCCGTGATCTGTCCGCGCAGCGCCATGCGGCGCTCCGCAAGATTTGGCATCGAAATGAGGGCCTGTTGAAGAATGTCCGCGCCGGTGACGCTGCGACCCGCCATATAGAGCGCATGGAGCAGATCTTCGACATGGTCCGACATGACCGCGCGGCCTTGAGCCGAATAGCGACCAAACCAAATATTGGCGGCCTCGGTTTGGCGGTTTAGCAAACGATCAACCAGCGCTTCGATAAGCGCCGCTCTCGATTCAAAATTTTGATAGATCTGCTCGACCGGAACACCCACTCGATCAGCCAGCATGGTCAGACTTAAGGCCTCGAGGCCAAAATCCGACGCGACCGCTCCGGCTTGATCCAGCAGGTCGTCGCGGGTCTTGGTGGCCAAATCTGGCCTAGGGAACGAATGTTGGGACAAGGTCGAGTCCTATAAACCGAGCGTCAGCAAATCATAATCTTTTATAACACGATTTACACCCCCTGAGTGTATTATTTTTGCGTCTCCGGTAAAAATTACAGTCTGGGCGGGTTAATTGAAAAAAATGTCACTTAAAATCATGGGCTTCCAGAAAATCAGCGGCGGCGGCGGCTACAAAAATTCGGTACCCCGCGAGAATTTGGGCTTAGGATGGCGCGTGTGACCATCGCTTTCTAAGGTGAGGATAAGTGCAATGACCGACTCAAGCCCTGTTCTGGACCTGGTGATCCGTGGTGGTACCCTCGTCGATGGTACAGGTGGCCCGGCCTATCTTGGTGATGTGGGCATCAAGAATGGCCGCATTGTCGCGGTCGGAACCGTGACCTCTGCAGCCAAGCGCACGCTCGATGCCAAGGGGGCATTGGTGACGCCCGGCTTTGTCGATATCCACACCCACTATGACGGTCAGGCGACGTGGGACGGGGTTCTGGCCCCCTCATCGATCAATGGCGTGACCTCGATTGCCATGGGCAATTGCGGGGTTGGCTTTGCTCCGGCGCGCAAGGATAAGCACGATTGGCTGATCGCCCTGCTAGAAGGGGTCGAAGACATTCCGGGCACGGCGCTTGCCGAAGGCCTGACCTGGGACTGGGAAACCTTTCCGGACTATCTGGACGCGCTGGCTCGGCGCAAATTTGCGGTGGATGTGGGCGCTCATGTGCCGCACGCGGCCTTGCGCGCCTATGTCATGGGTGACCGGGGCGGGGACCATCTGGAGGTTCCAACGACCGCGGAGATCGCTGAGATGGAGCGGCTGATTCTCGAGGCTGTCCAGGCCGGGGCCTTGGGCTTTTCCACCTCTCGCACCTATGTTCACCGCTCGCGCAGCGGCGATAGCATCGGCACCCTGTCGGCGACAGAGGCGGAACTGATGGGAGCCGCGCGCGCCTTGAAGGCGGCGGGACGTGGGGTCATTCAGCTGATCTCGGACGCCTATCTGACCCCCGATGATGAATTTGCCGAGCGTGAGCTGGGCCTGATCCGCACGCTGGCCGGGGCCTGCGGGGGTAAGCTGTCCTTTACGGTCCAGCAAACCGATGATGCGCCGGACCGCTGGAAGTTTATCTCCGAGCGGGTGGAAGCGATGGTCAAGGACGGTCTGCCCGTCACCATGCAGGTCGCGCCCCGTCCGCTCGGTCTGATCCTGTCCTTTGCTGCGACGGTCAATCCGTTCTTCATCACCCCCACCTATCGCAGCCTCTTGAGCCTGCCGCTTGAGGCGAGGCTCTTGAAGCTAGCCGAGCCGCAGGTCCGCGCTCAGATCTTGAAGGAGCACGCGGTCGGTGACGCCCCCGGCATGACCGCCGTGATCCTGCGCGGCTTTGGTAAGATGTTCCGCATGACTGATCCGGTCGATTACGAGCCGCGCACCGAGAACTCCCTAGAGGCGGAAGCCAAAGCGCGCGGGATTGATGTGGCGGCCCACGTCTATGACACCTTGCTGGAGGAGGGCGGTCAGCGCCTGATCTATCAACCCCTGATCAACTATGCCCGAGGCGACCTGTCGGACGTCTATGGCATGATGACCGCCCCCAACAGTCTCTATGGCCTATCTGACGGTGGGGCCCATTGCGGTACCATCTGCGACGGCAGCTTCCCCACTACCTCGCTCGGCCTTTGGAGCAAAGGGGATCGGGCGGGCCGCAAGATCGCGCTTGAGACCCTCATCCATGGCTATACCCGTCGCAATGCCGAACATGTCGGCTGGCACGATCGGGGCCTGCTTGCGCCGGGGATGTTGGCGGACATCAATGTGATTGATCAAGACGCCCTATCTCTCAGCCCGCCGGAGATTGTGCAGGATCTGCCTGCAGGCGGAACGCGGCTGTTACAAAAGGCCCACGGCTATCGCTGGACCGTCAAGAGCGGGATCGTGACCTTCGAAAATGGCCAATGGACGGGTGAATTGCCCGGTCGTCTGATGCGGGGCGATCAGGTCGCCGCCTAGGCTGAACGTCGGAGCACGGTCAAATGGGATCAGATCTTCGCCGGACCGGGTGGAGTGTTCTGATCGCCGCCCTTGGTAATGGGGCGGTCCTCTGGCTGCTGTCCCAGACCCCCGATGTGCCGTTGCCCATAGCCGATCCAGCCATGGTGGTCAGCTTCTATCAGCCGTTAAAGATGGCACCGCCCCCAACGGTAAAGACCAAGCCGCAACCTAGGGCGACGGGCCGTGGGCCATCGCCTGAGCCTCTAGCCCGAGCTGCACGCCTGCCTGATGCGGCGACACCCAACGGCCCGCCCGCCAAGCCAGCGGCCTTTATGATGCCCGTTGAGGGGTTGGTCGGTTGCTCAGACCTATTGCAGTCTCTGCGGACTGATGATGACAAGACACGCTGCCTGCAACAATGGGGCCGCACAGCGCGGGACCAGACCAACCCAGAGCGGCTGGCCCTCATCGATCCGCGCAAGCGGGCCGAATATGACCAGATTGCTCGCCGACAGGCCACCTTCAAAGAACGGACCTTGCCCAACCCGATTGTGCCCTGCACCGGTCCGGGGTCTAATTTCGGGCTAGGCTGTAATGCTCCCTAGCTCTTGGCGGCTTCTGGCTCTGGCGTTTCCAATTGATTTTCCCACTTGGCAACGACAACGGACGCGACCGAATTGCCCACCACATTGGTAGCGCTGCGGCCCATATCCAGAAGGTGATCAACCGCTAGGATCAGGAGCAGGCCCGCTTCGGGGATCTTGAAATAGCCCAGGGTCGCAGCAATGACCACGAGCGAGGCGCGAGGCACTCCGGCAATGCCCTTTGACGTGATCATCAAGAGCAGCAACATCATGATCTGCTGGCCGATACTCAGCTCAATGCCATAGGCCTGCGCGATAAATAGGGTCGCGAAGGTGCAGTACATCATCGAGCCATCGAGATTGAACGAATAGCCGAGCGGCAAAACAAAGCTGGCAATCTTGCGCGACACGCCGAATTTCTGGAGCTGATCGAGCGTGCGCGGATAGGCGGCCTCCGAACTGGCGGTCGAGAAGGCGAGGAGGACCGGCTCACGCACGGCGGCAAACAGACCAATCCCTCGTGCCCCTATGACCGCAATGGCCGCGAGCAGCAACAGGCCCCACAGTACGCCAAGCGACAGATAGAACCCGCCGACAAATTTGGCATAGCTCAGAAGGACCATCAGACCCTGCGTGGCCACGGTTGATGCCAAGGCGGCAAAGATCGCGAAGGGGGCGAACAACATCACATAGCTGGTGATCTTGAGCATGACCTGCGACACCTGCTCAGCCAGCTGCAGGACCGCTGGAGCCTTGTCGTCGATTGAGGCGATGGCCGTGCCGACAAAGATCGAAAACACGACGATCTGCAAGATCTCGTTATTGGCCATGGCCTCAACGATGGATTTGGGCACCAGATGGGTGATGAAATCCTTGAGGGATAGGGTCGTGGCATCGACCGTGCTGGTCGCGCTTACATCTGGTAGGGGGATGTTCAGGCCAACGCCCGGCGAAATCAGTTGAACCATGATCAGGCCGATGGACAGGGACACGATCGAGGCGGTGATGAACCAGCCCATGGTCTTGGCCCCAACCCGCCCAATGGCGGCGGCATCTTCCATATGGGCGATCCCCACCACCAGGGTAGAGAACACCAGAGGCGCGATAATCATCTTGATTAGGCGAAGGAAAATGTCGGTGACGACATTAAAGCCCCCGGCCACAGCCTTGATCTGAGCAGGATCAGTGATGTTCTGGTTGACCAAAAACCCAACCAAAATGCCTAGGACCATCGACCCTGCGACAAAATAGGAAAACCGCCGCTGCATAGAAATCGCCTCTGAATTGTCTTGAACGGTGACATTGCACAATCTCGCCCCCCTTGTCGCGGGTTTCCATGGGGTGTTCCTGAGTAGGGTGGTTAGAGTCTGTATTGGGGGGACCCCCTACCCCCGCATCGCGGGTACTTCCCCCTCTGCGCGAAGCCATTACCCCTGCTGGCCACTTCCTGCCTGAGTGAAAGGGTCTGGGTCCCCGCCTTCGCGGGGAAGTCGGGGGAGAGGGTTGGGTGAGGGCCTTTTTCGGACTTTCTTACTCCGGAAAGGTCCAAACCCCGGTGCGCTTGACCTCTTGGTCTTCCAGTTCGCGGGTGGTGGCGACCTGATAGTCCGCCAACCTCACGAGGCCTTCTTTGGGAAAATAGGTGCGGCCGGGGTCGCCGATCAGTACGCGGGTGCCCTGATCGTGGGCCGCTTTCAGCCAAGCCAAGACGCGCTCGGCGAGGGGTTTTTCGTAGCAGATGTCACCGGCGCAGATCAGATCGACCTTGGGCGGCGCGGCGTTCAACAGATCGCGCTCGGTAAAGGCGACCTCAACATGATTGGCCCGTGCATTGGCCTCTACCGCCGCCGCGCAGAAGGGGTCGATGTCAGAGCCTAGCGCATGGACGGCTCCGGCCTTCATCGCCGCAATCGCCACCATGCCTGAACCTGTGGCAAAGTCGATGCAGGTCCGGCCCGCGGCCTCATGGGGATGATCGAGCAGATAGCGCGCAATGGCCTGCCCGCCGGCCCAAGCAAAGGCCCAGAACGGCGGCGCCAGACCCAATTCACCCAGCGCCTCTTCGGTCATGCGCCAGATCGGCGTGATCTCATCGGCCAGATGTAGGATCAGTTCCGGCGCATGGGGCGGATGCTGCAGCCTTGTATTGTCTAGGATAAAGGCGCGCGGATCGGTGATCATGATGACTTGTCTATCCGCCTAGGCCAGTGTGCCAAAGCCCCGCAATCAGGGCCGCGAAGAGCAGCAATCCAGTATCGCGGTTCGAGCGGAACAGCACCAGCGCCCCTGCGGGGTCATCCATCCTGAGCGACCGGGCTTGGCGCACCAGATGAAACGCGAACAGGGCCAGCAGGGGCAGGCTCAAGGGGCCGAGGTGCGCCGTGTAGAGACTGGCAACGGCAAGGGCGATGGCGACCAGATAAAAGCCCATCACCGCCTTGGGGGCCGCATCACCGAGCCGCCGCGCCGAGGACTTGACCCCCGCCAGCGCGTCGTCCTCAAGGTCCTGCACCGCATAGATAGTATCATAGCCGAGGGTCCAGAAGATGCCGCTGGCATAGAGAAGCAGGGCCGGGACCGACAGGCCGCCGGTCGCCGCCGCAAAGCCGAGCAGAACGCCCCAGTTAAAGGTCAGGCCCAGCCAGGCCTGCGGCCACCAGGTGATGCGCTTCATGAAGGGATAGGCGCCGACCAGCGCTAGCGACCCAACCCCTAAGGCAATGGCCACTGGCGGTAGGCTGATCAGGATGAAAAAGCTTAAGAGACAGCAGCCGAGCGTAAAGGCCCAGGCCTGTTTGACGCTGATGCGCCCTGAAGGGATCGGCCGACCCGCCGTTCGCGCCACCTTGGCATCGAAATCGCGGTCCACAATATCGTTATAGGCACAGCCCGCCGCCCGCATCAGGGCCGAGCCTAGGGCAAAAAGGACCATCAGCTTGAGGTCCGGACCCTTACCTGCCATGGCTCCGGCCAGCGCTATGGCCTGCCAGCCGGGCAGTAGCAAAAGCCAGATGCCCGCAGGCCGATCAAACCGTCCAAGCTGCAGCCAAGGCCGCAAGGGTGCCGGGGCCCACCGGTCTACCCAGTTGGCAGCCACCGCATCGGGCAGGGGCTCGGTTTGAGGGGAGGGGGGCTGGGTCATGGTCCTCAATCTAGCCCGAAGACCTAGGCCAGTCCCTCGCGTTTTTCTTCAAGCGCCAGCCATTCCTCTTCCGCCGCCGCGAGGGTCTTTCTCATATGGGCGGCATTGCCCATGATCTTGTCAAAGCCCTTGGGGTCGCGCGCAAACAGACCGGGATCTTCCAGCTTTTGCTCGAGCGCGGCAATGTCGCCGGGCAATTTGGCGATCAGGGCATCGAGCTCTTCCAGACGGCGCTGGTCCTTATAGGTCAGCTTGACCGGTTTTTTCGCTATGGGCACAGGGGCTGGGGCAGGAGTCGATTTGACTGGAATCTTGATCCGCACCTTGTCGAAGAAGCCGGGATTTTGGCCCAGAAGGTCGGTCCAGCCGCCCGGCGTCTCGACGATCTTGCCACTGCCATTGAGGGCGATGGTCGAGGTGGCGAGGCGGTCGATAAAGTCGCGGTCGTGGCTGACGAGGATCAAGGTGCCGTCATAGTCCGACAACATGTCTTCGAGCAGGTCCAGAGTATCCATATCCAGATCGTTGGTCGGCTCATCGAGGATCATCAGATTGGCTGGCGTGGCCAAGGCCTTGGCCAGCAAGAGGCGGTTACGCTCGCCGCCCGACAGGCTGGAGACCGGCTGGCGAAGTTGGCTGTCGCGGAACAGGAAGTCCTTGGCATAGGCGGCAATGTGGCGCGGATTGCCGCGCACCATGATCTGGTCGCCGCCATCCGGGGCCATCACGTCCCAGAGCGTGTCCGTGTCCTTCAGTCCAGCACGGGCCTGATCGACATAGAGAATTTCAAGGTTGGAGCCGAGCTTGACTGATCCCGCGTCGCAGGGGATCTGGCCCAGCAGCAGCTTGACCAAGGTGGTCTTGCCCGCCCCGTTTGGTCCGGCCACAGCGATGCGGTCGCCGCGTTGGATACGGGTGGAGAAGTTTTCGAAAATAACCCGCTCGCCCCAGCGCTTGGTTACGCCCTTGGCCTCGATCACCCTTTGGCCGGATTGGGAGCCGGAATCGACGCCCATGATCATCGGGCCGCGCTGATCACGCATATTCTCTTTCCGCAGCTCGCGCAGGGCCACCAGCTTGCGGCGGCGCCCTTCATTGCGGGCCCGGCGGGCGGTGACGCCGCGCAGCATCCAGTGATTTTCTTTCTCGATCTGCTTGTCGAGACGGCGAGCCTCATCGGCCTCCTGTTCGGCGACCTTGTCACTCCAGTCGTCGAAGGCGCTAAAGCCCTTATCGAGGCGGCGGACCTTGCGGTTCTCCAGCCAGAAGCAGCGCTGGGTGACACGCTCCAGAAAGGCGCGGTCGTGGCTGACGATCAGGGCGGCGCAGCGGCTGGCGGCCAGCTCGGCCTCCAGCGTCTGGATCGCGAAAATATCCATATGGTTGGTCGGCTCGTCGAGCATCAGCACGTCGGGCTGTTCTGCAAAGGCGCGGGCGAGGGCAGCGCGTCGAATTTCTCCGCCCGACAGGCCCTTGGTGCCACGCTCTGGATCAAGACCAAAGGTCTCAAGGGCGGCGTCCGCCTCATAGTCCTGCGCCCCGCCTTGGATGGCATAGTCGCGCAAGGTCTCGCCGGTCACGATCGGCTCTTGCGGAACAATGACCATCTTGGTGCCGGGGGTCAGGACCCGCACGCCAGCATCTGGCAAGATCTCGCCCGCCAGCATCCTCAGCAGGGTCGATTTCCCCGCCCCATTGCGTCCAACCAGACAGGCCCGCACCCGGCTTTCTAGGGCCAGATCTACCCCATCAAACAGCATGACCGATCCATCGGCCAGATTGACGTCTTTTAGAGCAACAATGGGGGCACGGGCGTTCAGAGGAAAATGTCCTAGGCTTGAGGGTCTATGATGTCATCCGAGTCTCATTTCGAAAAACGGGTCTGGACGGGCTAAAGGCCGCCGACTGGGTCTCTTAGAAGGTCTGGAGCCAATCGGAAATGGCGCGCAGTGATTTTTGCATGTTTCATTTTGCCGATCACACGGCCCTAGAGGCTTGGTATTTGTTAGGTCAGGGGTTAGGACGCTGAAATCATGGCCAAGAAACCGTTCTGGGAAACCAAGTCGCTTAAGCAAATGACCGTTGCGGAGTGGGAAAGCCTCTGTGACGGATGTGGGCTTTGCTGCTTGGTGCGGTTTGAGGAAGAGACGACAGGCGAGGTGACCCCGACCCGGGTGGCCTGCAAGCTGTTCGACTCGGCGACCTGCCGCTGTAGTGATTATGAACAGCGCCACAAATCGGTTCCCGATTGCGTCAAGCTGACCCCGAACAATATCGAAGAGCTGGCTTGGATGCCCTTCAGTTGCGCCTATCGGCGTCTCAGCGAAGATAAGGGCCTGCCCGACTGGCACCCTTTGATCACCGGCGATCCAGAGAGTGTGCATAAGGCGGGCGTCAGCATCCGCGGCAAGACGATCAGCGAACGGTCCTTGCCGCGGACTGAAGACGCCCTCGACTTCCCCGCCCCTGATTTTCTGATCGATCGCGGTGACGACACCTACGAGGGCTGAGGCCCCCGAACCAACACCCGTTTTTCCCGCGCGGGCGGGGAAACGCGGCGGTGAGGAAAATGGGTGCCCCCTCACCCAACCCTCTCCCTGTGGGAGAGGGTTGGGTGAGGGCCTTGTTTCCCTCTCTTGCTTCCTCACCACCAATCCCCCAAATTCCACAATTAAAACAACGCAGACCCAGAAAGTTCTGCCCCTGTCCTGGTGAGCCCCCATCCTTAGCCCATGACGAGACGACGCCCATCCGACCGGTCCGACGGCAATAGCAAGAGGCTGGCCAGAATGTTGAAGGCTCAGATCGAGGCGGTGGAGGCTCTGGCCCCCGGCGCAGACCATGTGACGGCGGAACGGGCGGCCAAGATGATCGCGGCCTTGGCCAAGACCGCCGAGACCTTAGGCGACCTGAAGGTCCAGGAGGATAGGGTGAACAGCGACGATGAACCGGGACGACTGCCCGACGATGATGACGCCATCGAGCGGCTCCGCGCCGATCTGGAGCGCCGATTGGCTCGCCTCTCTGCCAACATCGAACAGAAGCGCGATGCTGGCCAAGCTGAGCCTGAGCGACCTGCGTCTGATGGATCGTCACTGGGCCTTTTGGGCCCGTCCTGAGCAATTGGCCCCGCCGGGCGACTGGCGCACTTGGCTTTTTCTGGGTGGGCGCGGCGCGGGCAAGACCCGGGCTGGGGCCGAATGGCTGGCCGCAGCCTCTCGGCGAAATGACCGGTTGGCTCTGGTTGGACCCACCCTGCACGATGTTCGAGAGGTCATGATCGATGGACTGTCTGGACTTTGCGCCTGTGCCTGGATCGGCGGCGCGCCCCGCTTTGAAAGCTCAAGGCGGCGCCTGCTCTTTTCCAACGGCGCGGTGGCCTATGCCTTTTCCGCCGAAGATCCCGAAAGTCTGCGCGGCCCACAGTTTGGGGCGGCCTGGGCGGATGAATATTGCGCTTGGACCTATGCAGAGGACACGCTTGCCATGTTGAGAATGGGATTGCGCCTCGGTGATGACCCTCGGCTGGTCATGACCACCACGCCCAAGCCGACCTTGGCCCTGCGTCGGCTGATGGCCGAGGATGGGGTGGTGGTGACGCGAGCGGGAACCTTGGCGAACCGGGCCAACCTGTCCCCTGGCTTTATCGACGGTCTGCATGCCATCTATGGCGGCACCCGTCTGGCGGCCCAGGAACTGGATGGACAGGTGGTTGAGGGGTTGGAGGGCGCGCTTTGGCGGGCGCAGGACCTCCTTCGGGCGCGGGGGCCAAAGCCCGATCATCTGGATCAGGTCATTGTCGCGGTTGATCCCCCGGCCAGCGCGGGCGGCGATGCCTGCGGGCTGGTGGTGGCGGGGCGGCTGGAAGAGCGCGGCTATGTGCTGGCCGACCTGACCCTGAGCGGGGCCTCGCCGCTGGGCTGGGCCGGTCGGGCGGTACAGGCGGCCAAGGATTTTGACGCGGCCTTCGTCGTCGCTGAGGCCAACCAAGGCGGCGAAATGGTCCGCACGGTCCTGACCATGGCCGGATGTCCCGTCCCCGTGCGGCTGGTCCATGCCCGCCTAGGAAAACGGGCCAGGGCAGAGCCCGTGGCTGCCCTCTATGAGCAGGGCCGCATCACCCATTGCGGGGCTTTCGGGGCCTTGGAGGAGGAGCTGATGGCGCTGGGAACCGAGGGCATGGATCACAGCCCCGACCGCGCCGATGCCCTGGTCTGGGCCCTGTCCGAACTGTTGCTGAACCGGCGTGCCAGCGCGCCACGACTTTCGGTGCTCTGAGCCGAACCGCCGATCTAGAGGATGAATGAGATGGCCCTTTTTCAACGCGCCCAAAGGCGTGATCGCGCTCCTGTGCCTGAAACCAAGGACAGTAAGGTTCAGCGCCTGATCGCCCTGACCCTTTCGGGCCGTCCGCAATGGACGCCGCGAAACTATGAGGCCTTGGCGCGGGAAGGCTTTGCCCGCAATCCGGTAGCCTATCGCTGCGTACGCCTGATCGCTGAGGCCGCCGCCTCTGTGCCCTTGGTCGTGTTTGAGGCCGGGCGGCGCAGTCCAAACCACCCCCTAATGCGCCTCTTGGAGCGGCCCAACCCAGAACAGGGACTGCCAGATCTGTTGGAGGCCTTCTTTGGTGGGCTGCAGACAGCGGGCAATGGCTATCTGGAGGCCGTGCAGGACGATCAGGGCCGGCCGATTGAGCTCTATGCCCTGCGCTCAGACCGCATGAAGGTCGTGCCCGGCGCGCGCGGTTGGCCTGAAGCCTATGATTATTCCGTCGGCGGACGAAATGTCCGGCTGACGCGCAATGCCGACGGCTGGATGCCGGTCATGCATCTCAAGCTGCTCAATCCCTTGAATGACTATTATGGCTTTTCACCCCTAGAGGCGGCCGCCTTTGCGGTGGATGTGCACAATGCGTCCGGCGCTTGGAACAAGGCCCTGCTTGACAATGCGGCCCGGCCCTCTGGCGCTCTGGTCTATGGGGGCGGCGAGGGCAGCGAGCGGCTCACCGACGATCAGTTCGAGCGGCTCAAGGCCGAGCTGACCGAAACCCACAGCGGCACGGCGGCGGCTGGTCGCCCCTTGCTGCTCGAAGGGGGACTGGACTGGAAGCCCATGTCGCTCAGTCCGGCTGATATGGATTTTATCGATGGCAAACATGCCGCCGCGCGCGAGATCGCTCTGGCCTTTGGCGTGCCGCCGCCGCTGCTCGGCATTCCTGGGGACAGCACCTATGCCAACTTCAAGGAGGCCAATTCCGCCTTCTGGCGCCATGCCGTTGTGCCCCTGACCGAGCGGTTGGCCAGAGCCTTGACCGGCTGGCTGGGCGCACAGTTTGCCAATGTCCGGATTGGCTGTGATCTCGACGCGGTTCCGGCATTGGCGCCCGAGCGCGAGGCCCTGTGGGCTCGGCTAGAGGCCGCAACCTTCCTGACCCCCGAAGAGCGCCGTCAGATGGCGGGTCTCGGCAATGGGACCATGGTCAAGGATGCCGCCCCATGATGGCCCGCACATCCACCACCCCGCGCTGGCGGCTTG
Organism: Pseudomonadota bacterium; assembly: GCA_041182245.1. GTDB lineage: Bacteria > Pseudomonadota > Alphaproteobacteria > Caulobacterales > Caulobacteraceae > CAISGS01. The sequence continues at coordinate 80,164 of JBEGNZ010000001.1, read as the reverse complement.
ATCGACAGATCACCACCGGGGTCATTTTGGCCGCCGTGCTCCAGACCGGCGGCCTGCTGATCTGGGCGGGCAAAGAGGCGGCGCGGGTCGATCTCATTGAGCGCCGATTGGAGGGCCAGTCCAGCGTCTCCGAACGGCTCGCCCGCCTTGAAGAACAGGTCGCCGGGGCTCGCGCCGCCGTGGAACGGGTTGAGCGAAAGCTAGACCGGGCGGAGGCACGCTAATGGCCGATCGTTTCCAAGGCGACCTGCAGATCGAGGGCTATGCCTCGCTCTTTTGGACCCGCGATCTGAATGATGACGTCACCGCCGCTGGAGCCTTTGCCGCGTCGCTGCGCCGGACAGGGCCTGAGGGCCTGCGGATGCTGCACCAGCATGACAGTCGCGCGCCGATTGGCGTCTGGGACCTGGTGAAAGAGGACCATCGTGGCCTGTTCGTCCGGGGTCGGATCTTGGGCCTGACGCCTGAGGCGCGGCTTTGCGCGGCTCTGGTTCGGGCCGGTGCGCTGGACGGACTGTCCATCGGCTTTCGCACCCTCAAGGCCCGCCCCGATGAGAGCGGACGGCTGCGGGTGCTCACCGAGGTAGAGCTTTGGGAGGTGTCGATCGTGACCTTCCCCATGCTGCCCCAAGCCCGAATTAGCCGGATCCAGACCCTTCACCCGCAGGCGGCCTAGGCCCCTGTCTTTGCCTTTTCAAACCCTGGAGTGACCATGACCCAAGAGAATAAGCAGGTGGCCCATTCACCTGAAACCCGCGCCGCCCTGCATGAGGTGCTGGCGACCTTCGAGGCCTATAAGGCCAGTAATGATCAGCGGCTCAGCGCCATCGAGACCAAACGAGCCGACGTCCTGCTGGAAGAGAAGTTGGCCCGCATCGATGCCAGCCTCAGCGCGGCTCAAGGCCGGTTTGACCGTGCGTCGGCCGAGCTGCGCCGTCCACCATTGGGTGGTGATCCTCGATTGGCCGAACCCGATGAGCGTAAGGCCGCTTGGGCGGGCTATGTGAAGTCCGGTGCGGTCGCCGCGTCCCTGATCGAGGCCAAGGGTCTATCAGAGACAAGCGCGACGGCAGGCGGCTATCTGGCCCCGCCGGAGTTGGAACAGCAGATCCTGCGCCGCTTGGCCATTGCCAGTCCCATGCGCGACATCTGTCAGGTCCAGACCATCGGCGGATCGGTCTATCGTAAGCCTGTATCCACCGCGGGAGTCACGGCGAACTGGGTCGCTGAGACGGCAGCCCGGCCAGAGACAGCGGCCCCGACGCTCGACATTATCGATTTCCCGGCCAGCGACCTCTATGCCTCGCCTGCCGCGACCCAGGCCCTGCTCGATGATGCCATGGTCAATATGGACGAGTGGCTCTCAGCCGAGGTCGAGGACGCCTTTGCTGCCCAAGAGACCAGCGCCTTCATCGTGGGCGATGGCTCGAACAAGCCCAAGGGACTGTTGAGCTATACGGCCATAGCCGACAGCACACACAGTTGGGGTAAGCTGGGCTATCTAGCCACGGGCGTCGATGCAGCATTTCCAAACAGCAACCCAACCGACAAGCTGATCGACCTGGTCTATGCTCCGAAGGTCCAATATCGGGCCGGGGGTCGGTTTATGATGAACCGGCGCACCGTTTCGGCGGTCCGAAAGTTTAAGGACAGTACGGGCAACTATATCTGGAATGCGGCGCTGCAGCCGGGCGCTTCGGCCACCCTTCTGGGCTATCCCGTGGCCGAGATTGAGACCATGCCTGACGTGGCTTCCGGCAGCTATTCCGTCGCCTTTGGCGACTTCCAGCGCGGCTATCTGATTGTCGATCGGGTGGGCATTCGGGTCCTGCGCGATCCCTATTCGGCCAAGCCCAATGTGCTGTTCTACACCACCAAGCGGGTCGGCGGTGGGGTGCAGAACTTTGACGCCATCAAGCTCCTGAAGTTCGCCGTCAGCTAAACGCCTTGCCTCCCCCAAACTGTCTTCGCATCCGGTTTTGACCGGGTGCGAAGGCCTCTTTGAGCCCTTGACCCGGACCTTTCTCATGACCCTTCAAGTCCTCGTGCCGCCTGCGGCCGAGCCTGTAACGCTGGATGAGGCCAAGGCGGTCCTTCGTGTGACGGATGATGCCGAAGATGGCCTGATCGGGCGGCTGATCCGCGCCGCGCGCCAGCGGATCGAGGCGGCGCTGGGCGTGGCCTTGATGACCACCACCTATCGCGAAACGCTCGATCTGTGGAGCGATAGCCTCGCCCCCAATGGCGATATCCGCCTGCAACGGGGCCCGCTGCTCGGCGTGGACGCGATCAAGATTGCGAATGGAAACGGCACCCCCGAGACGCTCGACCCGTCGCTCTACCGTCCCCGCCTCGCTAGTCGCCCTGGCCTCATCGCCCCCCTCGGCGCGGGATTGCCGCCGTCCGCTCAGCCTCTCGGCGGTCTCGAGATCACCTATCGCTGCGGATTTGGTGATAGGGCGGACACTGTGCCTGAGCCCCTGCGCCAAGCGGTTCTGGCCCTGGTGGCCCATAGTTTTGAACATCGTGAGGCGGCAGACCTGCCCTTGGCTCTGATCGAGCCTTGGCTTGCGCCCTTTCGACGGGTGCGGCTGTGATTGCGTCGCGCCGCGTCCTTGCGACCCTATCGATGGGTGCGCAAACCCCCACAGCCTTTGGCGGTCAGGCCCAAAGCTGGACCGCCTTGGCGACCCTTTGGGTGGGCCTGTCGCCGATCAGTTCCAGCCTGATCACCAGCCCCAATCAGCCGCCGCAGCGGCGCGAGCAGGTTAAGGCCGAGGCGCGGGACATGGCCGTTGTTGCGGTCGGTCAGCGCCTGTCGATTGGCCCGCGTCACTGGCGGATCACCGCTGTGGATCGCGGTCAGCCTGAGCCCGGCCTGATGGTCCTTGATCTTGAAAGTGACGCGATATGAGCCTTGATCCCGAACGGGCCCTGCAACAGGCGCTGCTGACACAGCTCAAGGCGAATGCCGATCTGGCGCTTTTGCTCGGCAACCCGCTGAGGGTCTATGACGAGCCGCCCGCCGATATTGTCTATCCCTATGTCAGCTTGGGCCGCAGCGAGACCCGGCCCTGGGGCGGCCTTGATGGTGAGGGGCTGGAGCATGTTCTGAGCCTGACGGTTGTGTCCGTCTTTGGCGGCTCGGAAGAGGCTAAGGCGGTGATGGCGCTGGTGCGGCTCAGCCTGCACGGGGCCGCGCTCAGTCTCGACGGCCATCGCCTGATCAATCTGCGCGTCACCTATGCCGACCTCTTTAAGGCGGCCGATTGGCGCTCGACCTACGGCGTCCTGCGCCTGCGGGCCGTCACCGAACCCCTCGATCCCACTTCCTAAAGGAGCCCCCCATGGCGGCGCAAAAAGGCAAGGATATCCTCCTCAAGATCGGCGATGGCGCACAGACGGAGAGCTTTACCTCTGTGGCAGGCCTTCGGGCGCGCACCCTGTCGCTCAATGCCAAGGCGGTGGATGCCACCGATTCGGACAGCACCGGACGTTGGCGCGAACTGCTGGCAGGAGCAGGGGTCCGATCTGTGGCCGTCAGTGGGTCGGGGGTCTTTCGCGACAGTGCCGCCGATGCCCTCGTGCGCGACGCCTTCTTTGCGCAGGATGCGCGCAACTGGCAGCTGATTATTCCCGATTTTGGCACTCTCAAAGGACCGTTCCTGATCGCCAGTCTGGACTATGCGGGCGACCATGAGGGCGAAGTGACCTTTGCCCTGTCCCTGGCCTCGGCCGGTCCGGTCAGCTTCACGGCCCTGTCGTGATGGGCGGGCTCGTTGCGAACCGCGCGCGAGGCCAGGTGATCCAGCCGGTCGGCGGTGCGCCCCGTCGGCTGTGCCTGACCCTTGGGGCCTTGGCCGAGTTGGAAACCGCCTTTGGCCTGGAGGGCTGGGAGGCCCTGTCCGAACGCCTGCGCACCCTGTCGGCCAAGGACATGCTGCTGGTCCTCGCGGCGCTCCTGCGGGGCGGGGGCGAAGATCAGGCGGCGGCGGATCTGGCCTCCCTCCCCGTCGATTTTCGAGAGGCGGCGGTCGCGGTCGCAGCGGCCTTTATGGCAGTGGGCGAGGGGTGAGCCCTTGGCCGGATCTATTGCGGCTCGGCGTTCTGCGTCTTGGCCTGTCGCCCGATGAGTTTTGGCGGCTGTCCTTGGCCGAATGGCGGGCCCTGACCGCTGCGCCGCCGCAGGACCTGCCCCTAAGCCGCCCCGACCTTGAGGCCCTCCTCGCCCTCTATCCGGATCAATGACCATGACCCAATCCTCACCCTTTCCCGACGGCGATGGCCTTGGCGGCCTGATGTCTCAAACTGCAGAGGCCGCAGCGGCGCTGGAGTCCCTCAAGGGTCCGGCCCAGAGCGCGGCCAAGTCCATCGACGAGGCCTTTTCCCGCGCTGGAAGCAGCCTGGCCCGCAGCCTCACACGCGCCGCTGCTGATGGACGGATCAGTCTGCAGGAGTTGGCCCGCAGTGTGCTGGATGCGGTCAATGCGGCAGCGGGGATCGGCTCGGGCGGCAAGGGCGGCTCAGGGCTCGGCGATATATTGTCCAAGGTCTTGGTCCAGAGCTTTGCGGGCGCGCGCGCCGATAGCGGACCGGTGACGGCCGGCGGAGCCTATCTGGTCGGTGAGCGCGGTCCTGAAATCTTTCGACCCCAGACCAGCGGCCTGATCGAGGGGGCCAGCGCGGGCGGTTCCGGGGGCATGACCGTCAATATCGCTGTCAGCCCCTCCGAAGGCGGGCTTTTGCGCTCAGAGGCGCAGTTGGCTCAGGCCTTGGCGCGGGCGGTGTCGCTTGGCGCGCGCAAACTCTAGGAGCCGCAAACCATGGCCTTTCATGATGTGAGCTTGCCCGCCCGCCTGGCCTTTGGCTCCAGCGGCGGGGTGGAACGGCGCACCGAGGTGGTGACGCTGGCCTCTGGCTTTGAGCGCCGCTCGACGCCTTGGGCCCATGGTCGGCGCCGTTATCTGGTTGGGGCAGGGATCAGGTCGCTGGATGATGTCGCAGCCTTGACCGCCTTTTTTGAGGCGCGGCGTGGGCGGCTTCATGCCTTTCGGTTCAAGGATTTTGCCGACTGGAAGTCCTGCTCGCCGTCTCAGACGCCCGCGCCGACCGATCAAAATTTGGGCGTGGGAGATGGCGCGACCACCCGCTTTGTCCTGATCAAGCGCTATGGCACGGGCGCGGAGGCCTATGTGCGCACCCTCACCAAGCCCGTCGTGGGTACCTTGCGGGTGGCGGTGGCGGGCCGCGAATTGAACGGGTCGGCCTTTAGTCTCGACGCCCTGACCGGGGCCGTGACCCTGTCCTCCGCACCAGCCATCGGGGCCGCCGTGACCGCAGGCTTTGCCTTCGACACGCCGGTGCGGTTCGACACAGATCGGCTCGACGTGACGCTTGAGGGGTTTGAGGCGGGCCGGATGGTCGCCGCGCCGCTGATCGAGGTGAGGCTTTAGGATGCGTGCGGTCCCAGATGAGTTGGCCAGCCGAATCGAAAGCGGCGCGGCCTGTCTGTGTCACGTCTGGATCTTGACCCGCAAGGATGGCGTCAAGCTAGGCTTTACCGACCATGATCAGGATCTGACCGTGGCGGGTGTCCTGTGCCGCGCCGCCAGCGGATGGACCGGCGGGGTGGCCCATAGCGGCCTTGGTTTCGCGCCGGGGTCCCTTGCCGCCGAGGGGGCGCTGGATAGCGATTCCATCACTGAAGCCGATATTGGCGCCGGGTTCTTTGATGGAGCGCGTGTGGAACAGCGCCGTGTGGACTGGACAGATCCAGACCTCGAGGTCCTGCTCTGGCGCGGGGTGATCGCGCGGCTGGTGCGCGAGGGCGAGCACTTCATCGCTGAGATCGAAGGGCCCTTGGCGGCGCTGGACCGTGTGGTGGGCCGCACCTTTGGGCGTCTTTGCGATGCCGATCTGGGCGACAATCGCTGCCGCGCCGTCGTGAGCCTTGGCGCAGATGGCACAAGGCCGACCTGTGACAAGCGTTACAGCACCTGTCAGGGCCAATTTTCCAACGGGCTGAACTTCCAAGGTTTCCCCCATATTCCAGGCGATGACTTCCTGACCCTCTATCCGGGGGAGGGTGCGCGCCATGACGGCGGCTCTCGGCGCGCTTGAGCCCCGCGTTGAGCACCCCCCTGCGACCTGTACTGAGGGCCGAGATCGTGGCGGCAGCGCGGAGCTGGATCGGAACGCCCTATCAGCATCAGGCCAGCCTAAAGGGCGCAGGCTGCGACTGTCTGGGCCTTTTGCGCGGGGTCTGGCGCGATCTCTATGGGTTTGAGCCCGAGCCGCCGCCGCCCTACCGCGCCGATTGGGCCGAGCTTGGACCAGACGAGCCTTTGCTCGCGGCCGCGCAGCGCCATTTTGTTCGGGCTACCGATCAAGCGGTTCTCCTGCCCGGTGACCTCCTGCTCTTTCGGATGGCTCCAGAGGCGGTGACCAAGCATTGCGCGCTGGTGTCCGAGGGCTCTGGCGGGGCCGACCATGGCCGGATCATCCACGCCTATTGGGGCCGGGCCGCTGTCGAAAGCTGGCTTGGGCCTTGGTGGCAAAGGCGGCTGGCGGCGCGTTTTTTCTTTCCCAATCTGAGGGACTGATATGGCTCAACTTGTTCTCACCACCCTCGGCACGGCCCTTGGGGGTCCGCTCGGCGGGGCGATTGGCTCGGCCATTGGGGCCTCGATCGACAATGCCGCCCTACAGAGCCTTTCGCCTGCCCGTCAGGTTGGGCCGCGATTGACCCAGGTGCGCCTAACCTCTGTCTCTGAAGGGGCACCGATAGCCGCCGTCTTTGGCCGGGCGCGGGTTTCGGGTCAGGTGATCTGGGCGGCGCAGTTCAAGGAGACCCGCAAGACTAGCGGCGGCGGCAAGGGCAGTCCGCGCACCCAGTCCTATAGCTACAGCCTGTCCTTCGCGGTGGCCCTGTGCGAGGGGCCGATTGACGGCTTGGGACGGGTCTGGGCCGATGGGCAGCCGCTCGATCTGACCGGCGCGGTCATGCGCCTCTATCGCGGCGAGGCCGATCAGGTTCCCGACCCCTTGATCGAGGCGATCGAGGGGCAGGCCCCTGCCTATCGCGGTCTGGCCTATGTGGTGTTCGAAGACCTGCCCTTGGCCGCCTATGGCAATCGTCCACCGCAGCTCAGTTTTGAAGTCATGCGACGGGTGACGCCCAGCAATGGTCCGGCGCTCGAGGACCTGGTGCAAGGGGTCTGCATGATCCCCGGCGCGGGAGAGTTCGTCTATGCGACCAGCCCGGTCTTTCGTCGTCAGAGCCTGACCCGAACCGTTTCAGAGACGGTGAACAATAGCGACGGCCGCCCGGATTTTCTGGTGTCGCTGGATCATCTGCAGGCGCAATTGCCCAAGGTTAAATCGGTGATGTTGGTCGTCTCTTGGTTTGGCACCGACCTTCGCTGCGGGTCCTGCCAAATCCTGCCAGGAATCGAGCGACGGGACAGGGTGACCGAGCCGGTGAGTTGGACCGTGGCGGGCTTGGACCGGTCCTCTGCCCATCTGATCTCGACCCATGAGGGTGGTCCGGCCTATGGCGGCACCCCCAGCGATGCCAGCGTTCTGGAAGCTATCGCCGCCTTGAAGGCGAGAGGCTACAAGGTCGGGCTTTACCCCTTCATCCTGATGGATATCCCGTCTAATTCTGGCCTGCCCGATCCCTATGGCGCAGCGCAGCAGGGGGCCTATCCATGGCGCGGGCGGATCACCTGTCATCCGGCTCCGGGACGCAGCGGTTCGGTCGATGGCAGCTTGACCGCCGCCTCACAGGTTCAGAGCTTCTTTGGTCCGAGCGCTGGAGATTGGGGTCTGCGCCGGATGGTGCTTCACTATGCCAATCTGGTTCAGCAGGCCGGGGGCGTGGACACCTTCCTGATTGGCTCGGAGTTGCGCGGCGTGACCCAGGTGCGCGGCGCGGGCGGCACCTATCCCGCCGTCTCAGCCTTGCGCACGCTGGCCCAAGAGGTTCGCACCCTTTTGGGGGCGGGAACGGCCCTGTCCTATTCCGCCGACTGGACCGAATATTATGGCCATCAGCCGCAGGATGGGTCGGGAGAGGTACGGTTTCATCTCGACCCTCTGTGGTCTGACCCGGCTATCAGCTTTGTCGGCATCGACTGGTACGCGCCCATGGCCGATTGGCGTGATGGGGAGGGCCATCTCGACCATTTAGCAGGCTATGGCGGACCGACAGACCCGGCCTATCTGGCGGCCAATATGTTCGGCGGCGAGGGGGCGGACTGGTACTATGCCAGTGACGCAGACCGTGTGGCCCAGAGACGCAGGCCCATCACCGACGGGGCCTATGGTGAGCCTTGGATCTATGCTCCGAAGGCCCTGAAAAGCTGGTGGAGTAGGCCGCACTATGATCGTCCACAAGGGGTTCGCTCCGCCAGCCCGACCGCGTGGGTGCCGCAGTCCAAGCCGGTGCGGCTGATCGAGTTTGGCTGTCCCGCCGTCGATAAGGGGGCCAATAGTCCCAACCTCTTTGTCGATGCCAAGAGTGCTGAAAGCGCCCTGCCGCCCTTTTCCAATGGTGCGCGCGACGATCTGGGGCAAAGGCGGGCCATAGAGGCGGTGCTGAGCGCCTTTGCCGATCCGGTGAACAATCCCCAGTCGTCGCTCTATGGCGGGCCGATGGTGGCGGCCGATAGCCTGCATGTCTGGTGCTGGGACGCGCGGCCCTATCCAGACTTTCCCGCGCGGGCCTCGCTTTGGGCCGATGCCGTCAACTGGGCGCGGGGGCATTGGCTGAACGGCAGGGCTGGGGCCATGACCTTGCCGGACCTCGCCATGGCCCTGACCGCACGGGGCGGCGTGGATGTGCGGATCGAAGGGGTGACGGGCCTGATCAGCGGCTATGTGGTCGAGCGACCCATGCGCCTTCGCGATGCCTTGGAGCCCCTGTCGATGGCCTATGGGTTTGATGGGGCCGAACGTCACGGTCAGGTGACCTTGATCGCCCGCGAGGGCCAGCCCGTCAGCCGCCTGACCGCCTCTGATCTCGCCAGCGTCGAGGGGGCGATGGGGCTGGGTAAGATCACACGCGATCTAGAGCCGGTGGTCGATCAGGTCCGCGCGCGCTTCATTGATGAGCGGGCCGACTATCAGGTCGGGGCAGTGCTCTACAGGCGTGATCCCTCAAGCGGCACGGGCTCGAGCGATCTGGACCTGCCGATGGTGATTTCGGAGGCGGTAGCGCTGAAGACCGCTCGCCGCCTTCTGGCCCATCTCGAGGCGGACCGTGACCATCTGACCGTGCCGGTTGGGCCTCTGCTGGCCTTGAAGGCTGAACCGGGAGATCGGGTCGAGGTCGAGGGCCTTGAGGGGGCTTGGCGAGTGATCCGCGTCAATGGCGACGAACAGCCCAGTCTTGCCCTTGTTCGGGTCGCGACGGTTGAGGATGATGCGGCCCTTGACGATGGCGCTTGGCAGGTCTCTGACCCGCTTCAACGGGCGGCCCCTCCGGTCTTTCATCTGCTCGACCTGCCGCCGCTGAATGGACAGGAAAGCGACGCTCGCCCCATCGCCGCTGTGGCGGGCGAACCTTGGCGCAGGATGGAGGTTTGGGCGGGCCCCAATGCACAGGCCCTGATCTCGCGCGGGATGATTGACCGGGCCGCAACTCTTGGCCAGACCCTGACGGCCCTGCCGCGTGGCCCCTTGCACCGGATCGACCGTGCCGCGCGCCTCTCGGTCCAGATCGAGGGCGAGGCCTTACAGAGCCGCAGCCTGATCGAGGTCTTGGCCGGAGCCAACAGTTTGGCCGTTCAAACTGCAACCGGGGACTGGGAGATCGTGCAATTTCTCAATGCGACTTTGGTGGGAGCCTCTAGCTATGTCCTGTCAGGCCTCCTGCGAGGGCAGGGCGGCAGTGATGGAGCCATGGCCGATCTGACCCCGGCCGGGGCGGCGGTGGTGGTCCTGTCATCGGACCTGCCGCGTGTGGGCCTGTCGCGGTCAGAGCGTGGCCTGCCTCTGGTTTGGCGCGCGGCCTTGGCTGGGGGTCCAGCCTCTGGTGAGGCCATGAGCGAGGTGGCCTTCGCTTGGCAGGGCTTGGCCGAGCGTCCATGGTCGCCCTGTCATCTTCGGATCACGCCAAGCCCTTCGGGTACGGTGCAGGTTCGGTGGACGCGGCGCACCCGGATTGGCGGAGATGATTGGGGACCGGCGGAGGTACCCCTGTCTGAGGTGCGAGAGGTCTATCGGGTGGAGGTGATCAGGGGGGCAGCGGTTTTGCGAACCGTCGAGGTCGATCAGAGCCAATGGCTCTATAGTGCGGCGGACCAATTGGCGGATTTCACCGTCAATGAGCGATCATTGATCCAAATCCGTGTGTCCCAGGGCTCTGACAGCTATGGGTGGGGTGTTCCGACTCGGGCGGGTCTGTTGTAAATTTATCACTAATCACTTGCGCATAGCCGGGAATGGCTTAACTGAAGCAAGCAGTTTTGTTGAATCGAGGCCTTTCCCTTGGCGCAGGATCCCTATCTGGAACTTGGAGTGTCGCGCTCAGCCACGACGAGCGAGATCAGGCGTGCCTTTCACAAGCTCGCCAAACAACATCACCCCGACCAAAATCCCGGCAACAAGGCCTCGGAAGAGCGGTTCAAGCGTGTCTCCGCCGCCTTTGACATCATCGGCGATGAGACCAAGCGAAAGAAGTTTGATGCCGGGCAGATCGACGCGGATGGACGCGAGTCAATGCGCGGGTTCGGCGGCGGCGCAGGGCCAGGTGCCCGGGGTTCGGCCGGCGGCTTTGGGGGGGCTCAGTTTGACGGTGTCGATCTCAACGACATCTTCGGCGACATGTTCGGATCGCGCGGCGGACGCAGTAGCGGTTTCGGCAATGGTGGTCCCTTTGCCGCCAAGGGTGCGGATGTGCGCGCCAAACTCGACATTGATCTGGAAGACGCCATTTTTGGCGGCAAGAAGCGCATTGCCTTTGGCGATGGCAAGACCATCGACGCCTCCATCCCGGTGGGGGCTGTAGACGGCCAGACCATCCGGTTGCGCGGCCAAGGCACGGCCGGGCGCGGTGGCCCGGGTGATGCCCTCATCGAACTGAGCATCAGGCCCCATCCGCTCTTTCGTCGCGAGGGCGATGGTCTGGTGATGGACCTTCCCGTTAGCGTTCCGGATGCGGTTCTCGGGGCCAAGGTTCAGGCCCAAACGCCCGATGGTCCAGTAACCCTCACCGTGCCGCGTGGGTCCAACTCGGGGGCTCTGCTTAGGCTCAAGGGCCGAGGCCTGTCCGATGTGCGCGGAAATCGCGGCGATTTGCTGGCCAAACTGGTTGTGACCTTGCCCGAAAAGCCAGATGCAGAACTGGAGCGCTTTGCCGAGACCTGGCGCAAGGATCGGCCCTATCAGCCGACCAAACGCCGCAGCTAGGCGATGAGATCTATTCAGGTCCTATTCAGCCAACGGGGCTTAGGGTCGTTTTCATGAAACGGATCTTTTCGCCTCTGTTGGTCCTTTTAGCGATCGTTGCGGTCGCCTCTGTGCCGCGCGGTGCCTTGGCTCGACCCCATAGGCTGGCCGATGTGGCCCTTGGAGCGGTGTTTGCGGCGGCCGGTCCAGACTCGCTTGGATCCGGTTGGCGTCAGCAGCAGGGCGAGGCGCGTGAGGCGGTTCAGTCTGGCCGCGCCATTCCTCTTGGCCGCGTCATGGAGCAGATCCGCCGCCGCACGCCGGGCCGTCCCCTTGATGCAGGGATGGAGCAGTGGAGTGGCCGCCCGGTCTATCGTGTGCGCTGGGCAGCGGAGGATGGGCGGCGGATTGACTATATTGTCGACGCAGAAAGCGGTGCCATCCTTCGGGCTGATGGAGAATAGACCATGAGGATCCTGCTCGCCGAAGATGACAAGGACCTGTCGCGTCAGCTGAAATTGGCCCTCGCTGATGCGGGCTATGTGGTCGATCACGCCCCCGACGGGGAGGAGGCCCATTATCTGGGGGCCAATGAGCCCTATGATGCGGTGATCCTCGATCTGGGACTGCCCAAGATTGATGGGGTGTCGGTGCTGGAGCGCTGGCGCCGTGAGGGCATGGCGGTGCCGGTCCTGATCCTGACCGCGCGCAGTGCTTGGAGCGAAAAGGTGGCCGGTTTTGACGCCGGTGCTGATGACTATCTGACCAAGCCCTTTCACACCGAAGAGCTGTTGGCACGGTTGCGGGCCCTGCTTCGGCGCACAGCGGGTCACGCCACCTCGACCTTGCAAAGCGGAGCGCTCAGGCTCGATCCAAGGTCAGCGCGGGCGTCGGTAGATGGAGAACCCCTACGCCTGACCTCGCTGGAATATCGGCTGCTGCACTATGTCCTAATGCATCAGGGCCGGGTGATCAGCCGCACGGAACTGGTCGAGCATCTCTATGATCAAGATTTTGACCGGGATTCCAATACGATCGAGGTCTTTATCGGTCGCCTGCGCAAAAAGATCGGCGCTGATCGGATCGAAACGGTCAGAGGGCTCGGCTATCGTATTGTTCCCCTCGCCGGTGAGGCCTAGGAACTGTGGCCTCTGGCATCCCGCGCCGCCCCTCTCTGGTCCGCCGACTGGTGCTTTTGGCTTCGGTATGGAGCTTAGCGGCTCTGGTTGTGACCGGACTGGTGCTGACGGCTCTTTTTCAGCAGGCCGCTCTTAGCCGCTTTGATCAGGGCCTCAATGATGTGGTGCAGGGGCTCTATTCTGGATCCAGCGTCGAGCCCGGTGGCCGTGTTGCCGCGCCGCCGATCACGGATGTGCGATCCTTGCGGGCCTATTCGGGTCGTTATTGGCAGGTTGCAGAGCCGGGTCCTGACGGTCGTCTCATCGCCCTGGTCCGGTCGCGAAGTCTTTTTGATGCCGAGCTAGAGGTCCCCGCTGGATTCTTGGCGCGCTTGCAGAAGAGCCCTGGAGCCGTGGTCTATGCTGATATTGCAGGCCCAGATGGAGAGGCCTTGCGGCTCGGTGGGTTGCTTTCAAGATTGCCGGGACGGGCAGTACCTGTGGTGTTCCTCGCGGCAGAGGATCGTTCCCCAGTCGACAAGGATGCGCGACGTTTCGCGATTGTCACCCTTTCGGCGCTTCTGCTGCTCGGGATCGGCCTGATCGTGGCTGTGGTGGTGCAGGTCCGAATTGGTTTGCGGCCCCTGTTTGCGCTGCGAGGGGAGATTGCTGAGATTCGCGGCGGGAAGTCAGATCGTCTGTCCACGGACTATCCGACCGAGTTGTCTCCGGTTGCCGATGAACTCAATGGCCTCCTAGCTCATAATCAAGAGGTGGTCGAACGCCAACGGACCCATGTCGGCAACCTCGCCCATGCCTTAAAGACCCCTCTGTCCGTGATTCAAGCCGAAGCCGAGCGGTTTCCCGGACCCTTGGCCGACCTTGTCCGACAGCAGTCTGACACCATGCGCCAGCAGGTTGAGCACCACCTGCGGCGAGCACGGGCCGCCGCACGATCGCAAGGTAGCGGTGAGCGCACCTTGGTCGAACCCGTCGTGGACGAATTGGCGCGCGCACTGGAAACGATCTATCGGGATCAAAAGGTTGAGATTGATTGGGTATGCCCGCCAGATCTCGTTTTTTTGGGTGAAAGGCAGGATTTAATGGAGATGGTTGGGAATTTGCTAGAAAATGCCTGCCAATGGAGCCGTGGATATGTTCGCATCATCTGCTGTGCAGACGGCCCTGTCCGTTTGAATCTTACGGTTGAAGATAATGGCCCGGGCCTTCCGGTCGACCGGCAAAATGACATGCTAAAGCGAGGTGTTAGGCTCGACGAAGCCTCACCGGGTTCGGGCCTTGGACTATCGATTGTTAATGAACTGGCTCGCGCCTATGGCGGAACCATGACACTTTTCTCATCTGATCTGAAGGGCTTGGGCGTCGTCCTCACCCTTCCAGCGTCGGCATAGTTTTGTGATATTCTAATATTTATTGATATTATCTGGTAATTAACGAACCGCACAGTAAATCAGTCATTAGGGATGTTGACTTGCTGGGGGGCACCTCGCCTCCCGCGTGGGAAAATTGTATGCCGGGCCTTTCAGAAAGTCAGGGAAAGATCGTAAGATCAATCGTCCAAACGGTCCCAGATGCGGGCCTTGGACAACTGACATCGGTCCTGTCAGCCCAGATGGGCGAACACACAATGGCTGACGTCCGTGACATCGTCATGATGGAAATGAAGGACCGCAAGGTCCGAGCCATCGTTTTTAGTCCGATACTGAGCCTCTGTACCAAAAACCAACCCGGAAAGTCTAAGAGTCGTTTCCCCTTTGCATTGCCGACTCTACTTTGGAACGCCCTAACAGATCGCGCGCCCAAACTGATGGTTCAGGCACGCGACATGGCGGCCCGCTGGGAAAATGAGGATCTGCTCCCCTATATTTTCAATCAGGCCTGCGATGAGGCCATCGATGGCCTGCAGGATAATGATCCTGCCTTCGCCCCAGTGGTTGAATGTCTCAATAAGGCCTCGCCCACAGGTGTGCGAGATCTCATCGGATATCTAAAGATGTCCGCGCTACTGCGCGACGCTCTTTTGGAGTTGCCGCTTTGGGTCTCGCGCATGAATGCCGATGATGCCCTCTCTGTGCGACTGGCCTATCGCGATGCGGCGAACATCGCCTCGGATGGTCCTGCCCGACTGTTTGAAGTGATCTACACCAATTTGGAGTCGCCCTGGACCATTTTGCGGATCATCTCAGCAGCCCTTGACCGTCCTACCGACCAATTTGTCGCCAATATGGATCTGGGTTTCTTTGGTGAACTTCTGCTGGATCAGGTCGAAAAACTGGTTGAGACGATCGCGGAGGTGAACCTTGATGAGGGGGCTACCGCCGGAAATGTTATCGCGACGGCGGTTAAGACCGTTATTTCGATCACAACCGATTTTGAGGACAATCTTGTCCTAGGTAAGAACGGGCCTTGGGGCCGCAGGATTGCCCGCTCTAAGCGTGATTTGACCAACGCTTGTGAGGCGCTGCTCAAACAGGTTGAGGCCCTGCTTCCCCGAGCGCTTCCAATTGCCGCTGCTGCAAAAAATTCGCGGGCCTTGAACCGTTCACCGAACGTTGATGTCGCACCAGAGGCTCTCGCCGCAGCGAGGCTTGAGGCGATTTTGGTCTTTATGGCCGCCGTGCGATCAATTGCCAGCGTCAGTGGCATCGGCGTCTTACGCGCCCGGGTCCTGACCGATACTCAAGAGTTCCTCGAATATTACGGTAAGGGAGCAGTGGGCCTTCTGACCGACTTTAACGTCTCGTCCGACGCTGTCCGCGAGCGTATTCACGCAGTGGCGAAATATGTCGCCTTGGTCCATGATGAGGCCACCGCTGAACAGCTTCGCCGCAGGGCCATTCCCGTCGGTCGGCGTTGATGTCGCAACCCTTGGGGGTCGCCTAAGGTCGTAAGATCGGCTAGGGGTTTGGCATGATCGGATTTTGGATCACCGCCGCCCTCTTGTCCGCTGCCGCGTCCTATGTCGTGGTGAGCCGCGCCGCGCGTTTGGAGACCCAAAACGAGGGTGCCGAAGATCCCAGCCTAGAGGTCTATCGCCGCCAACTGCGCGAGATGGATGATCTCGCAGACCGAGGCCTGTTGACCGATGAAGATCATCGTTCGGCCAAGACAGAAGCCGCACGTCGGTTGCTCGGCGCGGCAGCCCAGGCCTCAGCTCCCGTGAAGGCGGCACCGCTCGCTCGCCGCCTGGTCTTTATCGTCGCCGCTGTCCTGCCCCTGATGGCGGTGGCCGCTTACGGCGTCATTGGCGCGCCAGGTGTCCCAGACCAGTCCTTTGATGGCCGCCTTGCCCAGTGGCGTAAGGCCGACCCTGCGACCTTGGCGGGCCCCGAGCTGGTGGCTGTTCTGCAGCAGGTCGTGGCCGAGCGGCCAACCGATCCCCAACCCCTTATGTTTCTGGCACGGATTCAGGCGGCGATGGGGGATGAGGTCAGCGCCATTCGCAATTTGGAAACCGCGATCCGTTTGGCCCCCGAACGGGCTGATCTCAAGACCGTCTTGGGAGAGACCTTGGTCATTCAAGCCAAGGGCGATGTCAGCCCCGATGCCCTGCAGGCCTTCAAGTCTGCTCTTGCCATCGATCCGTCAGATCCATCGGCGCGTTATCATATCGGCCGGGCCATGATGGCCGGGGGTGATTTTGCCGGCGGCCTGCAGATTTGGCGTTCGGTTCTGGCCTCTTTGCCAGCAGGTGATGATCGCGCTGGGAGCCTCAGCGAAGAAATTGCCACCGTCGTTAAAAATGGCGGCTTGCCCAAGCCTGCGGCCGCCCAGGTTCCAACCGGCGGGGCGGATCAGGCCGCCTTCATACGCAGTATGGTCGATAGCCTTGCCGCCCGCCTCAAGACCTCGCCTGATGATCCTGCCGGTTGGGCGCGGCTGGTGCGGTCTTACGGCGTGCTCGGTGAGACTGACGCTCAGGCCAAGGCACTGGCCGAGGCAAGGCGTCTTTACAAGGATCGGCCCGACCTGTTGAAGTCCATTGAAGACAGTGCCAAGCCCCCGGCGAACTGATCCGAGAGGGATCTGTCTGGGCCCTTGGGCCAAGCCCGGTCCCGCCCTATTTAAGAGATGTCGGCGCAGCTATTAAGAGTGAACAGGTCCATGGGTTGGATGCCAAGATCGAAGAAAGCGCGGCGCAGACTGCTGGTGGTGGCGGTGGCCGCACCGATCCTCAGTCTGGCGGCGGCTCTGGCCTTTTTTGCGATGGGCGACGCCGTGTCCTTTTTCTACTCACCAGCGCAAGCTCAGGCGGCGCAACTGGCCCCGGGCAAGACCATTCAACTGGGCGGCTTGGTGGCCAAGGGGAGTGTGGCGAAACATCCTGATGGATCGGTCGAGTTCGTCATCATGGACCATGCCGCCTCGGAAAAGGTGGTCTATCAGGGCGACCTACCGGACCTGTTTCGTGAGGGCCAAGGGGTCGTGACCAAGGGCTCTTTTGAAGCCTCTGGTCAGTTTCGCGCCACCGAGGTGCTGGCCAAGCATGATGAAAAATACATGCCGCGCGAAGTGACCAAGGCGCTGAAGGCGTCGGGAGAATGGCGCGGCGATAAAGATAAGGTGACGCCAGCGGGGACGACCAAGGGATGATTGTTGAGATCGGGGCCTTTTGTCTGATCCTGTCGCTGATCCTGTCGGCGGCGCAGGTTGGCCTGTCCGTGATCGGGCGTGTCCGGCGCTCGGTGGTCTTTTACGGCGCCGGTGAGGGGGCAGCGGGTGCTGCATTCCTGATGGTGCTGATCGCCTTTGCCGCCCTGATGTACGCCTTTGTCACCTCGGACTTCTCGGTGGCCAATGTCGCGGCCAACTCCCATTCGGCCAAGCCGATGCTCTATAAGGTCGCCGGGGTTTGGGGCAGCCATGAGGGCTCGATGCTGCTCTGGTGTTTAGCCCTGACCGGGTTTGGAGCCATTGTCGCCCTGATGGCAAGGGGTCTGCCCGCTGCCATGAAATCGGTCGTGGTGGCCAGCCAAGGCAGCCTTGGCGTCCTGTTCTTGGCCTATACAGTCTTTGCCTCCAACCCTTTCGTGCGATTGCTTCAGCCCCCTGTCGAGGGGCGCTCGCTTAATCCGTTGCTGCAGGATCCGGCCTTGGCCTTCCATCCGCCGTTCCTCTATGGCGGCTATGTCGGCTTTTCGATCGTCTTTTCCTTCGCCATCGCTGCCCTCGTTGAAGGACGTGTCGATGCGGCATGGGCCCGGTGGGTTAGGCCTTGGAGCTTGGCGGCCTGGAGCCTTCTGACGGTCGGGATCACCTTAGGGGCCTTTTGGGCCTACTATGAACTCGGATGGGGCGGTTGGTGGTTCTGGGACCCGGTTGAAAATGCCAGCTTCATGCCTTGGCTGATCGGCACGGCCTTACTCCATTCCGCGGTTGTGACCGAAAAGCGCGGTGCTTTGCCCGGCTGGACCGTCTTTCTGGCGCTAGGATCCTTTACCTTCTCAATGCTCGGAGCCTTTTTGGTCCGTTCGGGCGTGCTGACCTCGGTCCATGCCTTTGCCGTTGATCCAGAGCGCGGGATCTTACTGTTGACGATCCTCGGCCTTGCGGCTGGTGCAGGCTTTGGCCTCTTTGCTTGGCGCGCGCCCAAGCTGGCCCCCGGAGGGCTCTTTGCCCCGATCAGTCGTGAAGGGGCACTGGTGATCAACAATCTGGTCCTGTCGGCAGCGACAGTGACCGTGCTTTTGGGCACCCTCTATCCGCTGATCAAGGAGGCCCTGACCGGTCAAAGCCTGTCGGTGGGGACGCCCTATTTCAACCTCACCTTCGCGCCTTTGATGGGACTTGCCTTTCTGGTACTGCCCGTTGGGCCCCTGCTCAGTTGGAAACGCGGTGATGGGCTGGGGGCCCTGCAGCGCCTTTGGGCAGCGGCCGGTTCCGCGGTAGCGGTCGGGCTCTTGGTCCTTTGGGTTCAAAAGCCAACCCACGTTGCGGCGGCTGTCGGGATGGGCCTTGGCGTTTGGCTCATTGTTGGCGTGTTCGTCGAGATTGCGGAGCGCATCCATCTTGGCCGGGCCAGCGCCGCAGAGGTGCGCCGCCGTCTTGGCGGGCTTCCCCGAGGGGCGTGGGGCATGAGTCTGGCCCATGCGGGTCTGGGCATCTTCACACTCGGCGCCTGTTTTGAGACCGCCTATAAGATTGAGGCGGCCCAAGCCTTGAGTATCAACCAAGCGATCACGGTCGGGGCCTATCAGGTCCAACTGAGCGATGTCGTGGCCGCCAATGGCCCTAACTATATTGCTGAGCGGGGATTGGTCACCGTGACCAAGAATGGCAAGCCCGTCTGCCAGGCCAAGCCTGAACGGCGCTTCTATCCGGCCAATAGCCAGACCACCTCGGAAGTCGCCCTTTGCCTTGAAGGTCTGGACGATGTCTATCTGGTCTTGGGCGAGCGCCGCGTGGGTAGCGAGGCCCAACCGGCTTGGTTGGTCAGGGCCTATTGGAACCCGCTCGCGCGCCTGATTTTCTTAGGCCCGCTCTTGATGGCCTTGGGCGGTGCCGTGTCTCTGTCCGATCGCCGTCTTCGCTTTGCCGCCCCGCGCCGCGCCGCTGAGACGGTGGCCGTGCCGGTAGCCGCCGAATGAAGCGCCTTAGCCTTCTCGGATGGCTCTTGGTGGCCGTGCTCAGCATGGGCGCTGCGGCCGATCCGTCGGAGCGTCTGCCCGATCCGGTCCTCGAGGCGCGGGCTAAGGCCCTCTTTCCTCAAATCCGCTGCATGGTCTGCCAAAATGAGTCGATCGACGATTCTGAGGCTGATCTGGCCGTAGACCTGCGCAAGATCGTGCGTGAAGAGGTGGCTGCGGGTCGTTCAGACGCCGAGGTTCGGACCTATCTGGTCCAACGCTACGGCGAATTTGTCATGCTCAAGCCTGCCTTTAGCCTGACCAATGCTGCCCTTTGGGTGACGCCCTTTGCCATTGTCCTTCTCGGGCTATTCGCCTTTTTTGGGCGCAAGAGATCGGCACCGGCTCAGGACCAAGAGACGGCCCTTACGCCTGCGGAACAGGCCCTTTTGACAAAATTGCAGGCGCCAGGGACGGAATGACACGGTTGTGCCGCAGTTGCGCCACAAGATTCTCCAGATGGATGACACAAAGGTAACTTGAGATCATTGGCGTGAACGGGCATTCGCTCTTAAGCTGAGGGCTGAAGGGCTCGATCCAAGCCTTGGAGTCGAGAACGAGGAAGATCGGATATGGTTGATAAGAAACGCGGATATATTTTGGGTGCCGTGGCTGGGGTGGGTTTGACCTTGGCAGCCATGGTTGGAACCGGCCTAGCCTTGCCGCCCGCCGCTGCTCAGTCCGGCGAGGTTAAACTCTACAAAGCCTCTGGCCTGCCTGTCTTTGCGCCGCCGCCCGGTGCGCCCCTGTCGTTCGCGGACATTTTCGACAAGGTGGCTCCGGCGGTGGTGTCCATCGACGTGACCTCTAAGGTCGAGCGTCAAGTCAGGGCTCGCCCCGGTCTTCGCATGATCCCGGTTCCTCCCGGTGCTGACGGCTTCCCCTTCGCCATCCCCGGCGCCCCTCAGCAGGGCGAGGGCGAGGAAGGTCCCGATGATGGCTCACAGCAGGTCCCCGGCGCGCGTCCAACCCAGTCGGCGGGCTCAGGCTTCTTCATTTCGGCTGACGGCTACATCGTAACCAACAATCACGTCATCGAAAATGCCGCTGAGATCAAGGTCGTGCTCAAGGACGAGCGCGAGTTGAAGGCCACCATTGTTGGCCGGGATGAGGCCACCGATCTGGCGGTCCTCAAGGTCGAAGGTAAGGACTTTGCCTTTGTCAGCTTCGAGAAATCGGCCAAGCCTCGCGTCGGTGACTGGGTCATCGCGGTTGGTAATCCCTTCGGTCTGGGCGGCACGGCCACCTCCGGTATTGTGTCTGCCTTTGGACGGGAACTGGGCGAGACCTTTGTCGACTACATCCAACTCGACGCCCCGATCAATCGTGGCAATTCCGGTGGTCCGACCTTTGACATCTATGGCCGGGTGATTGGCGTCAATACGGCGATCTTCTCGCCTTCTGGTGGTTCGGTTGGTATTGGCTTTGCTATCCCCGCCGATATTGCCGACTCGGTCACCAAGCAGCTGATCAAGAGCGGTAAGGTCTCCCGCGGCTATATGGGCGCTGTGATCCAGAACTTCGACGCTGAGATGGCGGCGGCTCAGGGCATCAATGTGCGTAAGGGCGCTATTGTCGCAGAGGTGGTGCCCGGTGGGCCCGCTGAAAAGGCGGGTGTCCAGCCGGGGGACGTCGTTTTGAGGGTCAATGGCAAGGCGGTGTCCTCCTCGTCGGAAATGACCCGAGAAGTGGCCAAGACCTTGGCCGGCAACACCATGACCCTGAGCATTTTGCGCGAGGGCAAGCCCAAGACGATTGAGGTCAAGGCCGGTGTTCGCCCGTCCGAAGCCCAACTGAACGGTCGGACCCCCGGCGCTGAGTCCGAATCCGCTCCCGACGCTCCTAAGACCAAGGGGCCAGCGGTTCTGGGTCTGTCGCTCGGTACCTTGGATGATGCGGCGCGCAGCCGTTTCAAGGTTCCAGAGACGGTCCGAGGCGTCTTGGTCGAAGGCGTCACGGCGACCTCTGATGCGGGCATCAAGGGCCTGAAGGCCGGCGATGTTCTGGTGCGGGTGGCCGACAAGGCCGTCTCGACGCCTCAGGATGTCGTGGCTGCTGTCGATGGTGCCAAGGCATCAGGTCGTGAAAATGTCCTGCTGCTGGTCTATCGCGACGGTCGGACCCTGTTCGTCCTGATCAAGATGGCCAAGTGATCTTTGGGCTGGTCAGGGGAAACTCTGGCCAGCCTGTCGATCCTACCGGGGGGCATATGCGCATTCTCATTGTTGAAGATGATGTTGAAGCCGCCGGGGCTATGGCTCGAGGCCTTGCCGAAGCCGGAATAGAGACCGTTCACGCTGCCGATGGGGTCCTTGGCCTAGCGGCGGCTCAGGCGGGCGGCTTTCACGTCCTCGTGGTTGACCGCATGATGCCCAATATGGACGGCCTAACCCTGGTCGAGACCCTGCGCCGCGAAGGGGATCAGACGCCGGTCCTGTTCCTATCGGCCCTTGGGGAGATCGACGATCGTGTCGTCGGCCTCAAGGCGGGCGGCGATGACTATCTGGTCAAGCCCTATGCCTTTGCAGAACTTTCGGCACGCATTGAGGCTCTGGCCCGGCGGCGCGAAACCGGCGCCGTCCAGACGACCATAAGGGTTGGCGATCTGGAGATGGACCTGATCGGCCGTATGGTTCATCGGCAGGGTCAAGAGATCGATCTTCAACCGCGCGAGTTCCAACTTCTGGAATATCTGATGCGTCATGCAGGCCAATCGGTGACTCGCACCATGCTGCTGGAGAAGGTCTGGGAATATCATTTCGATCCCCAGACCAATGTTATCGATGTCCATATTTCACGTCTGCGGGCCAAGATTGATCGGGGCTTTGACCATCCGATGCTGCAAACCGTGCGCGGCGCAGGCTATCGGCTGGAGGCCTAAGGCTCGTGGCGATCACTCTGTCGCGGGTCTTTCGAACCACGCCCTTTCGGTTGACCCTGCTGTTCCTGACCGTCTTCGCAGCGGCAGCCAGTATCTTTTTGGGCTATATTTATGTTGCGACCGCCGGAGAGGTGACGAGCCGTGCTGATCAGGCCATCACGCAGGAAATTCAATCCCTGACCGGTATCTACCGACAAGGTGGGGTCAAGGCGCTGAACCGGTCCATGATCGAGCGCGCAACGGGGGATCGCCCCTTCCTCTATCTGCTGCGCGACAAGACCGGTCAAAAGATCACGGGAACCCTCGAGGCCTCGCCGATTGAGGGTTTCATCGGCTCACCAGCCAGCGTCAATTTCAAGGTCACGGACACCGATCCGAATGGCGCAGAGGTCCGCCATTCGGCCAGAGGCGAGCAGGTCCGGCTGGAAGGCGGCGAGATGCTTTTCGTCGGGGCCGATGTCAGTGAGGCTGAATCCTTTGTGCTCAAGATCTTGCGGGCCATCTGGGGGGCGGCGGCCTTGGTCATTCTGCTGGGCCTGGCGGGCGGGATCCTGATTAGCCGCAATGTTAATGAGACCATGGCAGGCCTCAACCGCGTGGTGATCGCGGTGCGGGGCGGCGACATCGCGTCGCGGGCCAAGCTGCGCGGCGTCAATGATGAGTTTGACGAACTGGCTGAGGGTCTGAACGATATGCTCGACCGTCTGGAGCGATCCATGGGCGGCTTGCGCCATGTCGGCGACGCCATTGCTCATGATCTGCGTTCGCCCTTGAGCCGCCTGCGCTCGCGTTTGGAATTGGCGCTGATCGAGGCTGAGGCAGGCAAGGGTGATGCTGAGGCCGCCTTGGCGCAAGCGTTAGAGGATGCCGATGGCGTGCTGGCCACCTTCAACGCGGTTCTGGCCATCACCCGTCTGCAGTCGGCGGTTGAGGCCCCCGATCAGGTCCGGTTTGATCCCGGTGACCTCGCCGCAGGTGTGGCAGAGCTCTATGAGCCCCTGTGCGAAGATAAGGCCATCGAGTTCAAGCTGGAGGCAACGCCCGCCCTGACCGTGCGCGGTAACCGTGAATTTATCGCCCAAGCCTTGGCCAATATTCTCGACAATGCGGTGAAATATACGCCCCAAGGCGGCGCGGTACGGCTGCGTGTGCGGCGCCGAGCCTCGGGCGAGGTGGAGTTTTCAGTGACCGACACGGGGCCGGGTGTGCCGGAACCGGACCGGCCCCGCGTGGTGCAAAGGTTCGTGCGTCTGGAAAATAGCCGCAGTCAGCCGGGGGCGGGCCTTGGCCTGTCGCTGGTCGCCGCTGTCGCTGAGGCCCATGGCGGGCGGCTGGAACTGGACGAGGGGCCCGGCACCCTGAACGGCAGTGGTCCGGGCCTTCGGGTCGCTCTGGTTCTGCCAAGGTTGGCCTAGGATCACATCGGTCTCTGGCGGCCTTTGCTGAATCCCGCCAAGGCCTTGCGTCATCGCCCCATTTCCCTTAGAAGCACCGGTTCTTACAAGTCGCCTGGCCATTAGGCATGCCATGGCGGCTCTTAGTGCACCATCAGAGGACAGGGCTGTTAAAGGTTCTGCAGCAAAATGCCGAAGTTGAAGACCAAATCTGGCGTTAAAAAGCGCTTCAAGATCACTGCGACCGGCCGGATCAAGGCTGGCGTTGCGGGCAAGCGTCACCGCTTGATCAGCCACAATGCCAAATATATCCGCCAAAACCGCGGGACGAAGGTGATGTCGGACGCCGACACCAAAATCATCAAGCTGTTCATGCCCTACGCCTGACCGGCGCTTGTTCCTGCAATTTTAATTCAAGGTGATCTCATATGGCGCGCGTTAAACGGGGCGTAGTCTCCCACGCTAGACACAAAAAAGTTCTCGAGCAGGCTAAGGGTTTCTCTGGCCGTCGCAAGAATACTATCAAGACGGCTAAGGCCGCCGTCGACCGCGCGGGGCAATATGCCTATCGCGACCGTCGCAACAAGAAGCGCTCGTTCCGGGCCCTGTGGATTCAGCGCATCAACGCTGCTGCCCGTCTGGAAGGCTTCACCTACTCGCAATTCGTGCACGGCCTCGACCTGGCCGGCATCGAGATGGACCGTAAGGTTCTGTCCGACGTCGCCGCAGCCGATCCTGCCGCGTTTAAGGCCATTGCTGACAAGGTTCGTGCAGCCCTGGCCTAAGGCTTGTTGAGCTTCGGCTCATCCCATAGACCTTGACGGCGCGGGCGCTTACAGCCCCGCGCCGTTTGGCGTTTTACCCGACCAAAATAGGCGCTTTTCATGACTGACCTCGCCACCCTTGAAGCCGAGATCGTCTCGGCCGTCCAAGCAGCGGCCGATCTGGCCGGGCTCGACGCTGTGCGCGTCACTGTGTTGGGCAAGTCGGGCTCGATCTCAGCCCTGTTGAAGGGGCTCGGGACTATGGGCCCAGATGAGCGCCGCGAGCAGGGGCCGCTGATCAATGGCCTGCGTGATCGGGTTCAGGGAGCGCTGGCTGAGCGTAAGGCGGCACTCGAAGCCGCTGCCCTCGATGCCCAGCTCGCCGCCGAACGTCTCGACCTGACCTTGCCCGCGCCGCCGCGCCGGCGGGGCAGCGTCCATCCGACCATGCAGGTGATGGACGAGATGACCGCCATCTTTGCCGAGATGGGCTTTGCCGTCGCTGATGGCCCTGACATCGAGGACGACTTCCACAACTTTACCGCCTTGAACTTCCCGCCCAAGCATCCGGCGCGTGAGACCCACGACACCTTCTTCTTCTCGCCCAACGCGGCGGGAGAACGGATGTTGCTGCGCACCCATACGAGCCCCGTTCAGATCCGCACCATGGTCTCGCAGGCCCCGCCAATCCGCATCATCGCGCCGGGCCGGACCTATCGTAAAGATTCAGACCAGACCCACACGCCGATGTTCCATCAGGTCGAAGGTCTGGTGATTGATCGCAATATCCATATGGGCCACCTGAAATGGACCCTCGAGACCTTTGTCGGCCGGTTCTTTGAGACCAGCGATGTCGTCACCCGTTTTCGCCCCCACCACTTCCCCTTCACCGAACCCTCGGCGGAGCTGGACGTGCAGTGCGACCGCACGGGCGGCGAGCTGAAGGTGGGCCAAGGCTCTAGCTGGCTAGAGGTTCTAGGCTGCGGCATGGTCCATCCCAATGTCATCAAAAACTGCGGCCTTGATCCAGACGAGTGGCAGGGCTTTGCCTTTGGCATGGGCGTCGACCGTCTGGCCATGTTGAAATATGGCGTTCCTGACCTGCGCGATATGTTTGCCAGCGATGTGCGCTGGTTGGCCCACTATGGCTTTAGTCCCTTTGCCGCTCCCAGCGCAGCGGGTGGTTTGAGCTAGAGGCAAAAGACCCCCTCCGTCGTTTCGCGACACCTCCCCCTTAAGGGGGAGGACCTAGACTGAAAATCTTCCCCCTTAAGGGTGAAGTCCCGGCAAGGCCGGGGAAGGGGGTCTCATTCCCCCGGCCCCTTGGCAAGTTTGAGATGAACCGATGAAATTCACCCTGTCCTGGCTCAAGCAGCACCTGGAAACCACGGCAAGCGCACAAGAGATTGTCGATGCCATGACCATGGCGGGCCTTGAGGTCGAGCATGTCGAAAATCCAGCCCAAAAGCTGGCGGCCTTTACGGTCGCGCGCATCGTCAGTGCCGAGCAGCATCCCAATGCCGACCGCCTGCGGGTCTGTCAGGTCGACACGGTCGATGGCCGCAAGGAGATTGTCTGCGGCGCGCCCAATGCCAGAGCTGGTCTGACCACCATCTATGCCCCCATCGGTGCCTATGTGCCCGGCCTCGGCGTGACCTTGGTGGAAAAGCCGGTCCGGGGCGTGGTGTCCAACGGCATGCTCTGCTCGGCCGCCGAGCTGGAGACCGCTGAAGAGTCTGACGGCATCATGGAACTGGGTGATGACCTTGCGGTGGGAACCCCGGTGGCTGAGGCCTTAGGCCTTGAAGCCGTGATCGATTTCGAAGTCACCCCCAATCGACCTGACTGGCTGGGCGTCGCAGGCATCGCCCGCGATCTGGCCGCGACCGGCATTGGCCGCTTGAAGGACCTGAGTGTTGCCGCTGTCCCGGGCACCTTCCCCTGCCCGATCGAGATTCGTCTGACCGCCCCGCAGGCCTGCCCCCTCTTCGCGGGTCGGGTGATCAGAGGCGTCAAGAACGGACCTTCGCCAGACTGGCTGCAGGCCAAGCTCAAGTCCGTCGGGCTACGCTCGATCAATGCGCTGGTCGATGTCACCAACCTTCTGTCCTACGACCGCGCCCGCCCGCTGCATGTCTATGATGTCGACAAACTGACCGGCACCGTCATTGAGGCCCGTATGGGGATCGAAGGCGAAAGCCTCGAGGCGCTGGATAGCAAGACCTATGCCCTGACCCCGGACATGTGCGTCATTTCGGATGCTTCCGGCCCCTTGGGTCTTGGCGGCGTGATGGGCGGCGAGAGCACGGGCTGTTCGGATGAGACCACCAGTGTCTTTATCGAAAGCGCTTGGTTTGATCCCCTAACCACCGCCCAGACGGGCCGGGCTACCGGGATCTCGTCCGATGCCCAGTACCGTTTTGCTCGCACAGTCGATACCGGCTTTGTCGTTCCCGGCCTTGAGTTGGCCACCAAGCTGATTCTTGAGCTTTGCGGCGGTGAGGCGTCCGAAGTCTTGGTCGCCGGTGCTGCTCCGGCAGCGCCCGGCACCATCAATTTTGATCCGGACTATGTGCAGCGCCTGTCAGGCCTGTCGGTCACGCGCGAGCGGACCTTCGAGATCCTAGCTCACCTTGGTTTTGCCATTGAGGGGACGGGGAGCCCTGTTCAGGTCACCCCGCCAAGCTGGCGTCGCGATGTCGAGGGCAAGGCCGATCTGGTCGAGGAAGTCGCCCGTATCGCCGGCTATGGCGCGCTGCCCTCTACGCCCCTGCCGCCGGTCATCAGTGCGGCCAGTGGCATACTGACTGTACGCCAGAACCGCGCCCGGATGGGGCGTCGGGCCATGGCGGCTCTGGGCTATGCTGAGGCCCTGACCTGGTCCTTTACCTCCCGCAAGACCGCCAGCCTGTTTGGCGGCGGCGATGAGGCCGTGGTCCTGTCCAACCCGATTGCGTCAGACCTAGACTGTATGCGCCCCTCGATCCTGCCCAACTTGATCGAGGCGGCAGGACGCAATGCCAAGCGCGGCTTTGCCGATGTGGCCCTGTTCGAGGTCGGTCCGGTCTTTGCCGGGGATCAGCCCAAAGATCAGCGCACCGCCATCACCGGCCTGATCGCCCCTCATGCGCCTCGTCGTTGGGATCAGGGCGCGGCGGAAGATGTCTTTACGGTCAAGAGCGACCTGATGGCCCTGTTGGAAGAGCTGGGCGCGCCCGTAGCCTCGCTTCAGACGGCGCAGGGCAGCAATTCGCCCTGGTGGCACCCTGGCCGCTCCGCGCGTCTCCAGCTTGGTCCTAAGGCCGTGGTTGCAGAGTTCGGGGCCCTGCATCCGAGCGTTCTGAAGGCGCTCGATGTTGACGGCCCTGTCTATGGCTTTGAGCTTTGGCTCGACGCGGTGCCGGAACCCAAGCGCAAGGGCAAGTCCAAGCCCGGCTATGAGGCCTCCAGCCTGATGCCGCTCAGCCGCGACTATGCCTTCATCGTGGCCGAGGACAAGGCCGCCGGTGATCTGATCAAGGCGGTGCTGGGCGCGGATAAGGCCCTGATCGCCAATGCCCGTGTCTTCGACGTCTATCAAGGCCAAGGCGTTGCCGTCGGATGCAAGTCCGTGGCCCTCGAGGTCACGATCCAGCCCAAGGAACAGACCTTGACCGAGGCCGAGATCGAAGCCCTATCGGCCAAGATCATTGCCGCGGTGCAAAAGGCTGGCGGAACCCTCCGCGGCTAGGACCGGTTAAGGGGCGGCGGGCGGCGGACCCCGATCATCGGGGCCATCATCCGGTCGAGGCCCTCGCCCTTCCCCTCTCATAAAGCCCGGTCCGCCATGCCGTCTGGCGCTGGGCGGAGGGCGCCGAAAGCTTTCGGCAATACGGGCCCGATCTTCTGGGCTAACGGTTAGGGCATAGGTCACCGCTGCGGATTCCATCCCGGCCCGCGCCCTCATTTCGGCTTCGCGCGCCCTTTGCAGATTGCGGTCGATCAAGGCGCGATCAGGCTTGGCGGCGGCCAAGCTATCGGCAGCGGCGATGCGCGCATCATGAGCCGTCTTGAGGTCGGGCATGGTGGCCACCACAGCCTCGCGCAGGACCCGGCGCATGGCCTTGCGGCTTTCCGGCGGCATGTCCTTCGCAATGCGCATGATCGAGTTGGGTCGGTTACTGCGATCATTGGTCATTAGTTGGTGGCGCATGGCGATGGCTCCGCCGACGGCCATCAAGAGGAACATGTTCAGGACCAGCGACAGGGCCAGACCGATTTTTAAAGCGCGCGGGCTCATAGTTTCTCCTCCGCACCGAAGGCGACGGCCTCCGAATAGACCGATTGACCATCCAGGGCGCTGGCGACTGTCACATCGGCCGATTGATCGGCCATCATCAGACTGACCGAGCCAATACCGACCATCAGGCCTGCTAGGCCCGCCGCCGCCAAGCCCATGCCCCACCCGCGCCATTCTCCGACCAGCCGCGACCAGACGGAGCGTTGGAGCTTGGGTGCTCTTGCCATGACCCGGTCACGCAGGGCCACCGAGGGCGCTGCAACGCGATAGAGCCCGAGCAGGTCATCGAGATCCGCCGCGCTGTCCAAGCACTCACGGGCCCAGACTGGGCGCTCTTGGCGCAGTTGCTCGGCCTTGGCCTGCTCGGCCAGCGGCCAGCGACGAAGGTCAGAACCATAGGCCTCAGCCAACTGTTCAAACCGTTCCGGGGTCATCCGAGGCCCTCCAATCGACGATCATTTAAGGGATTAAGAAGCAGGCGAAGGGCGCGGCGTCCTCGAGACAGCAGGCTTTCGAGCGCCTCGACACTGATCTCCATCAGCGCCGCCGCCTCGATATTGCCAAGCTCCTGATAGTGACACAGCACAATCGCCTCCCTCTGACGCTCTGGTAATTTGGCGATTGCCGCCTCGACCCGATCCTTTATCTCCATTCCCATTAGTCCAGCATCAGGGGCCGGGCCGGGATCAATCTGGTCTGGAGGCTCTGCTATCGGTCGTTCACTTTGGCGACGGAGCCGATCATAGCAAAGGTTTAAGGCCACCCTGTGCATCCAGCTATCGAACCGCGCGGTGCCGGGCTGCCAAGTCGGGGCCTGACGCCAAGCCCGCACCATCACCTCCTGCGCCACATCCTCCGCCTCCGACGCGTCGCCCAACATCCGCCGCGCCAGGGCCAACATTCGGGGCAGTTTTCGCGCCATCAGGGCCTGAACCGCAGCCGGATCACCGCGTCCAACCCGAAGGACTAGGTCGGCGTCAGGATCGGGTGGGCTGTTGGTCAAGGGTTGCCTCTTTGCATCGGTAAAGTGGCTCGCATAGACACCCCCCAGCGGGCCTGTGCGAGCCATAGGGTCGGATTATTTCGAACCGTGATGGCTGCGGCGACCACCCTGCAAGGGTGGCTTGGGCAACTCATCACCGGTCAGAACACCGTCACTGTTCTTGTCCATACGTTTGAAGCGCTTGGACGTCATGCGATCCATTTCAGCCTTCGCGACCACACCATCATCATTGGCATCGAGCATGTCGAACATCATGCCCTGACGCTCGCCGCGCATCTTTTCCATCATCTCGCGGCGCATGGGACGATCCTTGTCCGTTTGACCCTCAGCCTTTGGCTTTGAAGGCCCCTCGTGACCCATCATGCCCGGCCGGGCCTTGAACTCTGCTTCGCTGATCTTGCCGTCCTTGTTGGTGTCGAGCCTCATCACATGGTCGACATGGCTTTGCTGAAACTCGGCAAGGCTCACCTTGCCATCACCATTGGTGTCTGGATTGGGCATGGGCGGGCGCATCATGCCGCCTTCCATGGGCATCTTATCATGACCGGGGCCCTCGTGGGAGGGCGTGGCAGGCTGGGCAAGGGCAGCGCCGCTTAGGACGAGGCTGAATCCAGCCGCATAGAGGTATTTTCTCATTTCGAACTCTCCGTTTGGGGGAACGTCTAGACCGTTCATAGGGTCAAACGTGCGCCCAAACCAATTCCGTCGCTTTGATGGAAGGGGCGTCCCGTCTGACCTATCGCTGAAGGTCCTTGGCAATCTGCTCGAAGGCCTCGCGCGCGGACTGGCGAATTAGCGCGAGATAGGCTGGAACAGATTTGAAGTTCCGCACCCCTGCAGCCTTGGCCAAAAGCGTACGGAAGGGGGCGGGCTCAAGCAGAGGGTCGGCATCATCGTCGAGGGCCACCTTGAGCAGTTGGGTCAGGTTCTGCTGCAGCTTCCAGCCCGCCTCTAGGGCCTCGATCTGGTCAGCCTTGGCGAGGCCTTGGGCCTTTGCCATCGCCAGCGCCTTGGCCGTATTGACCTCCAACGGCCCGCCATGGGGCGCGTGGATGATCTGCAGCAATTGCGCGATGAACTCGATATCGACCAGTCCGCCCTTGGCCAGCTTGAGGTCCCAATCGCCCTTGGGCGGGCGTTCCTGTTCCATCAGGCGGCGCATGTCGAGCATATCGCGCACGGCCTGCTTGGGATCGCGCGGGCGGCGAAGGGCGGTCTCGATGGCAGCGGTCGCGACCACGGCAAATTCTGGACTGCTGGCCCAGACCACCCGCGCACGAGTCAGAGCAAGGATTTCCCAAGTCTCGGCCTCGCCGTCTGACTGTCCGGCATAGTAGCCATCAAAGGCCGCGCAGCTGACAGCAACCGGTCCTGCGGTTCCCGAAGGACGCAGTTGTAGATCCACCTCATAGAGCCCGCCCTCGCCCGTTGGGGCCGAGAGGGCAGCGACCAGCCTTTGGGTAAAGCGGGCATAGAAGGTTTCAGCCCCCCAACCCTTCTTCTCGGACATGGAGGCGGGCTCATCGGCCTGATAGAGGGTCATCAGATCAAGGTCCGAGCGCGCAGTCATCTCGCTTGAGCCACACTTACCCAGCGCCACAACCGCGACCTGACCGGGAAAGTCCCCGCCGATCCGCACCGTTTCGGCCAGAGCCACAGGGGCGAGGCTGCGAACCACCATATCGGCCAATCCGGCAAAGGCGCGGCCCGCCTCTTCGGCGCTGGCTGTCCCGCTCATGACCTGAAGGCCAATGCGGAAGGCCTGTTCGCGGTGCATGACCCGGGCCGCGTCCATCGCCCCTTCAAAGCCCTCGGTGCGGGCCATCACATGGGCAAAGGCCTGCGCTTCTGCATCGACATCGAAGGGCTCGAAAAAGCTGTGGTCGAGTAGGGCATCGAGGGCGGCGGGCCTGCGGGCCAGGGTGCTCGCCAGCCGAGGGGCGAAGGCCATGACCTGCACCAACAGCTTGAGCAATTTGGGCTGGGCCAGCATCAGGGATTGAAGCTGAACCCCTGAGGATAGCCGCGAAAAGAAGTCGCCAAAGCGCAGGAAGGCGGCGTCTGGCGCTCCGGTGGCGTTGGTCGCGTCGAGCAGGCGCGGGGCCAACTGGGTGAAGAGCTCGCGGCCCCGCTCGGTGCGGGTGGCATTGATGTGACCATGATGCCAAGAGCGGATGGTCGCGGCGACCTGCGGCGGGTTAGAAAAGCCCATCCGCGCTAAGGTGGCGAGGGTTTCAGGATCATCCTCAACCCCGGTAAAGACCAGGCTGCCAAAGGATGAGGACAGGTCCTCGCCGTCCGGAAACAGCTCGCCATAATGCTGGTTTACCTGCTTGAGCAGGCGCGTGACCTGGGCATCAAAGCGGCGCAGGTCCGGCGCGCCGGACAGGGCCGCGACGCGCCGTCGGTCGGCATCGCTTTCGGGCAGGCGATGGGTCTGTTCGTCATGCAGCATCTGCACCCGGTGCTCCCAACCGCGCAGATGCAGATAGGCGCGGTGAAGCTCTGCAGCCGTCTCCGCAGTCACCTGACCTGCAACACACAGGGCGGTTAGCGCATCCAAGGTACGGTTCGAGCGCAGGGCCGGATTGCGGCCGCCGAGGATCAGTTGCTGGGTCTGGACGTAGAACTCAATCTCGCGAATACCGCCTCGGCCGAGCTTGAGATTGGCCCCCTTGGCGGTCAGTCGGTCATCGACCTTGTGGATGTGGATCTGGCGCTTGATCGAATGGATGTCAGCGATGGCGGCAAAATCGAGATTTTTGCGCCAGATAAAGCCGGACAGCTCCTGAAGAAAGCCTTGGCCCAGAGGCACATCCCCGGCCATGGCCCGCGCCTTGATAAAGGCCGCCCGCTCCCAGTTCTGGCCGACGGTTTGGTAATAGTCGAGCGCTGCGGCCACCGACACGGCAGGCGGGGTCGAGCTTGGGTCGGGACGCAGGCGCAGATCGACCCGAAAGACATAGCCCTCCGCCGTTCGCTCTTGCAGGAGCTGCGCCAAGGACCGCGTTACTGCCAAAGCAACAACCTGCGCGTCGCCTCCGGGCGGTATCAGCATCTGGTCAGGATCGTAAAAGATGGAGATGTCGATATCGCTAGAATAGTTCAGCTCAAAGGCCCCATGCTTGCCCATGGCAATGCAGAACAGCCCCGGAATGGGCCCAGCGGCACCG
The DNA here is from genome assembly GCA_041182245.1 of Pseudomonadota bacterium. Lineage (GTDB taxonomy): Bacteria > Pseudomonadota > Alphaproteobacteria > Caulobacterales > Caulobacteraceae > CAISGS01. The sequence goes on along the minus strand of JBEGNZ010000001.1, from coordinate 47,514 downwards.
TTCGGCGCAGCCAAGAGACGGCCCTTGGTCACCTCGGCGCGAACGGCCATGGCGAGGGCTGATTGGACGGCCAGATCGGCAAATTCGGTAATGTTGCCGGTCACGGCGCTGAGGTCCCAGACCCCACCCAGATCGGCCAAGGCTATGGTTAGGTGCGCATCGGCTTTGAGCGCGCGCAGGGTCTTGGCCCCCGCGATCAGGTCGGTCTCGTCCGCCACGGCTTGGGTTTGGCGCAGAATGTCAGCTATGGGGTCTTCGGCCTCAAGGGCTTGGCGAAGCTGGCCCGGCGCGCGTCTCATCAATCCGGCGAGATAGGGCGAGGCCCCTGCTATCGGCTCTAGGGACGGCCAGACCTGCTTGAGCCGTGCGCTCCAGCCGTCACGCTCGGCGGCCTTGGACAGCACCTCGAACAGCCGCTCTGCAGCAGCGGCGTCGACCACGGGGCCGCAAGGGCGAAGGAAATCTGCCAAGCTCATGGACGCACTCTTGGTGCAAATGGGCCAGAAGGGAAGGGCTAGATGCGCTCGCTGATCTTGATGGCGGCGCGGCAACCCGCCCGGATCAGACCGGCCAGCAGGGGATAGCCTGGAGCCTCCAGCGCGCCCTCAGCCACGGCCTGATCGCGGTGGGACAGTTCCTCGTCACGAAAGCGGCTCAGTTCTGCGGCCAGTTCAGGGCGGTCGGTGGCGATCTCAGCGATTTGGGCCGCGTAATGTTCTTCGATCACGGTCTCGACCGCAGCGGTGCAGGCGTGCGCCGCCTTCTCGCCGAGCAGGGCGGTTCCGGCCCCGAGCGCAAAGCCCGCCACGCGCCAAAGGGGGGCCATCAGGGTTGGACGAACCTGGTGACGGGTCAGGAGCTGATCAAAGGCGGCCAGATGCACGGCCTCATGACCCTCCATCTCAGCGAGCTGTTCACGGATACGATCCTTGTCCTTGGCCTTGGCAAAGACCGCCCTTTGACCGCGATAGATATGGACCGCGCCCAACTCTCCAGCATGGTCCACGCGCAGGATTTCACTGAGCCGCGCTTCTGGGGCCCCAAGGCCTGGACGGGGGGGGATGGGCTTGTCGCTCATGGCCTTAAGCCTTCTTGTAAAGGGCGCTGGCGGCGCTGTAGGCCGCGAGCGTCAGATAGACCAGAAAGTTCCAACCGGCCATGGACAGGCCCAGCCAGACCCATGCCGCCTCGTCACAGCGCGGCGGCTCAATCTTCGCGCCATTGAGCAGATCGACCATGGCCTGAGCGCTGACGCTGGTTCCTACGCCCGAACAGGTGGTCGGCCCGGGCCACCATTTCCACTCGGCCCCGGCATGATAGGCTGCGAGATAGGCACCGTAGGCAAAGACGAGGGTCAGTCCGATCGCGACTCCCCGCCGAACCCGATCAGACCCGCTCAGACGACCGACGGCAAACCCCACCAGACCCAAACCCAGCGCTGCCCAATAGACCTCACGCTGTTTCAAACAGAGGGTGCAGGGAGCGAGGCCACCAAACCGCTCAAACCCGTGGGCCACGGCGAGTAGCGCCGCCGAGGCGAAGGCTGCGATGGGGGGCTGCCAAAGGGCGAGGGGACGGATTAGGTCACGCATAGGTCCCTATCTAGTCCATCCGTGCGACGAGCCCAAGGGGCAGATGGCCCAACCTTCGCCTAACCCAGAAGCTTGACCGCGACAAAACCGCCGATCAGGACGATCAAAACGATGCTGGTGACCAGCATCATCCGGCGCTCAATAACCTCTTGCATCCGAGGCCCGAAATGTTTGATCAGGCCCGCGACCAGAAAGAACCTTGCGCCGCGTGTGATGACCGAGGCGATGATGAACATAGGGAAGCTAAAGGCAGCAAGGCCCGAGGCGATGGTCACCAACTTATAGGGGATGGGCGTCAGGCCCTTGATCAGAATCAGCCAGATGCCCCACTCAGCAAACCAGGCCTGAAACTGCGCCACGCCGCCCGAATGGCCGGTCAGGGCCAAGACCCAGTGACCGACAGGTTCTAGGTAGAAGCCGATCGCATAGCCTAAAATGCCCCCGGCCACCGAAGCGGCGGTGCAGATCGCAGCATAGTGATAGGCCTTTTCCGGCTTGGCCATCACCATTGGGGCCAGCATGACATCGGGCGGAATAGGAAAGAACGAGCTCTCGGCAAAGGCGACAATGGCCAGCCAAAGACCCGCGAGCCGATGGCCAGCAAGGGATAGGACCTGAAAATAAAGGCGTCGCAGCATGGAGGCTCCCGGAACTAGTCGTCTCCGCTACCAGAGTCTGAACAGCCTGTCTTGTGCCCCGGTGCCACAGGGTGGGACTTTAATGCCTCTGGTGGAACGGAAAAATTCGTGTCCACATTCCTGAAGCCACCAAGGCCACGCCCGTGAGGCCCTATAGGGAAGATAATCCATGAAGCTTGCATCGCTCAATTCCGGTTCTGCCGCTGGCCGAGATGGTCGTCTGGTCGTCGTGTCCAATGACTTGGCTTGGTATGTCTTGGCCGATGAGGTTGCGCCGACCCTGCAGGCCGCGCTCGACAATTGGGACCGCTGTGAGCCGATGTTACGGGCGCTGGCCCACAGTCTGGAGACCGGAGGACTGCCCCGAACGCGATTTCACGAGCATGAGGCCGCCAGCCCCCTGCCACGCGCCTTTCAGTGGGCCGATGGGTCGGCCTATGTGAACCATGTCGCCCTGCTGCGGCAGGCGGCGGGTGCAGACCTGCCCGCCAGTTTTTGGACCGATCCCCTCATGTACCAAGGCGGATCCGACAGCTTTCTGGGTCCGCGCGATCCGATCCCCTTGGCGGACGAGGCCTATGGCTGTGACCTCGAAGGCGAGATCGCGGTCATTACCGGTGATGTGCCGATGGGGGCGGGGCGCGATGAGGCCCTCGCGGCTGTGCGCCTGGTCATGCTGGCCAATGATGTCAGCCTGCGAAACCTGATGCCCGGTGAACTGGCCAAGGGCTTTGGCTTCTTCCACTCCAAGCCCGCCAGTGCCTTTTCGCCGGTCGCGGTGACGCCCGACGGACTGGGGGCTGCCTGGTCGCAAGGTAAGCTGCGCGGGGCGCTCGAGGTGGCGGTTAATGGCCAGCCCTTGGGCGAGCCTGATGCCGGTGTCGATATGACCTTTGATTTTGGCACCCTGATTGCCCATGCGGCCAAGACCCGCGCCCTAGGGGCAGGAACCATCATTGGCTCTGGGACCGTATCCAACCGCGAGGCGTCGGGCGCGCCGGCCAAGACCCTCAAGGCTGGCGGCGTTGGCTATGCCTGCCTCGCCGAGGTGCGAACGGTCGAGACCTTGACCGATGGACAGGCCACGACGCCCTTTTTGAAATATGGCGATGTCGTCCGTATCGAGATGAGGGATGCCAAACGCCATAGCCTGTTTGGTGCCATTGAACAGACGGTCGAGCCGGGCTGATCTGTTCGAGCCACAATCCCTGACCAAGGGACTTGTTCAGGCCGGTGGGCATTGCTAGAAGGTGACCGCAGCCTGAAAGGCTCGCCTCCTCGGTCGCCCCCGTGGTGGAATGGTAGACGCGCTCGACTCAAAATCGAGTACTGAAAGGTGTGTCAGTTCGAGTCTGACCGGGGGCACCAACTTGATTTCTTAGATTTATGGGGTGAATTGGTCAGTGCTTGGGCCACTCAACCTCGCATTCGCGCACGGTGCGTATGAACCTTAGAATTTCCTTAGATGTTAAGATGTTGGGAACCTGATTTCGGTTCTAATAGTGATGACTAATTTTCGAGTGTGCGATTGGCCCGATGGCTTCAAGGTCCCTCGATTGATCACTAAGGAAGCTTTAGATGAAAACCACCTCGATCAACCAGACGGTCATGGCCGCCTGTATTGGGTTGATGATCCTTTTTGCTGCCAGCGTTGGCGCAGGGATCTGGGTCGCGGTGGATCTGGCCGGAGAGCTTCGAGAGACCTCTCTGTCCTCGACAATTTTGCAAACCCATCAGCAGGCCGACATGGGCCATGATGCCCTACGCGCCGACGTGCTCTTGGCTTTTCAGACCCAAACCCCGGGGTCGGTTAATAAGATTGCCGATGTGCGCAAGGATCTTGCAGAGCATGTGGCGGACTTCAATAACGCCATCGACACGAACCTAAAGCTTGCCAAGAATCCTGAAATTCGCTCGGCCTTGACTGAGGTCTCAGCCCCGCTTGCAGACTATGTCGCAGCCGCTCAGTCCATTGTCGCCAAGGTCGATACACAGCCTGAAGCGGCGGCCAATGACATGGGCCCCTTCATGGAGAAATTCCTCATCCTTGAAGAGGCGATGGCGAAGGTTTCAGATCGAATCGAAGCCTTGGCCAAGACGGATGTTGAACATGCAGCCCAACGGGCGCTGTTCTCTGAAATCCTGATGGTTGTTATCCTGATCATCGGCCTGTCCTCCTGCGTGCTCTTGATGATCATGGCGCGCCGGGTTCTGGTTCAGCCCATTGCCGAGGTCACGCGTGTCGTTGATCGTTTGGCCAAAGGGGACTTCTCGGTGACAGTGCCGACGACGACGCGCACCGATGAGATCGGCCTCCTGACCCGCGCGCTGCACACCTTCAAGCAGGCTATTGCCGACCGGGCCAGCGAAGCGGAGGCGGCGGAGCAGCGCCGCATGCTCGAAGAAGAGCGCCGTCTGAACGAGGAGCGCCGTCTCGCCGCTGAACGTGAACAACAGCACATGGTCGAGGCTATCGCGGGCGGCTTGGAAAGCCTGTCTAATGGCGACCTTACCGTCAGCCTGGACGAGCCCTTTGCACCGGAATATGAGCGCCTGCGGACCGACTTTAACGGCGCGATCCAGCGTCTGCGCCAGACCGTTCAGTCGATCATCGACACCTCGGGCAGCATGTCGACCGGCACGGACGAGATCAGCCGCGCCTCTGACGACCTGTCGCGCCGCACCGAGCAGCAGGCGGCCAGTCTGGAAGAGACCGCCGCCGCTCTCAATGAAATTACCAACACGGTCCGTCGCACCGCCGATGGCTCGACCGAAGCCAGCCAAGTCGTCACCAAAGCCACCAAAGAAGCCGAAGAGGGCGGCCTGATTGTCAGTCGCGCCGTAGAGGCGATGAGCGAAATTTCCAAGTCGGCCAATCAGATCAGCCAGATCATCGGCGTCATTGATGAGATCGCCTTCCAAACCAACCTTCTGGCCCTCAATGCCGGCGTCGAGGCGGCACGGGCCGGGGATGCGGGGCGCGGCTTTGCGGTAGTGGCCTCTGAGGTACGGGCCTTGGCCCAACGGTCTGCCGAGGCGGCGAAGGAAATTAAGGCCCTGATCTCAGCCAGTTCGCGTCAGGTCAGTCAGGGCGTGGATCTGGTCGGTCAGACCGGTTCGGCCCTTAAGCGAATTATGGAGATGGTGGCTGGGGTCAATGGGGTGGTCACCGCCATCGCCTCATCGGCCAAGGATCAGGCCGTCGGCCTTAACGAGATCAATTCTGCCGTCAACCAGATGGATCAGGTGACACAGCAGAACGCAGCCATGGTTGAAGAGACCGCCGCCGCCAGTCACGCCTTGGCGCAGGAGGCGGGCAGCCTGTCTCGATTGATGTCCAGCTTCAATGTCGGTGCCAGCTATCGCTAAGGGGCGCGGACTAGATTTCTGGGCCGTGCCAACCGCCCTTGATCAGGCCCCGATCGCGTAGCCGTTCGACAATCAGATCGGCGGCCTGTTCGGGGGTCATCTTGGTGGTGTCGATGTGGATTTCGGGCGTGAGGGGCGCTTCATAGGGGCTATCGATCCCTGTGAAGTTCTTCAAGGCCCCGCTGCGGGCCTTTTTATAGAGGCCCTTGACGTCCCGCTCTTCGGCTACGGCCAGCGGCGTATCGACGAAGATCTCGATGAATTCGCTGGTCTCGACCAGATCGCGTGCCATTTGCCGCTCAGAGCGGAACGGCGAGATGAACGAGACGAGGGTGATCAGCCCGGCCTCGACCATCAGCTTGGACACTTCGGCCACCCGGCGGATATTTTCCACCCGGTCAGCATCGGTAAAGCCCAGATCGCGGTTCAGGCCGTGGCGGACATTGTCTCCGTCCAGAACGGTCGTGTGACGACCCAAGGCAAAGAGCTGCTTTTCCACAAGATTGGCGATGGTCGACTTGCCCGATCCTGACAGGCCCGTGAACCACAGGATCGCGGGGCGCTGGCCCTTGAGGTCGGCACGGCTGGTCTTGTTCACATCCAGCGCTTGCCAATGGATATTCTGCGAACGGCGCAAAGCAAAGTTGATCAGGCCCGCGCCGATGGTGGCGTTGGTCATCCGGTCGATCAGGATAAAGCCGCCGGTATCGGCATTGTCCCTATAGGGATCAAAGGCGATCTGCTGGTCGAGGCTAATATTGCAGACGCCGATTTCGTTCAGGGTCAGCGACTTGGCGGCCAGATGTTCCAGCGTATTGACGTTGATCTTATATTTCGGCTCGGTGACGGTCGCCGCCACCAGCTTGGCCCCAATCTTCAGCCAGTAGGAGCGTCCCGGTAGCATGGCCTCTTCGGCCATCCAGATCAGGGTGGTCTCGAACTGGTCGGCCACTTCGGGTGGGTTGCCAGAGGCGATAATGTCGCCGCGCGAGCAGTCGATCTCGTCTTCAAGTGTCAGTGTGATGGACTGTCCGGCTACGGCCAGGTCAAGGTCACCCTCATAGGTGACAATGCGTGCCACCTTGCTCTGCTTGCCCGAAGGCAGGACCCTAATGGTGTCACCCGGACGGACCACGCCGCTGGCAATCTGACCGGCAAAGCCTCTAAAGTCGAGATTGGGCCGATTGACCCACTGGACCGGTAGGCGAAGGTCGCCCTGCTGACGGCGGGCCTCATCCAGAGGCACGGTCTCCAGATGGTCGATCAGGACCGGGCCATCGAACCAAGGCGTGGCCGCGCTGCGTGAGGCAATATTGTCACCGCGCAGGCCGGAAATGGGGATCGCCGTGACATCGTCTAGGCCGATCTGAGCGGCAAAGGCGCGGTAGTCGCTAACGATCTGGTCAAAGACCGCCTGATCAAAACCGACCAGATCCATCTTATTGACCGCCAAAACCACCTTGCGGATACCAATCAGTGAGACGAGGAAGCTGTGGCGTCGGGTCTGGGTCAAGATGCCCTTGCGCGCATCAACCAAGATCACGGCCAGATCCGCGGTCGAGGCCCCGGTGACCATGTTGCGGGTATATTGCTCGTGGCCGGGCGTGTCGGCGACGATGAACTTGCGCCGGTCGGTCGAGAAGAAGCGATAGGCGACATCGATGGTGATGCCCTGCTCGCGCTCGGCCGCCAGTCCATCGACCAGAAGGGCGAAATCGATCTCACCGCCTTGGGTGCCGACACGCTTGGAGTCCGCCTCCAAAGCCGCCAACTGGTCTTCAAAGATCATTTTGGAATCATAGAGCAGCCGTCCGATCAGGGTGGACTTGCCGTCGTCGACACTGCCGCAGGTGATGAAGCGGAGCAGGCTCTTGTGCTGATGCTGCAGCAGATAGGCGTCAATATCAGTGCCGATGAGATCAGAGATATGGGCCATCAGAAGTAGCCCTCCTGTTTCTTCTTCTCCATGGAAGCGGCCTGGTCATGGTCAATGACCCGCCCCTGACGCTCGGAGGTGGTGGTCAGCAACATTTCTTGGATGATGTCGGGCAGGGTTGCCGCCGTGCTTTCAACCCCGCCGGTCAGGGGGTAGCAACCAAGTGTACGAAACCGTACCATTTTCTGCTGCGGTACCTCGCCGGGCCGCAGGGGCATGCGGTCATCATCGACCATGATCAAGGTCCCGTCGCGCTCGACGACGGGCCGCTCTGCCGCGAAATAGAGCGGCACCAGCGGAATGTTCTCCAGATGGATATATTGCCAGATGTCCAGCTCGGTCCAGTTGGACAGGGGGAAGGCTCGGATGCTCTCGCCCTTTTGCTTACGGGCATTATAGGTGCGCCACAGCTCTGGCCGCTGCTGTTTGGGGTCCCAGCGATGTTGGGCCGAGCGGAACGAGAAGATGCGCTCCTTAGCGCGAGACTTTTCCTCGTCCCGGCGGGCCCCGCCAAAGGCCACGTCAAAGCCGTGCTGATCCAAAGCCTGCCGGAGGGCTTGGGTCTTCATCACATCCGTATGGACCGCAGAGCCGTGGGTGAAGGGGCCTATCCCTTGGGCCAGACCTTCGGGATTGGTATGGGTCAGAAGGGTTAGGCCGAGCTTGGCCACGATATTGTCGCGAAAGGCGATCATTTCGCGGAACTTCCAGCCTGTATCAACATGCAAAAGCGGGAAGGGCGGCAGGGCCGGGTAGAAGGCCTTGATCGCCAGATGCAGCATCACCGCACTGTCCTTGCCGATGGAATAGAGCATCACCGGATTGTCGCTCTCGGCCACAACCTCACGCATGATGTGGATGCTCTCTGCCTCCAGCCTTTGCAGGTGGGTCAGGGTCACGGGGGACAGCAGGGGCTTATGCTCGTTTTCAGACACGGTCGCGCTTTCGGTGGTCATAGGCGGTTCTATTAGCGCCGATGACGTATGATACCGCATAAGCTTTTCTAAGGCACCTCGCAGCAAACCAAGAGGCGCAGAGCCAAACCCTAGGCCATGAAGGGCGTAGCGGCGATCGGATCGAGCGGACCGGCGGCCAAAAATCCCGGATTAAAGAAGTTGGGCTTGCCATAGAGGAGGGGGCTGGCATCGAGGGCGAGCACCTTGCCGCCGGCCGCCGATAGGACTGCATGGCCTGCGCCCGTATCCCACTCGCAGGTTGGGGACAGGCGCGGATAGAGGTCGGCTTCCCCTGCCGCGACCAGACAGAACTTCAAGGACGAGCCGACCGAAACCCGGTCCAGGATGGGATAGGCGGCCAGATAGGCGTCGGTCTGGGGCGTATTGTGCGACTTGGAGGCGACCGCCGTCAGGCCCTCGCTGGGCGGCGTGCGAACGGCCAAGGGGCGGCGAGCAGTGGCGGTGCTGAGCGCAGAATCTGGCGAGACCTCAAGGGTCCAAGCGATCTTGGCCGTCACATCACCGGCGAACATCCGATCCTTGGCGGGGGCATAGACGATGCCGAGGGTGGGGTGGCCGTCCTCGATCAGGGCAATATTGACGGTGAAGTCGCCGCGCCTTTGCACGAACTCCTTGGTGCCATCGAGCGGATCGACCACGAAGAACTGGCGGCCGACATTGGGAATGCGCCCGGCGGCGGCCTCTTCTTCGGCCACGACCGGGATCAGGGGGGCGAGGCGGGCCAGATCCGCCAAGATGATCGCCTCGGCGGCCGTATCGGCCAAGGTCACCGGCGATGCATCGGCCTTCACCGTCACATCAAAGGCCGAATTATAGATGTCCCAGATCGCCTTGCCCGCCGCATGGGCGCTGATCACCAGACCCTCAAGCAGGGCAGTGCGGTCAATAGGGGTCAAGTCAGCGGTCTGGTCAGCGGTCATGATCGAGGGTCCTCTTGCGCCCTCTTCCTAGGCACATATCCAACGCGGTTCAATTTGTCTCTTTGTCGGTCTGAGCCGGTGCCCGGCCCAGACTCCTGTTGACTCTCTCCGCAAAAAGAGAACAAAATAAGAACAACAAAGGTTCTAGCATGTCCGATCCGCCGCCATTTCCAGAGGGGTTCCCCGTGCCCGAAAGGGGGCTGGAGGAGGTGGCGGCGGCTGAGCCTCAGGACCTAGCGGCGGCGCTGGCCTTTGCTCTGCTTCGGGTGTCGCCAGAACCCGAAAAGGGCTTGCAGCGTCCAAGTCTGTTCGTTGCGGCCAAGGCTTGGTTGCGCGAGCGGGGGCGGCCCTTCGCGCAGGGCTGGCCGATGCCATCCCCCTCTGGTGGGGGCCTGATTGTGGTGGCGGTGGCCGATGAGCGGCAGGCGATCTGGGCGCTGGAAGAGGCCTTGAAGTCGGGGGCGGTGGGCGGCGCGGTGGCAGCCCTGTCGGCCCCTGATTTTGTCGCCACGCGGCGTCTGGCCTTTGCCGCAAAGGCGGGCGGGGCGGCAGCGGCGATCTTGCGTACGACAGGCGCAGAGGGCCTGAGCGCGGCCTGGCGGCGCTGGCGGATCGGGTCCTTGGCCTCGGCCCCGCAGGCCTTTGATGTGCGCGCGCCCGGCCCGGCGCGCCTGAGAGCGGAACTGACCCGGCGGCGGGATGGCTTGCCGGGGGTGTGGGAGTTGGAGTGGGACGATGACCGGCGCATCTGGCGCGACGCAAAATCTGGCCCGGCCGCAGCCGAGCAGGCGCGTGGCCTGCGTTTGGCTGCCGGATTGGCCGGTGACGGTCTGGACCCGTTCGACCCTGTATCAGAAGGATCTCGTCAGGTCGGCTGAGGCCTCTGATCAAAAGCCCATCCCCTTTGCGCTGGTCGAGCGCAATGGGCGCGGCCTTTGCCTGCGGGCGGTGAATGGCGCAGCTCAAAAGCTCGGCCTCTGGCGCGGACAGTCTCAGGCTGATGCTAGGGCCATGGCCCCCGATCTGGTCACGGTGCCCGCCGATCCGGCTGCCGAGGCCTTGGCCCTGCAGCGTCTGGCCCTGTGGGCGGAGCGGTTTTCGCCCTGCGTGGCCCTGATGGCCGATGGTCCGGGTGTAGAGGGATTAGCGCTCGACATGACCGGCGGCACCCATCTGTTTGGGGGAGAGCCCGCCTTTATTGCGGCCTTTGAAGCGCGTTTGGCCAAGGCCGGCATCCTCGCCCGTGTGGCCATGGCCGACAGTTTGGGGGCAGCTTGGGCTCTGGCCCGCTTTGGCGGCCTGACCCAGATTGCGCCTGAGGGCGGTGCGCGTGAGGCCCTAGCCGATCTGCCCGTCGAGGCCCTGCGGCTGGACCCCGAGGCCGTGATCCTGCTCAAGCGTTTTGGCCTTCAGCGGATCGGCGATCTCTATCCCCTGCCGCGTGCGGGTCTGGCCCGGCGGTTTCGCGGGCCTCGGGCTGGGGCTATGGGCCTTAAGGTGGTCGAGCGACTGGATCAGGCCCTTGGTTTTCGCGCCGAGCCGGTGGTGCCGGTGCGCCCGCCGCCCGCCTATCGCAGCTTTCAGGTCTTTGCCGAACCGATCACCGAGACGGCGGGGGTGGCGCTCTATCTGCCCGATCTGGCCAAGGCCTTGGCTGAGCAGCTTCAGCGCGACGGGCAGGGGGCTCGGCGTCTGACCCTGACCGGCTATCGGGTGGATGGGGCGACCACCAGCATTGAGGCCGGGCTCAGCGCCGCCTCGGCCCAGCCTAGCCATCTGTTGCGACTGCTCAAGGAAAAGGGGCTGGAGGCGCTGGATCTGGGCTTTGGCATCGACGCCCTGATGCTCAGCGCGCCGGTCGCCGAACCCACCCTAGCGCAGCAAGAGGGTCTGGACGGTGAGCGGGCAGCGACGGAGGCGGCCGCCTTGGCCGGTCTGATCGATCGTCTTCAGGCCAAGCTTGGCGAGGATGCGGTCCAGACCCCCCGTCCACGCGGCAGCTGGTTGCCCGAACGTAGCGAGGGCTGGGATGCGGCTTCGAGCCTCGGCTTCGGGGCCTTCGATCCTGTGCTTCGGCCGCGTCCGATCCTGCTGTTCCATCCGCCTGAACGGGTCGAGGCCATTGCCGAACTGCCCGATTCTGCTCCGGCGCGGTTCACTTGGCGGCGGGTGGCGCGGCGGGTGGTGCGGGCTGAGGGGCCAGAGCGGATCGCGCCGGAATGGTGGCGGCTGAGCCCGGCCTCCCCGCGTCCGCCTCGCACGCGCGACTATTACCGCATCGAGGACGAGACCGGGCGACGCTACTGGCTGTTTCGCGAGGGCCTCTATGGCCGCGAGGATCAGGACCGGACGCCTGAATGGTGGCTGCACGGGGTCTTTGCATGAGCCGGTCCCATGGGCGCTGATCTGGCCTATGCCGAGCTGGACCTGCGCAGCAACTTCTCGTTTCTCGAGGGCGCGTCCCATACTGATGAGTTGGTGCTGACGGCCAAGGCTCTGGGTCTGGCGGCGATCGGACTGGCGGATCGCAACAGTCTGGCCGGGGTGGTGCGGGCCCATGTGGCGGCCAAGGCCCAAGGCTTTCGGCTGCTGATCGGCTGTCGTCTGGTGTTCTTGGAGGGGACGGAATTGATCGTCTATCCCCGCGACCGCGCCGCCTATGGCCGCCTTTGCCGCCTCCTGTCGCTTGGCAAGATGGGGGACATCCCTGAGGGAGCGGGGGATCACGATCCTGACGCCGATGAGGACCGGATTGCCAAGGGCGATTGCCGTCTGACCTTTGAACAGGCCGCAGCCCTCGGCGAGGGTTTGATTGGACTGGTTCCCGCGCCGCTGCATCTGACGGCCAAGACAGCGGCGGGCTTTGAGGCCCAGATGGCGGCGTGGCAAAGGGCTTGGCCCGATGAGCTCTATCTGGCTGCGGCTCCCTTGCGCCAAGGCGATGACCGCGCGCGGTTGAACCGGCTGGCGGGCATAGCCCAGCGGACGGGCGCGCCCCTGATTGCGACCAATGGCGTGCTCTATCACGACCCCTCGCGCCGCCCCCTTCAGGATGTGTTGGCCTGCGTGCGGCAAGGCTGCCGTCTGGATGAGGCGGGTCTGCGCCTGCAGGCTCACGCCGAACGGTTCCTTAAGCGCCCTGCCGAGATGGCGCGTCTGTTTCGCGGTCATGAAGAGGCGCTGGCCCGGACGATGGCGGTGGTGGAGGCCGCCCGCTTCAGTCTGGATGAGCTACAATATGACTATCCTGAAGAGCCGATCCCGCCGGGCAAGACGGCGAACCAACATCTGGCCGACCTGACCTGGGCGGGGGCGAAGGACCGCTATCCTGATGGCGTGCCCGCCAAGGTGCAGCAAAGCCTGATCAAGGAGTTGGACCTGATCGCGCGGGTCAATTACGCGCCCTATTTCCTGACCGTCCATGATCTGGTGACCTTTGCCCGTCGCCAAGCCATCCTCTGTCAGGGTCGGGGCTCAGCGGCTAATTCGGCGGTCTGCTACTGTCTCGGCATCACGGCGGTGGACCCGGCGCAGATCGATCTGCTGTTCGAGCGGTTTATCTCTGAGGAGCGCCGCGAACCGCCCGATATTGATGTGGATTTCGAGCATGAGCGCCGCGAAGAGGTCATCCAATATATCTATCGCCGCTATGGCCGTCACCGCGCCGCCATCGCCGCCACCGTCATTCGCTATCGCCCCCGCTCGGCCATCCGCGATGTGGGCAAGGTTTTGGGCCTGACGGAGGATGTGACGGCGGCCTTAGCCAATACGGTCTGGGGCAGCCACGGTGAAGGGGTGGCCGATGATCATGTCAGGGCCGTCGGGCTTGACCCCCATGCGCCGCGTCTGGCCTTGGCGCTGGATCTGGCGCGCCAGCTTCTGGGCTTTCCGCGCCACCTGTCACAGCATGTCGGCGGTTTTATCCTCACGCGCGGCGATCTGGTCGAGACTGTGCCGGTCGGCAATGCGGCGATGGCAGCGCGCACCTTTATCGAATGGGACAAGGACGATATTGACGCCCTGAAGATGATGAAGGTCGATGTGCTGGCCTTGGGCATGCTCAGCGCCATTCGCCGGGGCTTTGATCTGATCCGCGATGCCTATGGCCGCGACCTGTGCCTTGCCACCGTGCCGCGCGAAGATCCGGCGGTCTATCAGATGCTCTGTCAGGCCGATTCTGTCGGGGTCTTTCAGGTCGAGAGCCGGGCGCAGATGAGCATGTTGCCGCGCCTCAAGCCGGTCTGTTTCTATGATCTGGTCATTCAGGTGGCCATTGTCCGTCCCGGACCCATTCAGGGCGATATGGTCCACCCCTATCTGAACCGCCGGGCCGGGCGCGAGCCGGTGGCCTTTCCCTCGCCCCATCCCGACCACGGTCCGCCCGATGAGCTGGAACGGGTGCTGGGCAAGACGCTCGGTGTGCCGCTGTTTCAAGAACAGGCCATGCGCATTGCCATGGAGGCGGCGCGCTTTACCGGCGATGAGGCCAACGGCCTGCGCAAGGCCATGGCGGCCTTTCGGCGCGTGGGGACCATCGCCTTCTATGAGACCATGATGGTCGAGCGCATGGTCGAGCGCGGCTATGGGCGAGATTTTGCCGAGCGCTGTTTCAACCAGATCAAGGGTTTTGGTGAATATGGCTTCCCAGAGAGCCACGCCGCCTCCTTTGCCCATCTGGTCTATGTTTCGGCTTGGCTAAAGCGTTGGTTCCCAGAGGTGTTTTTAGCAGCCCTGATCAATAGTCAGCCGATGGGGTTCTATGCTCCGGCCCAACTGGTGCGCGATGCGGTGGCCCACGGGGTGGTGGTGCGCCCGCCCGATCTCAATGCCAGTGATTGGGACTGTCACCTAGAAGAGAAGGGGCCTGCCCCTGCTGCGCCCACCCCCTCAGGCCGTCCCCGCCGCCGGGCCGTGCGGCTGGGTCTGCGCCAGATCGATGGTTTTCGGCGCGATTGGGCCTTGGCCATCATGGCCGCGCGAGGTGATCAGCCCTATGCTGACCTAGAAGATCTCCGCCGTCGCTCGGGCCTTAGTGGCGCAGCCTTGGATGCGCTCGCTGCGGCTGATGCCTTGGGCTCGCTGGCCCTGACCCGGCGCACGGGCCTTTGGGCGGCAAGGGGCCTGCCGAGGGCGGCGCCTGCGCCCCTTTTCGCAGCCATGGGCTTGGAAGAGGCCGATGGAGCCGCGCCCCTGCCGCCATCGTCAGTCTCCCAAGAGGTGGTGCAGGACTATCAGACCCTGCGCCTGTCGCTGAAGGCCCACCCCCTCAGCTTTCTGCGCCAAGATCTTGGCCGCCTAGGGGTTCAGACCGCCGCACAGTTGGCCGTGGCAGCCGATGGGGCCCGCGCGATCTCTGCGGGGGTGGTGCTGGTGCGGCAAAGGCCCGGCTCGGCCAAGGGGGTCTGTTTCATGACGCTGGAGGATGAGACCGGCACGGTCAATGTCGTGATCTGGCCCAAGCTGTTTAAGGCCAACCGGCCCGTGGCGATGGGCGCGCGACTGCTGCTGATCCGAGGCCGTATTCAGCGCGCCGAAGGGGTGGTGCATCTGGTCGCCGACAGCCTCGAAGACCGCAGCGCCGATCTGGCCAGCCTGTCCCAATCCTCCGCCACTCGCCCAAGCCCCCATGCCAGTGGTCACCGCCATCCGCGCGATGTCCGCATCCTGCCAAGGTCGCGTGATTTTCATTAGGCCTGTTGGGGCAGGGCCATGAACAGGGGCGTTTGGCGGGCGCGGTGCTCTTCACTTGCATCCCCCCCTCTTCCTCTCTACCTCTTGGGTATGAGCCATGACTGTGCACACGATCATGAGGACGGCCCCGGTCTGTCGGGCGAGACGCTGCAGGCCGAATTGGCGGCGGCGGAGAAGCGCTGTGCAGGCCAAGACCAACGCCTGACCCAGCCGCGTCGGCGGGCCTTGGAACTGTTGCTGGTCAGTGGTCAGCCGATGAAGGCCTATGACCTCATTGCCAGCTTTGGCGCTGAGGGCCAACCGGCTAAGCCGCCAACGGTCTATCGCGCTTTGGATTTTCTCGAAAAGCAGGGCTTTGTCCATCGGATCGAGAGCCTCAATGCCTATGTGGCCTGTCACCATGGCGACCGCGCCCATGCGGCGGCCTTTTTGATCTGTGACTGCTGCGGCGCTAGCGCCGAGATCGAACCGGTCGCCGGTCAAGAGATTGCCTCGATCGGCGAGCGGACCGGCTTTTTGGTTCAGGCCCTGACCATCGAGGCCCATGGCCTTTGCAAGGCCTGCCGCGCCTAGGGGCCCGCCTCTAACCACGTGACGAACGGCTGCGACACAGGCTAGACAGGTCCAAAGAGACAGGGCTTAGGGGACCGGCGCGTGGGCGATATGATCACAATCGGCAAGGAAATCTGGCGCGGCGGGGTCAACACCTGGGACTGCGATGAGATGGGGCACATGAATGTGCGCTTCTATGTCACCCGCGCCACAGAGGGCCTTGCGGGACTGGCCGCAGAGCTCGGTATGCCTTTTGCCTTTGCGCCCCACGCCAATGCCACCTTACTGATCCGTGAGCAGCATATCCGCTTCCTGCGTGAGGCCCATGCGGGCGCGTCCTTGCACATGACCGGCGGGGTGATCAGCATCAGCGACACTGAGGCTTGGCTGCTTCAGGTCATCTATCACTCTGACAGCGGCGAACCGGCGGCGACCTTCCAGACCCGCGTGGCCCACGTCACGGCCCGCGACGGCGGTGCCTTCGCGTGGCCTGAATCGACCCTGAAGCGGGCAGAGCGCCTGATGGTCGAGGTGCCGCCCTATGCCGCCGTGCGCTCCTTGACCCTGACCGCCGTAGAGAGCCAAGCCAGCCTTGCCAAGGCCGACGTGCTGGGCATGCAAAATATCGCGCTGGGGGCCATCATGCCTCAGGAATGCGACGTCTTTGGCCGTATGAGGCCCGAACAGTTTATCGGCCGTGTCTCTGACGGTATTGGCCGACTGGTCCAGCCCCTGCGCAAGATCGTGTCGGACAATGCCGGGATCCCCCTGGGTCCGATTGGCGGCGCTGTGCTGGAATATCGGCTGCTCTATCTGGACTGGCCGATGGCCGGGGACCGGGTGGCGGTTCGTTCGGGTCTGCAAGGGGCCGATAGCCGCACTATGCGCGTCTTGCACTGGATCTTGGACCCAGAGACCGGCAAGGCTTGGGGCACGTCAGAGGCGGTGGTCATCACCTTTGATCTGGACGCCCGAAAGGTGGTGCCGATCAGCGACACAGCCCGCTCGCTGCTGTTGGACCGGGCCACACCGGGCCTGACCCTCTAGGGCGCTAGGCTGCGGCCTCCGCCAAGGCTTGGCGCACCAGATCGGGTCGCTCCAGCGGCAAGAAATGGGTGGTGCCAGGGACGGTGCTGATGCTCAAGGCGCCGCGCCGATTGGTCTTGATGAAATCCTCATGCGGGCCAACGCGGCAGGTGGAGCCATGTTCGGCCTGAAAGATTTTCACCGGGCGTTGAACCTTGGCCAAGATCGGCCAAGGCCGGTTGGCCATGGCGGAAAAGTTCGAGGCTTCCCAAGCCGGTGCGCAGGCCAGTTCCACCTTGCCATCGGGCCGATCAACAAAGCCGCCCTCGACATAGTCGGCCAAGCTCTCGGAAGGCCAGGTCTTGAAGGCACCGCGCCCGGCATAGGCCGCAAGCACAGCGGCGCGATTATCAAACACCGACCGCCGCCGAAGCGCCCCTTGCGCCAAGGGCGACTTGGCCCAACGGTCCGGACCGACCCAAGGCAGGCTGGCGATAAACTGCGTGCGCTTGTCCATAATGACAGGGTCAAACATCACCACGCTGCGCACCAGGGCGGGGCGGGCCTCAGCGGCATAGAGGGCCATGGTCGAGCCCATCGAATGGCCTGACAGCACCACGGGCTTAAAGCCTGGCTCTTTGGCGAGGGCATCGAGAACGGCAATATCGTCATATCGATGATCATCCCAAGACCGCCGCCCTTCAACCCTTGTTGCCAAGGTGGTTTGGCCATGGCCGCGCTGGTCGACGGCTAAGATTCGCAGCTGCTTCGACAAAGGACCCAGCACAGAGCGATAGGTCTGGGCGTTAAAGCCATTGGCATGGAAAAAGACGACATCGATTGGCCGCGACGGATCGCCAAAATCGAGGGCTGAGACCAGACCCGGTCCCCGGCTCGGATCGAGCGTGATCGTCCGGCGGCGCGGCTCTTCAAACTTAGCGCTAGGGTTCGACTCGGACGACATGGGACACCTAAAACACACAAACGAGGAACGAGATCTGTACCCTAGGCCTAGACTAAGCAGGGCTGCCCATCAATTCCATCCCTGACGCGCATTTGTCTTGAGCCCTGTGCTCCGGTGCGTTTAGGTGAGGGTCACAAAACCAAGAGGCTGAGCCATGACCCCCACCGCCCTACCTGAGTCGACCTGTTTTGACGTGACCATCGAGGGCGGCGTTGCCCACATTCAGATGTGCCGGCCTTCGGCCTTCAACAGCATGAACCCGGCCTTTTGGAACGAGTTGCCGCAGATCGTGCGTCAGATCAATGATCAGGCCTTGGCCCGCTGTATCGTCATCTCCTCGACGGGCAAGCACTTCTCGGCCGGGATGGAACTGTCGGTCTTTGATGGGGCGGGCAGCACGGGCGCTAAGACTGACCGTCACACGGCGATGGAATCGTTTCGTCATCATGTGCACCATCTGCAAGACACCTTCACCTGTCTGGATCAGGCCCGTATGCCGGTTCTGGTCGCCATTCAGGGTGGCTGTATCGGCGGCGCGGTCGACATGGTTTCGGCCTGCGACATTCGCTATGCCAGCATGGATGCGTGGTTCTGTATCCAAGAGATCAATATTGGCATGACTGCGGATGTGGGCACCTTCCCCCGGCTCTGCGGTTTGATCCCTCAAGGCTGGGTGCGCGAGATGGCCTTTACCGGCCGCCGCCTGAGCGCGCAAAAGGCCAAGGAGATCGGGCTGGTCAATGAGGTCTTTGAAACCCACGAGGCCTTGCTGGCCCACGTGCTTGAGACCGCTCACGAGATCGCCAGCAAGGCCCCTCTGGCCGTGACCGGGTCCAAGGTCATGATCAACTATGCCCGCGACCATTCTATCAAGGACAGCTTGGACTATATTGCCACCTGGCAGACGGGCATGTTCTCCGGCCGCGACATGGCCGAGGCCTTTAAGGCCAAGGCCGAAAAGCGCGACGCCCAGTTTGATGATCTCGCCCCGATCCGGCGGTCGATGTAGAGGGTCTGGTTTTCTTTACGGCGTCATTGCGAGCGTAGCGAAGCAACCCAGTAGACTGACGCGAACCCGAATTGATGTTCCCCTGGGTTGCTTCGGCGCTGCGCGTCTCGCAATGACGCGGGGTATGGAACGCCCATTCATCCTCGTCCTTCGACAGGCTCAGGATGAGGATGAGTGATGGGCATGTGGTTAAACACCCCCTCACCCAACCCTCTCCCCCAAGGGGGCGAGGGCTTATCCGCTCTAGCAGAGGGTTGGGTGAGGGCCTTGTTTCCTTATCCCCCTACAACCAGCCCTTTTTGCGGAACCACCAGAGCGGTACGACCGCCGAAACGACCATAATGATCAGGGCCATCGGATAGCCATGGGCGAATTTCAGCTCCGGCATCTGTTCGAAGTTCATGCCGTAGATCGAGGCAACGAGGGTTGGCGGTAGGAATACGACCGCCGCCACCGAGAAGATCTTGATGATGGCGTTCTGCTCGATATTGATTAGGCCCAAGGCGGCATCGAGCAGGAAGGTGATGTTGCTCGACAGGTAGGACGAGTGATCGGTCAGGGACTGAACGTCCCGTTGCAGGCTCTTGAGATGGTCGCGATGATCGCGATCAGTTTCGATCTGTTCAGACAGGGAGGCAAAGCTGATTAGTCGCGCGAGGCTCACCAAACTGTCCCGTGCCTTAGCATTGAGGCTCTGAGACCGGCCAAGCTTGGTCAAGATCTGCTCAAACCCGCTTTCACGCGGGCGTTTAAAGATCGAACGAGACGAGGTCTCTACCTCGCTAGACGTTCGTTCGAGGATATCGGCTGTGCGGTCGACTACTGCATCAAGTAGTCCAAGAAACGCATGGGTCCCCGTTGGGCAAAGGCTCGCCTGACGCTCGGCCTGGGCCGCAAAGATGGTAAAGGCGCGTGGCTCGATATAGCGGATCGTGACCAGCCGCGTCCCAGCCAGTACGAAGGTGACCGGCGAAGAGCTCGGCTCCTCCTCATCGGCATTGTGCAGGATGGTGGCGGTCATGAAGGTGGCACCATCCTCCTGATAGAGGCGGCTAGAGGCCTCAATCTCGGCCATCTCTTCACGGGTGGGCAGCAGCACGCCGAGGGCCTGCTCGACCAACAGTTCTTCGGCGCGGGTAGGTTCGATCAGCTCAATCCACACCGTGTCAGACGGCAGATGCCAGCCCGACTCAAGGCTCGGAACGTCAAAGGCCGGGGCCCCATTGCGCAGCAGTTTCAGCATCAGTCTGCTTTCTGTCAGCGCCTGCGGACAGGGCTCGACCTAGCGCTTGTCGGTTGGTGCCTCCTCACCGCCGGTTAGGGAGGCGATGAGGGCCGCGATCTGATCGGTGGTCTCTGCGGCCTGATTGAGCATCTGGGCCGGACCAGAGCCTGGCGTTGGCACAGCGGCGGCAACCTGACTAAAGGCGGTCTGGGCGACATTCATAACCGCATTTTGAGCCGCGTAACGGGCCGCATTCTGGGTCGATGAATAGATGAAGCCATAGGTTGGATAGACCGTATTGCCGAGGTCCCGCACAGGATCGTACCAGACCTTGACTGAGCTCCAGTCGCCTTGCTGGGAGACGTCAATCACGGTGACGTCCTTTTCGACCTTGCCGCGCGTGCCGGAAATTACCGACCAGTTGGCATGGGTGACTTGAATGACGCGGTCGGTCAGGACTTGGCTAACCACGGCGACGTGGCCCTTATTCATGATGCCGGTCTGTTTGAAGACCAGAACCGCGCCGGTCTTGGGCACGAAGCCCTTATTATATTTGCCGGAGGCCTGCTGCCACCAGGTATAGGCGTCACCGAAGATTTGAATGCCAGAGAAGGTGCGGGCAAAGGGAACACATTGCAGATAGCCTTCCGCATGGGCAGGGCCCACGGGAGACATGGCCACGCCAAGGGCGCAGGCTAGGGCCGCAAGGACGTTTCGCGTCCGCAATCTCATTCGGTGGTCCCCCGCTTTGATCAAAGCGGTGTTTAGCCGTGAAAACCGTTAAGGAAAAGCAACTTTTTGTTAAAATGTGCCGTTAAAAGCACGGTTTCAGCTGTGAGGGGAATGATGTGGACGCCGGATCAGGAGGCGATTCGGTAGACTCCGGACCCTGTTGCAACGACTGGACCGCCATTCGGTCGGGCCAATTCAGCCTGAACAAACAGCAGGGTACGGGTGGCGCGGTCTACCCAACTGCGCGCCTCAACCGTATCTCCTGCAGATGTTACGGGGCCAAATTCAATCGATTGAGTGACCACGATGAGAGGGCCTCGGTCCTTAGCAGCGGCCCTTTGCGCCATTTCCAAAAGACCTGCCACAGCGCCGGGCTCAGCGCCAAGGGTGACGGTAGAGTGATAGGTAGCGGCTGGGGTCAAAACCATAATCGGGACTCTCGAAGGACACGGGGTGACCGTCTGGCCCAAAGGGTCTGGTCCGGTCAAGCCCGCAAAAAACGGGCGGCCGTTGCAGCGACCGCCCGATCTAGGCAAATGCTCGAAGACCTTTGGTCGGCGGGTTAAAACCAACCAAAGTGGGTAGAAAGGCCAGCGACCCGGCTGGCCCCATCAAAATCAGCGCGCAGCCCGTGCGCTGAGATTGCATTTCGCCAAGGCTTCAGCATCGAGGCTGAAGCTGGCGGATGAGTAGCCAACGATGGTGCCCACAGCCTTGGCCAGTTCCTTGCAGCTCTTGGTCGATGCGACATTGTCCGGCGCAGCGGTGGCGACACAGACCGTACCTTCGCATGTCCAGACCGCGCTGCCTGCAACGACCCGGGCCTTGGCGGCGGGGGCTTGAAGGGTCGCGGTCAGCGTCGTTGCAGCGAGCGCTGAACTGGCGGCCGAAAGGGTGAGAACGGCAATGGCCGTCAAGGTTTTGAGCTTCATCATCTGGTCTTTCATGTTCGGGGAGGAGGGGGTGTCGGAGGCGTGCGGCCCTATCCCCAGGACCGCACCGACACAAACTGAACAGTGCTTAGATAGCAGGACGATTCCCCCCTGCCAACTGTCTTTCGTACCCCAATCCTAAAATTCGAAAGTTGGACGGTTTAGGCCAGACTTGCGTCAAATGCGCAGCTTCCCTTGGGTTACTATTGCTCGCTGCGGCCTATGGCGCCCATACTCTGATCAACAGAAAATAACATGTGAGGAACAGCCATGGATTTCGCCCTACCCAAGGAACTGGTGGACTATCTCGGTGTGCTCGATGCCTTCATCGAGGCCGAGATTAAGCCGCTTCAGGCCAAAGACGACAATGAGCGCTTCTTTGACCATCGCCGCGAACATGCGCGCACCGATTGGGACAATCAGGGCCTGCCGCGCCACGAGTGGGAAGAGCTTCTGCGCGAAGCCAAGAGCCTGGCTGACAAGGCTGGCCACTTCCGCTTCGCCCTGCCTAAGGAATTTGGTGGACAGGATGGTTCCAACCTTTGGATGGCGGTGATCCGCGAGCATCTGGCGGCCAAGGGCCTTGGCCTGCACAACGACCTTCAGAACGAACATTCCATCGTCGGCAACAATCCCTTCGTGCTGATGCTCCGCGATTTCGGCACGCCCGAACAGCGCGATACGCTCATCCCCCTGATGATGGCGGGCAAGTTCAAGCCGACCTTCGGCCTGACCGAGCCGGACCATGGCTCTGACGCGACCTTCATGGAGACCCGCGCCGTGCGTGAGACCCGCGACGGCGTCGAGGGCTGGCTCATCAATGGCGAGAAGATGTGGACGACGGGCATGCATGTGGCCACCCACTGCGCCCTGTTCTGCCGCACCTCGGGCAAGGATGGCGATGCGCGCGGCATCACCTGCTTCCTCGTGCCTGCCGATGATCCGGGCGTGAAGATCGAGGAATATATGTGGACCTTCAACATGCCCACGGACCATCCTCGTGTCAGCTTCACCAACATCTGGGTCCCCGACAGCGCCATGTTCGCGCCTGAGGGTCAGGGCCTGGCGCTGGCTCAGCACTTCGTCCACGAGAACCGCATCCGTCAGGCCGCCTCGTCACTCGGTGCTGCCACCTACTGCGTCGAGCAGAGCGTGCGCTATGCCCGCACCCGCAAGCCCTTTGGCAAGCCATTGGCTGATAATCAGGCCATCCAGTTCCCGCTGGTCGAGCTGGCCACCCAGTGCGAGATGCTGCGGCTCTTGATCCGCAAGACCGCTTGGGAAATGGACCAGATGCCCAAGCCGGAGGTGGAAAAGCGCCTCTCCGACAAGGTGTCCATGTGTAACTACTGGGCCAACCGGCTTGTCTGCGAAGCGGCCGATCGGGCCATGCAGGTCCATGGCGGCATCGGCTATTCGCGCCACAAGCCCTTCGAACACATCTATCGCCACCACCGCCGCTATCGCATCACCGAAGGGTCCGAAGAGATCCAGATGCGCAAGGTCGGCGCCTATCTGTTCGGCTATATCGGCCCCCGCAAAAAGGACTTCGCCGACCTCTAGGTCCGCGAGCCTGCGCTAGACCAAGCCCCCCGGCGAAGAGCTGGGGGGTTTATTTTTCGCAAGATATTAAGCTCTCTCATGCCATGCTCCCTTAGCTTCAAAAGCACGGAGAGCAAAAATGCCCATATCGACATCGGCTCAGGCGGCGGCCCTTTGGTCAGCCTTGACCCTTTTGGTCCTGTTGGTGCTGTCCTTGCAGGTCGTGCGGCAGAGGACCAAGCACAAGGTCCTGATCGGGGATGATGGGGTGCCAGAGCTGGTACGGGCCGTGCGGGCCTTTGGCAATGCCACCGAATATGCCGGACCGGGCATGGCGGCCTTGGTCATGCTGGCCGTGGTCGGAGCCTCTCCCTTGGCCATCCATCTGTTCGGCGGAGCCTTTGTCTTTGGCCGCATTGCCCATGCGGTCGGGATCAGCCAGAGCGCCGGGACCTCTATCGGCCGCGCCGGGGGCACACTCCTGACCTGGGTCGGGTTCCTGTTCGCGATTGTGGTTCTGTTGTTCTACGCGATCTAGAAATCAGAGCCTTTTCCTTGCCGTGACCCTACCCCTTGGGTGATAATGGGCCATGGATGAAAACCTACTCAATGATCTGATCGGTGCGGCTATCAAGGCCGGAGCCGATGGTGCCGATGCCGTGCTTGCGCGGCGTCAATCCCTGTCTATCAGTGTGCGTATGGACGCCCTTGAAGAGGTCGAGCGCGAAGAGGCCCGCGATCTGGGTCTGCGTGTCTTTGTCGGCAAGCGACAGGCGGTCGTGTCAGGCTCTGACACCTCGGCCTCGGCGCGTGAAAAGCTGGTCGAGCGGGCAGTGGCCATGGCCCGGCTCGCGCCCGAAGATCCCTATGCCAGCCTCGCGGACCCGGCCCTTCTGGCCAAGGGCCCAAGACCAGAGCTGGACCTACTCGATCCCTACGAGCCTTCGCCTGAGGAACTGGAGCATCTGGCCCGCACGGCCGAAGCCTCGGCCCTGACAGTGGCGGGGGTCAGCAATTCAGACGGGGGTTCAGCCTCTTGGTCGAGTGCAAAATGGCTGCTGGCGACCAGCGACGGCTTTATGGGCACCCATGCCGCTTCGGGCTTTGGCCTGTCGGCCTCAGTCATTGCCGGGGAGGGGGCCAGCATGGAGCGCGGCGGCGAGGGCCGTTCGACCCGTTGGCACACCGATCTGCCTGACGCTGCCGCCATTGGCCTAGAGGCCGGTCGCCGCGCTGTGGCCCGGCTTGGCGCGCGTAAGATTGAATCGACTACCGCCCCCGTCATCTTTGAGAACCGGCTGGCTATCTCCCTGTTCGGCCCGATGATCGGAGCCATTTCGGGATCAGCCGTGGCGCGCGGGGTCTCGTTCCTCAAGGACCAATTGGGCGAGATGCTATTTCCGGCAGGCTTTCGCATCAGCGACGATCCGCACCGTGTCCGCGGTCTCGGCTCTAGCCCCTTTGATGATGAGGGCGTGGCCAACCGATCGATGAACCTAATCGACGACGGCGTCCTGACCACGTGGCTGCTCAATACCGCCTCAGCCAAGCAGCTTGGCATGGTCAGCACGGGACACGCCTCACGCTCCATGGCTGGAGCCCCCGGGGTCTCGACCTCGAACGTCACCGTCCATCCGGGCCAGAAGGACTTGGCCGGACTGATGGCCGATGCCCAGACCGGGCTACTGGTCACCTCTATGTTTGGCCCTTCGCTCAATGCCAATACGGGCGACTGGTCGATCGGCGTCTCTGGCCAGTGGTTCGAGGACGGCGCGCCCGCCTATCCGGTCACCGAAATCACCGTCGCGGGCAATCTGATCGACTTCTATAAGCGGCTCGTGGTCGGTTCAGACCTTGAGTTGCGCGGTGCCTCCAATGCCCCGTCGGTCCTGATCGATGGCGTAGCGATTGCCGGTCGATGAGAGATGATCTGGCGCTGATCCGACAAGCGGCTCTGGATGCTGGTCTGCTGGCCATGGCCCTGCGCAAGGAGGGCTTAAAGAGCTGGTCCAAAGAGGGCGGCTCGCCGGTGACCAATGCCGATATCGCCGTCGATAGCTTGCTCAAAGAGCGCTTGATGGCGGCGCGGCCGGACTATGGCTGGCTGTCGGAAGAGACGGCGGATGATCCGGCACGCCTCAGCAAACAGCGCCTGTTCGTCGTCGACCCCATCGATGGCACAGCGGCCTATATGAAGGACAAGCCCTGGTTCAGTGTCGCCATTGCGGTGGTCGAGGCCGGACGACCCATCGCCGGCGTGGTCCATGCGCCCGCGCTCGACGAGACCTATGACGCCCTATCCGGCGGCGGGGCTTGGCTCAATGGGGCCTCCATCCAGCCCAGCCGGACGCCTGAGCTTCATGACAGTGCCATGCTCGGCGATGAGAAGATGTTCGCCCATCCGGCTTGGAAAGTGCCTTGGCCGCCGATGCGCTTTGCTACGCGCAACTCCATCGCCTATCGCATGGCTCTGGTCGCGGCAGGGACCTTTGACGCAGCGCTGGCCCTCTCGGCCAAGAATGATTGGGATCTGGCTGCCGCAGAAATCATCGCCGCTGAAGCCGGAGCGATCACCACGGATCATCAGGGCCTCGCCTTTCGCTATAATCGCGAAAGTCCCCTGCAAAAGAGCCTGATTTGCGCTAATTCAGCCCTTCATCCGTTGATTCTGGCGCGGACCTCTGCTCTGGAATTCGGCAACCGCTCTTAGGAACTGACATGCCCGATAAGCAACTTCTTCACCTCCTGATTGGCGGCGAACTGGCCGATGTGGAAACAGTGGCCTTCCGTGACCTGTCTAAGGTCGAGATGGTCGGGGCGTTCCCTAACTATGCAGAGGCCTATGCGGCTTGGAAAGCCAAGGCGCAGGCGACCGTGGACAATGCCCATATGCGCTATTTCATCATCCACGCGCACAAGCTGCTCGATCCGCACGATGATCACGATCATCATTGATCGATCAAGTCACTCAGCCGCGGGCCTTTAGCGGGGCTGAGCCATCGGCATAGCTCTCATTGAGATAGACCTCGGCCTCTTGCGCCGACAGTCCTGGCGCATAGCCAAAGCCCTGACCATAGTCGCAGCCAAGGTCTTGCAGTTGGCGCGCGACCTGAGCGTTCTCCACGCCCTCGGCCACCACCTCAAGCGCCAGATCGCCGCCGAGATTGATCACAGAGCGTACGATCTTGGCCGAGCCCTCATTGCTGGTCATGGTGCGCACGAAATAGCGGTCAACCTTGAGCGTGTCGAAGGGCAGGCGGCTGAGATAGGACAGGGACGAAAAGCCGGTGCCAAAGTCATCGAGCGCAAGTCCCGCCCCGACAGCCCGTAACTGGCCAAGGATTACAGCCGCGCGGTCAGGATCGCGCATAATATCGCTTTCCGTCACCTCCAGCTTGATCGCCCCCGATGGCAGACCCGCCTCGCGGATGATCCGTCCGACATCCTGAACCAGGCCCGGCCGATCAATCTCGCCGGTCGAGAGATTGACGCTGCAGGTCAGGTCCGTAGCGGCGCGATGGGCCAGCTTCCAGGCCGCCAACTGCTTAGCGGAAGCCTGCAACATGTGGGCCCCCAATTCGGCCAGCAGACCCATCTCGTTGCAGAGGGGCAAGAACTCATCTGGGAAGACCAACCCTCGGCGCGGATGACGCCAGCGGGCGAGGGCTTCAAAGCCTGAAATGCCCCCGGTCGACAGGCGAACTACGGGTTGGAAAAAGGGCACGATCTCGCCGCGCTGGATCGCGCCGCGCAGGTCAGCCTCAAGCGCAAGCTTGGACAGCCCATCGGTCTCCATTGCCCGGCCATAGGCTGCTGCCCCACCGCGTCCACTGCCCTTGGCCGACTCAACGGCCAGCTCTGCGCGCCGCAACAGTTCCGTGGCCTCTGGGGCGTCTTCGCCGCCCCCGACCTTAAGGGCCCCGATCGACAGGGTCGGATAGATATCGAAGCCCGCCACCCTTAGAGGCTGCTCGAGGGCCGTGCGCAAACGCTCAGACGCATCGCCTTCTCCAGCGGGGGCCAAGGCGGCGAATTCATCTTCCCCGACCCGAGCAAGAATGGCACCGGGCGGGAAGGCCGCAGAAAGACGCGAGCCCAAGGCTGCCAGGACCAGATCAGCCCGCTCATGGCCCAAGGCTTCATTCAGGCGGCGCAGGCGATCAAGATCCGCGACCAGCAGATCGTATGACCCCGGTATCTGCAACTGTTCCCGAGCCTGTGAGACAAAGCTTTTGCGATCCAAAAGGCCGGTCAGGGGGTCAAGATGGGATGCGGCGAATTGGACCTCAGACACGATCACACCGGCGGCACGCACGCCCTCCTCTAGCCAGGTGCCGCGCCAAATACAGACCTCACCGTCACGCAGGCGAACCCGCCCAGAGATTTCAGTGCCCGGAGGTTGGGTGCGCAGCATCTCCTCAACCACGAACCGATCGCGCGGCATGGCTAAGGCCAGAAGAGACGATGAGGTACATTCCGGTGCTAAGGGTCCGAGACCCAAGGTTCGAACCGATCCGGTTAGTCTCAGGCTGTCTAGTCGCGGCTCCCACGACCAAAGGGAGACCTGCGCCGCGCCCAACGCTTCGAGCGTGCCTGTCGCGTCCCAGACAAACCGGTTCTGCGCCTGCTGCGCCATGACTGAAGATAATCCACACGAGACCTTGCTCGCCGCAGACCAGGGCGAGCAACTTTAAGAATCACTAATCTAGCGCTCCCTATCCGATCAAAAAAGCTGGGATTTGAATTAGACGATGCGAAGGGCGGGATGGGGCTCGCTATAGGGAGACACGCGGGCAAATAGCATATGGTCGCGCCAGACCCCATTGATCCTCAGATAGCTCGATGCACAGCCTTCAAACTCAAATTTCTGCTTCGTAAGCACGCGTTGCGAGGCCCGATTTTCAGGAACGCATGCCGCCTCAACCCGGTGCAGACCGAGCCGATCAAAGGCAAAGGACACCACCGCCTCGACGGCAGCCGTTGCATAGCCGTTTCCGGCAAAGGGCTGACCAATCCAATAGCCGACCGTCGCCGACTGGACGACGCCGCGCCGAACCTGCCCGAGCGTGATCCCCCCGACGAGGGCGAAGTCTGATTCGCGAAAGATCAGGAGGGGATAGGACAGGTGCCGATCCAGATCATAGGCATAGGCCGAAAGTCTGCGTTTGAAGGACCCGCGTGTCAGGTCATCATCGGGCCAGGCCGGTTCCCAAGGCTGAAGATAGGCCTTTGACTGTCCTCGCAAGGCCGCCCAAGCGGCATAGTCCGACATCCGGGCGGGGCGCAGTCGCACCCCTTTGCCGTCCAGTCGTAGGCCACCTGCGGGCAACAACCAGTCGAACAGAGACATTAACACTCCAACATTCTAGTCAATGGTCCGCTGATCTCGTCGCGATAGCGTTGCCAAGCTTCGTAATAAACCACCAAACCACTCCATGACCAAGCGTGGCACCAGTTCCGGTTCGAGAATAGGGCGGGCCAAAAAAGCCTCAAATCACCGAATATCCGCCAATCAACACGAAGTTTAGCGTTAAAGCGCGAAAGGGTTTGCCAGCGCCCTAAAGGCTGCGGCATGGTCTTGCGCATGATTAAGGCGGAAAAGACCGCTTTTGGGAGGAAAATTTGTCTGAAGCCCTAGATGCTGTCGATGCCAAGATCCTTGACCTGATCCAGCATGATGCGGGTCTGTCCGTGGCCGAGATCGCCGAACGGGTCGGCCTGTCGTCGAGCCCCTGTTGGCGCCGGATCAAGCGGTTGGAAGATGCAGGCGTCATTCAGGGTCGCGTCACCCTCTTGGACCGTGAGAAGCTAGGCCTTGGTTTCGAAGTCTATGCGACGGTGAAACTGTCCTTGCCCAATAAGGAAAATCTGGAAGCCTTTGAGATCGCCGTCGGCAAATGGTCCGAAGTGGTCCAGTGCGCTACTGTCACTGGCGGAGAAGACTATGTGCTGCGCGTCATCACCCGCGATATGCACGCCTTCGACGACTTCTTGCGCGACAGGTTGCTGTCGCTTGGGCTGGTTTCGAATGTTCAGAGCCGCATCGTCATTCGCGGCGTCAAGAACTCGACCGCCGTGCCGCTCGGCCTCATCAGTCCCTATGTTGAAGCTGGGGCCTAGGTCGCCTTGAGGGCGCGGTTGGCCGAGAGGCCATATTCCACGCCCGTCCAGAGGGTCACGGCTGCGGCCAGCCAGATCAGGCCATGGGCTCCATAGGCCATCAGACGAAACTGATCGATGGTCAGAAGTAGTCCATAGGCGGGAGCAAACCAGGCCACCATCAGGGCACCCAGCGCGACCAGTTGCAGCGCCGTCTTGATCTTGGCAAGGGCCGTCACCTTAAGGATTAGACCGCGCGGGGCCAGAACTTCACGCAGGGCGGAAACGGCAAATTCGCGAAACAGAATGATTCCGATGGGCACCAGAACCGGCGGCTGAACATGGACCGCGATCAGGCCCAAGGCGGCGGCACAGACCAAGATCTTATCGGCAATAGGGTCGAGAATGGCCCCAAACAGGCTCTCGACCTTCCACCGACGGGCCAGCCAGCCATCTAAAAAGTCGGTTACGGCGGCAATGACGAATGAGGCGAGCGCGATTCGGAGGATCAGGAAGATCATGGCCTGATCCATAGCCGCGCCCTGCTCTTGCACCCAAGCCACCGCTGCAAAACAGGCGAACATGACGAGGGTCAGGACCAGACGCAGAACCGTCAGCATGTTGGGCAGAGCCGCTTTAGTGAACATCGAAGGCCTCTTGGGTCAAATCAGGTTCGCGTCTTTCCTTGTCTCTATACACGGCCTTGAGGCCCGCTTCACCCCCGTCTGAAATAGTCATAGATGCGCTGTGCCAGCGGGCCGCTGACCCCGTCGACCTTTTCCAGTTCGACCACCTCGGCGCGCGCGACCCCCTTGGCCGAACCAAAGGCGTGCAGCAGGGCGCGCTTGCGTCCCGGTCCGATACCCTCGATCTCGTCGAGCGGGCTCTTGATCATCTCGGCCGCGCGTTTGGCGCGGTGCGTGCCGATGGCGAAGCGGTGGGCCTCGTCGCGTAGCCTTTGCAGATAATAGAGGATCGGGCTCTTGGGCTCGAGCATGCGCGGCGTCTTACCCGGCAAAAAGAACCGCTCTAGCCCCGCGTCCCGGTCCGGTCCCTTGGCTACACCCACAAGGGCGACATCCTCGACGCCCAACTCTGCAAGCACCGCCATGGCCTCAGCCAACTGTCCAGCCCCGCCGTCGATCAGGACCAGATCCGGGCGCGGGGTTGGCGTGCCCTCACTCTCTTCCTTGACCATGCGGGCAAAGCGGCGGCGCAGGACCTCTCGCATCATGCCGTAGTCGTCACCGGGGACCAGTTCAGTGTCCTTGATATTGAACTTGCGATATTGGCTCTTTATGAAGCCATCGGGTCCGGCCACGATCATGCCGCCGACGGCATTGGTGCCCATAATGTGGGAGTTGTCATAGACCTCGATCCGCTCGGGCGGGCCGTCCAGTTCGAAGGTCTCGGCCACTGCGGCCAGCAGCTTGCCTTGGGCGGAGCTTTCCGCCATCCGCCGACCCAAGGCCTCGCGGGCATTGGTCAGGGCATGATGGACCAGATCGAGCTTCTCGCCGCGCTTGGGCGTTGCGATCTCCACCTTGCGTCCGGATTTCAGACTGAAGGCCTCGGAAAGCAGCGCGTGGTTGGGGGCCTCATGCGAGGCGAGGATCAGGCGCGGCACCGGCTGTGAATCGTAGAACTGGCCCAAAAAGGCATCGAGAATGTCTTCGTCCTCGTCTTGGCGATCGACGCGAGGAAA
This sequence comes from Pseudomonadota bacterium, assembly GCA_041182245.1. Classification (GTDB taxonomy): domain Bacteria; phylum Pseudomonadota; class Alphaproteobacteria; order Caulobacterales; family Caulobacteraceae; genus CAISGS01. Next base: position 16,605 of record JBEGNZ010000001.1, on the reverse strand, counting down.
ATAGGCGCGGTTGCCCCAGTTCTGGCCCGCACGGAAGAAAAACACCTGAACACAGGCCTGCCCGCCCTCACTGAACAGGGCAAAGACATCGGCCTCCTCGACCGTATTGGGATTGATCGACTGGTCCTGACTGACGGCGGAAAGGGCGCGTAGACGGTCGCGCAGCCAAGCCGCCCGCTCATAGTCCAGATCCTCTGCCGCTTGGCTCATTTCCTGAGACAGACGCTTTTGCACCAGTCGGCTCTTGCCCGACAGAAAATCGTGGGCCTCTTCGACCAGCGCCGAATAGTCCTTGGGCGCGATCATATCGACGCAGGGGGCGGCACAGCGTTTGATCTGGTGCAGCATGCAGGGCCGGGTCCGGCTCTCAAACACACTGTCGGTGCAGGAGCGCAGCAGGAACGCCTTTTGCAAGCTGTTGACCGTTCGGTTCACTGCCCAGGCTGAGGCGAAGGGGCCAAAATAGTCGCCCTTGATCGAGTGGGCCCCGCGATGTTTGCGGATCTGCGGCGAGGCATGGTCCCGGCGGATCAGGATCTCTGGGAAGGTCTTGTCATCGCGCAGCAGAACATTGAAGCGCGGCTTCAGCGACTTGATGAAGTTGATTTCCAGCAGGAGGGCTTCGGTTTCGGTCTTGGTGGTGACGAACTCCATCGACCGCGTCAGATGGACCATGTGCGCGATGCGCTGGGTATGGAACCGGCCTTGGGCGTACTGGGTGACCCGCTTCTTTAGGCTCTTGGCCTTACCGACATAGAGCACCTCGCCAGCCTCACCCATCATACGATAGACCCCGGGACTGTCGGGCAGGCGCGTTACCTCGTCCTTGATCAGGTCCATCCCCTTGAGGGGTGTTTCAGACGGGATGTCAGGCGTGTCGGTGGTCATGGGGCAGATATAGGACAGATTCTACGGATTTGCGCCCCGTCCGACGTTGGAACGATGCTGTTGAAGGTCCCGCCTTCCGTGGCATAAGCCTTGGCAAAGCTATAGCGCCCCGGGAGGCCCCATGTCTGACGCCATCATCCTGCATCATTACGATACCTCGCCCTTTTCGGAGAAGATCCGCGTCCTGTTTGGGCTCAAGGGCATGGCTTGGACCTCGGTCCATGTGCCCAACATGATGCCAAAGCCTGACTTCACGCCCCTGAGCGGCGGCTACAGGCGCACCCCAGCCCTGCAGATCGGCGCGGATGTCTATTGCGACAGCCAAGTGATGATGGCCGAAATCGAACGGCGCTGTCCGACCCCGTCACTGGTACCCGATGATGCGGCCGGTCTGGTCTGGCCGATCAATTGGTGGGCCGACCGACTGTTCTTCCAAACCACGGTGCCGATCATCTTTGGCGCGCTCGGTGACAAGACCCCCGAAGCCTTCATCAAGGACCGCGAACAGCTCTCGGGCCGCCCCTTTGACGTCGCCGCCATGAAGGGCGCGATTGGGCCGATGAAGCAGCAATGGCGTTCTCAGATGGGCTGGCTCGAGGCGCAGTTGGCGGTCTCCAAGTCCGGCTGGCTGGTTGGCAAAAGGCCGAGCCTAGCCGATGCGTCGGCCTATATGAATGTCTGGTTCTTGGCCCGAAACCTGCCGGACGTCGTTGCCGAGCTGACGGCGGACATGCCCCATATTGCCGCGTGGCAAGCGATGGTCGAGGCCTTTGGTCACGGCAGTCCCACAGAGATGGACGGTCCAACAGCGCTGGCCGTTGCCAAGGCGGCAACACCTCTGGGCACTGAAATCCACGATGAGGCTGACCCCTTGGGCGTCAAGGTCGGTGACGCTGTGACCGTGATGGCCGACGACTATGGCCGCGATCAAGTCAAGGGCAGGCTGGTGGCAGCCAACCGCGAACGGATCGTCATCTCCCGCGATGATCCCGCCGTCGGCACCGTCCACGTCCACTTCCCCCGCACCGGCTATTTCGCCTTTCCTGGGTAGGGGAAGTTAAAAAAGGGCCTCACCCAACCCTCTCCCACAGGGAGAGGGCCTATCTGTTCTTAGCCCGCGCCCCCTTGGGGAGAGAGGGTAGGGTGAGGGGGTCTATTGCCTACTGCTTCCTGAACCGGCCCGAGCTTGAGGCCATCAGGGCCAAGGCCCAGTCTTCGGGGATCAGTTTGGCCAAAACGGCGATGGCCTTGTTGGGCGCGCCAGTGACGCAGATGGCGCGGTTGGCCTCTACGGCCTCATAGCCCTGTTCGGCAACCTCGTCGGCCCCCAGCCAGAGCCAGTCCGGCGTTGAGCGCGAGACGGTCTCGCGGGTATCGTTCACATCGTGGAACTCTGAATAGGTAAAGCCAGGGCAAAGGGCGGTGACATGGACGCCGGTCCCGGCCGATTCCAGATGCAGGCTTTGAGAAAACCGAACCATGAAGCTCTTGGTCGCGCCATAGAGGGTGTGGCCTGCAGAACCTGGCACGAGACCTGCTAAGGACGCCACATTGATCACCCGGCCGAACCGGCGCTCGACCATGCCGGGTAAGACCTTGTGCGTCATGTCGCAGACCGCGACCAACAGCACCTGCAAGAAATCGCGCTGATCTTGCCAAGCTGTCGATGAATAGGTGCCGGGCAAGCCGTAGCCCGCATTATTGACCAGCGCATCGACAACCCGCCCATGGGACTCCAATTCGGCCAAGATCTGATCCGCTGCTTCGGGCTGAGCCAGATCAGCGGCAATGACAAAGGTTTCTACCCCAAACCGCAAGCGGATCTCATCGGCGAGCGCTTCGAGGCGGTCCGTGCGACGGGCCGTGAGGGCGACATCGTACCCGGCCTTGGCAAAGGTGCGGGCTATGGCCGCCCCGATTCCCGCAGAGGCACCGGTAACCAGACAGAGACGACGGGACATGGACGGGTCCTCTTCAGCACCATGAAACAGGTCTGCACAGTGACGTCAGCGCCCCGGATGATCAAGCCGCTCAATAGAGTGGCGGTCTGGCTCTAATCTTTGATCAGGTCAGAGATCATGATGTGGGACAGGCGTTCAGCCGCCGCCTCGTCCGCCGCCGCAATCGCAGCGCTCACTGCTTTTGGAATCTTCTGGCCAATGGGACAGCCCTTAGCCCCGGGCGGCGGCATGCCAAGGTGGGCGCTGCCATTCACTGCACGAAGGACCTGATCAAGGCTGATCCTGTCCGCTGGTTTCAGCAACCAAGCCCCGCCGCTCGCGCCCGCCCGTGTCGCAATCAGCCCGGCCTTGGCCAGCATGGAGGTGACCCGGCGCACCACCACCGGATTGGTCGGCATGGAGGCGGCCAGCGCGGCACTCGACACCGCCGCGCCTGCGCTGAAGGCTTCCTTGTGCGCGAGATAGGCCAGAGCGTGGGCGGCGACGGGAAATTTTTGACTATCGGACATGGTGGAATTTTCCTGACGGCGCAACATAGGCGCGTTGTCCGGGACACAATAGCGACGAATCTAACCGCGGCTGGATGCGAATCAAGCGTCAGGTCGATTGAACCTTGCCAAGAAAGGGTCTATCGCCCGATCCCAATGTTTGATTTCCGGCGGGACCCACGAGAACAGGGGTCTTCCGAGGGGGTTCAATGGCTTCTGAAGCCTTAGGTGACACAACCAATTCTCAAGACCCCGCAGCGGCCACGCCGCCGGGGGGCAGTGGAAATGGTCACGGACACCACGGAGAGGCCCAGCGCTTCTGGCCGATGGTTCTGGGCTCCATCGGTGTGGTGTTCGGCGATATCGGCACCAGCCCGCTCTATGCCATGCGCGAAGCCCTTCACCATGCGCGCAGCAACACCCAACTGGACCATGCCGTGATCGGTGTTGTGTCCTTGATGCTGTGGGCCCTGTTCCTCGTGGTGACGGTTAAATATGTCATCTTCTTGATGCGGGCCGACAATAAGGGCGAAGGTGGCACCTTGGCCTTGATGGCTCTCGCCCAAAGATCCCTTGGCCAAAGATCAACCGCCGTATTTCTCCTCGGTGTGATCGGCGCGGCTCTATTCTATGGCGACGGGATCATCACCCCCGCCATTTCGGTCTTGGGTGCCATGGAAGGCTTGAAGGATGTGCCAAACCTTGGGGCCACCCTCGCACCCTATGTGCTACCCGCGTCTGCCGGTATTTTGGTGGCGCTCTTTTTGGTTCAGGCCAAGGGCACCCAGAGTATGGCCAATCTTTTTGGCCCGATCACCCTGACCTGGTTCATTGTGCTGGCCGCCTTGGGCATGCTGCACATTGCCGATAACTGGTCGATCCTGCGCGCCTTTAGTCCCTATTACGGTATCCGGTTCCTGCTTGAAAACGGGTTCGTGGGCTTCGTGATTCTGGGCAGCGTGTTTTTGGCCGTTACGGGGGCCGAAGCCCTCTATGCTGATATGGGCCATTTCGGGAAAAAGCCGATCCGCACGGCTTGGCTGATCCTTGTCCTGCCATGCTTGGCGTTAAACTATCTGGGTCAAGGGGCCTTGGTCCTGTCCGACCCATCAGCCCGCGCCAATCCCTTCTGGGAAATGGTGCCTGATTTTGCCTATTGGCCGGTCCTAGCTCTGGCGACAGCGGCGGCTGTCATTGCCAGCCAAGCGGTCATTACCGGTGCCTTTTCTATGACCCAGCAGGCCGTTCAGCTGGGCCTGCTCCCTCGCATCGATATCAAGCGCACGTCAGAGACCCAGTCGGGCCAAATCTATGTGCCTGCCGTCAATAGCCTATTGTTGATTGGCGTCTTGCTGCTGCTGTTTGTATTCCAGACCTCCAGCGCTCTGGCCTCAGCCTATGGCATTGCAGTCACAGGCTCGATGTTTGTCGACACCCTTTTGGCCTATGTGATTATGCGTCGGATGTGGAAGTGGTCGCGGACCCAGTGTCTGATCCTGCTCGTGCCGCTCGGCATCTTGGATCTGGTGTTCATCTCCTCGAACCTGTTGAAGATCCCCGATGGTGCTTGGCTGCCGTTGGTCTTGGGTGCGGGTCTTGTAACAGTCATGTGGACTTGGACGCGCGGATCTCAGATCCTCACCGACAAGACGCGTCGCGACAGTGTGCCCTTGAACGAGCTGATCGATATCTTAACCGCTCGTGCCCCGCATCGTGCGCCGGGCACAGCGATATTCTTGACCTCCGATCCTGACGTGGCCCCCGTGGCCCTGATGCACAACATCAAGCACAATAAGGTCCTGCATGAAAAGAACGTGATTTTGACCGTGCGCACCACCGAGACGCCGCGTGTGCGCGAAGAGGACCGGGTCACCATCGAGAAGGTCAATGATGACTTTAAGAAGGTCTTCATCAACTATGGCTTCATGGAAAGCCCGAACGTGCCCAAGGCCTTGGCCCTCTGCCGCAAGCTTGGTCTGAAGTTCGACATTATGGCCACCAGCTTCTTCCTCGGCCGTCGCTCGGTCGTGCCCTCGGCCCAGTCGGGCATGCCCCTATGGCAAGATAAGATCTTCATCTTCCTGATGCGCAATGCCGCCAACCCCACGGACTTCTTCAAGATCCCGCCAGGCCGCGTGGTCGAGATGGGCGCTCAGGTGACCGTCTGATGGAGCAAGGCTGATGGATTGGCTGACCCTCATCGTCGACGGCCTGTGGATCGCCTCTTTGGCGATCATGAGCAGCATCTCGCGCCAGACCTTTGGCCGCATCCTGCCAACGGCGAAGGTGCCGATGCAGTTTGGACTTAAAGGGATCCCCACCTGGCGGGCCTCGCCTCTGATGGCCGTGACCTTGATGCCGATCATCGCCTGCAGTCTGTGGCTACTCCTGCTAACCTTCGGACAAACCGCGCCTGAAGGCTCTTCCACCCGGATCATCATGCTCGGCACGCGTCTGTTCATCGCGCCTCTCCTGTGCCTCACACACCTTCGGCATATGCGTCAGGCCTTGAAGATCCTGGCCGCAGAAGGCCAGCTTAGGTCTTGACCTTCGCGCCAAGGTGCCTTTGAACCCCAGCGCGCTTCAAATTCCATCTGTTAGGATCGCCCACCATGTCCGCCGCCAAACCTGCCGTGAAAAAAGTCGTGCTCGCCTATAGTGGCGGTCTGGACACCTCGATCATTCTGAAATGGCTTCAGACCGAATATGGCGCGGAGGTCGTGACCTTCACTGCGGACCTGGGTCAAGGCGAAGAGATTGAACCGGCACGGGCCAAGGCTCTGGCCGCTGGCGTGAAGCCGGAAAACATCTTCATCGAGGATGTGCGCGAAGAGTTTGTCCGCGACTATGTCTTCCCCATGTTCCGCGCCAATACGGTCTATGAGGGCCAATATCTGCTCGGCACCTCGATCGCCCGTCCCTTGATCGCTAAGAAGCAGATCGAGATCGCCCGCAAGGTTGGGGCCGATGCGGTCAGCCACGGCGCGACCGGCAAGGGCAATGACCAGGTCCGTTTCGAGCTCGGCTACTATGCTCTAGAGCCCGACATCCATGTGGTCGCCCCTTGGCGCGAATGGGACTTCAAGTCCCGCGAGGCCCTGCTGGCCTTTGCCGAGGCCCACCAGATCCAGATCGCCAAGGACAAGCGCGGCGAGGCTCCCTTCAGCGTCGACGCCAACCTGCTCCATTCCTCATCCGAGGGTAAGGTGCTGGAAGATCCTGCGGTCGAGGCCCCGGAATTTGTCCATATGCGCACCATTGCGCCCGAAGATGCACCCGATCAGCCGCACATCTTCACCATCGACTTTCAAAAGGGTGATCCGGTCGCCATTGACGGCGTGGCCATGTCGCCTGCGACCTTGCTGACCAAACTGAACCAGCTTGGCCATGACAATGGCGTCGGGCGGCTTGATCTGGTCGAGAACCGCTTTGTCGGCATGAAGTCGCGCGGCGTCTATGAGACCCCCGGCGGGACGATCCTCTTGGCCGCACACCGAGGCATTGAGAGCATCACGCTGGATCGCGGCTCGATGCATCTGAAAGACGAGCTGATGCCGAAATATGCGTCGCTGGTCTATAATGGCTTCTGGTTCGCTCCAGAGCGCGAGATGCTGCAGGCCGCCATCGACTATTCGCAAAAGGAAGTTAGCGGTCAGGTTCGGGTCAAACTCTATAAGGGCAATGTCTCGATCATCGGCCGGACCAGCCCCAACAGCCTCTATGACCAAGACCTCGTCACTTTCGAAGAGGGTAAGGTCGCCTATGACCACCGCGACGCGGGCGGCTTTATCAAGCTCAATGCCCTGCGCCTGCGGGTTCTGGCCAAGCGTAATCGTCGGGCCGAATAGGCTCAGCCGCCCTTCATTGAGGCAGATAGAATTCGGGCGTCCTTGGAATCCAAGGACGCCCTTTTTGTCTTCTAGAGGTCTTTGAAGCCCTTACCTTCAGCGACCAGCTTTTCGAGCAGGGCTGAGGGTTTGAACTCGTCACCCATCTGGGCTTGGAAGGCCTTCATCTTTTCCAGAACCTTGGGCAGGCCGATCAGGTCGCCATAGAACATGGGACCACCGCGATAGAGCGGCCAGCCATAGCCATTGAGCCAGACAATATCGATGTCCGAAGCGCGGATGGCCATGCCCTCTTCGAGGATCTTGGCCCCCTCATTGATCATCGGATAGACGCAGCGCTCTAGGATCTCTTCGTCGCTAATGTCGCGGCGGTTGATGCCCTGCTTGGCAGCAAAGTCGAGAATGATCTTCTCAACCACAGGCGAGGGGATGGCGTTGCGGTTTTCATCATAGTCATAATAGCCGGAGCCCGACTTCTGACCGCGACGATCCATTTCGCAGAGCACTTCGCGAATGGTCGAGCTCTTGCTGTTCTCCTTGGACCATCCGATGTCCAGGCCGGCCAGATCGCTCATGGCGAACGGCCCCATGGGGAAGCCGAAATCATAGAGCACGCGGTCAATATCCCAAGGCATGGCCCCTTCCATGACCAGCTTTTGGGCTTCGCGCTGGCGCTGAGACAGGATGCGGTTACCGACAAAGCCAGGGCAGACCCCAACCAGAACCGCGACCTTGCCGATCTTCTTGCCGATCTGCATGGAGGTGGCGATCACCTCCTTGGAAGTGGCCGCGCCCCGGACAATTTCCAAAAGGCGCATGACGTTGGCGGGCGAGAAGAAGTGCAGGCCAATCACCGACTCTGGGCGGGTCGTCGCCGAAGCGATTTCGTTGACGTCCAGATAGGAGGTGTTGGAGGCCAGAATGGCTCCGGCCTTGGCGATCTTGTCCAGACGGCCAAAGACGTCCTTCTTGATGTCCATATTTTCGAACACGGCCTCGATGATCAGGTCGCAATCGGCCAGATCTTCCAGAGCCAAGGTGCCGGTCAGCAGGCCCATGCGGGTCTCGACATCGGCCTGGGTCAAGCGACCCTTCTTGGCGGTGTTTTCATAATTCTTGCGGATGGTGGCGATGCCCCGATCCAGAGCGGCCTGCTGGGTCTCAACGATGGTCACGGGGTAACCGGCATTGAGGAAGTTCATCGAAATGCCGCCGCCCATGGTGCCAGCGCCGATGACGCCAACCTTCTTGACGGGCAAGATGGCCACGTCGTCACCAATGTCTGGGATCTTGGCCGCTTGGCGTTCGGCAAAGAACACATAGCGCTGAGCGGCCGATTGGCTGCCGGTCATCAGTTCCATGAACAGCTTGCGTTCAACGGCCATGCCTTCGTCGAAGGGCAGGTTCACGGCGGCTTCGATGCACTTGATGTTGCTTTCGGGTGCCATAAAGCCGCGGAACTTGCGGGCATTGGCCTTACGGAACTCGGCAAACAGGCCCGGATTGGCGCGGTCGGCCAGAACCTTGTCTTCCAGATCGCGAACGCGCTTGAGCGGACGGCCCTCGGCAACGATCTTCTTGGCAAAGGCGACAGCGGTTTCGCGCAGCTTGCCCTCTTCGGCCAGTTCATCGACCAGACCCATGGCCAAGCAAGCCTTGGCACCAACATGCTGGCCCGTGGTCATCATTTCCAAGGCCTTGGCCGCACCGACGATGCGCGGCAGACGCTGGGTGCCGCCAGCACCGGGCAAGAGGCCGAGATTGACTTCAGGCAGGCCGCACTTGGCCGAGGGGACTGCGACGCGGTAGTGGCAGGTCAGGGCCACTTCGAGGCCACCGCCCAGCGCCGTGCCGTGAATGGCCGCAACGACAGGCTTAGAAGCGTTTTCAATGGTGTTCTGAACGTCCTGCAGGCTGGGGCCGACCGGGGCCTTGCCGAATTCGGTAATGTCCGCACCGGCGATGAAGGTGCGACCGTCGCAGATCAGGACCACCGACTTGACGGCACTATCGGCCATGGCGGCATTGATGCCCAGCGACAGGCCTTCGCGCACGGGGGCGGACAGGGCATTCACGGGCGGCGAGTTCAAGGTGACGATGGCGACATCGCCCTCGACGGCAAGGGTGGTGACGGCGTTCAAGATCTTGGCATCTGCGGACATAGCGTTTCCCAGTTTTCTGCGTTCGTGATTGCAGTTTCGAACAGTTGTTGGGAAGAGTGATAACAGCGCCCAATCGTCAAGGCCATACGGCTCACGCAGGGGTGATGATAACAATTGGCCATGACGTAGCGGCAAGATCAGGGTGAGGAACCGACTATGAAGATTAAAGATAAGGTCATCGTTGTTACGGGCGGTGCAAACGGTATTGGTGAGGCCATGGCCCGCCGCTTTCATGCCGAGGGGGCCAAGGCCGTCGTCGTCGCCGACCGCGACTTTGCTAGAGCTCAGATGGTGGCCTCAGAGATCGGTGGCCTTGCCGTGGCCTGTGACGTCTCGGTCGAGGCAGACATCCAAAATCTGGTGAAGCAGACCCGCGACGCTTACGGCGAGATCGATCTGTTCTGCTCCAATGCCGGCATTGCCGATGGCGACCCCGATAAGAACAACGCCGCCTCTGCCAGCAATGCGGCCTGGGAACGCAGCTGGGGCGTCAATGTCATGGCCCATATCTATGCGGCCCGTGCCGTCCTGCCCGAATGGATCGCGCGCGGCGAAGGCTATTTCCTCAATACGGTCTCGGCAGCAGGCCTGCTGTCCCAGATCGGCAGCGCCCCCTATTCGGTGACCAAACATGCGGCCATCGGCTGGGCTGAAAATTTGGCGCTCAATCACAAGGACCATGGCATCAAGGTCTCGGTCCTCTGTCCACAAGGCGTCGACACCAACCTCTTGCGCGCCGGCCCTGAAGGCCCGCAGAATCTCGACGGCGTCCTGACCCCGCAAGAGGTCGCGGAAAGCGTGGTCCAAACCTTGGACGAAGAAAAGTTCCTTGTCCTGCCCCACCCTGTGGTCCTGAACTATATGCGCAACAAGACCAACGACTATGACCGCTGGATCGGCGGCATGGCCAAACTCCGCCGCGCCATCTTCGCAGCGCGGTAGGGGGCCTATCCGCTCTTAGCCCTTTTCCCCTTGAGGGGGAGAGGGTTGGCAAGAAAACAAGGCCCTCACCCAACCCTCTCCCACAGGGAGAGGGCTAAGAAGAACGATTAAGCCCTCGCCCCCTTGGGGGAGAGGGCTGGGTGAGGGTGTCATCCACGGCTCTCTCAAAACTGCGGATGAAAAACTCTCGGGGACCAGCCGAAATCTCGAACGGCTGAGGTTCCATCAAACACCAGATCCTCTGCCATCCGCTCACCCATGGCCGCCGTGGCACCGGGCAGGAGGGGGGAGGCGAGACTTAGGCCGAGGCGCCAGAGCGGTAGGGGCACAGACAGGATCAGGGGCTTGCGGCCTAGACCGGTAAAGACCCGCTCGGCCATAACGCGGTAGGTCAAGGTCTCCCCGCCGGGCAGATCATAGGCCCGGTTGATGGCGGCGGGGCTCGCGGCGGCATCGAGGGCTGCGCGAGCCAGATCCTGACCGTGAACAGGCTGGCGACGGCCAAGGCCTTGGCCGGCAATGGGCAAGACCCCGATCTTGCGGATCAGTCCCGCCAGACGGCTGATATTTTGGTCCTGACCCTCCGCATAGATCAGGGTGGGCCTAAGCAGGGTCCAGCCAATATTGCGTGCCTCGCAAAAGGCGATCACAGCCTCTTCGGCCAGACGCAGTCGCTCGGCGACGGCCCGTTCGCCTGCATGGTTGGACGCCGTCTTGGTAAAGCGACTGGTCGATGAAAAGGCCACCAAACGGGTCATGCCGCGCGCGGCCAGCGCCTCTAGGGCCTGAGGCAAGACCCATAGGGAGGCTGCGCAGATGACCACCGAAAGGTCCGGTAACTGCATTCCCAAATCGGGTGATGCCAGATCGGCCGTGACCCACGCCCCTGCCTGCGTCTTTCGACCGAGCCCCAATGCCGATAGGCCTCGATCCGACGCCTCTGGCAGGACATAGCGCCCAACCAGACTGCTGGCGCCCAAGACCATGATCGGGGGCTCTGAACGCGCCGTGAGACCGGCCGATAGGTTTAGACTGGAACGCACCAAGGTTTGCGTTACCTTCGCTGGCGAAAGGGCCCGAATACCGGCCCTGAAGATGACCAACATAAGGGATTTGCCCATGCGCCGCCGCACCTTTCTGGCCTCTTTGCCCCTGATCGCGGCAGTGCCGAGCCTCGCGCGTGCGGCACCAGGCGCAGGTACGCCGACACCTAACAATCTGCAACGCCCAGATATGCATGGCGGCGACCGTATCGCAGGGGCCAGCTATGCCTCCCGCTCTACGGTGTGGGGACGTTCTGGAGCCGCCGCGACCGCCCATCCCAATGCCAGCCTGATCGCCGTCGACATCTTGCGAAAGGGCGGTTCAGCGGTCGATGCTGCCATTGCTGCCAATGCGGCGCTCGGATTTTTGGAGCCTGTGGCCTGTGGCATAGGGGGCGACTGTTTTGCCATGCTGTGGGACCCCAAGACCAAGCAGGTGGTTGGCCTGAACGGGTCGGGTCGCTCCCCGCGTGGCCTGTCCTTGGAGACCCAGCGGGCTCGGGCGCGCAATGGGCACATCAATGCTTACGGTGCCGTTTCCGTCTCGGTACCGGGTGCTGTGGATGCCTGGTGGGAGCTGCATCAGCGCTATGGCCGCCTGCCGTGGGCCGATCTGTTCGAGCCCGCCATTGCCCTAGCCGAGCAGGGCCAGCCGGTGGCTCAGACCATCGCCTATTACCTTAAGTCCAGCCACAAGCGCTTCACCATGCCTGATCAGGGCATAGAGGAGGTCGAAAACTTCAAGCGGACCTATGCCGCGACCGGAGCCCCACCGCGTGAGGGCGAGATTTTCCGCAATCCCGATCTCGCCAACACCTACCGCAAGATCGCCGCAGGGGGACGTGCGGCCTTCTATGAGGGGGAGATCGCCGATGGCATCGAGCGCTATTTCAAGCGCATTGGCGGTTGGATGACCAAGCAGGATCTGGCCAGCCATCATGCAGAATGGACCAAGCCTCTGGTGACCAACTATCACGGCACCGATGTCTATGGCTTGGCCCCCAACAGCCAAGGTCTGAGCACGCTACAGATGCTCAATATCCTCGAAAATTTCGACCTACCCGGCATGGGCTTCCAAACCACGGCCAGCCTGCACCATCAGATCGAGGCCAAGCGTCTGGCCTTTGAGGACCGCGCCAAGTTCTTTGCCGATCCGGATTTTGGCAAGATCCCAGTGGAGTGGCTCAATTCCAAGGACTATGCCGCCCAGCGCGCCAAACTGATCCGTCCGGACCGGATCTTGACGCCCGTCTATCCGGGCCACGCGCCCAGCCATGGCGACACCACCTATTTCTGTACCGCTGATTCCGACGGCATGATGGTCTCGCTGATCCAGTCCAACTATCGCGGGATGGGGTCAGGGCTTGTGCCGGACAATATGGGCTTCATGTTCCAAGACCGGGGCGAGCTGTTTAATCTGAACGATGGCCACCCGAACCTCTATGCGCCGGGAAAGAGGCCGTTCCAGACCATCATTCCGGGCTTTGCCTGCAAGGATGGCGCGCCGCTTCTGGCCTTTGGGGTCATGGGTGGGGACATGCAGCCGCAAGGTCAGGCGCAGGTCATTATCAATATGACGGATCATGGTCTGGATGTGCAGGCCGCCGGGGACAATCCGCGTTGGCATCATGAAGGCTCAAGCGAACCGACGGGCGAGCCGCAGGACGGGGTCGGGACCCTGAGGCTGGAATCAGGTGTTCCAAAAGCCACCCGTGAAGGCCTAGCCGCATTGGGTTGGAAGTTTGGCCCATCAGACGGAGGCTTTGGTGGCTATCAGGCCATCCAGCGGTTCGAGGGTCGCTATGCGGCGGCCTCTGAAATGCGCAAGGATGGTTTGGCGCTGGCCTATTAGCGATCGATCAAGGCGCGAGCCGTCCGTCGCCAATGGCGGAGGGCGCGAAGGTGAAGAGCACCTCCGGGTCCGGCTTGGCGACATGTTTGGCCAGTTTCGGCGGCTTGATCACATGCATAATGTGACGAATGACATTGAGACGGGTGGCCTTCTTATCATCCGCCCGGACACAGACCCAGGGTGCAGCGGCGGTGCTGGTGCGGGTCAGCATCTCATTGCGTGCGTCGGAATAGTCGCACCATTTGGCTTCGGCCACATCGTCCATGGCACTGACCTTGAGGCGTTTTAAGGGGTCGGTGCGGCGGCTTTTCAACCGGCGGACCTGCTCGTCGCGGCCAATATCCAACCAAATCTTGATCAGCGTAATGTCGGCCTCAATCAGCATGTTCTCGAAATTAGGAGCGTCATTGAGGAAGTCGGCCTGCTGCTGCGGCGTCGAAAAGCCCATCACCCGCTCGACCCCAGCCCGATTGTACCAAGAGCGGTTGAAGATCACGATTTCACCGGCGGCAGGCAGATGCTCGACATAGCGTTGGAACCACCACAGGCTTCGATCACGATCAGACGGCTTGGGCAAAGCGATGACGCGGGTATTTCGCACGGCCAGATGTTCGATAATGCGTTTGATCGTGCCGTCCTTGCCCGACGCGTCACGCCCCTCGAACAGGATGACGATCTTGCGGCCTTTGGCCATGGCCCAGACCTGCATATTGACCAGCTGAATCTGAAGGTCCCTCAGATCGGCGTCATAGGCCAAGGCGGCAGCCTTCTTTTCGGCAGATTTGGGCATGGTCGGAACCTCTCGGACAGTCCGCACCGTCTTTGTAATCTTCACAGCCTAGCCGCGCCGCCCACAAAGGTGCAAAATCAAGATCATGATACGCCTTTTTGTTCCTGATGATCTGTCTCTTGACGTCGCACTGGTGCTTAAGCCCGAGCAGGCGCGCTATCTCACATCGGTCATGCGTCTTGGCCTTGGCGATGAGGTGGCCCTGTTCAATGGCCGCGATGGGGAATGGTCGGCCAGATTGACCCTGATCACCAAGAAGGGGTGTCAGTTGACGGTCGAGCGGCACTTGGCGGTCCAGACCCAAGGCCCTGACCTCGATCTGATCGTAGCCTTGGTCAAACGCGGTCCCTTGGAAACCATCATCGAAAAGGCCGTTGAGCTGGGCTGTCGTCGCATTCGCTTGATCACCACCCGGCGCACCAATGCCGGACATGTCAATCTTGAGCGCCTGCAAGCCATCGCCACCGAGGCGGCTGAACAGTGCGAACGGTTGGATGTACCCCAGGTGATTGCGCCGCAGCCGCTGGAGGGCCTTCTGGCGGGATGGGACGCACGCCGCCTGATGTTCTGCGACGAGGCGGGTGACGCCAAACCCGTGCTCAGCGCCCTAGAGGGACAGGTTGTCGGGCCCTGGGCCGTGCTGATCGGCCCCGAAGGCGGCTTTGCCCCCGAAGAGCGGGCTCGCCTGCGCGCTCTAGAGTCAGTGGTACCGGTCACCCTTGGCCCCCGCATCCTGCGTGCCGATACCGCCGCCATCAGTGCCCTTAGCCTCTGGCAAGCGGCTTTAGGGGATTGGTGTGAGGCCAAAGGGTGACTTTCCGCCATCATCGCCCTAGTTTCCCCTCCTCGTAACCGGAGCGCCACATGGCCTATCGCAGTCTGAGGGATTTCATTGCCGAGCTAGAGGCGGCGGGCGAGTTGGTCCGCGTGACCGAGCCGGTCTCCACCGTCTTGGAAATGACCGAGATCCAGACCCGGCTTTTGGCCGAGGGTGGACCAGCCGTCCTGTTCGAGAACGTCATTCGCGCCGATGGCGAGCCGTCGGACATGCCCTGCCTTGTCAACCTGTTCGGCACGGTCAAGCGCGTGGCCATGGGCGTGACCTTGGGCGGTGAGGCCCGCACCACCGCAGGCGAACTGCGCGAGGTCGGCGAGATCTTGGCCTTCCTGCGCCAGCCTGTGCCGCCCAAGGGCTTTGCCGATGCCCTAGACATGTTGCCTCTGGTCAAGACCGTCATGTCGATGAGGCCAAAGGTGGTCAAGAACGCCCCGGTTCAAGAGATTGTCTGGACGGGCGATCAGATCGACCTGACCAAGCTGCCGATCCAGACCTGCTGGCCGGGCGAACCCGCGCCGCTGATCACCTGGCCGCTGATCGTCACCAAGGGCCCCGGCAAGGACCGCGAGGACGATTTCAATCTTGGCATCTATCGGATGCAGGTTCTGGGCAAGGACCGCGCCATCATGCGCTGGCTCGCCCACAGGGGTGGGGCGCAGCACCACCGCCGCTGGAAAGAGTCCGGCAAGCGCGAGCCCCTGCCCG
The DNA here is from genome assembly GCA_041182245.1 of Pseudomonadota bacterium. Taxonomy (GTDB): domain Bacteria; phylum Pseudomonadota; class Alphaproteobacteria; order Caulobacterales; family Caulobacteraceae; genus CAISGS01. The sequence continues at coordinate 1,088 of JBEGNZ010000001.1, read as the reverse complement.
CCTGCGCCGTTCTGGGGGCCGATCCGGGCACCATCTTGGCGGCTGTGACGCCGGTTCCCGACACCCTGTCCGAATATCAGTTTGCCGGTCTGCTGCGCGGGGCCAAGGCCGAGTTGGTCGCCGCCAAGACCGTGCCCTTGATGGTTCCGGCAGAAGCCGAGATCGTCATCGAAGGCCATGTGCTGCTCGATGACTATGCCGATGAGGGCCCTTATGGCGACCACACCGGCTATTATAATTCGGTCGAGCCGTTCCCGATCTTTCAGGTCAGCGCCATCACCATGCGGCGCAAGCCGATCTATCTGACCACCTTCACCGGACGTCCACCGGACGAGCCGAGCGTGCTGGGCGAGGCTCTGAACGAGGTCTTTATCCCGCTCCTGTGCCAACAGTTCCCCGAGATCGTCGATTTTTGGCTGCCACCCGAGGGCTGCAGCTATCGCATTGCTGTGGTCTCGATGAAGAAGGCCTATCCGGGCCATGCCAAGCGCGTGATGATGGGCGTCTGGTCGTTCCTGCGCCAGTTCATGTACACCAAGTGGGTCATTGTCGTGGATGCCGACATCAATGCCCGAGATTGGAAAGACGTCATGTGGGCCATGTCGACCAAGATGGACCCGGCGCGAGACATTACCGTGCTGGAAAATACCCCGATAGACTATCTGGATTTTGCTTCACCGGAGTCGGGTCTGGGCTCGAAGATCGGACTGGATGCGACCGATAAGTGGCCACCCGAAACCAAGCGGGAATGGGGCACGGAGATCCGCATGGACCAGTCGGTCATCGATGAGGTCAGCGCCAAATGGTCCAGACTGGGCCTGCCGGGCTCGGGCAAGCCGATCTGGAAATAGGGTGCCCCATCCCCGCGCCATTGCGAGCGTAGCGAAGCAACCCAGGGGCCTGACACGAACCTGAATTGATGATCCCCTGGGTTGCTTCGGCGCGATGCGCCTCGCAATGACGCTACAGAGCGCCGCAGCCATGGTGCGTGAAAAGGTCTGGGTCCGCGCCTGCGCGGGGAACACGGGTCTGGGGTGGGAAAAGAAAACAAGGCCCTCACCCAACCCTCTCCCACAGGGAGAGGGCTC